>NZ_JAZGQL010000001.1:0-566260 GCF_036421995.1 Plantactinospora veratri
TCCGTTTTATACATCAGCCGTTCGGCTAGCATCCGCCGATACCAACGGGCTAAGGTGATGCCTGAACAGCCACACGACACCTCCACCACCCGACCACCACATAACCAACCTCCACCACCGAACAACTCACACCCCCGCCCACCCAGCAGGGAGGACCACCATGACAACCACCACAGCCCCCACCACCACGGCCCCGGCCACCACCCGGACCACACACCCCACCCCCAACGACACCGCCACCGAACTCCTGCACGCCATGACCGCCCTACCCACCCACCACCCCTCCCGACCCGCCCTCCGCGACAAGGCCATCGAAGCCTGGCTCCCCCTGGCCCACCACCTCGCCCACCGCTACAGCGGACGCGGCGAACCCACCGACGACCTCACCCAGACCGCCGCCGTCGGCCTCATCAAAGCCATCGACAAATGGGACCCCACCCGCGGCGTCGATTTCGCCGGCTACGCCATCCCCACCATCATCGGCGAACTCAAACGACACTTCCGCGACCGCACCTGGGACATCCGCGTCCCCCGCCGCCTCCAGGAACTCCGCCTCGCCATCAGCGAAGCCAACAGCAACCTCCTACAAACCCTCGGCCGCTCCCCCACCATCACCGACATCGCCACCCACCTCAACCTCACCGAAGAAGAAGTCCTCGAAGGACTCGAAGGCGCCCGCGCCTACAACGCCGTCTCCCTGTCCACCCCCACCGGCGACGGCGACCGCACCACCGAACTCGGCGACCTCCTCGGCGCCGAAGACAACGAATACGAACTCGCCGAACTCCGCGTCGCCCTCGGCCCCGCCCTCGCCACCCTCGACGAACGCGAACAGAAAATCCTCACCCTCCGCTTCTACGGCAACCTCACCCAATCCCAGATCGCCGAACAGATCGGCGTCTCCCAAATGCACATCAGCCGCCTCCTCACCCGCGCCCTCACCAAACTCCGCGGCCAACTCGCCGACACGTACTGACCGGTGCGCCCGGCCGCCCGGTCCCGGGCGGCCCACCGGCCGGTTATCCCCGGGGCGGGCCGGCCGTCGTCCGGTACTCTGTACGGGCTAAAGGATGTCTCGTAACTCGCTCTTCATCCTCTGTGGATGATCGGGCACGATGTTCCGGTGCAGGTGATCACGTCAGCCCGCCCGGAGTGGATTTCCCGTTCACTGGTTCGCAACCAGCCCAGTTCCGCAGGCTGGTCCGCCTGGTGTCCGAGCGAGGCGGTGACGCGATCGCCGACGGACGGCCGGGCAGGCCGTGGGCGCTGTGCCTGGCCGACCGGGTGCTCCTGGTTGCCGCGTACTGGCGTACCAACCTGACGATGCGCCAGATCGGCCCGCTGTTCGGGGTGTCGCACTCCGCCGCGCACCGGGTCGTCGACACCCTCGGCCGAACAGCCTGCCGTTCGCTCCCGGCGGGTACTCCTTGATGTGTGATCGAGTAGCCGCACGAGCGGCGGCGGCACCGGCACATCCCGGGTCGCTGCCTTTGCCCGGTGTTTCAGCCCTCGGTCCTCGGCGGTGTCGTCCCCATCGCCCCAGGCCCGGCCCACGGCCACCGCGTTGAGCCCGTCAGGTGCAGCACGCCCCACCCCCCACGCTGGGCGGGCCGCTCGTACTCGTCTTCCCTCAGGTGAAGCACTTCCTCGGGCCGCAGCGCGGCGTAGTACATGCATCCGAAGAACGCTTCCAACTCGGGCACGGTACGCCCCACCTCGGCGAGCAGTGCCCGCGCTTGATCGGGGTTGACCACCGCGCGACGGTCCACCTCATCGGCTGTCTTCGGCGCGGTCCAACTCACCAGCGACATCGGGTGCGCGTCGAGTAGCCGCAGTTCTCCGGCGTACTTGAGTGCGCCGGAGAAGACGGCCCGTTTCCGGGCGATCGTGCTGGGCGACGCGGGAGCGCCGTCCATCCGTAGGGCAAGCGTGTCGAGAGCCTTGCGGACCAACGCGGCGTCGGCGAGCGCGGCCAGGTCGACAGTGTTGGCCTTGAGCCAGCGCACGGCGGCGGCCAGCTCGGCCGGCGGCTCTCCGGTGTCACGGCGGGCCTTGTTGAACACCCACCCGTATCTTATCCCTGAACCGGGTTTGTTGTATCGGAAATGGTCCGGCCAGGCCACGAGTCAGGCGGCCCATTTGGAAGCTAGCGAGTGGACAGCTCGAATGGGCATCATTGAAGGCCGGGCAAGGGCTCTGCATTCCCTAGCGTCGAATGGACGGGCCATCGAACGGCTAGCAACGTAGATGGACTCCGCACAGCGGCGGGGCATCGACTTGGCAAACCTTCCAGCCGCCATCGATGCCCCGTTCTTGCTTTGTGTGGAAGCGCCATTCGTGCGGCGTGCCTTTGTAAAAAATCGTCCGTCCGGTTGTGGCGTCGACGTCCGTGAAAATAAAACTGACCTGCGCCGATACGGTGCCGGTAGAGTCGACCGTCTTCCAATCGGCGGACGCTACTTTGATGCCCGTGCCGGCCGCGGCTGAGTCGGGTGCGTTGGTGGAACCAGCGTGAGCGGGCTTGGTGGCGGCGGCGCCAGGTGCTCCAGTGGTGGGCGTGGTCGGGCGGTGTCGGTTGATGCTGTCGCTATCCTGGCAGCCGCAGCCGCCCTCGTTTTTGTTGTCTTCGCACGCATGATCATCAAGGCGGCTGCGCCCACCCCACCCGCAGTGTCCACACTGCTCAGACAGCTAATGGTGGCTGCCGTAGTAGGCCCTACGCCACACCTCTGGCCTCGGCACAGTTGTAATAGGCGCCACTTGCGTGTTCGCAGACCAAGACATACACGTAGTACCCATCGGCAAAGAGGTTTCCGTGCGTCGACCTGCAGGCCCCGTCGTTGGACGGGTCATCTATCATGACCCTGAAGGGTCCACCGGTGTCAGGGTGGGTTCCATCAAGAACGGCAAAGACGCCCCGGCCATTGGATTTGTTGTCACACACCGTCACCTTTTCGCTCGACGGATAGCCTGCCAGGTCAGCGTCGAAGAACACCGCACCGCCGCCGCCCGCCGTGTAGAGCCAGTGCACGTTTTGGGGCGGCACCGCGGCACTCGCGTGCGCGGCGCCCCCAAATACGACGGCCGCCGTCACGGCCGCCAGCAGGCTCATTCGTCGTAACCATCGCATCTGCGACTCCTCCATTTCGTCATTCCGGTCACGGCTGGCGTGACCGGAGGGAATTCTCTGTTGTGACGCTTGCCAAGATCGTTGCCACACGGACGGAATTTGTCAAGGTCGGTGGGACCAGTGTGGCTTTTCATCGTGATGGGCCTGCTCACGATGGGCGCCGGCGTAACTCGTGTCGTCATAGGACGAGGCGATCGCGCGGCACACCGTGCTGGTCATGGCCGCCCTCGCCGTCTGCGCGGTCACCGCCGCCCATCTCACCGACCGCACCAACACCCAGGCGCCGCCGCCGAGCCCACCGGACCAGCCGCCACCACCCGAGCCCGGGATCCTGAATAGCCGATCCACACCACAAGATCCAGGAGACACTCCCTAGCGGGCTGTTAGCTCAACCGGCAGAGCAGCGGACTTTGATCCTCGGGGAGCGGTCTTTGTCCCCCACCACGGAACGTTGTCGTCCCCTGTGGACGGCGGGTGTCACGTGGGTGCGATGTGGGTGCCAGCCCGGATCGCGGATCTTCCTCGGTCCTCGGCCCGCTGTCTGCGTCTTCGACGACGCGCCTGAGTGCTCGGGCTCGGAGCACCTGTTTTCGGCCGGCGGGTGGGCTGGCCCGTCGCGCAAGGCGGCACTTTCGATCACGACGTCGAGCTGGACGTGGCCGGTCACCTCCCTCGCCGCAGCGATCGCGGACGACGCGGTCCCCGCGAGGGCCGTGGAGTACCTGACACCCAGGCCCCCGGCCACCGGCACGGCCGGAGCCGTACCGTGGCCGCGACCAGACCGCCGCCGCGACCGATACCCCCGGGACGTACGGTGAGCGATCCGGTAGCCTTGCAGGACACGGGCTGTTAGCTCAACCGGCAGAGCAGCGGACTTTTAATCCGCGGGTTCTGGGTTCGAATCCCAGGCGGCCCACTCATCCCACCTGCGGATATTCACGTTGCCTAATTCCACTGTGGACAACGTGAGACATGTGTGAGTCACACCCGTGACTCACGTCCGCGGACACCGACCCCGCTGGCAATCGAGACATTTAACGTTCACTACGTCGTCTTGGGGTAAATCCGGCCATCACGACATAGCCCGGCATCTCACCCCCCAGTGGGTGGTTCGAGAGCTTGTGTCCGTTATGAGCTTGATAGTTCGTCAGAGGCCCTGTTGGTGGGGGTTACACGGACGGCGTGGGCGAGGCGAGGGGGACGTGGTTGGCCGCCCGGACCGACTGGGTGTCCAGCACCACCGCGGTCGAACACGACTACCGCGAACTCGAAACCGGTCTCGACCTGGATGGTCAGGCGGCGGGTCTCTGACCGCCTGGTGTGGCGGCCTGGTCGGCCGGCAGGTTGACCGGTGGAGGTACGACCGCGTCGGCGCCATTCGATGCGGCGCTGTCGCGGCTGAGGAGGACGCGTAGCACCCGATCCGGTCGCAGCAGGCTGGTGGGCGCAGCGAGCAGGCCCGTCACGCGTACAAACGCGGCACCCAGACTCGCGTCGGTGGCGGCTGCGGCGTGCAGCCGGGGCAGGTACGCGTTGACCATGCGGATCCGTGCCGTGCGGCGGCCGGGTACCTCGGGGAAGGCAAGATCCGAGCCGGTGGCGATCTCCCACGGCGCGTCGACGACTTTGGCTATGGCCTGGAAGTAGCGCCGCGAGGTGGGCAGGCGCCCTGCGGCCAGCAGGTCACCGAACGCGGCGGCTTGCAGCGCGGCCACGGTCATACCCTGGCCGTAGATGGGGTTGAACCCGCATACTGCGTCGCCGAGGACGAACAGCCCGTCGGGGAAGCGGGAGAGCCGCTCGTACCGGTGCCGCACGTTGGCCGGGTACTGGAAGGTGGCCGGTTTGCCGAGCGGCTCGCCGTCGCGGATCGCGGTGTAGATGTCGTCGAAGGGCAGGCTCCGCGCGAACGCGAGGAAACCCTCCAGCTCGGTCGGTGGTTGGTCGCCGAGCATCCCGACCTGGGTGGCCAGGTACCGCTCGCCCTCCTGCGCGACGAGCCCGGCGCCCCGCGGCTGCCCGGGGTGCCAGGAGTGCAGCATGAGCGCGTCGCTGCCCAGCGCGCCGGGCGGCAACCGGTAGGCGCGGCTGGTGTAGCACACCCCGATATGCACCTTGTCGGCCTGCGGTCGGGTGTAGCCCCAACTCTCCAGCCAGAGCGGGGTACGCGAGCCGCGCCCGGTCGCGTCGACGACCAGGTCCGCGTCGATGACCGTGATGTGGCCGTCTGCACCGCGCACCCGTACCCCGGTGACCGTGCGGCGGTCGGCCGTGGTGGTCGGCACGACGACATCGAGGCCGTCGGCGACGCGGACGTTGGGCAGGGCGCGGACGCGGTCCCGCACGCCGGACTCCAGCAGCGGCCGGCTGGGGAACAGGACCGGCTGGCCGATGTCCGCCTGCCTGATCCGATGGCCGGACAGGAACCATCGAATGCCGCCCAGCAGGTCCCCAGTAGGTGCGCCGCCCGCGATGATCTCGGCGGTCAGGCCGGGGAACAGCCCGTCCAGCACCTGCGCGCCGCGGGCCAACAGCGCGTGTATGTGGTGTCCCTGCGGTACGCCGCGGCGCTGCGCCACGCCCGAGGGCAGGCGGTCGCGTTCGACGATCGTCACCCGCTCGAACGACTCCGCGAGGACCCGTGCGGTGAGCAGGCCCGCCATGCTCGCGCCCAGAACGACCGCGTGCCCGCCGACGATGCGACCCATGGTCCTCCCATGCTTTTTCGACAGGGACAATTATCCGCGGTGAATCGCCCGCCCTTCTTCTCCGACATTGCGCTCACGCGAATCACCATTGCCGCGAGCCGGCGCGAACACCGGCCGCGACGCTGCTGGCCGACGCGGCCAGTAGGGAGAAGGGTTTGAACCCCTGAGCCCGACCACCCACGGCCTGGCAGGGGGCACGGCGGGGGCCTGCTCGCCCGAGTTGCCGTGCCGCGTGGCGCCCGATCATGCAGTGTGACGAAGCGGAGGTGCGGTTCAGGGACTTCACGCGTGTGCCCGAAAACCCGTCCACGCGCGGCTCTGGCTCACATTCGGTGGTAGCAGCGAGTAGCGAACCGTTCGCCTGGCCGGCGGTGATGATCAGATTGGATAAGCCGACAGAGAGTCGTATCCGGGACTCGGCCACGGCATCGTGCTTAAGACCGGCCACAGCCGTCATGATGACCTGGACCGAACCCTCGGACGGCGGCCCGGCAGCCTGTGCCGTCTCGGCAGCCGTCGGCCGAGGGGGAGCCGTCAGCCGAGGGGCAGCCGGTCGACCAGCTTGTCGAGCTGGATCGGCAGGGTACGCAGCCGCAGTCCGGTCGCGTGGTGCACCGCGTTGGCGACGGCCGCCGCCGAGCCCACGATGCCGATCTCGCCCAGCCCCTTGATACCGAGCGGGTTCCCGCGGTCCTCGTCCGGCACCCAGTACGCCTCGATCCGCTGTACGTCCGCGCAGGCGGTCACGTGGTAGGTGGCGAGGTCCCGGTTCACCCAGTCGCCGAACCGCTGGTCGAGTACCCCCTCCTCGTGCAGCGCCATCGAGAGCCCCATGGTCATCCCGCCGATCAACTGGGACCGGGCGGTGGTCGGGTTCACCACCTCGCCGACGGCGAAGACCCCGAGCATCCGGGGGACCCGGATCTCGCCGGAGTCGACGTTCACCCGCGCCTCGACGAAGTGCGCGCCGAAGGCGTACCGGGGGGCCGAGGGGAGCGTGCGAGTCTCCTCGGAGGTGTCGAGCCGTACCGAGAGGCCCTCCGGCGGGACGCTCCCGGCGTACCGCTCGTCGAGCTGCCGGCGCAGGCTCCGGCAGGCCCGGTCCACCGACAGGCCCCAACCGGCGGTACCGGTCGAGCCGCCGGCGACGTACGCCGGGGGAAGGTCGCTGTCGCCGATGCTGATCGTGACCCGCTCGCCGGGTACCCCGAGGGCGTCCACGGCGATCTGCCAGAGCGCGGTCCGGGCGCCGGTCCCGATGTCGGTGGCGTTGATCCGCACCCGGTACGTCCCGTCCGGGGCGGCCGCCGCCTCGGCGGACGCCCCCGGGGTCCGGGCCGGATAGATCGCGCTGGCCATGCCCGTGCCGACCAGCCACCGGCCCTGCCGGCGTACGCCCGCGGCGGGATCGCGGTCCGCCCAGCCGAACCGTCGGGCCCCGTCCCGCAGGCAGGCGGCCAGGTTGCGGCTGCTGAACGGCACACCCTCCTCGGGATCGATCTCGGTGTCGTTGCGCAGCCGCAACTCGACCGGGTCGACCCCGCAGGCGACCGCCAGCTCGTCCATCGCGCACTCCAGCGCGAAGGATCCCGGGCATTCCCCGGGGGCGCGCATCCAGGACGGCGTCGGCACGTCGAGCCGGGCCAGCCGGTGTGTCGTCCGGCGGTGCGGTGCCGCGTAGAGCGCCCGGGTCAGCACGGCGGTCTGCTCGGCGAACTCGATGCTGGTGGAGGTCTGGCTGATCGCGTCGTGGCAGATCGCGGCCAGCCGGCCGTCGGCGTCGGCGCCGAGCCGGATCCGCTGGATCACCGGGGTGCGGTACCCGACCGGGCCGAAGATCTGCTGGCGGGTCAGCGCCAGCCGTACCGGCCGGCCGACCTGCCGGGCGGCCATCGCGGCCAGTACCGGCGTGCACCGGGGACTTCCCTTGCTGCCGAAGCCGCCGCCGACATGCTCGGCGGTGACCCGGATGGTCTCGGCGGGCAGCTCGAAGAGGCGGCCGAGGGCGTGCTGGACGTCCGTGCTGCCCTGGCTGGAGTCGTGTACCAGCAGCCGGCCGTCCGCCCAGGACGCCGTCGCGGCGTGCGGCTCCATCGGGTTGTTGTGGTACGCCGGGGTCCGGTACGTCTGGTCGAGCCGCACCTCCGCCGCCTGGTAGCCGCTGTCGAAGTCGCCCACCGAGGTGTCGGTGGGGTAGGCCGGGTTGACCTGGTCCGGCTTGTAGAGGCTCGGGTGCCGCTCGGTCAGTACGCTGCTGTGCGGCTCGGTGTCGTAGTCGATCCGGACTCCCCGGGCGCCCTCCCGGGCCGCCTCCAGCGACTCGGCCACCACCAGCGCCACGATCTCGCCCCGGTAGCGCACCCGGGGCTGCTGGAGCAGCAGCAGTTCCGCGCTCTGCGTCGGGTTCAGCCGGGGCGCCGTCTCGTGGGTCAGCACCGCAAGTACCCCCTGCTCGCGCATCGCCGCCGTGGTGTCGATCCGGATGATCCGCCCCTTCGCCACGGTGGCCTGGACCGCCCAGCCGTACGTCAGGTCCTCCGCCGGATGCTCCACCGCGTACCGGGCGGTGCCGGTGACCTTCTCCCGGCCCTCCAGCCGGGGGTGTGCCCGGCCGACGGCGGCGGCCGGCGCGCTCACCGGGTCACCCCGGCGGGCCCGCTCATCGGTCCCGCTCCGCCGTGCCGGTGCCGTCCTCGACCAGTTCCGCCAGGGTCCGCACGGTCAGGTTGCGGATCAGTGGGATCTTGAAGGCGTTGTGCGCCAGCGGTCGGGCGGCGGCGAGTTCCTCCTCGGCGGCGAGCCGGAAGGTCTCCTCGGTCGCCGGTTGCCCGCGCAGCGCCGCCTCGGCCAGCCGGGGCCGCCAGGGCCGGTGCGCGACCGCGCCCCAGCCCAGCCGGACGTCCCGGACCAGGCCGCCGTCGAGGTCGATCGCCGCCGCCACGGAGCCGGCGGCGAAGGCGAACGATGCCCGGTCCCGTGCCTTCCGGTACGCCGAACGGCGTGCGAACGGCAGCCCGGGGATCCGTACCGCCGTGACCAGCCCGCCCGGGGCCATCGTGGTCTCCTGGTCCGGCCGCTCGCCGGGGAGCCGGTGGAACTCGGCCAGCGGGATGTCCCGGGCGCCGGTCGGCTCCAGCACCTCCACCACGGTGTCGAGGGCGACCAGCGCGACCGCCATGTCCGAGGGGTGGGTGGCGACGCACTGCGGTGACCAGCCGAGGATGGCGAGTTCCCGGTTCTGTCCCTCCAGCGCCGAGCAGCCGGCGCCGGGCTCCCGCTTGTTGCACGGCCGGCTGACGTCCTGGAAGTAGTAGCAGCGGGTACGTTGCAGCAGGTTGCCGCCGACGGTGGCCATGTTGCGCAGTTGCCCGCTCGCCCCGGCCAGCAGGGCCCGGGCCAGCACCGGGAAGTCCCGGCCGACCGTCGGGTGCGCGGCCAGGTCGCTGTTGCGGACCGTGGCGCCGATCCGGAGCCCGCCGTCGGGCAGCGACTCGACCGAGTCCAGTGGCAGCCGGGTGACGTCGACCAGCAGCCCGGGTCGGGCCACCCCGAGCTTCATCAGGTCGACCAGGTTCGTGCCGCCGCCGAGGTAGGTCGCGTCCGGCTCGCCGGCCACCAGGGCCACCGCCCGGCCCGGGTCGGTGCTCCGCTCGTACCGGAAGCTCCTCATCGGACGTCCTCGGCCGCCGCGGCCTCGCGGATGGCGGAGACGATGTGCGGGTACGCGGCGCAGCGGCAGATGTTGCCGCTCATCCGTTCCCGGATCTCCGGCTCGGTGAGCCCGGCCGGCCCGGCGGTCAGGTCGGCGGTGACCTCGCTCGGCCAGCCCCGGCGCACCTCGTCGAGCATGCCGAGGGCGGAGCAGATCTGGCCGGAGGTGCAGTAGCCGCACTGGAAGGCGTCGTGCGCGACGAAGCAGCTCTGCAACGGGTGCAGCTGCCCGTCCTGCGCCAGCCCCTCCACGCTGAGCAGGTCGGCACCGTCCGCCGCGACGGCGAGGACCAGGCAGCTTTTCACCCGCCGACCGTCGAGCAGCACGGTGCAGGAGCCGCACTGGCCGTGGTCGCAGCCCTTCTTCGCGCCGATCAGTCCCAGGTGCTCGCGGAGCGTGTCGAGCAGGCTGGTCCGGTTGTCGAGGTCGAGTTCGTACGGTCTGCCGTTGACGGTTAGCCGCACCGACGACCGGTGCGGCAGGTCAATGTCCGGACTGGTTTGCACCATATGTCGAGATTACCGAGTGAAGCCGCCGGTGCGGGACCAATCCGGGCCTTCCGGTACCCGCCGCTCATCCCGGCGGGGTCGACCCCGGCGCGTACCGCCAGACCCGGATGACGCCGTCCCCGGTCCGGCAGGCGAGCAGCCGGGCGGTCCACCGGCAGGAGGAGAGGGCGTACGGCAGCGGACCCAGTGGGCGGACCGCCGTACCCTCCGGATCCAGCAGACCCACCCAGGTCCGGCCCCCGCTGCCGGCATGCCGGAGCAGCAGCATGGGCGCGGACTCGGTCGGGGTCGGGACCTCGGTCCAGCCGGCGAGGTCCACCACGGTACGCCCGGAGCGCGGGTCCACCGCCCGGCCGAGGGCGGCGTTCTCGCCGACCTCCACCAGGTGCACGCCGTGCCCCCGCAGCGACACCCGCCCGGCACTGCGCCACGCCGTACCGCCGGTGACCGGGTCGAGCACCTCGATGCCGGTCCGCCCCTCCAGACAGAGCATCGACCCGCAGGCCCCGACGTTCGGCCCGTCCGTCGACAGTGCCCGGATCCACCGGCGCTGCCAGCGGTCCGCCGAATAGAGGGCGAGGTGCGACTCGGACCGCACCAGCACGGAGTCGCCGGCCCGTTCCGCGTAGAGCGGCGGACCGCCCACCGGATCGAGCGGTTGCCGGAGCACCCCGCTCCGGGGGTCGCGCAGTTCGAGCCGGCCGTCCGGGTGCCCGGTCAGCAGCGCGGCCGGCCGTCCGGCGGTGGCGGGCACGGTGGCGACGCCGGTGAGCAGCGGTGAGGTCCAGAGGTCCCGGCCGGTGTCGAGGTCGAGCACCCGGACGGTCTGCCCGATCGGCGCGGCCGTGTACATCCCGGCACCCCACTCCGGGTAGTGGATCGGAGTGGTGACCGGCGGTGGCCTGTCGGGATCGATCCGCGAGCCCGGCGGGAACACCTCCTCGATTATCAGCGTGACTCCCGCCCCGTGCAGCGTCGCGAGCTGGCTCGACGTCGACCAGCGCGTCCGGCCGGTGCCGGGATCCAGCGCCGTGCTGCGGTAGGGGCCGTTCTGGGCGCCTCCCTCCGCCAGCACCAGCAGGCCGTCCTCCTCGACCAGCACCGCCTGCCGGTGCGCGGTCCGGTACGTCGTGCTCCAGATCTGCCGCCGCCGCCCCACCTCGTACGCGGTGACCCGGTGCCCGCCACCGAGCGGCTCGGCGACGAAGATCCGGTCACCGGCCAGCAGGAAGTATCCGCTGTCGCTCATCCGGTACACCTCGGTGAGCTGCGGAACGGCCGGTGGCGCCGCGCCGCCGGTGCCGGCCACCAACGCTCCGACCAGCACCAGTGCGGCCGTCCGGAGCCGACGTCGACGCGACCGGCGGGACGGGGCAGGGTCGGGCGGCAGGTCGTAGCGCTCCTCGCCGAGTTCGATCAACGCCACGGCCTCACCCTTCGCCGCCGGGGCCGGTCGGGTACCGAGGCAATTATCCGACCTCGCCGCCACCCGGAAGGGGCGGCCGGACCACCCGGTCCGCGCCGACGGCCGGTCAGCGACGCGACCGCAGGGGGCTATTCGGCGGTGACGTCGGCGACCACCAGCGTCACGTTGTCCGGGGCACCCGCCTGGTGGGCGAGCTTCACCAACTGACTCGCGCACTCCTCCCGGTCCGGAAAACCCGTCAGCGTCGCGGCGATGGCGTCGTCGTCGACCACGTCGGAGAGGCCGTCGCTGCACAGCAGCAGCCGGTCACCGGACTGGGCGATCAGCGCGATCGTGGCCGGCTCCAGCGGGCCACCCTGCATCACCCGGGTGACCAGGGACCGCTGCGGATGCCGCCGGGCCTCCTCCGGAGTCAGCCCACCCTGGTCGACCAGCGCCTGTACGAAGGTGTCGTCCCTGGTGAGCCGGGCCAGCCGGCCGCCGCGCAGCAGGTAGCCCCGGGAGTCGCCGACGTGCGCCACCGCGAGCCGGCGGCCGGCGAGCAGCATCGCGGTGACGGTGGTACCCATCCCCTCGGTGGCCGGGTCGGCCTCGGTCACCGCCCGGATCCGGCCGTTGGCCGTGTCGATCGCCTCCAGCAGGGCGGTCACGGGCTCCCCGTCGGGGGCGGACCGCTCCACCGGGGCGAGCGTGCTGATCGCGATCTCGCTGGCCACCTCGCCGGCCGGTGCGCCGCCCATCCCGTCGGCGACGGCGACCAGGCGGCTGCCGGCGAACGCCACGTCCTCGTTGTTCGGCCGGACCAGGCCAGGGTCGCTGACGGCCAAGCTGCGCAGGACAAAGGTCATACCGTGCAGCTTGCCCCGAGATCCACGGCAAAGTCACTACGCAGTACTGCGTAGGGTTGACTCATGATGCCGGTCTCCATGGTCGGGCGTGCCGGCGAGCTGGCCGAGTTCGCCGCCGCCTGGGCCGTGGTCAGTGGCGGGCGCCCCCGGACCGGCTGCGTGGTGGTCACCGGCGCCGCCGGGGTCGGCAAGAGCCTGCTGATCAGCGCCGCCCTGGACGGCCTCTCGCCCCGACCGGTGACCATCCTCACCGGTACGGCCCGGGTGCACACCCCGGCGCCGTACGACTGGCTCGCCGCCGCGCTCAGCGGTCGGGACACCGCCGACTTGCCGCTGCCGCCCGACGCGCTGGCCTGGCTGGCCCAGCACCCGAACGCGCCCCGCGAGCGGTACGCCCCCGACGCGCTGCTACGCCTCGCGGTACGCACCGTACGGGCGCTGGTCGGAGCCGGGCCGGCGGTACTGGTGGTGGAGGACCTGCACGCGCTCGACCCGGCCAGCCTCAACCTGGTCGGCGAGCTGGCCGCCGCACCGGACCTGCCCGCCCTGCTGCTCGTCGGCAGCCGGCCGGCGGAGGAGGCGGTGTCGCCCCAACTGGTCGCCGCCACCCTGGCCCGGCTCTCCGGCGCGCCGGGCGCGATCCGGCAGCATCTCGGCCCGCTGGGCCGGCCGGACGTGGCCGCCGTGCTCGGCCAGGTCTACCCCGGCGCGCCGGTGCCGTCGTCGGTCGTCGACGCCGTCTGGCGGCGCACCGGCGGCAACCCCTACCGGCTGGTGGAGCTGCTGGTAGCGGAGCGCGGCCGCCGGCCCGAGGAACTCGTCGCCCCGACGCCCACCGCCGAACTGACCGGCCGGGAGATCGAGGTGCTCTCCTGTCTGGCCGCCGGCATGTCCAACAAGCAGGTGGCCCGGTCGCTCGGCATATCGGTGCGGACGGTCACCGTGCACGTCTCCAATCTGCTCCGCAAGACCGGCTCGGCGTCGCGTACCGAGGCGGCGCTCTGGGCGGTACGCCAGCAGCTCACCGATCCGGCCCGGCAGAGCTGATCCGGTCCGGGTACCCCGCTCGGATACGGCGTCGCTGGTGAGCGGCTCGGCGAGGTGTTCCGCCCGCCTTGACGCGTACGCCATCATTGATGGATAGGCCCGAGATGCGAAGGGGGTGGCCGCGGTGAAACGTGGCACCACTGTGGAAAGGCCGACCAGTCCGGCGTTGACCAGCATCTTCCTCTGATCGCACCCGGTCGTGGAGCCGGGGTTGCCGCAGCCGGTCGGTCACGTCTCTATCATCGAGGCGCGTGCGGGAGCCACCCGGGACTTCCCGACGCACAACATGAGTGCCGCTCGACCTAGCCGGTGTTTTTCGCGGATGGTGGTGCACGATAGATGAGGATCCAGCCCCGTCAGGAGCTCCTGGAGATCTGGGCGGCCACCGTCCGGACGAGCTGGCAGGACGGAAAGTGGCAGTGGGGCGGGCGGGACGGGCCCAATTCGATCAGTGACGCCGAGCAGTTGCTCTGCATCCTGCTGCCGGCCACCCAGGCGGACTTCGGACTGGACCGTCCGGACGAGACCGCCGAGGAAATGATCAGGGCGCTGCGTCCACTCGGTACCGCCACCCAGATTCCCCGGATCCTGATCCAGGTGCTCACCGAGTATTACCAGCGCTACACCGACAAATCCGGGACGCCGGTCTTCTCCGGCCGGACATATTTCCAGACCGACGGCGGCGAGCCCTCCGAACAGCAACTCGATCTCGACATCGTCGACTCGTTCGCCATGTCGATCACACTCTCCCTGGCCGCCATCGGTTTCGCCCGGGTCTTCCGCACGGCGGTACGCCGCGAGGAGATTCTCCGGGAGATCGACGAGCTGGAGAGCATGGCGAGCGCGCGGCTGACCGCCGCCATGGTGGGCCTGCTGCGCAGCTTCGCGGTGAACGTCTTCGACGTCGACTCCGAGGAGGGCCAGGCGCTGGTCCGTACCCTCAACCAGAGCAACCTGCCGCAGCGGCAGATCGTCGCGCAGTTGCGCCGCCGGCTGCGGCAGACCATCGCGAGCTTCCGCGAGGTCATGATCGGTTCCGGCCAGGTGGCCGACCTGGACAGTCCGAACCGGCTCTTCGAGTGCGGCTGGTCCTGGGGCATCGTCCGGGACGCCCCGGACGTCGAGACGACCGAGCCGGTCGGCCAGCAGCCGGTCGGCGTGGCACCCGAGGAGCCCTATCTCTACTTCACCGTCATCGCGATCGACGCGATCGAGGAGCTCTTCACCGAGCGGACCCGGATCCTCGGTCTGCTCAACGAGGAGCAGCAACGGCTCTCCCGGGCACTCCAACTGCGCTGGGATCTGACCCGGGGCTACTGGGCCACCGTCGCCACCTTCGGCGACGGCCACCGCTGGCCGCTGGAGGACATCCCCTGGCGGACCACCGACCGGGACGCGACCGACTACTACACCCTGCTGGTGACCTCCCTGGCGGTCAAGGGTCTGGTGGTCGAGCGGGGCGCCGACGCCGAGCTGGGTCGGGTCGGGGCGGTGTTGGAGGAGCTGGCCAACCGGGCGCGGATCACCCGCCGGCCCTTCGACCAGGATCCGGCGCTCGCGCTGCACTCTCCCGGGGTGCGGATGACGTTGCAGAACAGCGAGAAGCTGGGCGGCCCGACGCTGCGCTGGACGGTGACCGAGTTCTCCGCCCTGCTGTTGCAGCGCACCGTCTACATCGCCGGCCTGCTCAGCGACGCCGAGCAGCGGGCCAGGATGTTGGACCTGGCCGACCGGGTCTGGGACCATCTGGTGCTCCGCCGCCTCGAACGCGGCAGCGGCCGGAGCCTGTGGGACCAGCCGGCCCGGGTGTTCCGGCAGTTCGACGACTTCCACGATTCCCCGTCGTGGTATTACACGGAACGGGTGGTGCAGGGGCTGGTCACCACCGTCCGCGTGCTGCGCCGGCCACCGCTGCGCAGCGAGCGGCTCACCATGCACGCGCTGGACCTGCTCAACGAGGCCGAGCACCTCTACGACATGGAACTGCTGGCCGGTGCGGCGGAGGCGGGTCCGAAGATGCAGCAGACCCTCCAGGTGGTCCGGGTGAACCTGAGGCGGGCCAGGGAGATCGTGCACGAGCGGCCCGGTACGGCGGCGGCACTGACCAGTTCGGTACTGCGCTGGTTGGACGAGTTGAACGCGGCCCGCCGCGACGTCGCGGAGGCTGGCTGAAATGTTGATCTTCGCGGCCTCCGACAAGGGCGGCACCGGACGCTCGGTAACCAGCAGCAACATGCTCTACCGGAGCGCGTTGCAGGGCAGCGACGTCTGCTATCTCGACTTCGACTTCGGGTCGCCGACGGCCGGTGCGATCTTCAACATCGACTCCGCCGTGCACGGCACCACCCGCGGCGGGCTGCACGACTACCTCGACGGCGCCCTGGCCGAGCCGCAGCGGATCGAGGTCTGGACCGAGTCCGACCGGCCCAGCCTGCGTAACCGGCCGCCCGGCGCCGGCCGGCTGGTGCTGCTGCCCGGCGACAGCGGCGGCGGGGAGTTCCCGGCCACCCGGGAGCGGATCGAACGCTGCGCCCGGCTCTTCCTGCGGCTGGAGGAGGAGTTCGACCTCAGCCTCGTCGACCTCAGCGCCGGCCGGTCGTACGCCACCCAGATGGTGCTGGCGGCCACCGCCATGCCGGAGCTGAAGTCGGTACGGTCCCGCTGGCTGGTCTTCCACCGCTGGACCCGGCAGCACGTCCTCGCCGCCTCGGGCCTGGTCTACGGCACCCGGGGCATCCTGGACGCCGGCACCCGGGTCGGGCACGACCACGACGAGCTGGTGAACCGGCTCCGGTTCGTGCGTACCGCCGTGGTCGACCCGGACTCGCCGGAACTGGAGGGGCTGCGGCCGGCGCAGGTCGCCTGGCTGCGGGAGTGCAACCAGGACCTGCTGGAGCTGGCCAGCAACAACCGGGTGGGCCGGACCATGCTGATCGGCTCCGTACCGCTCGACCCGGTGCTGCAATGGCGCGAGCAGCTCATCTCCGACAACGACGTGTACGCGCGCAAGATCGCAAACCTGGAGACCGTGGAGGCCTTCTCGGCACTGGCAAAGCTCATCGTCGACGACGCGGCCTGGGAGATGCTGTGATGAGACCGGATGTGACCTTCGAGGAGACGGCGGCCAGACGCAGTGTCGAGTCCGTACCGCTCTCGCACCTCTCCGTCGAGCTGGGGCACCTCTACATCGAGGAGTTCGCCGGCGGCATCGACCAGCTCCGCCGGCACTTCGCCCGGGTCGCGCCCTGGGCGGCGGCGGCCCGGCAGGCCTGCGCCGACCGGCTGCCGAGTGGCCGGCCCCGGATCAGCACCTGCTTCCTGATCGACGACTACTTCACCCGGTTCAGCACGCCCAGGGTGGTGATGGAACAGGTGCGCGAGGCCGCGCAGGACACCGGGCTGGTGATCGACTACTTCGCCCGGGAGGCCGGCTGCGCCCAGGCCGACGACATCCCGCTCGCCGAGCTGGTGCTCACCCAGCTCGTCTCCGATCCGGTCCCGGAAACCACCGGTGACCGCCCGCCCACCTCGGAGACCGGCTGGCTCTGCAACGGCAGGCGGTCGCCCGTCTCCGGCCCCGGCCAGGCGATGAGCGCCGGCCGGACCTGGCAGCCGCCGGTGCAGAACGCGGCGAACCGGCATTCCATCTTCATGGACGTCGAGCTGTGGGACTACGAGGACGACGGCCAGCGGCGCTGGTCCTGCCCGTTCCTGGCGGCCGTCTGGCAGCTCATGCGGCTGGGGCTGCTCCGGCACGAGGGCGAGGGCGTCACGAATCCCTACCAGCTCGACGACTGGCCGGACGACTGGGACGAGATGCCGGCGGTGGTGAAGCTCAACCCGCACGCCGCGCCGTTCAGCGCGTACCGGACCTTCTCGGTGCTCGGCTCGCGTTTCCTCCCCATCGAGCACGCCGTCCGGACGATCCTGAGCCAGGTCTCGATCAGCCCGGCGGTGCTGGACCAGATCCAGACCCGCAGCCGCAACGAACACATCGACCTGCCCAAGGACCTGGTCGAGCGGGCGGACTACGTCTTCGTCGGCGACTGACCGCACGCCGCTCACCGCCGTACGTCCGGCAGGTGGTCGGGGTCCGCGTCAGGTAGCCAGGTGAGCACCTGACTGGCCCGGCGCCGGAAATCGGGGTCCGGGTCGTCGCGGGCGAGTTCGGTGAGGAGTTCCCGGGTCTGGCGGTCGTTGCCGAAGTGGGTGCCGAGGGCCTGCACGGTGGCGGCCCGCACCGACCAGTCCTGGTCGCGCAGCCGCTCCACGAAAAGGGTACGCACCTCCGGATGTTCGGCGAGCCGTTCACCGAGTACCCGCAGCACCTCCCGGCGCACCTGCACGTCCTTGTCGTTGCCGGCCCGCTCGATCAGCAGCTCGCGTACTGCCCGATCGGCGCCGAAGTGCTCGCCGAGGATGCGTACCGCCACGGTGCGGATCTGCGGGTCCTCGCCGGCGGCCCGGGTCATCAGCACCTCGCACTGCTCCACGTCGGTGCCGAGCCGGGTGGCGAGTTCCACGGCGGCCTCGTGCACGAGTTCGGCGTCGGGGTCGTGCCGGATCCGTTCCAGTAGCGCCTCCCGGACGTCGGCGTCGACGCCGACCCGCTGCACCAGCAGTCGTACGGCGGCGAGCCGGACCCGGGCGTTGCTGTCCCCGTGCACCCGACCGGCGAGCAGGTCGTGCACGTCGTCGCGGGAACCGCTCCGTTCCACCACCGCGGTGGCGGCGAGCGCGAAGACGGCGGCGTCCGGGTCGTGGTGCGCCCGGTCGACCAGCACCTGGTGGACCTGGTCGGACAGCTGCGGCTCCCGGGTCAGCGCCCGGAGCGCGGCGAGCCGCACCTCCGCGTCGGAGTCGAGGCGGGCCCGGTCGAGCACCACCTCCCGGGTGGCCGGATCCCGGCGTACGGTGTCGGCGAGGGCGTTGACGGCGGCGAGGCGTACGGCCGCGTCGGAGTCGTCCCGGGCGAGCTCGGCGAGCACCTCGGAGACGGCGGAGTCCATCCCGACCCGCTCGATCAGGGCCCGGGCGGCGACGAGCCGGATCCGGGCGTCCCGGTCCCGCAGCGCGAGTTCGCCGAGCGCGGCCCCGACCGACGCCTCGGCGCCGATCTCGTCGGTCAGCGCCCGGGCGGCGAGCAGCCGTACGTCGGCGTCCCGGTCCTGGCGGGCGGCGGTGACCAACAGCTCGATCAGTGCGGTGTCCCGGTCGAAGTGCTCGACCAGCATCCGCATCGCGACCAGCCGGACGGCCTCGTCGGTGTCCCCGCCGGTGCGGCTGACCAGCAGGTCCCGGGTGGCGGTGTCCGGACCGTGTCGGTCGATCAGAGCGCGGGCGGCGGCCCGGAGCACCCCCGGGTCACGGTCGACCCGGACCCGCTCGATGAGCACCGACCGGACCTTCGCGTCACCGGCCAGCCGTTCGCCGAGGACCCGCACGCTGGTGCGCCGGGTCAGCGGGTCGGTGTCGTCGCGGGCGCGTTCGATCAGCAGGTCCCGGACGTGCCGGGTGGCGGCGAACCGCTCGACCAGGACGTGCGCGGCGGTCCTGGTCACCTCGGCGTCGGTGTCGGTGCGCAGGCACTCGACGAGTACGTCCCGGAGTTCGTCGTCGCCGCCGTACCGGTCGCCGAGGGTCTGGATCGCGGCGCGCCGTACGCTGGCGTGCTCGTCGGCGTGCGCGCGTTCCCGGAGCAGCTCGCGGACGTTCGGCTCGTCCCGGAAGCGTTCGCCGAGCGACTGCACGGCGGCGAGCCGCACCCCGGCGTACCCGTCGGCGCGGACCCGTTCGATGAGCAGGTCGCGTGCCTCCGGATCGGTGCCGAACCGCTCCCCGAGAGCCTGTACGGCGGCGAGTCGCACCCCGGCGTGGTTGTCGGCCCGGGCGCGCTTGATCAGCCGGGTCCGGGCCCGGGCGGCGGCGGCCTGGTGGGCGGGGCTGTCCACGGCGGTGGTGGCGAGCAGGGCCAGCTCGGCGAGGCCGGCGACCGAGGCGTAGGAGGCGGGGCTCTCGTCCATGCTGGCGAGCACGTCGTCGAAGAGGTCGTCGATCCGCTCGGCCGGGGTGGAGAGCATCGCGGCCAGCCGGGCGGCGTGGGTGGAGACCGGGTTCCAGACGACCCGGACGCCCCGGCGGCGGTACCAGGAGAGGTAGATCTTGCGGCCGGGCCAGTTCGGGCCGATCGCCTTGGCGGCCGGCAGGATCTCCTCGTCGATCAGCCGGGCGGTTTCCCGGTCGTCGATCGAGACGCAGTGCTCCAGCAGCAGGATGAGCTGCCGCAGCAGCGTCTCCGCCGGTTTGGCGGCGGCGCTGTGCAGGTTGCGCACCTCGGCCAGGCACTGCACGGCCAGCGCCAGGTTCCACGGCGGCGGAGCGAAGTCGGCCGGCGGCCAGGGCTGGTTGACCTCGGTGGTGAGCAGCTGGATGAGCTGCGCGGTGTGGTTCTGGTGCAGCGCACCGGCGAGCAGCCGGAGCACCTCCCGCCAGGACAGGTCGGCCCAGTGCTGCCGGAAGAGGTCCTTGAGCTGGTCGAAGGAGAGCACCTGGTCGTGCTGGAACTTCGCCAGGATGGCGTCGGCGCAGAAGAACTCCAGGAAGGTGCGGTGCACGAATCCGTAGACCTGCGGGCCGTACCGGCTGAGGATGAAGTTCCGCTCCCGGAACTGGTCGATCATTGCCAGCGCGATGCTGCGGGCGGTGGCGGCGTCCCGCCGGTAGCGCTCGACCAGATATTGCTCGAAGACGTCGCTGAGTTCCGTCCGGTCGATGTAGTTGACCGTCAGGCCCCGGTCGGCCGACTGCATCCGGTACGCCAGCCGGCGCAGCAGTTCCTTCTTGTCCTCCGGGTCCAGGAACCCGGCGACCGAGGACTGCTCCCGCAGGTGCCGGTCGGTGTCCCACTGCGCCACCAGCACGGTCGCGGCATGGTCGTAGAGCTTCCACCGCTCCCGGGGCAGCGGCTGGTGCTTGCCGATGATCGCCAAGATGGTCAGCAGCAGCGGGTTGCCGGCGAGTTCCCGGATCGCGTGCGAGTGCCGCATCGCGTCCAGCAGCCGGGCCCGCTGGGCGTGCGCGTCCTCGGGCCGGTCCCGGATCGCCAGCCGGTACCAGCTGGACAGGAAGTCGCCGGTCTGTTCCTCGTCCAGGTCCTGCAACGTGTAGTGCACGAAACCGACGCTGGTCAGGATGCGGCGCGAGTATCCGATGATCCGGGACGTGACGATCATGCGTACCTGTGGGTGGTTGGCGGCGAAGCCGGCGATCTGCCGGGCCACCTCCTCCCGGCGGTGCCGGTCGAAGACCTCGTCCAGACCGTCCAGGATCAGCACCGCCCGGCCGCCGACCCCGAGGTGCCGCAGCAGCGCGGTCCGCTCGATGCCGAGCCCGTCGGTGGCGGCCCGGTGGTCGAGATAGTCGACGAAGTTCTCGCACTTGCCCTCGGCGGCCAGGGTGACGAACGAGCGCAGCTCGATCAGCAGCGGCAGGTGCTCGGCGAGCGCGGTCAGCCGGTCGTCGACCGGGCCGCCGGTGAGGCTGAGCGCGACGTACCGGGCGGCGGTCGACTTGCCCGAGCCGGGGTCGCCGAGCAGTACGATCGCCCGCTGGTCCGGCGCGCCGAGCACGTCGAAGAGCCGCTGCAACGGCTTCGCCCGGTACGACTCGTGCAACTGCACCAACTCCCGGGGATCGACCTCCTCCGGTACGTCCTCGGTGCCGATCCGCCCCTCGGACTGCATCCGGCGCAGCCACTCCCGGGGCAGCTCGGCCGGGGGCGGATCCTCGCGTACCCACTGCTCGACGAAGACCGACATCAACTGGATCCGCAGGTAGTCCTCGGTCTGTTCCGGGGTCAGCGCGTCCAGGTCCAGCACCCCGTAGTGCTGCCGCAACCGGAGCAGGTACTGCTTGAGCGTGTCCCGGCTCAGCGTGTGCATGTCGCCGATCGGCACCCCGGCATCGGTGAGGCAGTTCGCCACCGCCGCGGTCACCATCGCGGCCAGGTCGGCCGGATCCCGAAAGGTGCTGCACATGTGCCGGTCGGCCAGCTCCGCCCGGAGCGCCTCGATCTTCTCCGCGTCCCGTCCCCGGTCCACGAAGCTGCGCGGCCAGGGCGCCTCCTCGTCCAGCAGGAAGATCAGGCACGGCTTGCCGCCGGTCAGCGCCTCCCGGTATTCGAGTTCGGTGATGGAGCGGTCGTAGCCGGCTGGGATGAAGCCGTACCGCCAGGCGAAGATGCCGACGTAGACGTCGCACTCGGCGACGTCGGCAAGGCAGCGTTCGAGGGGACGCCGGTCCTCGGCTACGTACGACTCCATGGCCATGTCCTCGACCCGCAGCCGGCGCAGCGCCAGTTGCACGGCGGCTCGGCAGTCTTGCAGATCCCGGAAAGTGGCCGAGACGTAGACCTTGGTCACGGCGGCTCCTAGGGGGCGGCGTGAGCGGCGCGTAACGCAACCGTATCAATAGGACGCAACAGCCCGATTTGCGCTGGTGGGAGGGGGTGGGCACCGGGTAACGGACGTTCGCCGACAGACCCTGCCGAATTGCTGCCGGCCGATCACCGTTCCCGGCGTGAACATCGGCTACCGTGACGCTGTCACGGCGACCCGGCCCGGTGATGCGGTCACGGTGCCCACGAGGTTGCGGAGGAGCGCATGCTGACCCTGGGCGAGGTCCATACCGGACTCCTACAGAACTCCAGCTCGCTCTCACTGGAGAACACCGCCCAACTCCTCGACCTCCTGGTCGGCCAGCGGGTCCGCCGGTCCGAGCGCCCGATCGCGTACGCGGTCTCGCCGGACCAGCTCACCGGGGTCGACTGCCGGCTGCCGACCCGGTCCGGCAGCCGTACCCGGGGGGTGGGGACGGTGGTCTCGCACGCGGCGGTGACCGGCGGGCACGTCTTACAGGGCTCCACCTACACCCGGCTGGACCGGGCGGCCAGCAACCGCCGGCTGATCTGGTCGCACTACCTGTCCCGGCCCGGTTGGGTGGAGACGATCGGCAAGGTCGACATCCGGGACGTCGCGCAGGGCTTCCTCGGCCCGACCTACCAGCCGCAGACGCTCAACCTCGGTGCGATCAGCGCCCGGCTGATCGACGGGGTGCAGAGTTCCCCCCGGCTGGATCGGCGCCCGCCGTTCCGGACCAAGCGCACCCGGCTGCGCTGGGCGGTGCTGCCGGCCGCCGAGCCGGGCACCGAGGCGCACGGAAAGTTCCGGATCGAGTCCGACACGCTGCGTACCCTGGAGTTGACCGCGCCGCAGGAGGTCGTGCCGGCGCTGGTGGAGTTCTGCGAGGACCTCGCCCTGCACGACTGGCTGCTCACCACGCTGCTGTCGCTGATCGAGTTCAGCCTCACCGGGCCGGGCACCCGGACGCAGAAGATCGACCGGCTGCGGCCGGCGATCGACTGTCTGCTGCACCTCTGGATGCCGGCCGCCCGGCTCGACGAGTCGGTGCTGCCGGTGTGGCGGGATCTCGAACACCGGCCGGGGTTCACCCGGCAGTGGCAGACCTCGGTGACCCGGATCCGCGACCAGGTGACGCTGAGCACCATCGCCCTGCTGGAGGCGCCGTCCCGCTGACCGCGTGTGCCGTCCGCCGCGCACGAGGCCGTCCCGCTGACCGTCGGCGCCGTCGGGTCGAGCCGGACGGTCGGTCACCGGGCGCCGGGCGGCCGGGCGGAGAGTTCCCGCCAGGTGTCGGGTCCGGTCAGCAGCGTCCGGACCACGTCGTACGCCGCGTCCTCGCTGTCGAACTCGTAGAACCGGGAGATCCCCTCGGCCCCGCCCGCGCGCTGCTCCACGTGCCACTGGTCGGCATCCGCCCGGAGGTAGACGTCGCGCCGGGCCAGGCGCCCCCACTTGCCGTTCCACCAGTGCTTTCGTTGCTCCATGCCGGGACCTTATCGAACGTACGTTCGAGAAGATCACCGGGTGCCGGACCGTCACCCTGGCAGGTGACGGTCCGGGGGTTCAGGGGCGGCGCTGAGCCGGCGGGTACTGCTGGCCGAACCGCTCGTCCGGGCCCTCGGGGTGCCGGTTCGGTGCCTCCCGGCCGGCGGCGACCAGCGCGTCACGGATCTCGGTGAGCAGCTTGATCTCCTCGCTCGGCGCGGCCGGCGCCGGCTCCTCGCCCCGCTGGCGCCGCTCGGCGAGCCTGTTCAGCGGAAGGACCACCAGGAAGTAGAGCACGGCGGCGGTCATCAGGAAGGTGATGGTGGCGTTGAGGAAGGCCGCCCAGTCGACCTCGGCCTTGTTCGGCAGGGTCCAGGTGCCGGCCTTGATGCCCGTGCCGCCGCCGAACATGGTGATCAGCGGCTTCAGGAACGAGTTGGTGAACTGGGTGACCAACCCGGTGAAGGCCGCGCCGATGACCACGCCGACGGCGAGGTCGACGACGTTGCCCCGCATGATGAAGTCTTTGAAGCCCTTGAGCATTGGCGTCTCCAGGTTGCCGGATTCGTGTCGGTCGACAACCTAGTGCCCAGTGCCGGGCGGACGAAAAGCGGCGGGCGTCGGCTCGGGACCGCCGGGTGACGCCGTCAGTCGGCGGCGGTGGGACCGCCGGCCACCGCCTCGTCCACCGTGGCGTGCGTCTGGAGCACCTCCACCAGGCCACTCACCTCCAGGATGCGCAGCACCCCCCGACGCGGCGCGGCCAACCGGACCATCCCGCCGGCCTCGTCGGCGCTGTTCCGGGCGCGGACGAAGACGGAGAGTCCGGTGGAGTCGCAGAACGTCAGCTCGGCCAGGTCGAAGACCAGCCGGGTGTGCCCCTTCTCCAGCAGGTCCGTGATCTGGTCCTGCAGTTGCGGCGCGGTGGCCATGTCGAGTTCGCCCGCGACCGACACGACGACGACGTCGGCCCGCTCCTCGGTGTGCACCGTCAGGGACATTCGCGACCTCCTGGGATATCGGTCGAACCGTACTCCACAACCGGCCCGGTATGCATGACGGGCGGCGGAAGTCGGCCGTCGGACCGCCGTACCGGCACCGGCGGGAGTGATCCGCTCTGCGCGAACAGGGGTTACCGGAGCCCGTCCGAGCCGGGCACCATCGCGGGATGCGAACTCTCGTCCTCGGCGGCACCGTCTTCCTCGGCCGGGCCGTCGCCCGGCAGGCCCTCGCCGCCGGCCACGACGTCACCTGCGCCGCCCGGGGCTCCTCCGGGGACCCGGTGGACGGTGTCCGCTTCGTCCGGGTGGACCGCGCCGACCCGGCCGGCCTGGCCGCGCTCACCGGCGAGTTCGACGCGGTCGTCGACGTGGCGAGGCACCCTGCCCACGTCCGGCACGCGGTGGCCGCGCTCGCCGGCCGCGTGGGGCATTTCACGTTCGTCTCGACCGGCTCGGTGTACGCGGACACCGCCACCGTCGGGCAGCGGGTCGACACCGCCCCGCTGCTGGCACCCGCGCCCCGGGACGCGGAGGACCCGGAGCTGTCCGCCGAGGCGTACGGCGCCTGCAAGGTGAGCTGTGAGCAACTCGTGACGGAGGCGTTCGGTGCCGAGCGGGTCTTCGTCTGCCGGGCCGGGCTGATCGTCGGGCCGGAGGACCCGAGCGGGCGCTTCGAATACTGGGTCCGGCGGGCGGCCCGGGGTGGCGAGGTCCTCGCGCCCGGCTCGCCGGACGACGCGGTGCAGCTCGTGGACGTACGTGACCTGGCGGCCTGGATCGTCGCGGCCGCCGAACGCGGGCTCACCGGCACGTACGACGGCACCGGCGCGCCGACGACCAGGGCCGCGCTGCTGGCCGGCGTACTCCCGGACGGCGCCGCCCTGAGCTGGGTGCCGCAGGAGTTCCTGGCGGAGCAGGGGGTGCAGCCCTGGTCCGGTCCCCGGTCGCTGCCGCTGTGGCTGCCGGTGCCGGAGTACGCCGGCTTCCTCAGCCGCGACGTGTCCCCGAGCCTGGCGGCCGGGCTGCGGACCCGGCCACTTGCCGAGACGGTCCGGGACACCAGCGCCTGGCTGGCCACGGCCGGCCCGGAGGCGGGCCGGCGGATCGGTCTCACCGAGGCCGAGGAGGCCGAGGTCCTCGCCGCCTGGCAGGCCCGCTGACCCGGTCGGTCCGGTGCACCGGACGGCTATCCGGTGCGGACCTGGATTCCGGGTGAGGTGGCGGCGGCACGCAGCCGGAGCCGGACGATCCGGGCATCGGGCGGGATGTCGTAGACCACCGCTCCGGTGACCCGGTTGCCGGGGTTGATCTCGCTGAGGAAGCTGACCTGGTCGGCGTTGGCCAGCAGTCCGGCGGAACTGTCCACCCCGAACCGCTGCCCCGCCGGCCCGTACGCGATCTGCAGGCTGTCCTGGAAGGTCACCGGTCGGGTGCCCAGGTTGCGTACCGCGAGGTCGACCAGGCAGAACTGGCCGACCGCGAGTTGGCTGACCAGCGGGTCGCCGACCTCGGTGAAGCCGCAGCGCACCGCCTGCACCTGGAACTCCAGGTCGCCGTCCCGGGCCGCCTGGTTGAGGCCGACGACCCGGGGGGCCGGGTCGCGCAGCCCGGTGTAGAAGTCCGGCCCCCAGGCCAGCGCGATCACCGCGGCGGCCACGCAACAGCAGGAGAGCACTGCGGCGACGAGGCCGAGTACGAACCACCACCGACGGTCGGTCTGGCGGACGAACTCGGGAGCCCGTGCGGTGCCGCCGGGCGGCGGTCGGCCCGGCTGCGGCCCGGTTCCGGCTTCCGGCGTGGCCGGTTGGGGTGCCCAGATCGGCGGCTGCGGCGGCGTCGGCGGGGGGTAACCGCTCAGCGGCGGGGTGGAGACCCGGGTCTCCGGCGTGGACCAGTCCGGTGGTGGCGGCGCCCCGCCTTCGGGGCGTGGTGGGGAGGGCGGGCCTGTGCCGGGCGCGATCGTGTCGGGATAGCGGCCGGTCAGCGGTAGCGGATCCGGGACCTCGTCGATCGTCGCCCCGGCCGCCGGATCCGGGGTCGGCTCCCGGGTCGGCCCCTCCGGCGGCGGAGGATCGATCGCCCAGTCCCACGGCTGGGCGACCGGCTCGGCCGGGCGCTCCCCGGCCGGCGGCGGCTCGCCGGAACCGCCGCCGGGCCGGTACGGCTGCTCGCCGGGCTGGTCGGGGCTGGTCATCGCGATTCCTCGTATCCTCCAGGGTCTTTGAAAAATAGTAGGCTTTAGTGGTATTCATCCCGGTAGGGATCGTCATCTTGCTCCCCGCAGGCGGGGCGGGACGGGGCGGCGGAACCGCTCCGGGGCGCCGTCCGAGCGGCAGTGGCAGGATGATCGGGTGGATCTCGTTACCGTCGATGACGTACGGGCCGCGGCGGGGGACCTGACCGGTGTGGTGCTGCGTACGCCGCTGCTGCCCTGCCGCTGGGACGACCAGCTCTGGCTGAAGCCGGAGAGCCTGCAACCGGTCGGCTCGTTCAAGCTGCGTGGCGCGACGCACGCGGTGGCCCGGCTCGACGCCGACCGGCGCGCCCGGGGCGTGGTCACGCACTCCTCCGGCAACCACGGGCAGGCGCTCGCCTACGCCGCCCGGTCCCGGGGAGTGCCGTGCACCGTCGTGATCCCCGAGGGCGCTCCGGCGGCAAAGGTCGACCAGGTACGCGCCCTCGGTGCCGAGGTACGCATGGTCGCCCCGGCCGACCGGCTGGCGGTCGCCGAGGCGATCGCCGCCGAGCAGGGACGGACCCTGATCCCGCCCTTCGACAACCGGCGGATCATCGCCGGTCAGGGCACCATCGGGCTGGAGGTGTTGGCGGACCTGCCGGAGCTGGACGTGCTGCTGGTGCCGGTCGGCGGGGGCGGGCTCTCCTCCGGGGTCGCGACCGCGGTCAAGGCGCTGCGCCCGGCTGCCCGGGTCATCGGGGTCGAGCCGGCGCTCGCCGCCGACGCCGCCGAGTCGCTGCGCAGCGGCGAACTGCGGCAGTGGGAACCGGCCCGGACCTATCGGACCAGCGCGGACGGGCTGCGGACCAACCTCTCCGCGCTGACCTTCGCACACCTGCGCGCCCGGCTGGACGGCATCGTGACGGTCAGCGAGGAGGAGATCGCCGCCGCGACGACCCGGTTGGTCCGGGACGCCCGGCTGGTGGTGGAGCCGAGCGGCGCGGTGGCCACCGCCGCCCGGATGTTCCACGCCGCCGAGCTGCCCGCCGGGCGTACGGTGGCGGTGGTGAGCGGCGGCAACGTCGACCCGGCGGTACTGGCGGCCGCCGCCGGCCGCCCCGACCCGGCCTGACGACGTGTCGACGCGGCCCGACCGGGTCGGTCGGCGGTGTTCCCTACATTGGAACCATGGCTGACCGGACCGGTGCGAGCGCCTCGGACAAGACGTTCGCGGTGTTGGAGGCACTGGTCGAGCACAGCCGGCTGACCGACATCGCGGCGGCGACGAACCTGCCGAAGGCGACCGTGCACCGGATTCTCCAGGTGATGGTCGAACGCGGGCTGGCCCGGCCCGCCGGCAACGGGGACTATTTCACCGGCCCCCGGATGCTCGCGCTGGCCGGCCGGGTGATGCACCGGCTGGACCTGCCCGCCCGGGTACGTCCCGAGCTGGAGGAACTGCAACGGCGCACCGGCCGTACGGTGCACCTGGCGCTGCTGCACGGTGACGAGGCGGTCTATGTGGCCAAGGTGGAGGCGGGCAAGCCGTACCAGCTCGCCTCCCGGGTCGGGATGAGCCTCGACCTGCACAGTACGTCGATCGGCAAGGCCGTCCTGGCGACCCTGGACGACGACCGGGTGGTGGCGCTCGTCGAGCGGACCGGGCTGCGCCGGCACACTCCGGGGACGATCGTCGAGGTCGGGAAACTGCTCGCCGAACTCGCCACGGTCCGGTCCCGGGGTTGGGCCGAGGACCACGAGGAGAACGAGCCCGGGGTCTCCGCGACCGGCGCCGCGGTGTACGACCACGCCGGGCACGTGATCGGCGGGGTGAGCGCGGCGACGCTGAGCTATGAGGCGGCTGACCAGCCGGCGGAGGAGGTGGGCCGGCAGGTGGTCGAGGCGGCCGGGCAGGTATCCCGGGCCCTCGGGGCCCGTACCGGCCTGGGCTGACCGGCCGGCGTACCGGAATCGGGGGACACTCGGGATCCATCGACCGGGGTAGAGTGCGTCCGGCGGCGGCGGGGTGTGCCGCCGGAATTTCTTCGGGGGAACCCGGAAGTTCGTCGGGGGACGTGGTGACCCAACATCCGGCGGATCGGCTCGCCGCCCAGCAGGCCGATCGGCGACTCGGCCGAGGGCTGCTGATCGGGCTGCTCGCCGTACTGCCGATCGTGCTGGTGCTGATCTGGGCGAGCTCCGGCCCCGACGAGTCGGACGTCTACACGGCGGCCCAGAACACCGCGTACGAGTTGGAGCGGACTCCGGTCCAGGGACTGGGGCTCACCGTTTTCGACGTCCAGGAGGCGGCGACGGCGGGCAACCGCGGCAGCGGCGGCCGGTACTCCCGAAGCGTCCTCTCGAAGATGCGGGTCGAGAGCGCGGGAGAGGATTCCCGTGGCGACCTGTACGAGTTCACCGACGACTACGGCGACCACGCGGTCTGCCTGGCGCTCCAGGTCGAGATCGACCTGACCGACCAGTCGCCGTCGTTTCCCACCGTCACGGTGAGCAGGGGAGCCTGCTGAGCCGTCGGGGCCGGCCCGGAGCAGTGGCCCGGACACCCTGCTGAGCCGCACCGTCCGGTTCGGACGTCCACAGGTCTCCACTGTCCAGAGCCCCACTCGACGCCGAATTGTTTCCGACTGGTTGCGCCGTACGAGGTTGACGGTCAGACTGTGACGAAGGTAACCGTGGAACGGCGTTCCGCAAGACGGAACGGCCGTGCTCTGGGGGTGACACCAGATGGCGGGTGGCGGGGAACGGAACCGGATCGACGACGACAGCACGGCGGCGCACTCTCCGCCGTCCTGGTCGACCGCGCCCACCAGCCGCACGCCGGACCACCCTGGAACACCGGCCGGCGACGACGTGACCCCGGTCGCCGTACCCGCCGACGAGCTGGTGGAGATCGCCGCCCGGATCCTCGCCACCGCCGGCAGCCCGGAACCGACCGCCCGGGCCGTCGCCGTCTCGCTGGTCGAATCCGACCTGGTCGGGCACGACTCGCACGGGGTACGCCGGCTGGTGCCGTACCTCGACGCGGTGCGCGGCGGCATGATCGATCCGTCGGCCGAGCCCGTCATCCGACGCCGGCACCGGGCCACCGCCGTCGTCGACGGCCGGCGCGGATTCGGCCAGCTCGCCGCCCGGCTGGCCGTCACCGAGGCCCGCGAACTCGCCCGGGAGTACGGCGTCGGCGTGGTGACGATCGGCAACTGCAACCACATCGGCCGGCTCGGCGAGTACGTGCAGACGCTCGCCGAGACGGACGCGGTCGGGCTGGCGTTCTGCAACATCGACCCGACCGTCGCCCCCTACGGCGGCCGGGAGCGCCGGCTCGGCACCAACCCGCTCGCCTGGTCGGCGCCCCGGGCCGACGGGCGACCACCGGTGGTCGTCGACTTCGCCACCTCCGCGATCGCCGAGGGCAAGCTCGCACTCTCGCTGGCCCGGCAGGAGCGGGTCGGCACCGGCCTGCTGGTCGACGCGGAGGGCCGCGACTCCACCGATCCGGCCGACTTCTACACCGGAGGCGCGCTGCTGCCGTTCGGCCAGCACAAGGGCTACGGCCTCAGCGTGATGATCGAGATCGTCGGCGGGCTGCTCTCCGGCGCCGGAGTGTCCAGCCTGCCCGGCTACGACAACACCAACGGCACCGTACTGATCGCCATCGACATCGGGACCTTCGTGCCGGTCTCCGGGTTCCGGGACCGGTCGGAGGAGTTCTGCCGACTGCTCGGCGACACCGCGCCCGCCGTCGACATCGATCCCGGCCCGGACGGCGTGCTGGTGCCCGGCGAGAAGGAGGCGCGGACCCGCGCCACCCGGATCTCCGCCGGGATCACGCTCGCCCCGTCCACCTGGCGCGAACTGGCCGAGCTGCCGGGCGGGCCCGAGCTGCCCGGCGTACCCGTACCCCACCCCCGAAGCCGCGCCGACCGCGCGGCCCCCTCGCCCGAGGAGAACGCTGATGACAACACCGGTGGACCCCGCGCCCCCGCCTGAGCCCGAAACCACCCCCACCCCCTCCGACCAGGAGCGCACCCCACCTGCCGAGCTGCGCCGGGTCGTCTCGGCCTCGCTGGTCGGCACCGCCCTGGAGTGGTACGACTTCTTCATCTACGGCACCGCCGCCGCGCTGGTCTTCGACAAGATCTTCTTCCCGGAGGCCGATCCGGCCGTCGGCACGCTCGTCGCGTTCGCCACCTTCGGGGTGGCGTTCCTGTTCCGGCCGGTCGGCGGCTTCTTCTTCGGCCGGCTCGGTGACCGGATCGGCCGGCGCTCCACGCTGATCATCACGACCCTGGTGATGGGCATCGCGACCGGGCTGATCGGCCTGCTGCCGACGTACGACCAGATCGGGGTCTGGGCGCCGATCCTGCTGGTGTTGATGCGGATCTGCCAGGGGCTCGGCGCCGGAGCCGAGTTCGGCGGCGCGTCGACCCTGCTCGCCGAGCACGCCCCACCGGAGCGGCGCGGCTACTACGCCTCGTACGCCCAGACCGGGGTGCAGATCGGTCTGGTGCTCGGTACGGTCTCGTTCCTGCTGGTCGGAATGCTCCCCGACGACCAGCTCGAATCCTGGGGCTGGCGGATCCCGTTCCTGGCCAGCTTCCTGATGATCTTTGTGACCGTCTACGTACGGCTCCGGGTCACCGAGTCGCCGGTGTTCCGCCGGATGGAGCGCAGCCGCACCGTGGTCCGGACGCCGATCATGGACACCCTGAAGATGTACCCCCGCAACTTCCTGGTCGGGATCGGGGCGCACATCTGCGACACCGCGATCGTCTACATCTTCGCCACCTTCAGCGTCGCCTACCTGACCAACGAACTCGACCAGCCGCGCTGGGTGGCGCTGACCGGCGTGATCCTGATGGGGCTGGTGGTGATCGCGGTCCAGCCGATCTACGGCGCGCTCTCGGACCGGATCGGCCGCAAGCCGCTCAACCTGTTCAGCGTGGTCTTCACCGCCGCCTTCGCCTTCCCGTACTTCTGGCTGCTCAACACCGAGGTGACCGGGCTGATCTGGCTGGCGCTGATCATCGCCGGTGGCATCGGCTTCGCACCGATGATCGCCGTACAGCCGGCGTTCTACGCGGAACTGTTCGGTGCCGGAGTCCGGTACACCGGCTTCGCCGCCTCCCGGGAGATCGGCGCCGCCATCTCCGGCTTCTCCCCGCTGGTCGCGGCGGCACTGCTCGGCGCCGCTGACGGCTCACCCTGGCTGGTCGCACTCTGGATCATCTTCACCGCCGTCGTGTCGCTGGTGGCGTTCCTGGTCGCCCGGGAGACCCGGACGATGGACATCAACGCCGTGCATGCGTACCAGGAGGGGCCGGAAGCCGGTCCGGGAGCGACGCCGCCGGCGGCCTCCACCCCGGTGGAGACGGCGCGATGAACCTGGAGAAGACCGTGGCGGTGGTGACCGGCGGCGGCACCGGGATCGGCCGGGCGGTGAGCCTGGCGCTGGCCCGGGCCGGCGCGGACGCCGTGGTGGTCAACTTCAGCCGGTCCCGGGCCGAGGCCGAGGAGACGGCGGAACGGGCCCGGGAGTGGGCCGGCCGGTCCCGGGCGCTCGCCGCCGACGTCACCGACGACGTCCAGGTCCGCGCGATGGCCGAGCAGGTGGTCGCGACCTTCGGCCGGGTCGACGTGCTGGTCAACAACGCCGGTGGTACCCGGGCGGTCGAACACCCCGACCTGGACGGGCTGACCGACGACATCTGGCGGGACGTGCTCGACCTCAACCTGCTCGGCGCGTTCCGCTGCGCCCGCGCCTTCGCCCCCGCACTGCGGGAATCCGGCGGTGCGATCGTGAACATCTCGTCGATCTCCGGCTACCGGGCCGGCGGCTCCTCGATCGCGTACGGGGTGAGCAAGGCGGCGATGCTCCAGCTCACCCGCAACCTGGCGGTGGCGCTCGCCCCCGAGGTACGGGTCAACGCGGTGGCACCCGGCACGGTGCAGCACACCCGCTGGCAGCCCGGCCTGCACGGCGAGCAGGAGTTCGCACGGCGCAGTGCCCGGGAGCGGGAGACGGTGCCGCTGCGCCGCACCGCCGACCCGGAGCACGTGGCACAGGCGGTGCTGGGACTGCTCGGCATGGACATGGTCACCGGCGAGGCGGTCATCGTGGACGGCGGCAAGCACGTCGTCTACTAGTTCGCGGGGCGGGGTGGAGTTAACTCCACCCCGCCTCTAGACCTGACGCTCCTGACCATCCGGACCGGCGCTGGTGTGCTCGACTGGTGACCACAGCCACCGCCGCCACGGCCTCCCGGACCCGCATCCCCGACCTCGACGCACTGCGCGCCTTCGCGCTGCTCGGCATCCTCGTCGTCAACATCACCTTCGTCGCCACCGGCTACAGCATGAACGTCACCGACCCGGCGTACGACTCCTGGCTGGACGACGCGGTCCGCTGGCTCAACCTCAGCTTCTTCGGGATGAAGTTCTACCTGCTCTTCTCGTTCATGTTCGGCTACAGCTTCGTGCTCCAGACCCAGGCGGCGGCGCGGGCCGGAGCGGAGTTCCGGCCCCGGATGGTACGGCGGCTGCTCGGCCTGCTCGCCCTCGGCGCGGTCAACATGGTCTTCCTGATCAGCGGGGACATCCTCACCGTCTACGCACTGCTCGGCGCGGTCCTGCTGGCTATGCGCGGGGTACGGGACCGTACCGCGCTGATCGTCGCCGCCGCGCTCTACGGCTATCTGCTGCTGGGCATCGGGTCGAGCATCCTCTTCCTCGACATGTCGAGCTACTTCGACCACGCCAGTCAGGTCGCCGCCGCACAGGAGTCGGCCGCCAACCTGGCCGGCGGGTTCGGCTCGGTGGTGCACGAGCACATCGCGATCCTGCCGCTCTACGGCCTCTCCCAGTTGACCGTGCAGGGTCCGACCACGCTGGCGATGTTCCTGCTCGGCATGGTCGCCGCCCGACGGCGGGTGCTGGTCGGGCTCACCGGCCGGGAGGCGTGGCTGCGGACCGTCCAGCTCGTCGGCTTCCCGGTCGGGATCGCCGGTGGCGTGGCCTACGCCTCGCTCGGCGGCAACGGCAACACCCTCGGGGTGTTGGTGAGTGCGATGACCGCGCCGCCGCTGGCCGCCGCGTACGCCGCCACGCTGATCCGGGTGGTGCACAGCGAACGTGGCCGGTGGCTCGGCACGACGTTGGCCCCGGCCGGCCGGATGGCGCTCTCGAACTACCTCGGTCAGTCCGTCGTCACGCTGCTGATCTTCACCGGTGTCGGCTTCGGCCTGGTGGGTCAGGTGTCACCGCTGGAGATGATGCTCTTCGCGGTCGCCATCTTCGCCGGCCAGGTGATGGTCAGCCGCTGGTGGCTGGAGCGGCACGGACACGGCCCGGCCGAGTGGCTGCTGCGCTGGTTCACCAACGCCGAACGCCCCGCCTGGCGGCGCCGCCGCCAGCTCAGCCAACCAGAGGTCGGGTAGCCGTCGGGCAGGTCAGATGCGACGGATCGGGAGCCGGGCGATCCGGCGGGAGGCGGGTCGCCCGGCGCTGTCGCCCGGAACCGGCGGAGTCCATGCCGCCGACCTGGTGTTGCTGCCCCGGGGTGGGGCGAGAGCGGGCGTCGGCTCGCGACCGGGCGTCCGGTTGGACGCGTCGGGGCAGCGCCAGCGGAGTCCGCACCGGCAGTAGCGCCAGAACCGCCGCCAGTCCCGGCGGTGTCGGGGCGCCAGCGGTACCGGTCGAGGTGCCCGTCGTGGCCAGCTCATCGTTCGGCCTCCAATCGTCGCGGCGGCTGCTGGAAGCGGGGGCCGCCCCCGAGGCGGGGGAGGCGTTCCGGGGGCGGCTCCCGCGCGGTTCCGTCCGGGCCGGACCAGCACCGAACGGTTCCGCTGCCGACACTCTGGACGGACGGTGCCTACGTTCGGTAGACATTGCGGGACACTGGGCGACCGTCCGACTTGTCGGGTGTGATCGGGTAGCCCCGGGCCGGATGTGGAGGGAGCGTGGGCAGGTCATGGGCATGCTGGCAGACTTCTTGATCGCGGAGCTTCGGGCGGCCCGGGCGGCCCGGAAACTGAACCAGGACGAGTTCGGCAAGATTGCCAACTACTCCGGGTCGCACGTGAGCGCGGTCGAGACCGGCGGCCGGCCACCGACCGAGGACTATGTCGCGGCGGTCGACGAGGGGCTCCAGACCGGCGGCATCTACAGCCGACTGCTCGCCAAGGTCACCGCCTTCGACGACGCACCGGTCTGGCTCCGTCCGTGGTTGGAGTACGAGCGCGAAGCGGTCGCCCTGCGCGCCTGCAACCCGCTGCTCATCCCCGGCCTGCTCCAGACGGAGGCGTACGCACGGGCCGTGATGGAAACGGCGTTGTCCGGCACGGAAGACATGGAAAAGCGGCTCGCGCTGCGGCTGGAGCGGCAACGTGCCGTTTTCGAGCAGGACGACCCGCCGTTGACGACCTTCGTGATCGGCGAGGCGGCACTCCGCGTCGGTGACCCGAAGGTGCTGCGTGAACAGCTCGAACACCTGCTCCAGCTCAGTGCGCGTCCCCGCGTCATCGTGCACGTCGTGCCAGCGACGACCGGACTCTGGCTCGGGCAGTCCGGGCCGTTCGTGATCGCGTCCTTTGAGGGCCCGGACGTCGCGTTCCTGGAGGACCACCTACAGGGGCGGGTGGTCACGGATCCCAGGGCGGTTGCCGCCCTACAGCGGTCGTGGGAGATTGTCAGGGCGGTCGCGCTGCCGCGTGACCTCTCCAGGGACCTGATTCTGAAGCTGGTGAACGAGCCGTGACCACCGAACAGCGCTGGAAGAAGTCGAGTCGGAGCAACGCGCAGGCCGAGTGCGTGGAGGTTGCCGACGATCTGGACGGGGCGGTCGGCGTACGGGACTCGAAGGATCCGTCCGGGCCGGTACTGGCCTTCGCTCCCGCCGCGTGGCGGGCGTTCCTTCGTGAGCTACCCGCGCGCTGACTACGACGGGCCGCGCAGGTGGTGGCTGACGTCACCGAGGAAGTCCGTGCTGACCTGCCGTTCCACGAAGCGCCACCCGAGGTCACGCCGTTCGAAGCGGTCCCGGTAGCGCCCGCTCGCCACCGCCTGCAACGGAAAGTCCGGCAGTGCCTGGAAGACGGTGAAGTAGGAACGCGCCATGGCGGTGCCGCTCGCCTCGTCGACCTCGGCGAGGACGTTCGTGGTCACATGCCTGGTACGCGGCGTCCCGTCGTCGTACAGCACCAGCGTTTCCCGGGTCAGCCGCTGCACCGCGTCCCGGCCGTCCAGCGTCTCGCGGTCGTCCAGGGTGAGCCGGGCGTCGGCGAGAAGGTCGGCGAGCCCGGCGAAGTCTCCGGTGTCCACCAGTTCGGCGTACCGGGCTATCAGGTTTTCGATCGCCCGGTGACTGGGCAGCTCGACGGGTGGGGCGTCGGCGAAGCGGTCGGTGTCCATCTGGTTGCCTCCGGGCAGGTGAAACGCCGGGCGGAGGTGGCCGAGGTCAACTCTACTGTCGCGGGTCGGTCTCGACGGTGCGGAAGCGTCAAGACCCGTGGGCGGACCTGTCGGGCGGTTCGCCGATCACTGGTTCGCGGTCGTGCGCGACGTCGTCGGCGCGGTCACGTCGGCGAGTGCGGCCAGTACGGCGGCGACGGCGGGCGGGTCGGGTGGTTCGCCGTAGGTGGCGGCGTGGATCTGCCGGCGGAAGCCGGTCAGTTCGGTGGCGTGGATGTCGGGCCGGCGATGGGCCTGGAGCGCGAGGCCGGGCAGGATGGCGACGCCTGTACCGGCGGCGACCAGGGCTTGCACGACGACCATGTCGTCGCTGAGTGAGGCGATTCGGGGGGTGAAGCCCGCTCGCCGGCACGCGGCGGTCAGCTCCTCCTGGCACCGTGCGCACCGCCGATCCAGGCGGAGTGGCGGTGGTTCGCGAGGCTGTCGTCGGGTCGCTGGCTGATCAGGTGGATCGGATCGTCGCCGAGGTGGCGGAGGCGGAATCCGTCGCCCTCGACCGGGGCGTCGGCGTGCCGGAAGACGAGTGCGACATCGATCTCGCCGTGTCGCAGCATCTGCAACGCTTCGACCGGGTGACGGTCGATCAGGCTCAGTTCGAGTCCGGGGTGCGCCTGGGCCAACGTGATGGCCGCCCTGGGCACGATTGTGCTCAACGCCGACGCGTTGGCGGCCAGCCGGACCCGCCCGGACCGCAGGCCGACCTGTGCGGCGAGTTCGCTGGTCGCCGCGTCGACCCGTCCCACGATCTCGGCGGCCCGGTCGGCCAGCAGTCGCCCTTCCGGGGTCATCCGGATGCCACGACCGATCCGCTGCACGAGCCTGACGCCGGTGGCCGCCTCCAGGCGGGACAGGTGGTGGCTCACCGACGGTTGGGAGTAGTGCAGCTCTCTCGCCGCTTCGGTCACGGACTCGTGCCGGGCCACCGCAGCCAGGACCTTGAGGTGGACCAGGTTCAGCATTGATCAAAGATATCAATGGGTCTGCCACGGGATTGGCATTGGACGTCATGTCATGGCTGTTGAATGCTGATGTTCCGGACAGGAACCGCACCGCGAGGGCGACGGCAGGTCGCGCCAGGAGGACAGGCAATGACCGCACATATCGGCAAGGTGGTCTGCGGCATCACGATCTCGGTCGACGGGTACTCGGCCGGGCTCAACCAGACCGAGGAACGCCCGTTCGGCGAGGACGGCGGCGACGGCTGGGGCGACAAGCTGCACGCCTGGTTCACCGACGCGCCCGAGGAGAGCAGGGCCGAGATCGACCAGATGATCGCGGCCAAGGCGTTCATCATGGGCCGCAACATGTTCGGTCCGGTGCGTGGCGAGTGGGATCGGCAGTGGAACGGCTGGTGGGGCGAGAACCCGCCGTACCACGCGCCGGTGTTCGTGCTCACCCACCACCCGCGCGAGCCGCAGCCGATGGAGGGCGGTACCACGTTCCACTTCGTCACCGACGGGATCAGGTCGGCACTGGCGCAGGCGCGCGAAGCGGCCGGTGACGGCGAGGTCGCGATCATGGGCGGCGCGACGACCGTCAACCAGTACCTCGCCGCCGGCCTGATCGACGAGTTGCGGCTGCACATCGCGCCGCTCACGCTCGGCGCCGGTACGCGGCTGTTCGAGGGCGTCCCGCCGCTGAAACTGGAGCAGGTGAAGTCACGGGCGACGAGCCTGGTCACGCACGTGACCTACCGCGTGCTGTCCTGAGCTGGTGGGCGCGGCACATCCGCCCCCGCAAACGGCGCGACACCGCGGCCGGTACGGTGGGGCCGGGAATACGACGACCGGCCCCACACCGGGACTCGGTGCGGGGCCGGGGTCGCGGCGGGTCGGCGTGCCGCCGCGCGTCCGAGGGGTCAGGCGCGCCGCCACTTCTGGTTCGCGCCGCCCGTGCACTCCCAGAGCTGGAGCTTGGCGCCGTTGGCGGTGCTCTGGTCGCGTACGTCTACGCACTTGTTCGCCTGCGGGTTCACCAGGTCGCCTGCCCCGCTCAGCACGAACTGCTGGGCGGGGTTGCCGTTACAGCCGACGATCTGGATGTTGGCACCGTTGGCCGTCGAGCCGTTCGCCACGTCCATGCACTTGCCCATCGCCCGGACCGTGCCGCCGGTGAAGGTCCAGCTCTGCGCGGCGGTGCCGTTGCAGTCCCAGATCTGCAACTGGGTGCCGTCGGCCGGGTTGGCGCCGGGGATGTCGATGCACTTGTTGCCGATCCCGACGATCCGGTTGCCGGTACCGGGGTTGCCGCCACCGGTGTTCCAGGCCCAGACCCGGACGTAGTCGACCAGCATCTGCTGCGGGAACGTGGTGCTGGCGTCGGGGTAGCCCGGCCAGTGGCCGCCGACCGCGATATTCATGATCATGAAGAACGGGTGGTCGTAGACCCAGCGGTTGCCGTTCAGGTCCGCCGGGGTCTTGCGGCCGTACTGGATGCCGTCGACGTACCAGGTGATCGAGTCCGGTGCCCAGTCCACCGTGAAGGTGTGGAAGGCGTCGGCGAACGCCTGGCCGCCGGGGAGCGTGTAGCGGGAGCTGATCGCGCTGCCGCCGGAGTAGCCGGGGCCGTGCAGCGTGCCGTACACGTTGCCGGGCTCGCGGCCGATGTTCTCCATGATGTCGATCTCGCCCTGGTCGGGCCAGGGCATGCCGCCGAGCATCCAGAACGCCGGCCAGATGCCCTGGCCGCGCGGCAGCTTCATCCGGGTCTCGAACCGGCCGTAGGTCTGGCTGAAGCGGTCCGCGGTGAGCAGCCGCGCCGAGGTGTACTCGCAGCGGCCGTAGTGGCACTGGTAGTTGGCCGGGTTCTCCCGGCGGGCGGTGATCACCAGGTTGCCGTTGCCGTCGTGCGCGGCGTTGCTGGTGCTGTTGGTGTAGTACTGCTGCTCGTTGTTGCCCCAGCCGCCGCCGCCGATGTCGTACTTCCACTTGCTGCCGTCGGGCGGGGTGCCGGCTGCCGCGTTGAACTCGTCGCTCCAGGTGAGCGCGCCCGGCTCAGCGACGGCCGGGCTCGGTGGGGTCACCACCAGCGTCGCGGCCAGCAGGGCCAGGACGAGGGTGGCTCGGCGTGTACGCATGTCAATGTTTCTACGCCAGAGAGCGCTTTCTTGCAAGGTTGTTAACTAAAACAAAAGTGATTGGCAGACTCGCGCTACCGGCCGGCGACACCGAGCCGGTCGAGGATCCAGGCCGCGACGAACGCCTCCTCCCGCCAGGAGTCGTAGCGCCCGCTCGGGCCGCCGTGCCCGGCACCCATCTCCGTCTTGAGCAGGTACGACCCCTGCGGGGCGACCGCCCGGAGCCGGGCGATCCACTTCGCCGGCTCGTGGTAGAGCACCCGGGTGTCGTTCAGGCTGGTGACGGCGAGGATCGGCGGGTAGTCCTGCGCGGTGACGTTCTCGTACGGCGAATACGACTTCATGTACGCGTACACCTCGGGGTCGGCCAGCGGGTTGCCCCACTCCTCCCACTCGGTGACGGTCAACGGCAGCGACGGGTCGAGGATCGAGTTGAGCGGGTCGACGAACGGCACCTGCGCGACGATCCCGGCGAAGGCGTCCGGGGCGATGTTGGCCACCGCGCCCATCAGCAGCCCGCCGGCCGAGCCGCCCCGGGCCACCAGCCGGTCCGCCGAGGTCCAACCGGCCTTGACCAGGTGCCGGGCGGTCGCCACGAAGTCGGTGAAGGTGTTCTTCTTGGCCAGCAGCTTGCCGGTCTCGTACCACCGGCGGCCCAGCTCGCCGCCGCCGCGCACGTGCGCGATCGCGAAGACCACACCCCGGTCCAGCAGGGAGAGCCGGGGGATCGAGAACCACGGGTCCATGCTGGCCTCGTAGGAGCCGTAGCCGTAGAGGACGCAGGGCGCCGAGCCGTCCCGGGGCGTGCCCGCCCGGCAGACCAGCGAGATCGGCACCCGGGTCCCGTCGTCGGCCAGCGCCCAGTCCCGGTGCTGCTCGTAGTTCGCCGGGTCGAAGTCGCCGAGCACCGGCTTCCGCTTGCGCAGCACCATCTCCCGGGTCACGAGGTCGTAGTCGTAGACCGAGTCGGGGGTGGTCAGCGAGGCGTAGTGCAGCCGCACGCTGGTGGTCTGGTATTCGGGGTTGCTGTCCAGCCCGACGGCGTAGAGCGGCTCCGGGAAGTCGATGTCGTACGACTCGGTGCTGCCGACCGGCAGCACCCGGATCCCGGTCAGCCCGGCCGTACGCAGCGACACCACGATGTGGTTGGCGAAGGCGTCGACCGCCTCCAGCCGGGTGCCCGGTTCGTGCTCGATCATCGGCACCCAGTCCCCGGGCGCGTCCGCCGAGGTGTACGCGAGCGCGAAGTCCTCCGCACCGTCGTTGTGCAGGATCAGGAACCGGTGCCCGTGGTGCTCGATCGAGTATTCGACGCCCTGCCGCCGGGGCGCGATCACCGCCGGCTCACCGGTCGGGTTGCCGGCCGGGATGACGCGTACCTCGCTGGTGACCTTGCTCTGCGAGTCGATGACGACGAAGTTCTCCGAGCGGGTCAGCCCGACGCCGACCCAGAACCGCTCGTCGTCCTCCTGGTAGACGATCTCGTCGGTGTCCGCCGCCGTACCGACGGTGTGCCGCCAGACCCGGTAGGGCCGCCAGCTCTCGTCGACGGTCAGATAGAACAATGTGGAGCCGTCGGCCGACCAGGCACTGCCGTAGAAGGTGTTCGGCACCTCGTCGGCGAGCACCTCGCCGGTGGTCAGGTCCTTGACCCGCAGCGCGAACCGCTCGTCACCGGCGAAGTCGGTGGAGTAGGCGAGCCAGCGCCCGTCCGGGCTGACATCGAAGGTGCCGAGCGCGAAGAAGTCGTGCCCCTGCGCCAGCGCGTTGCCGTCGAGCAGGATCTCCTCACCGGGCAGCGGCGCGCCGTCGGACGGCATCGGCGGAGTCGTCTCGCCGTCGCGTACCGCCCGGCGGCAGTGGATGCCGTACTGCTGGCCTTCGACCGTCCGGGTGTAGTACCAGTGGCCGTTCTTGCGGGTCGGCACCGATAGATCGGTTTCTTTGGTCCGCCGCTTCGTCTCGTTGAACAGCGTCTCCCGCAACAGGCCGAGCCGGGCCGTGGTCTGCTCGGTGTAGCTGTTCTCCGCGGTCAGGTAGCCGATCGTGTCCGGGTCGTCCTTGTCGGCGAGCCAGGCGTACTCGTCGATCACCGTGTCGTCGTGGTGGGTGCGCTCGGTCGGCACCTGCTTGGCGACGGGGGCGGCGGTCGTCTCAGTGGTCACCCGGTCACGTTACCCGTCCCGACCGGCCGGAGGGTGGCCGGTCCGAGCCGGACGTTGCCGAAAATTAGCACATGTGTACGATGACCAAGGTGGGGGAGATCTCGATAGAACGGCGCGGCGGCGCTGACATCGCACGGCGGCTGGCGGGCATCTGCGGTGCCCACTTCGCCCGGCCGGCGGGGGCGGCCGACGGGGTGGCCGGCACGGTGGCCCGCTGGGTCGCGGCGCCGGGCAACCCGGAGGCGGTCACCGAGGTGGTCCGGCTCGCCGCCGAACACGACCTGTCGGTGGTGGCCCGGGGGGCCGGCACCAAACTCGACTGGGGCATGGCCCCGTCGCAGGTCGACATCGTGCTGGACACCGGGCGACTCGCCGGGGTCTGGCAGCAGCCCGAGGACGAGCTGGTCGCCGAGATCGGTGCGGGCACACCGGTCCGGGCCGCCGCGGCGATCCTGGAGCGGACCGGGCGGCGACTGCCGATCGACGTGCCCTCGGTCGGCGCCACCGTGGGTGGCGTGGTCGCGGCCGACGAGAGCGGTCCACTCCGGCACCTGCACGGCCGACCCTGCGATCAGCTCGTCGGGGTCAGCTACGTCGACGCCTCCGGAGTGCTCGCGCACGCCAGGGCCGGCGCGACCGGCCGTTCCGGCGAGCGGTCCGGCCCGGTGCCGGCCGATCCCGACGTCACCCGGCTGCTCTGCGGGTCGCAGGGTGCGCTCGGCGTGCTGGTCTCGGCGACCCTGCGGGTGCAGCCGATCCCGGCGAGCCGCAATTGGGTGGTCCGTTCGGTCTGGACCCCGCTGGAGGTGCACGACCTGGTCCGGGCCGTCCTCGACGCCGAGTTGCGGCCGACCGCGGTCGAGGTCGACCTGCCCGGCGGCCGGACGCAGCCGGCCCGGCGCGACCTGCGGAGCCTCGGCTCCGGCGGGCACCTTCCGCCGGACGGTCCGGGTGCCACGGGGGCACCCGGCCCGTCCGGCCGGTCGTCGGCGCGTGGCTGGTTCGAGACGCCGGTCGGGCCGGTCGGCGGTTCCGGTGACCGGGCAGAGCCCGGGTCGGGTCGTGCGGTCGGGGTGCGCGGTCGGCCCGGGGAGCCCGGTGCCGGCACCCTGGCCGTACTCCTTGAGGGCGGGCCGGCCGAGGTGGCCGAGCGGGCGGCCCGGTTGACGGCGCTGCTCGGTGGCGACGCCCAGGTGCTCGGAGCGGCACCGGGGTGGTGGCGCCGCTATCCGTTCCGGCCCGACGAGGTCGCGCTGCGCATCGAGGTGCCGATCGGTGACCTGCACGCCGCCGTCTACGCGTTGCGGGACGCCGCCGGGGCGCCGGTGCCGGTACGCGGCTCGGCCGGCCTCGGTGTCGTGCACGCCGCGCTGCCGTCCGACGCGTCACCGGAGCGGGTCGGCGCCATCCTCGACGGCGTACGGGCGGTGCTTCGGGCCCGTTCCGGCCGCTGCGTGGTGGTCGCCGCGCCGCCCCGGATCCGGGAGGCGGTGGACCTCTGGGGCGAACTGCCCGACCTTCCGCAGTTGCGCCGGGTGAAGGAGCACTTCGATCCGGCCCGACGACTTGCCCCCGGGCGCTATCCGGGCGGCATCTGACCCCTGGGCGGGGGTGCGCCCGGCCCGGTCGGTTCACACCGACCGGGCCGGGCCTGGGATCAGCAGTTCGGCACCCCGGGCAGTTGTGCGGCGGGATGGTCGATGTAGATGTTGGTCATGAAGCCGTTCTGGTCCCGCAACCGGGACCACCAGTTGTTGGTGTAGCCCTCGGCGCTCACCGTGTCGCCCTGCTTCTGGCAGAGCACGTAGACCAGGGTGGGTCCGGCCAGCGTGGTCACCGTGGGGGCGGCGAGCCGGGCGTCGGAGCGTACCCGCACCCCGCTGCCCCAGGTCCAGAAGGCGGTGCCGCCACCGCACCCGTTGTCGCTGGTCAGATACCGCTGGTTGTACGAGCCGGGATAGGGCGCGAGCGAGCCGCCGTTGATCACGATGGTCTGGCCGACCCCGTTGTAGAGCTGCTCGTAGTGGATGTGTGCCCCGGTCGAGTTGCCGGTGCTGCCGGTGGTGCCGATCTGCTGGCCCTGGCCGACCGCGGCTCCGTCGGCCACCGAGAAGGCGGCGAGGTGGAAGTAGTACGTCGTCCAGCCGCCACCGTGGTCGATCACGATGTAGTTGCCGGCGCCACCGGCCTGGTAGTAGCGCCGGGCGGTGCCGCCAGCGGAGGCGAGCACCGGGGTGCCGGCGGTGGCGCCGCCGTCGGAGCGGACGAAGTCGAGCGCGAGGCGCACCTCGGCGCTGTGATGGCTGTAGGTCCAGCGCTGTCCACAGGGGAACGGCGCCTTGAAGACCGGTGCGGCGTGTGCGGGGGTCGCCGCCACCAGCGTCGCGGCGAGCGTGGTGCAGACGGTTGCCGTCAGGACGATGAGTAACCGGATCGATCGCAAGGGTTCCGTCCTTCCCGAGCGGGGGTGGGGGAACGGCCGGCCATTGCGTACGCAACGGAATGCTATCGAGCTGATCGGAACATGTAAATACTTACCCTAATGAATGTTCAGCCATGAAGGTTTCCTTCAGGTCTGTGGCTCGGCAGGGCGGTCAGCCGGTCGAGTCGTTGCGGAGTACCAGGATCGCGATGTCGTCCCGGGGCGACTCGACCGAGAAGTTGATCGCCGCCGCGCGCAGCCGGGCCGCCACCACGTCCGCCGAATAGCCGGCCAGCGGCGCCGCCGCGTCCCGCAGCCGCTCGGTGCCGAAGAGTTCCCGGCCGCGCCGCCGCTCGGTCACCCCGTCGGTGTAGAAGACCAGCGCGTCACCGGCGTCGAGCCGCACCTCGGCGACCGGCGAGGCGATCGAGTCGAGCAGGCCGAGCGCGGTACCCCCGGAACCCACGAACGACGCCCGCCCGTCGGCCCGGACCAGCACCGGCCGGTCGTGGCCGGCCAGATAGAGCGAGACGGTGAGCCGGCCGGTCCGGTCCCGGTCCACGGCGGCCAGCGCCAGGGTGCAGTACCGGCCGCCGCCCCGCTCCACCAGCGTGCCGTTGAGCCGGTCCAGCGCCTCCGGCAGCGGCTTGCCGTCACCGACCAACACCCGGATCACGTCCCGGACCAGCCCGGTCACCGCCGCCGCCTGCACGCCCTTGCCGGAGACGTCCCCGACCACCACCAGCCAGCGGTCCTCGGCCAGCGGCACGATGTCGTAGAAGTCGCCGCCCACCTCGGCCGCGTCCCCGGTCGGCACGTACTCGGCGCCGAACCCGATGCCGTCCACCACCGGCAGCACCGGCGGCAGCAGCGACTGCTGGAGGGTCTGCGCCACCTTGCGCCGCTCGTCGTGGATCCGGGCGTTCTCGATGGCCAGCGCCGCCCGCCGGGCCACGTCCTCCAGTACGGCGATCTCGTCCGGATCGTGCCGGTGCCGCTGGTGCCGGCCGACCGCCAGGGTGCCGAGCCGCTGCCCCCGGGCGACCAGCGGGATGGCGAAGCCGTCCATCGGGGCCCCGATCGGCACCTGCCCCTGGCTGCGTGACGCCTCGCGCAATCGGGACTGCACCGAGTCCGGACCGTCCTCGGAGAGCATCTTGTGCAACTGCGGCAGCACCGCCTCGTCGGCGTGGGTGGCGGCGGCCAGCTTCAACCGCCCCCACTCGTCGGTGACGTGCACCGCGCACCACTGCCCCAGCCGGGGCACCACGAGCTGCGGGATCAGCGCCATCGTCAGCTCGACGTCGAGCGACTGGGCGAGCAGTTCGCTCGCCTCGGCGAGGAAGGTCAGCCAGGTCTGCCGGCGTACGTCGGCCCGGCGCAGCCGGTCGTTCTCCAGGTGCAGGGAGAGCCGCTCGGCGACCAGCGCGGCGAGCGGGCGGGCGTACCCGGAGGGGGCGGCGTCGAGTTCCAGCTCCCCGGCGTACGGCCGGTGCACGGTCAACGGCACCCGGATCAGTTCGTCGCCGGGGCGGGGCTGCCGGCCGTACCTGGCGAGCAGTTGCCAGCCGGCGCCGTCGCCCCGGTCCAGGCGTACCGCACCGCCGGCGGCGCCGACCATGTCGCCGACCCGGACCAGCAGGTCGGTGGCGAAGGTGGGCAGCGGATCGTCGGCGTACGGGTCGGGGGCGGTCTGCATCAGCGCGCTCATCGCCCCGGCGGTCGGCGCGGACGGGCCGGGCGGGCCGCCGCCGACGGCGACGTTGTGCGCCGCCGTCTCCGCCGGGCGCTGTGCCGGATCGGCCGGGCCCTTGCGGTCCAGCCGGAACCAGACACCCTTGCCGGTGGCCTGGTGGGTGGTGCCCCACCGGCTGGCGAAGTGGTCGACCAGGAGCAGTCCCCGGCCCCGCTCGGAGACCTGCGAGATGTCCGTGAGGTCGTTCTTGGGTCTGGCCGTCACGTCGTCGATCGGTCCGGCCGCGAAGTCCGAGACCGTCACCGTCAGGCCGGAGGAGTCCGCGACGACCTCGATGTCCAGTTCGGTACGGGCGTGCTCGACCGCGTTGGTGGAGAGTTCCGTGGTGAGTAGCAGCGCCTCGTTGAGCAGTTCCTCGAGCGCCGCCTCGGCGAGTACCGACCGCACCAGGGCGCGCGCAGCCGCCGGGGTACGCCGGTCGGCGGGTAGCCGTACCCGGCGCAGTTGATCGCCCGTGCCCCCGCTGCCCGTCCCGCCGGTGCCCGTGCCGCCCGCCTCCGCTGACACCTTTCCTATCCTCCAGCGATCCGAGATCCAGGCCACCCTATCCGGGGCCGGGCAGGTCTGCGCCCCGCTCATGCCGGGCAGGCGGTCGGAGCGGGGCCGCGCTAGGCTGGACGCTGCCCTACTTGACCGTTCTGCCCGCTTTGCCTCCTGGTGGTCCCACTGGTCGCCGCTCGCGACCTCTCCTCGTGCGCCGAGGGTGGCACTGGATGAACGAAAGGCACAATGATGGTGTGGCCGCCGCCCGTGCGGAACCGCGGGGGTGCGGCGGAGCGGATGTGCCGACCACCTGGCGGCGCGGGCCGGCCGGACCGGCCCACCTCCTTCGAACCCTGAGCGAGGAACGATGACCACGGCGAAACAGATCTCTGCCGAGGAGCGGTCCACCGCCGAGGACGCGGTGCTGCTCAGCGAGCTCGCCGAGGCGTTGCGGCGGGTCCGTCGCGGCGATCTGAAGGTACGGCTGCCGCGCCGGGCGGGCGTCGCGGGCGAGGTGGCCGACGCCTTCAACGAGGTGGTGTCGGTGCAGGAGCGGCAGCACCTGGACCTGCGACGGATCAGCCGGATCGTCGGTCGGGACGGCCGGCTCACCGAGCGGCTGGACGAGGAGGGGCTGGACGGCGCCTGGGCCGAGGGGCAGCGGGCGATCAACTCGCTCATCGACGACCTCGGCCGGCCGACCACCGAGATCGCCCGGGTCATCGTGGCGGTGGCCGACGGCGACCTCTCCCAGCACATGGCGCTGGAGATCGACGGTCGCCCGCTGCGCGGTGAATACCTGCGGATCGGCCGCACGGTGAACACGATGGTCGACCAGCTCTCGTCCTTCTCCAACGAGGTGACCCGGGTGGCCCGGGAGGTGGGCACCGAGGGCGAACTGGGCGGCCAGGCCGACGTACGCGGCGTCGCCGGCACCTGGAAGGACCTCACCGACTCGGTGAACACCATGGCGTCGAACCTGACCTACCAGGTGCGGTCGATCTCGCAGGTGACCACGGCGATGGCCAAGGGCGACCTGTCGCAGAAGATCACCGTCTCGGCCAAGGGCGAGGTCGCCGAGCTGGCGCACACCATCAACGGACTGACCGACACGCTGCGGCTCTTCGCCGAGCAGGTGACCCGGGTGGCCCGGGAGGTCGGCACCGAGGGCAAGCTCGGCGGCCAGGCGGACGTGCCGAACGTCGCCGGCACCTGGAAGGACCTCACCGACAGCGTCAACTCGATGGCGTCGAACCTGACCGCCCAGGTCCGGAACATCGCCCAGGTGTCGACGGCGGTGGCCCGGGGCGACCTCAGCCAGAAGATCACGGTGGCCGCGCAGGGCGAGATCCTGGAGCTGAAGGACACCGTCAACACGATGGTGGACCAGCTCTCGTCGTTCGCCGACGAGGTGACCCGGGTGGCCCGGGAGGTCGGCATCGAGGGCAAGCTCGGCGGCCAGGCCCAGGTACGCGGCGTCTCCGGCACCTGGCGGGCGCTGACCGAGAACGTCAACCAGCTCGCCGGCAACCTGACCTCGCAGGTCCGGAACATCTCCCAGGTCTCCACCGCGGTGGCGAAGGGCGACCTGTCGCAGAAGATCACCGTGGACGCGCAGGGCGAGATCCTGGAGCTGAAGTCGACGGTGAACACGATGGTGGACCAGCTCTCGTCGTTCGCCGACGAGGTGACCCGGGTGGCCCGGGAGGTGGGCACCGAGGGCAAGCTCGGCGGCCAGGCCGAGGTGAAGGGGGTCTCCGGCACCTGGCGGGACCTGACCGACAACGTGAACTCGATGGCGTCGAACCTGACCGCCCAGGTCCGCAACATCGCCTCGGTGACCACGGCGGTGGCGAAGGGCGACCTGTCGCAGAAGATCACCGTCGACGCCCGGGGCGAGATCCTGGAACTGAAGTCGACCGTGAACACGATGGTGGACCAGCTCTCGTCGTTCGCCGACGAGGTGACCCGGGTGGCCCGGGAGGTCGGCACCGAGGGCAAGCTCGGCGGCCAGGCCCAGGTGCGCGGCGTGGCCGGCACCTGGCGGGACCTGACCGACAACGTGAACTCGATGGCGTCGAACCTGACCGCCCAGGTCCGGAACATCGCCCAGGTGTCGACGGCGGTGGCCCGGGGCGACCTGAGCCAGAAGATCACCGTCGACGCGCAGGGCGAGATCCTGGAACTCAAGCAGACCGTGAACACGATGGTCGACCAGCTCTCGTCGTTCGCCGACGAGGTGACCCGGGTCGCCCGGGAGGTCGGCACCGAGGGCAAGCTCGGCGGCCAGGCCCAGGTGAAGGGGGTCTCCGGCACCTGGCGGGACCTGACCGACAACGTGAACTCGATGGCGTCGAACCTGACCGCCCAGGTCCGCAACATCGCCTCGGTCACCACGGCGGTGGCCCGGGGCGACCTGTCGCAGAAGGTCACCGTCGACGCTCGGGGCGAGATCCTGGAGCTGAAGGGCACCGTCAACACGATGGTGGACCAGCTCTCGTCGTTCGCCCACGAGCTGACCCGGGTCGGCCGGGAGGTCGGCGTCGAGGGCAAGCTCGGCGGTCAGGCGCAGGTCAAGGGCGTCTCCGGTACCTGGCGGGACATCACCGAGAACGTCAACCAGCTCGCCGCCACGCTGACCACCCAGCTCCGGGCGATCGCCCAGGTCTCCACGGCGGTGACCACCGGTGACCTGACCCAGCGGATCGCCGTACAGGCGCAGGGCGAGGTCGCGGAGCTGAAGGACAACATCAACCAGATGATCGTCACGCTCCGGGAGACCACCAAGAAGAACGCCGAACAGGGCTGGCTCGACTCCAACCTGGCCCGGATCGGCGGCCTGCTCCAGGGGCAGCGCGACCTCGGCGAGGTCTGCCGCATGATCATGACCGAGGTGACCCCGCTGGTCGACGCGCAGCTCGGCGCCTTCTTCCTCGCCGACACCGACGAAGCGGTGATGCGGCTGCGGCTCACCGCGTCGTACGGCTACGTCGCCCGGCACCACGACGTGACGTTCGGCCCCGGCGAAGGGCTGGTCGGGCAGGCCGCGCTCTCCCGGCGGACGATCCGGGTCGGCGCCCCGCCGAACGGCAGCCTGACGGTCCGGTCCGGACTCGCCGCCACACCACCGGCCGACCTGGTCGTGCTGCCGGTGCTCTTCGAGGGGGAACTGCTCGGCGTCATCGAGTTCGCCAGCGTCTCGCCCTTCTCCGACCTGCACCTGGCCTTCCTGGAGCGGCTGGTCCTCACCATCGGCATCGCGGTGAACACCATCCAGGCCAACCGGCGTACCGAGGAACTGCTCTCGCAGTCCCAGCGGCTCGCCCACGAACTCCAGGAACAGTCCGCCGAACTCCAGCGCACCAACGCCGAACTGGAGGACAAGGCGCAACTGCTCTCCGAGCAGAAGGGCAACATCGAGACGAAGAACCGGGAGATCGAACTGGCCCGGATCGGTCTGGAGGACAAGGCGCAGCAGTTGGCCCGAGCCTCGGCGTACAAGTCGGAGTTCCTGGCCAACATGAGCCACGAGTTGCGTACACCGCTCAACTCGCTGCTGCTGCTGGCCCGGCTGCTCGCCGACAACTCGGAGCACAACCTCACCGAGAAGCAGATCGAGTTCGCCCGCACCATCCACAGTGCCGGCTCCGACCTGCTCTCGCTGATCGACGACATCCTCGACCTGTCCAAGATCGAGGCGGGCCGGATGGACGTCGAGCCGACCGAGGTGCGCTTCTCCGAGATCCGCAGCTACGTCGAGCAGGCGTTCGCGCCACAGGCCGAGGAGCAGGGCCTGGACTTCCAGGTACGCATCTCCAAGGAACTGCCGGCGACCCTGGTCACCGACGCACAGCGGTTGCAGCAGATCCTGCGCAACCTGCTCTCCAACGCGGTCAAGTTCACCGACAACGGGGCGGTGACGCTGCGGATCGGTCCGGCGCCGGAGGGGGCGTTCTTCGACGTACCGGCACTGGCGACCGCGCACCAGGTGGTGGCGTTCACCGTCATCGACACCGGCATCGGCATCTCGGACGACAAGCTCGGGCTGATCTTCGAGGCGTTCCAGCAGGCCGACGGGACCACCAGCCGGCGGTACGGCGGCACCGGGCTGGGGCTGTCGATCAGCCGCGACCTGGCCCGCCTGATCGGCGGAACGATCACGGTCTCGTCGGCGCCGGGGCAGGGCTCGACGTTCACCCTCTTCGTACCGGACGTGCTGGCGCCGGATGCGGTGGTCGCCCCGGTGCCGGTACCGCCGATGCAGACGCCCCGGGGCGGGCTGCCGGCGATGCTGCGCAACCAGAGCGAGCCGGACCGGCCGATCACCCCGGCGGCCCGGCAGCTCGACGGCGCCACCGTGCTGATCATCGACGACGACGTCCGCAACGTCTTCGCCCTGACCAGCGCGTTGGAACTGCACGGCATGACCGTGCTCTACTCGGACAACGGGGTGGACGGGGTACGCCTGCTCGCCGAGCATCCGGAGGTGGACATCGTCCTGATGGACGCGATGATGCCGGACCAGGACGGTTACGAGACGACCCGGGCGATCCGCCGCAACCACCGCTTCACCGACCTGCCGGTGGTCTTCCTGACCGCCAAGGCGATGCCGGGAGACCGCGAGTCGGCGCTCGGTGCCGGTGCGAGCGACTACATCACCAAGCCGGTGGACCTGGACGAGTTGATCGAGCTGATGGCCTCCTGGGTCAACGGGGGCGGACGGGAGGTCGAGGGTGACCGCAGGTGATACCGGAATGATCCGCGGCGAGGGGACGATCGGGTGAGCGAGCTGGCCAAAGCCCTGCTGGTCGACGACCGGCGGGAGAACCTGATGGCGCTCGAGGCGATCCTCCAGGGGCTTCCCGTTCAGGCGGTCGCGGTGGAGAGCGGCGAGGCGGCGCTGAAGCAGCTCCTGGTGGAGGACTTCGCGGTGATCCTGCTCGACGCCCAGATGCCGGAGATGGACGGTTTCGAGACCGCCAGCCACATCAAGCGGCGGGAGCGTACCCGGCACGTGCCGATCATCTTCCTCACCGCCGCCGACCGGGACGCCCAGCTCGCGCTGCGCGGGTACGCCGTCGGCGCGGTCGACTACCTGACCAAGCCGTTCGACCCGTGGGTACTCCGGGCGAAGGTCTCGGTCTTCGTCGAGCTGTGGGTGAAGACCCGGCAACTCGCCGCCCAGTCCGAGCTGGTCCGGGAACGGGACAACCAGTGGCGGACGATGACCGAGGCGGTGGACGACGCGGTGGCGCTGCTCCGCTCGGACGACCCGGAGGGTCGGGACCGGGCGGTGGAGGTGCTGGAGCAGGCGCGCTGGGGTGCGGTGGCCTGACCGGTGCGGCGCCCCCGGCCCCGACGGGTCAGCCGGTGGCCTGTTCGTTGCGGATCATCAGGGCGGAGCGCAGGCCGGTGATGTCCAGCACCCGGAGCAGGAAGTCGCCGACGTTGGTCAGCACCAGCAGACTCTGCGCGTGACTGGCCTTGCGGCTGAGTACGACCAGGGTGCCGAGGCCCTGCGAGTCACAGAACGTGACGTCTGCCATATCCAGCACGATTCGGGACGGCGCGTCGCCGAGTACCTCGTTGACGACGCTGGACAGCCTGGCGGCGGTGAGCATGTCGATCTCGCCGGCGAGGACCAGCGTCACCTCCTCGGTGCCGCGCTGCACGCCGATGGTCAGGTCCGCCCGGTTCACCCGATCAGCCTATCGCGACCTACCCGAACCGGCCTGTCGATGGCGATCCGCCCCGCCGCCCGGCCCGGGTACCCGGTGCCGGGCGCGGCGCCGCCACCGTGCCGGTGGAGGTGGTCGGGTCGGCGTCCGGGCGTGACGTGGACGACGGCCCGAGGGGTGGGTGCCGGACCCACAGGTAGCGCTGACAGAATGGCGAAACCGTGAGTGAGACGTACCCCGCCGGCCCCGGTCGCTACCCGGCTGCGGCACCGGCCTCCCAGGCCCTGTTCGACCGCGCCCGCACCCTCGTGCCGGGCGGGGTGAATTCTCCCGTGCGCGCGTTCCTGGCCGTCGGCGGCACGCCGCGGTTCATGACCAGGGGCGAGGGGGCGTGGCTCTTCGACGCGGACGGGCGACGCTACGTCGACCTGGTCTGCTCGTGGGGGCCGCTGATCCACGGGCACGCCCACCCCGAGGTGGTGGCGGCGGTGCAGGCCGCCGCCGCGTACGGGACGAGTTTCGGCGCCCCGACCGAGGCCGAGGTCGAGCTGGCCGCCGAGATCGTCGCCCGTACCCCGGTCGAGCAGGTCCGGCTGGTCAACTCGGGGACCGAGGCGACGATGTCGGCGATCCGGCTGGCCCGCGGCTTCACCGGGCGGGGCCGGATCGTCAAGTTCGCCGGCTGCTACCACGGGCACGTCGACGCGCTGCTCGCCTCGGCCGGGTCCGGGGTCGCCACGCTCGGCCTGCCGGACTCGCCCGGGGTCACCGGGGCGGCGGCGAGTGAGACGGTGGTGCTGCCGTACAACGACGTGGCGGCGGTCGAGGCGGTCTTCGCGGCCCAGGGGTCGGAGATCGCCGCGATCATCACCGAGGCCGCGCCCGGGAACATGGGCGTGGTGGCGCCCCGGGACGGGTTCAACCAGGCGCTGGCCCGGATCGCGCACGCACACGGCGCGCTGCTGATCGTCGACGAGGTGATGACCGGTTTCCGGGTCTCGGCGGGCGGCTGGGCGGGGCTCGATCCGGTCGACGCCGACCTCTACACCTTCGGCAAGGTGATGGGTGGCGGGCTGCCGGCGGCGGCGTTCGGCGGCCGCGCCGAGGTGATGGGGCGGCTCGCCCCGGCCGGCCCGGTCTACCAGGCCGGCACGCTCTCCGGTAACCCGCTGGCCACCGCGGCCGGGCTGGCCTCGCTGCGGCTGGCCGACGCGACGACCTACCAGCGGCTCGACTCCACGGCCGCCACCGTGGGCAAGCTGGCGAGCGACGCGCTGGCCGCCGCCGGGGTGCCGCACCGGCTCTCGTACGCCGGGAACATGTTCTCGGTCTTCTTCACCGACGCGGACGTCTACGACTACGACACCGCGCGGACCCAGGACGTCGCGGCGTTCCGGGCGTTCTTCCACGCGATGCTGGCCGGCGGGGTCTACCTGCCGCCCAGCTCCTTCGAGTCGTGGTTCGTGTCGACGGCGCTGGACGACGCCGCGCTGGAGCAGGTCGCGGCGGTGTTGCCGGTCGCGGCGCAGGCTGCGGCGGCCGGTCACGGGGGGTAGGGAACGTGGGCAGCACAACGGTGGTGCACGTGCTCCGGCACGGTGAGGTGTACAACCCGGAGAAGATCCTCTACGGCCGGCTGCCCGGATACCGCCTCTCCGAGCTGGGCGTGCAGATGGCGAAGGCGGCGGCACAGGCGCTCGCCGAGCGGAACGTCACGCACGTGGTGGCGAGTCCGCTGGAGCGGGCCCAGCAGACGGCGGAGCCGATCGCCGCGCAGTTCGGGCTGCCGGTCGGGGTCGACGAGCGGCTGATCGAGAGCGCCAACTGGTTCGAGGGGAAGCGGGTCTCGCCGGGCGACGGCTCGTTCCGGGACCCGCGCAACTGGTGGGTGCTGCGTGACCCGGTCACCCCGTCCTGGGGCGAGGCGTACACGGCGATCGCCGAGCGGATGTTCGGGGCCCTGCACGCGGCCCGGATCGCCGCCGAGGGGCGGGAGGCGGTCTGCGTCTCGCACCAGCTTCCGATCTGGACCCTGCGCCGGTACGTCGAGCACAAGCGGCTCTGGCACGATCCGCGCAAGCGGCAGTGCGGGCTGGCCAGCCTGACCTCGTTCCACTTCGACGGCGCCAAGATCGTCGGTATCGGCTACACCGAGCCGGCCGCGCACCTGGTCGCCATGTCGCCGACGGCCCGGACGGCCAAGGGGGCATGAGATGAGTCGCCCCCGGCGGGTCGCCGGCCCCGGCGCACTGCTCGCCGTCGCCGTGACGCTGGCCCTGGCCGGCTGCTCGGGCGGCGGCGACGGCGACTGGAAGGACGACTGCACGACCAGGGACGGCATCGTCGAGTGCGCGCCGGAGCACCGCCCGGCGGCCCCGGCGGTCTCCGGCGAGCTGCTGGACGGCGGGACGTACGACCTGGCGCAGGAACGGGACCAGGTGGTGGTGGTCAACTTCTGGGGCTCCTGGTGTGCCCCGTGCCGGGCCGAGGCGAACGACCTGGAGGAGACCTACCAGGCGACCAGGGACCGGGGCGTGCGTTTCCTCGGCATCAACATCCAGGACGGGCGGGACAAGGCGAAGGGCTTCGAGGCGGCCTACAAGGTCAGCTATCCGAGCCTCTTCGACCCGCCGAGCCGGTTGGCGCTGGCCTTCGACATCCCGCCGAACTCGATCCCGGCGACCATCGTCCTCGACCGGGAGAGCCGGATCGCCGTGGTGATCCGCTCCGGCGTCACCCGGGCCACGCTGGAGCCGATCGTCGCCCGGGTGGCCGACGAGCAGCCGCCGGGCGGGCCGAACTGATGGCCGGGCGAACGATTACCGGCGGGTCGGGCTGATGGGCGAGACCTTCGCCGAGCTGGCCGAGAGCGGGCCGCTGCTGCTGGCGATCGGGGCGGCCGCGCTGGCCGGCCTGGTCAGCTTCCTCTCGCCGTGCGTACTGCCGCTGGTTCCCGGCTACCTGTCGTACGTGACCGGGCTGGCCGGCAGCGACCTGGAGCAGCGCCGGGCCGCGACCGACCGCGCCCCCGACGGACCGGGCGCCGCGCCGGCCGACGGCGGCGGGGTGGCGGTGGCGACCCGGCCGGCCCGGACGCCCCGGGCGGTCCGGGGCCGGGTGCTCGCCGGCACGCTGCTGTTCATCGCCGGCTTCACCGTCGTCTTCACCCTGACCGCGGTACTGGTCACCGCCGTCGGCCAGGCGCTCTTCGCGCAGAAGCGACCGCTGGAGATCGGCATCGGCATCGTGGTCATGCTGTTGGGCCTCTCCTACCTGGGGCTGGTCCCCGGGACGCAGCGGGAGTTCCGGATCCGCCGGCTGCCCGCCGCCGGCCTGCTCGGCGCCCCGGTCTTCGGGGCGGTCTTCGCGCTCTCCTGGGTACCCTGCGTCGGCCCGACCCTCGGCGCGGTGATCGGGATGGGCACCGCGAGCGGCCAGGCCGACCGGGCCGCGCTGCTCGCCGCCGCATACTGCCTGGGGCTGGGGCTGCCGTTCGTGGTCTTCGGGCTCGGCTTCTCCCGGCTGCTCGGACTCTTCCGGGCGGTGCGCCGGAACAGCCGCTGGGTCACCCGGGTCGGCGGGGCACTGCTGATCGTGATCGGGTTGGCCCTGGTCACCGGCGGCTGGCAGGACCTGGTCATCTGGTTGCAGACCACGTTCGGGGTCGGCGAGGTGGGCATCTGATGTCGACCGAGGAGCGGGAGACCGTGACCGGACCGGGTGCCGCGCAGGCCGGCGTCGCACAGGCCGAGCCGCCGGCGGCCGCCGGCCCGACCGGGGACGACCAACCGCCCCGGGTACGCCGTAGCCCGCTGCCGCTGGCCCTGCTGCGCAACTCGTGGCGGCAGCTCACCAGCATGCGTACGGCGTTGATGCTGCTCTTCCTGCTGGCCCTGGCCGCGATTCCCGGCTCCGTGCTGCCGCAGCGCAACATCAACATCGAGAACGTCAACCGGTACGCCGTCGAGCATCCCGATCTCTTCCCGATCCTGGACCGGCTGGGCGGCTTCGACGTGTACGCCTCGCCGTGGTTCTCGGCGATCTACGTACTCCTGTTCACCTCGCTGGTCGGCTGCATCGTGCCCCGGCTGCGCGACCACGTCCGCGCACTTCGCGCCGCCCCGCCGCCCGCGCCGAAGCGGCTGGACCGGCTGCCCCGGCATGTCGTGCTGACCGACTCCGACGCGGACCCGGCCCGGATCGCGGCGGTGCTGCGCAGGCGGCGCTGGCGGGTGGTGGTCCGCGGCGGCACCGTGTCGGCGGAGAAGGGCTTCCTCAAGGAGACCGGCAACCTGCTCTTCCACCTGTCGCTGCTCGGGGTGCTGCTCGGCATCGGCCTCGGCTCCTGGTACGGCTGGCACGGCAACCGGCTGCTGGTCGCCGGCCCGGACAACTCGTTCTGCAACACGCTCCAGCAGTACAGCGAGTCCAAGCTCGGGCACCGGGTGGACGGCAGTGACCTGCCGCCGTTCTGCCTGGAGTTGACCGACTTCTCGGCGACCTTCCTGCCGACCGGGCAGCCGTCGTCGTTCCGGGCGACGACGCTGGTGGAGCAGGGCGACCGGGCGCCGTACCGGGCGAGTTTCTCGGTCAACGACCCGCTGCGGCTGGACGGGGCCAGTGTCTACCTGCTCGGGCACGGCTACGCGCCGATCCTGCGCTACACCGACCGCAGCGGCGAGACGCAGGAGAGCGACGAGGCGTTCCTGACCATCGACGGCAACCTGACCAGCGAGGGCGTGGCGGCGTTTCCGGACGTCAACCTCGACCCGGTGACCGGGGCGCGCAACCCCGACCTCCAGGTCGCCTTCGAGGGGCTCTACCTGCCGACCGCGCCGGAGGCGCCGCCGTTCGTCCGCTCGACGTACCCGGCGGAGCGGTCCCCGGCGGTGATGCTCTTCGCCTACCGGGGCAACCTCGGGCTGGACGCCGGGGTCCCGGGTTCGATCTACCGGCTCGACCAGCGCCAGGTGAACAGCGGCAAGCTCAAGCAGCTCGGCGAGGGCAAGCTGCTGCGCCCGGGTGAGAAGTGGACGCTCGACGACGGTACGTCGGTGGAGTTCGTCGGCACCCGCCAGTACGTCACCATCTCGGTCCGCTCCGACCCGGGCGAACGGATCGTGCTGGTCAGCTCGGTACTGCTGTTGCTCGGGCTGATGCCGTCGCTCTTCGGCCGGCGGCGCCGGGTCTGGTTCCGGGTTTCTCCGGCACCAGCCGACGCGACCACGACGGGTCGTAGTAGTTTGGTGGAGGTCGGTGGCCTGCCGCGTACCGAGTACGCGGGGTTCGCCGACGAGTTCGACCGGCTCGTCGCCGCCGTGCGATCCGACGGGGCACGGGACGACGGAACGCATCCCGAGCGGGCGCGATCCGACGGTGCGACGGAAGAGGAGACCGACTGATGGCCGCGCTGTCCGACCAACTCCTGGTGGTCGCGATCCTGGGCTACCTGCTGGCGATGATCTGCCACGCCGTCGAGTACGCCTTCGGCACCCGCAGTGTGATCGGCCGGGCGGCGGCGCGACCGGAACGCGCACGAGTGCTGGTCGGGGCCGGGGTCGGCGCGGCCGGTGGGTCCGGTCCGGCCGACGAGCCGGGCGGCCCGGTCGCCGGGACGAAGCTGCCCGGCGCCGACCTGCCGGTGCCGACCGGCGGGGCGCGGGCGGTGCTGGCCGGGCGGGCCGCCGTCGCGCTCACCGCGCTCGCCGCCGTGGTCCACCTCGCGGTGCTGGTCACCCGGGGCATCGCCGCCGAGCGCATGCCGTGGGGCAACATGTACGAGTACCTGCTCTCGGTCACCTTCGTCGGGGTGGTCGGCTGGCTGGTGCTGCTCTACCGGCGTTCGACGCTGCGGCATCTCGGGCTCTTCGTCGCGCTGGCCATGGTGCTGCTGCTGGCGGTGGCCGGGCTGGTGCTCTACGTGCCGATCGTGCCGCTGGTGCCGGCGCTCGACTCGTACTGGTTCGTGGTGCACGTGGCGACGATCGCGGTCTCCTCCGGCATCCTGCTGCTCGGCGCGGTGCCGGCGGTGATGTACCTGATCCGGCACGGCTACGACCAGGGCAGGCGGAGTTTCCCGTACAGCCTGGGGGCGCGGGTGCCGGCCGCCGACACGCTGGAGCGGTTGACCTTCCGGCTGCACGCGTTCGCCTTCCCGATCTTCACCTTCGCGGTGATGGCGGGTGCGGTCTGGGCCGAGGCGGCCTGGGGCCGGTACTGGGGCTGGGACCCGAAGGAGATCTGGGCCTTCATCTCCTGGGTGGTCTACGCCGGTTACCTGCACGCCAGGGCGACGCCGAGCGTGAAGCGCCCGGTGGCGACCTGGATCGCCGTGCTCGGCTTCCTGACCATGCAGATGAACCTGTACGGCGTGAACATCTTCTTCGAGGGCCTGCACTCGTACGGCGGTCTCGACTGATCCCTCCGACTCCTCCGCGGGGCGACTATCTTCAGCCTTGACTTATATAAGCGAGGCGTGAAAGATCGGGATGTACGCGCGACCGACCGCGCGTGCCACCCTGCCACCCCGTACCGGGAAGGAGCTCCGCGAAGTGTCTGCGATCGCGCCCCAGAAGGTCACCACGTTCCTGATGTTCCAGGATGGCAACGCCGAGGAGGCGATGACCTTCTACACGTCGCTCTTCGACGGCGGCGAGGTGCTCGCCGTCGACCGGTACGGCCCCGGCCAGGACGGTCCCGAGGGTTCCGTCCGGCACGCGACGTTCGCCCTGGCCGGTCAGCAGTTCATGTGCATCGACAGCAGCGTCCGGCACGAGTTCGGCTTCACCCCGGCGGTCTCGCTCTACGTGACCTGCGGGTCGGAGAAGGAGATCGACCACCTCTACGGCGCGCTCGTCGAGGGCGGTCAGGAGCTGATGCCGCTCGGCTCGTACGGCTTCAGCGCCAAGTTCGGCTGGGTCAACGACCGCTTCGGCGTCTCCTGGCAGCTCACCCTGCCCACCGACGCCGCCCCGGCCTAGGACGCCGCCCGGTGGCGGAAGTCCCGACCATGATTCTCGGCGAGTTGCGGTTACCGACGCGCCGCAACTCGCCAGGAATCATCGCGTCACCCGGTCCACCGGGTCGGGGTCGGGGTCAGGGCTGAGGGAGGTGGCCGGGTCGGGCCAGCGGCGGCCGTTCTGCCAGTACGCGTGGATCTCCGCCAGGCTGCGGTCCTTGGTCTCCGGCGCGCGCAGGTAGAGGAAGACCCAGGTCAGCAGCGTGATCCCGAGCAGTGCCCCGAAGGTGGCCACCCCGCCGAGCCCGACCAGCGCGCCGAGGAAGAACTGTGCCAGTAGGAAGTTCGCGGTGAGGTTGGGCAGCAGCAGGGCGGTGGCGCCGGCCCCGCGCAGGTGGTCGCTGTAGCCCTCCGAGGCGTACACCCAGACCAGTGAGCCGAGCCCGGCGTTGAAGCCGACCGCGAAGAGCAGCAGCCCGCCGAAGCCGAGCCTGGTACTCCAGCCGTCGACCGACTCCAGGGCGAACGCGGCGACCAGCAAGCCGTGCCCGAGCGCCATCACCGCCGTACCGGTCAACAGGGTGGCCCGGCGGCCGAGCCGGTCGACCGCGACGGCGGAGCAGAGCGACGCGACCAGGCCGGCGAGTTGGACGACGGCGGGCAGCACGAGCAGCGCGAACGGGCCACGGAAGCCCATCCCCTCGAAGATGCGCGGACTGAAGTTGCTGACCGCGCTGATCCCGGTGAGCTGGACCAGTGTGCCGAGCACGATCACGAACAGCGTCACCGGGCGGTAGGCCGGGCCGAAGAGTTCGCGCAGCGCGTTGGTCCGGTCGCCGGTCGGGCCGGGTGCCCGGGTCGCGCGGTCGCCGCGCAGGGCCAGCCCGTGCGGCGTCTCCGGCGCCGGGACCAGCAGCACCACCACGAGTACCCCGAACACCGCCGAGAGTCCGAGCATGATCCGCCACTGTCCGGTGTCGGCCAGCAGGTATACCACCAGGAACGCCCCGACGATGCCGCCGATGGTGGACACCTGGTGCAGTACGGCGATCCGGCCCCGGCGGGCGGTCGGGGCGGACTCGGCCACGAAGATCGGTACCACCACGCTGGTCACTCCCAGCACCAGCCCGAGCAGGAACCGGGTGACGTTCAGCCAGAGCAGTTCCGCGACCAGCGGCGAGGCGGCGGAGAAGACCGCCGCCCCGACCGCCATCCAGAGCAGGGTGTACTTGCGGCCGAGTGCCGCCACCAGTCGACCGGCGAGCACGGTGCCGAGGATCATGCCGACGATCGGTACCGCGAAGAGGCTGCCCTGCGCGGTGGTGTCCAGTCCGAGCCGTGGGGTGAGGAAGAGCTGCGCGCCGGCCATCGCCGCCCCGAAGTAGCCATAGTTCAATCCGGTGGCGACGGCTACCGCCGTGGTCCGGCCGACGGTCGCGGCGGGGCGCGCTTCAGACATGCGAATGATCATCAGGCAGGAGTGGCCGGCCGGCCACTCCGTAACCACCGGACCGGCCCGCCGCCTCGGCGGCACGGTCGAGGAAGAGCGTCCGTTCCCGGGCGTTGCGGGTCAGCTCGGCGGCCCGGCTGAACTCGCGCCGGGCCTCGTCGTGCCGTCCCAGCCGGGCCAGCAGGTCGCCCCGGACGGCGGGTAGCTGCGGATAACCCGCCAGGACGGGTTCGTCGACCAGCGTCTCGACGATGGCCAGGCCGTCGGCCGGGCCGGTGGCGTTGGCGAGCGCGACCGCCCGGTTCAGCTCGACGATCGGCGACGGCGACACGTGCACCAGCACCCGGTAGAGCGCGGCGACGCGTACCCAGTCGGTGTCGGCGGCGGTCCGGGCCCGCGCGTGGCAGGCCGCGATCGCCGCCTGGAGGGTGTACGGGCCGATGCCCAGCGACTCGGCCCGGTCCAGGGCGGCGAGGCCGCGCCGGACCAGCAGCCGGTCCCAGCGCCGACGGTCCTGGTCGGGCAGCAGGATCGGCTCGCCGTCCGGCCCGGTCCGGGCCGGGATCCGGGACGCCTGCAACTCCAGCAGCGCCACCAGGCCGTGCACCTCGGCCTGTTCCGGCATCAGCCCGGCCAGGATCCGGCCGAGCCGCAGCGCCTCGGCGCAGAGCGCCGGCCGGGTCCAGTCGGCACCGGCGGTCGCCGAGTAGCCCTCGTTGAAGACGAGGTAGACCACCTCCAGCACCGAGCCGAGCCGGTCGGCCAGCTCGGCCCGGGGCGGCAGCTCGAACGGTACGCGCTTCGCGGCGAGGGTACGTTTCGCCCGGGTGATCCGCTGCCCGACCGTCGGCTCCGGCACCAGGAACGCCCGGGCGATCTCGTCGGTACGCAGCCCGCCGAGCAGCCGCAGCGTCAACGCCACCCGTCCCTCGGTGGGCAGCACCGGGTGGCAGGCGATGAAGATCAACCGAAGCAGGTCGTCGTCGATCCGATCGGGGTCCAGCGCGGCGGCCAGTTCCGCCTCGGTCGGGTCCGGCCGGCTGCTCACCTCCCGCCCCAGCTCCTGAAGCTTCCGCTGGTACGTCGTACGCCGCCGGAGCAGGTCGACCGCCCGGTGCTTGGCGGTCGACATCAGCCAGCCGCCAGGGTTCGCCGGTATCCCCTCCCGGGGCCACTGCTCCAACGCGAGGACCAGCGCGTCCTGGGCGAGTTCCTCGGCGAGCCCGACGTCCTGGACCAGCCGGGCGACCCCGGCGACGATCCGGGCGGACTCGATCCGCCAGACCGCCTCGACGGCCTGCCGGCCGGCCTCCCGACGTCCCGCCACCGCCACGACCACCGATCCAATCACGCCGCCGCCGTCCAGGGCGTAGACCTTGACGACCCGTTGCCGTTCCGACGACGACAGGTCAGCAAGGTCCGCCTGAAATCCACTCCCGGTGGAGGGGCGGGCCGGTGGGGTGCAGGCCGCTGGGGAGGTCAGGCCGGTGGGGGTGCGAAGTCCTCCGGCCCGAAGACCCGGAGTACCTCACCCTCGCCCTCCCAGCCCGGCCACATGTCGCGGTGCAGTTGCAGGAACCGGGAGACCCATTCGACAGCCTCCTCCTTGGCACGCACCTCGTACAGCGCGTAGCTGATCGTCTCCTTCGCCTCGGTGAACGGCCCGTCGGTCACGCTGAGCCTGCCGGTGGCGACCTGTAGTCGGGACCCCTCCGCACTCGGGGCCAGTCCGCCCTGGTCGAGCAGGGCACCGGCGGCGGTCGCCTCCTCGCCGAGCTGCATGATCGCCTCCATCAGCCCGGGCGGCGGCGGGGCCGTGGTCCGAGTGGCCCGCAACAGTGCCAGATAACGCATCTCGTTCTCCTTCGGTCGGTTGGGGATTCGCGGTCGGGGCGTACCGGGGTGCCGCTCGGCTCAGGCGGCCGGGGCAGGGGTGGCCCGACGGTAGAGGTGGGCCGCCAGGGCCGAGACCCAGACCCAGGCCAGCACGATCGCTCCGGTGAAGGCGAGGTTGGACCAGACGGCTCCGCCGCCGGCCGCCATCGCCAGGAAGCCGGCGAGGAACAGCACACCGGTCGACCGGGAGAAGGCCGCCCAGCCTCGCCGCCCCTCGGCCGAGAACCGCCGGCCGACGACCAGGCAGGCCGCGACCAGGCAGCCGAAGCCGATGCCACCGGCCAGGAAGTGCAGCGTGCCGTGCCACGTTACCGCCGTACCCGTCTCCGGGGTGCCGATCGGGAAGCCCAGCGCCGGGTCCGCCCGGAACGCCCCGGCCGCGACGAGGCTGATCCCGTACGCCCCGATCAGCCGGGGTGCCCAGCCCGCCCCGGTGCCCGGGGTGAGGCTGCGGCGCAGTCCGAGCGCGAGTGCGCAGGTCATCAACCCGGTCACGACCAGGTTGCCGATCTGGATCCAGCCGAGCGCGCCGTTGGCCAGCAGGCTCCAGGCGTGCCGGGTCAGGTCGAATCCGTCCCGGGTGAGTGCCTGGGCCAGCGACACCAGGACGTAGCCCGGCCCGGCGAGTACGCCGTACGCCAACAGCGTCCTCGTGACGCTGCTCGCCGGGTCGCACGGCTGGCCGGCCGCCCCGGGACCGGTGCTGTGCCGCTGTGCTGTCGTGCTGTGCCGCTTCGCCGTCGTGCTGGGCCGGTTCATCGTCGTCCTCCTCGGGTTCCGCCGGTCCGGGGTTCGGCACCCGGACCGGTCGCTATCCCTGCCTCGAACGGGCGACGGCGGATCCGACAGGTCGGCCCGATTCTCTTCGAGGAAATTTTCCGGTACCCGGCTGGCGCGGCGCTGAGCTGGGCAGATCCGCCGGTCGCGTGCCGTACCCGGGGTGCGGTCGTAGGCTCGGAATCATGTCCTGGACGACCTATGGCAGCTTCCTGGTCTTCGCGGTGGTGCTGATCGTGGTGCCCGGCCCGGACTTCGCGGTCGTCACCCGGAACACCCTCGCCGCTGGTCGCGGGCGGGGCTGGTGGAGCGCGGTCGGCGTCGCCTGCTCCAACGCCGTACAGGGCAGTGCGGCCGCGGCCGGCCTGGGGGCGGTGATCGTACGGTCCCAGCCGCTCTTCCAGACGATCAAGTGGGTCGGAGTCGGCTACCTCGCCTTCCTCGGCCTCCAGGCGCTCCGCTCGGCCTGGCTCGGCCGGTACGCCCCGATCGGCGGGGACCAGACCGATCCGCCGGGAGAGGCGCTCGCCGGCTGGCGACAGGGGTTCCTGTCCAACATCACCAACCCCAAGGTGCTGGCCTTCTATCTCGCGGTACTTCCGCAGTTCGTCGGGCATCGCGCCCCGTTGGCCGTACTGCTGCTGTTCGCGCTGAGTCACGCGGTGCTCTCGCTGCTCTATCTGCTGACCCTGGTCGGGCTGCTGCACCGGGCCCGCCGGGTGCTGTCCCGGCGCCGGGTACGGCGGGCGATGGACGCCGGAACCGGTGTCGCGATGCTCGGCTTCAGCGTCCGGCTCGCCACCGAGCGGGCCTGACGCGCCACCGAGCGGGCCTGACCGGCTGACCACGCCCGGCCGCCTTTGGGACGAACGTCGCGAAAAGGAGTCTTGCTGTTGACAAGATGCCCATCGCCAGGGCATCTTGACGATGCCAAGTTACGCTTCCTGCTACCGCCCGGGAGACCCGTGATGTCGTCCGCCACCCAGACCACCGCCGCCATCCTGCTGATCACCGTCTCGACCATCGCGTTCGGCGGGTTGTCCCTGCTCATGCAGCTTGTCCGGCGGATACCCGGCTATCTGGACAACCCCGTCCGGCGGGCGCTCTGGACCGCCGGACACGCCCACGCGGGGGTCCTCGTGCTCTTCGCGCTCGTCGCGCTCCTCTATCTGGACCGGGCCGACTACGGCGAGGGGATGCGGACGCTGATCCGGGTCCTGCTGGTCGCCGCGCCGATCCTGATGCCGATCGGCTTCTTCCTCTCCGTCGTACGCCCCTCGGACACCCGGCCCAACAAGCTGATCTGGCTGGTGGGAGTCGGTGGGGCGAGCCTGACGGTCGGCACCCTGCTGCTCGGCGTCGGCCTGCTCTGACTGTGCGGCCCCGGGGCCGGGCCGAAGGGCGGCTCCGGGGCGCGCCGACGGGACCCGGCGACGGGAGCCCGGTCACGGCGGGGGACCCGGCCGTGTCACCCCGGCCGGCGGTGCGACAGACTAGCGAGCATGGCGGCTCGTGGCTTCCCGTACACCGATCTCCGGGAGTTCCTCACCGCGCTGGAGAGCGCCGGCGAGTTGCGCCGGGTCCCGGTGCCGGTCGACCCGACGCTGGAGATCAGCGAGGTGGTCACCCGTACCGTCCGGGCGAACGGACCGGCCCTGCTCTTCGAGCGCCCCACCCGGGGCGAGATGCCGGTCGCGATCAACCTGTTCGGCACCGAGCGGCGGATGGCGATGGCGCTCGGCGTCGACCGGCTGGACGAGATCGGCGAGCGGATCGGCGCGCTGGTCAAGCCGGAACTGCCGGTCGGCTGGTCCGGCATCCGCGAGGGGCTGGGCAAGGTGATGCAGCTCAAGTCCGTACCGCCGAAGAAGGTCAAGACCGCCCCCTGCCAACAGGTGGTCTACCGGGGCGCCGATGTCGACCTGAACCGGTTGCCCGGCCTCCAGGTCTGGCCCGGTGACGGCGGGATCTTCCACAACTACGGGCTGACCCACACCAAGCACCCCGAGACCGGCAAGCGGAACCTCGGGCTCTACCGGTTGCAGCAGCACTCGCACAACACCCTCGGCATGCACTGGCAGATCCACAAGGACTCCACCGCACACCACGCCGTCGCCGAGCGTCTCGGCCAGCGGCTGCCGGTGGCGATCGCCATCGGCTGCGACCCGGTGGTCAGCTACGCCGCCTCGGCCCCGCTCCCCGGGGACATCGACGAATACCTCTTCGCCGGCTTCCTGCGCGGCGAGCGGGTCGAGATGGTCGACTGCCTGACCGTGCCGCTCCAGGTGCCGGCGCACGCCCAGATCGTGCTGGAGGGCTACATCGAACCCGGCGAACGGCTGCCGGAGGGACCGTTCGGCGACCACACCGGCTTCTACACCCCGGTCGAGCCCTTCCCGGTGCTGCACGTCGAGGCGATGACCACCCAGCGGGAACCGGTCTACCACTCGATCATCACCTCCAAGCCGCCGCAGGAGGACCACGGGCTCGGCAAGGCCACCGAGCGGATCTTCCAACCGCTGCTCAAGCTGCTGATCCCGGACATCGTCGACTACGACCTGCCGGCCGCCGGGGTCTTCCACAACTGCGCGATCATCTCGATCCGGAAGCGCTATCCGAAGCACGCCCAGAAGGTGATGAACGCGATCTGGGGCGCCCACCTGATGTCGCTGACCAAGCTGATCGTGATCGTGGACGAGGACTGCGACGTGCACGACTACGCCGAGGTGGCCTGGCGGGCCTTCGGCAACGTCGACTACGCCCGGGACCTGCTGCTCACCGAGGGGCCGGTGGACCACCTCGACCACTCGTCGTACCAACAGTTCTGGGGCGGCAAGGCCGGGGTGGACGCCACCCGCAAGCTGCCGACCGAGGGCTACACCCGGGACTGGCCCGAGGAGATGACCATGTCGCCGGAGATCCGGTCCCTGGTGGACAAGCGCTGGAAGGAGTACGGGATCTCATGACGGCGGTGGCGGAGTCGCCGGGACGGGTCAAGTCCTTCCTCCGGCTGGTGGCGATCGAGCACTCGGTCTTCGCGCTGCCGTTCGCCTACCTCTCCGCGCTGACCGCGATGCAGCGGCACGGCGGGCAGGTGCGCTGGCTCGACCTGCTGCTGATCACCATCGCCATGGTCGGGGCGCGGACCTTCGCCATGGCGGCGAACCGGATCATCGACCGGCGGATCGACGCGCGCAATCCGCGTACCGCCGGGCGGGAGTTGGTGACCGGGGCGGTGAGCGTCCGGACGGCCTGGACCGGCGCCGTCGTCGCACTGGCGGTCTTCCTCGGTGCCGCCGCCGCGCTCAACCCGCTCTGCCTGGCCCTCGCCCCGCTCGCCGCGATCCCGCTGGTGGTCTACCCGTACGGCAAGCGGTTCACCGACTGGCCGCACGCGATCCTGGCCCTGGCCCAGGCGGTCGGCCCGGTCGGCGCCTGGCTCGCGGTGACCGGCACCTTCGACGGCTCCGGCCCGGCCTGGCTGCTCGGCGCGGCGGTCGGACTCTGGATCGGCGGCTTCGACCTGATCTACGCCTGCCAGGACATCGACGTCGACCGCCGGATCGGGGTGCGCAGCGTCCCCGCCCGCTACGGCCTCCGGTTCGCTCTGCACGCGTCGACCGTGGCCCACGTCGTGACGTTCGGCCTCTTCTTCTGGTACGGCGAACTGGTCGGACTCGGCTGGCTCTGGTGGGTCGGGCTGGCGCTGACCGCGCTCGCCTTCGGCTATCAGCACGTGGTGGTGAGCCCGACCGACCTGTCCCGGGTCAACCGGGCCTTCTTCACCGCCAACGGCTTCGTCGGGATCGCCCTGTTCGTCTTCGCCCTGCTCGACCTGGTGGTCCGGCTCCACCTCGCCGGCTAGGCGGCGGGTCCGGAGCGGCTCGTGGTGCGCCCGGTACCTACCTCCGGTCGACCCACCACATCGGACCGGAGCAGTCGCGGGCACGATGGTAGGTGTCCGGCGGCGTATCGGACGGCGGCAACTACTCGCTAGGACTATCGACACTCCTCCCTGTACGCATCAATATTGACGCGGTGACGAGGAGTGAGCGTAAGAGCTGGGTCGTCGGCGGATTCGTCGTGGCGGCGATACTGGTAGCGACCGCCGTCGTCTGGTGGTTGCGCGGCCGTGAGGTGGCCAGCGTGGTCGTCGGGGTCGGCAGCCTCCTCGCGGCGATCGTCGGTCTCGTCCCGCTGCTGGCCGGACGATCCGCGCCTGCGGCGGGTGCCGCGCCGGATTCCGTCACCGTGATCCGGGCGGGCCTGCTCGGCCGGGTACGGCGGGTGCTGGTCCGCGCCGCCAGCGGCAGCCGGAACGAGATCTCGGCCCGAGCCGGCGGGATCGTCGAGGACGCCGGGGTCGAGAACCAGTCGCCACCGCCCCGGCAGGCCGGGCCGACCGGGCAGCTTCCGCCGGCTCCGCCGGGACCGGCTGCGCCGGTCGGTGCCCCGGCGCCTGCCCGGCCAGGTGCCGGCGGCACCTCGTCGGGCGTGCGGCTGAAGGCCCGGGTGGTCGACGGAATGGTGAGCCGCGACGCCCAGCTCGACCGGATCACCCAGAAAATCCACAATGGCGAGACCGGGATCTTTGCGGTACTCGGCGGGCACGGCATGGGCAAGTCGGCGTTCCTGCGGCAACTGCACGACCGGCTGGCTCGGGACGCGCCGGACGTCCTGCGGGTGCCTACGGAGGGGGCGATGCTCGTCGACAGGTACGGCCTCTCCGAATCGCTCAGTGGCCAGTACGGCGACGACCTCACCCCGACCGCGGCCGGCCTGCTGCTGGAGCGGTCGTCGAACCTCCTCGGCAACCTGTCCGAGGTCCGGCCGCCCGGATCGGACGGGGAGGACCACCAGTTCGATGGGTTCGTCCAGGCCATCGGCACGGCGAAGACGGCCGGCGAGGCTCTGGTACGGGTCACCAACGAAGTTTCCGCGTCCACCCTCGGACGGACGGACACCCGGATCGACATCACTGTCACGGAAACGGCGGCCGCCGTCGTGGACCGGGCCCGGAGGGCGCAGTGGCTGATCGACGAGGCGTTCATCGCGGACTGGCAGGCCTGGCTGAACGGCCGACGCGCCGTGGTGGTCCTGGACGGGTTCGAGACGCTCATCGACGACGCGGTGGGGCAGTGGCTGGTCGGGCTCGCCTGGCGGCTGCCGAACACCCTCGTCGTCGTGCCGCTCATTCCCCGCGACTACGCCGAGCATGTCCGGAGCCTGGTGGACCCGAACCGCTCGGAGGAACTGCCGCTGCTCTCCACCGGCGAGGTGGGGGAATACCTGCGGCACCACCTGGGCGGCGGAGCGACCACGGAGCTGGCCGAGGCGGTGCACGACTTCACCGGCGGCCATCCGTCCGCCGTCGGGCTGGTCCACCGGCTCATCCAGGAGCGTGGGGAGGAGGCCCGGCAACCCGATCAACTGCGTGCGGTACTGGCGCGCCTCTCCGCCGACGGGGAGCTGAACGTCGCCCGTCTGGTCGAGGCGATCCTCGGCCGTCGGCGGCGGGCACTGCTGCGGGCGGTCGAGGTGGCCGCGCTGCTGAACTCCTTCGACCCCCCACTGCTGCAACGAGTCCTGGAGACCGACGCGGATCTTGACGAGGGGCCGGCCGGGGCGGAGCGGGCGGCACTCGACGCGAGCAGCGTCATCGCGGAGTTCCAGCGGCTCGGCCTCCTCGACCGGGCCTCCGACGGGACACGGTTCCGGGTGCACGAGTTCATCCGTCCGGCCCTCGCCGCGCGGATGGCCCGGCTCTATCCGCAGCGGTGGAGGCCGATCCACCGGGCCGCCGCAGCCCACTACTTCGAGCTGATCACCGAGTTCGAGGACAAGACCGACAAGGCGTACGGCTCCTGGTACAAGTACGAGGACCCGGTCTGGCAGGCGTACGAGACCGAGTGGCTCTACCACTGCGCCCAACTCCCGGACGAGCGCTACCTGACCCGTACCCGGTTCGTGCTCATCTTCATGGAGGCCTTCTGGTGGTGGGGTCTCTACGTCGACTTCCCGTTCTGCCACCACCTGCTGGAGAGCTGGGAGTCGGCGGCCCAGGACGACGACGACCGGAAGCTGCTGCGTCAACTGCACCGGTTCCACCTCAACTACCTGCCCGGCCCCGCCAAGCCAGCCGGTGCACACTGGACCGAGGTGCGGCGGGCGCTGCGGGCGGTCCGCGAGGTCTGCGGGCTGCGCGGCGGCTGGCGGGACCCGCGGTTGCCGGCCGACATCCAGGAGAGCCGCTTCCGCACCTCGCTCTACCTGCGACTCTTCGACGCCCACGCGCTCTGGTACGACGACCGACCGGATCAGGCCGCCGAGGAGTACCGCAAGCTCGAACCGGATTTCCTGGAGCTGGGCGACGACGTGATGACCGCCTGGTTCTACTACGAGTGGGGCGACATCGGGCTTTCCGCCGATGATCCGGCAGCGGCGGCGACCCGGGTCGGTCAGGCGCTGCGGCTGGCCCGGGAGATGGCCGACGGGCCGGAGGGCGAGGTCGACTCGGAGCTGCTGGCGAACCTGCACCGCTGCCTCGGCGACCTCTGCTGGCCGGGTGATCCGGTCACCGCCGCCACCGAGTACGGGCTCGCGGTCCGGCACGCCTTCCTGTTCCAGCGCACCGACAACGCCCTCGACCACAGTGTCAACGCGCCCGACGAGTACACCCAGCGCTTCTACCAGGAGATCTCGGACCGGGCGACCGGCCGGGCCCGCGAGTCGGCGGACCGGACCGATCGGGAGGAGATCATTGCCGCGCTGGTCGCGCCGACCGGAGGCGCGGCCCCGGGCGACATCCGGTCAACGGTGCTGACCGGACTCTTCCCCCGCAACGCACTCGACACGGAGCTGCATCTGCGGGAGTCGGAGTTCGCCGAGTACTGGGGCGATGTGGTGGAGCGGTGGGACCTCGACATCCCCGCCGAGCTGGAGCTGGCGATCGCTCTGGCCGACCGGATTCACGCCCAGCGGTCGCCCGGATAGCGGAGTCGTCGACCGGATAGCGCGGCGGTCGCCGGTCGAGGGGCCGGCGGCCGGCGTACCCGGATGTCCCGTCGCGGCAGCTAGCCGTCGACCCGCAGCGGCGGCACCTCGGCGTACTGCTCGGGGGCCAGCAGGACCAGCGGGTCGGGCTCGCCGTCCAGCCGGGCCAGCAGTCCCGCGTACGCCATGTCCTCGGACTCGTCGACCGCCTCCGAATCCGTGTAGTACTCGGTGACGAAGTCGCGCACGGTCTGCCGGGGGAGTGTCTCGGCTCCGGTGGCGGCGAGCAGCAGCATCCCGCCCACCCGTTCGGCGCCCGGCCGGACCCGGGGCTGCACGAACGGGCTCGGCACCAGCCGGAAACCGGCCCGGCCGTAGAACCGGAGCCGCTTGACCGGGTCGCCGTGCGGCCCCGCCGAGTGGAAACGGGGGTCCTCGACCTCGGCGACCGCGACGACCGCGTCGGCCCGCTCCCGCCAGGTCGGCAGCACACGCAGCAGGGTCGAGCCGATCCCGCCGCCGCGCTGGCCCGGGCGGACCGCGAGGTAGCTCAGCAGCAGCACCCGGGAGTCGGCGAAACAGTCGGCGATCATCACGCCGACCGGTACGCCGTCGGTGAGGGCGACCGCGGCGAACGTCGAGGGGTCGCCGGAGGCCATCCGGCCGCCGAGGCTCTCCGCCGTCTCCAGCTCGTCGGCGGGGAAGTTCGGTTCGAGAACCTCCTCGTACGCCCGCCGGAACAGGTCGGGATCGTAGTCCGCCACGAGGTCGTGGACCTGGACGTGGTCACCGGGGGAGCCGACTGCCGGGGCGCTCACCCGGCCATCCTCCAAGCCGGCTCCGGCGACCCGCAAGCCCCCGAACGGTCCGACAGTCGGGGCTAGGAGCGGTAGCGGCCGCTCTCCAGCGACCAGTCCATGGTGCCGCGCACCGAGTTGGCCAGCCCGTCCAGATACTGCCGCAGCGGCCCGTCCAGCGCCGGGCCGAACGACGGTACGGCGTCGCGCAGCTCGACGAAGCGCCGCATGCTCTGCCGCCACCGCCGGACGACCGCCTCGATCGCCGCCTCGACCGGAATCCCCTCCTCCCGGGCCACCGCCAGCACCAGGTTGTGCCCGCCGGAGGTGGCCGCGTCCCGCTCCAGCGACAGCAGGTCGTTGAACCAGGAGAGCAGGTCGTTGGCGGTGTCGGCGACGGCGCGTACCGCCGGGTGGTGGTAGACGGCGTCCGGCACCCGTTGCCCGGTCGCGAACTCGATCAGGGCGTACGAGACGTACGCGGCGGAGGTCGCCCGGCGCAGCGGCACGTACTCGGCGACGCTGGGCAGCCGCCCGTTCGCCTTGTTGGTCGCCTCGATTACCACGCCGTCCAGGTGGTGCGCCACCGCGTCGACGAAACGGTCCCGCCAGGCCGCCGGCATCCGGTGGCTCGGGACCTGCCAGGCGTCGGTCAGCATCCGCCGGAGCGGTCCGTCGAACGCCTCCGACCGGGGTGCCGCCCGGTTCGCCGCCCGGCTCTGCGCCGGGGCCGTCAGCCGGGTCGCCGGCTGGTTGGCGGCCCGGGAACCCGCCGTCGGGGCGGCTGGCTGCTGCCCCGTGCGCGGCTGCGGAGAGGATGTCGGCTGCTGCCGGGCCTGCCGGGGTTGCCCCGGACCGGCGGCCTGCTGCGGTGCCGGGCGGGGCTGCGGGACGCCCGGGTGCCCCGCCCGGCCCGGCCTGGCCACCCATTCGACCGCCGGGTTCCCGGGGCCGGCGGTGGTCGGCACCGGCCGCCCGGTGCCGACCGGTGGTCCCGGCTGTGCCTGCCGGGCTGGCGGTGCCGGTGCGGCCCGGAGCAGCCGCAGTACCCCGTCGCAGAGCGCGGCCACCTCGGCCGGCCGGGGGCGCCGGGTGGCGTCGCAGGCGTCGTCGAGCAGGAAGAACCAGGTGAAGAGTGCGGCGATGACCCGCAGGTCGGCCTCGCTCGCGCCCGGGTAGAGCCGGCCGGCGTACCGGGCGACTCGGCCGCGGGCCAACCGGTCCCGGCCGGCCGCGTCGAGCGGGCCGATGATCCGGTCGGCCCAGTCGACCAGCCACTCCTGCACCGCGTCGGCGTGTGGGCAGAGGCGCGCCGGTATCGGACACCTCAGCTCGGCCGCCCACGAGCTGATCCCGTACATGCCCGGCCCCTTTCGTCCCGCATCGCTCGGGCACAACGTGAGCAGCATGGCAGTTTCGGGCCTGTCTGTGATCGCCGTCGGGTACGTCCTATTTCGCAATGGGTGATGATCCGGTCGCGCAGCCGGACCCTCCGGCAGGTCACGGCCGGGGGCGGTCGGTGCCGCCTCGGGAGCTTGCGGCAGGCTGGTGGGCATGAGAAGGCCGTGGGTGGTCGGCGTCTCCGGAGCGTCGGGTACGCCATATCCGGCCGCCGTGCTCGGCGGGCTCTTCGACGCGGGTGAGCCGGTGGACCTGGTCGTCTCCCGGGCGGCCCGGTTGACGATCCTGGACGAGACCGGCCGTCCCTTCCGGGACGCGCACTGGAAGGACGACCTCGCCGCCTGGCTCGGGCGGGACCTGGCCGGCGCCGACGTGGCGTACTGGCCGGCCGGGGATCTCGCGGCCGGGCCGAGCAGCGGGTCGTACCCGACCCGGGGCATGGTGGTGGTGCCGGCGAGTACGGCGGCGTGCGCCGGGATCGCGATCGGCCTCTCCAAGGACCTGCTGCAACGGGCCGCCGAGGTGAACCTCAAGGAGCACCGGCCGGTGGTGGTGGTGCCCCGGGAGACCCCGGTCACCCGGAGCCACCTGGAGCACCTGATCACCCTGCACGATGCCGGTGCGGTGGTCCTGCCGGCGAGCCCCGGCTTCTACGGTGCCGGGGCCGCCGCCTCCGCTCGGCAGCTCGTCGACTTCGTGGCCGGAAAGGTGCTCGACGCGCTCGGCGTGCCGCACTCCCTGTTCCGGCGCTGGTCCGGCGAGCTGGGGGCCGATCGGGACTGAACCCCTCCGGGCCGGTCCGCACCCACGGGAACCGGCGCGGGTGTCGCGCCGGGTCCGTGCGGATCAGTGCCCGGTCAGTGCAGGCCGACGTTCCCGGCGCCGGTCGGGCCAGGGCCACCCGGGGTGGCCGGTCCGGCGTTGCGGGGCCGGTTCGCGATGCCCTCGTCCACCTCGTCGAGCATGCCCTCACCCTCGAGCAGCGCGCGTACCTCCGACTCGCGGAAGCGGCGATGTCCGCCCGGTGTTCGGATGCTGCCGATACGCCCGGCCGCGGCCCAGCGTGTGACGGTCTTCGGATCGACGCGGAAGAGCGCTGCCACCTCGCCCGGTGTCAGCAGACGATCTCCAGTGTCCACAGCCCCCTCCTCGCGTCTACGAAGCCCCCGGACTGGTAGGACCGCCCCCAGAACACATGCTTGCCAGAGCCTTCGTTTAAGGGACGTACGGCAATTACAACACCGCCGGAGTGTCGTGTCCGGCAAACGCGAAAACGTACTGTGTGTGAGGTTAGGCCGGACGATTTACGGCATTTAACCGCTATGTCAGCAACAATGCTGCCCACCCCGGGAGCCCCGTTCCCACCCGGACTAGGGTCTCAGATCGTGGACGCGATCGACCTGAGCCTCGTCGAGCTGCTGCGCGGCAATGCCCGCCTTTCCTACGCCGAACTGGCCCGGCAGGTCGGCCTCTCCGCACCGGCCGTGCACGAGCGGGTGGGCAAGCTGGAGGCGGGCGGAGTCATCCGCGGCTACCGGGCGGACGTCGAGCCGGAGGCGATCGGGCTCGGCGTCACCGCGCTGATCGGCATCGTGCAGGACTCCGGCGGCGACACCGACGACGTACTCGAGGCGATCCGGGGCATGCCGGAAATCGAATCCTGTTACTTCATGGCCGGAGTGGAATCGTTCCTGCTCAAGGCGCGAGTTGGCACAATTGCCGAGTTGGAACAGCTCATCCTGCGGTTGAACCGGACAGCCGGAGTCGCCTCGACCCGGACAGCGGTCGCACTCTCGACGAAATGGGAGAACCGTCCCCAGCCACTGTCCCCGTCCTGACCCGGCCGCCCACGAGGACGACTTGCTACGTTCCTGCTCATGGAACAGCTCGACCGGTGCGACGACGCCGAACGCGCCTGGGTCACCGAGGCGATCGCGGCGGTGGAGGCGGACGCGAACCGATCCGCCGACACCCACCTGCTCTGCTTCCCGCTGCCCCGCGACTGGGGGATCGACCTCTATCTCAAGGACGAGTCGGTGCACCCGACCGGGTCACTGAAGCACCGGCTGGCCCGGTCGCTCTTCCTCTACGGACTCTGCAACGGCTGGATCGGGCCGCGCACCACCATTGTGGAGGCGTCGTCGGGCTCGACCGCCGTCTCCGAGGCGTACTTCGCCCGCATGCTGGGGGTGCAGTTCATCGCCGTGATGCCGGCCAGCACCTCAGCCGAGAAGATCGCGCTGATCGAGTTCCAGGGCGGCAAGTGCCACCTGGTGGACGATCCGGCCGCCGTCGTGGTCGAGGCCCGCTGGCTCGCCGAGGACCTGGGCGGGCACTTCATGGACCAGTTCACGTACGCCGAACGCGCCACCGACTGGCGGGGCAACAACAACATCGCCGAGTCGATCTACGCGCAGCTCGCCCTGGAACGGCACCCCGTTCCGGACTGGATCGTGGTCGGCGCCGGCACCGGCGGCACCAGCGCGACGATCGGACGCTACCTGCGCTACCGGCGGCTGCCGAGCCGGCTCTGCGTGGTCGACCCGGAGAACTCCGCCTTCTATCCCGCGTGGACCTCGGCCGACTGGTCCGTCACCACCGGCGCCGGATCCCGGATCGAGGGGATCGGCCGGCAACGGGTGGAGGCGTCCTTCCAGCCGAGCGTCGTCGACCGGATGGTGCGGGTACCGGACGCGGCCTCGCTGGCCGCCATGCGCGTCGCGTCGGCGGTGCTCGGCCGCCGGGTCGGCGGGTCGACCGGCACCAACCTGTGGGGCGCGTTCGGCCTGATCGCCCAGATGCGGGCCGCCGGCCGGACCGGATCGGTGGTGACGCTGCTCTGTGACGGCGGCGAGCGCTACACCGACACGTACTACTCCGACGAGTGGGTGGCCGGCCGCGGGCTCGACCTGGCGCCGTACCGGTCCACAGTCGAACGCTTCCTGGTGACCGGCGAGTGGTCCGGATGACGGCCGTACGGCGGGCACGGGTCAGTGCCGGTGTGCCAGCCCGGGATAGTGCAGCACGTAGCCGTCGGCGTCGAGGGCCAGGTCGGCGGTGAAGCTTCCGCTGCTGAACCGGACGTTGCCGCCCTCCAGCACCGTGTAGGTCTGCTCGGCCGGCACCACCTGGAGGCTGGGCACCAGCACCCAGACCACGACGATCCGGTGCGAGCTGCCCGGCGTGGCGTCGCGCAGCCCGAGGCGGCGTACCGGAAGGGTGTTGAACAGCGGTGAGGCGCTCAGGTCGACGTCGACCGCGTCGGCGAGCCGCTCCGGCTCCTCGGTGCCGGGCAGCCCGGCGGCCGGCTGGCCGGCGGCGGCCAGCGCGGCGTCGAGGTCGCCCTGCTCGGCGGTGGTCGCCCGCCAGCGGCCGGCGGCCCGCTCCAACCGCACCGTACGCAGCCAACCGGCGCCCTCGCAGCTCACCTCCAACCCCTCCGCCGCCCAGCGTTCGTCGGTGCGGAGCTGGTAGCGGCAGGTGAAGGGGATCGGGTCGACGGCGAGCGCGGTGCCCCGGGCGGTCAGCCCACGGCCGTCGGCGGCGAGCGCGTGATCCGCACCGGGAACATCCGTGCGGCTCCAGAACAACGACTTCGGCATGGTCGACATGCCCATGGACGTTACCGCCGCACGCCGACCAGCAGGCCCGACCGCGCGAATCGATCCTCGGCCGGCCCGAGGCCGGCAGCCCGACCAGGTCCGCACCGTGCTACGGCGTCGGACCTGGCCAGGAGCCTGGCAGCGGTCAGCGGGCCGGGGTCGGACGCCGGCCGTCGAATCGGCGGCCCCGCCGGTCGTCGAGGCGGTCCCCGGCGGGCCGGTCGTCGCGCGGACGCTCGTCCCGGGACCGGTCCCAGGCCGGCCGGTCGGTGTGCGGCCGGTCGGTGTGCGGCCGGTCGGTGTGCGGCCGGTCGGTGTGCGGCCGGCCATCGTGCCGGAACCCGCCCTGCCGGCCACCGGAGCGCCACTCGCCACCCCGATCCGCACGACCGCCCTGCGGCGCAGCGCCGCCGTCACCGAACCGACGGTCGCCGTAACGGCGCTCGCCCTGTGGCCGGTCGCCGTAACGGCGCTCTCCTTGCGGCCGGTCGCCGTAGCGGCGTTCACCCTGCGGACCGTCGCCGTGCCGGCGCTCGTCCCGTGGCCGGTCGCCGTAGCGGCGGTCGGTCCGGGGACGATCGCCGTACCGGCGGTCCGGGCGGGCACCCGCCGCGCGGCGCCCTGCCGGAGGCTCGTCGACCACCGGTACGCCACTCGGCTCCCGGGCACCCGTCACCTCGGCCAGCGCGGCGTCGCCGGAGCGTACCCGGGTCTGCTCCGGCTCGACACCGGCCTTCTGCAACATCGCCAGGGTGGAGCGGCGCTGCTTCGGCAGTACCAGCGTGGCGACCGCGCCGGACTCACCGGCCCGAGCCGTACGCCCGGCCCGGTGCAGGTAGTCCTTCGGGTCCTTCGGCGGGTCCACGTGCACCACCAGCGAGACGCCGTCGACGTGGATGCCCCGGGCCGCCACGTCGGTGGCGACCAGCACGTTCGTCCGGCCCTCCTTGAACTCGGCGAGCGTGCGGGTGCGTACCCGCTGGGTCTTGCCGCCGTGCAGCGCACCCGCCCGTACGCCGACCGCCGCGAGCTGCTCGACCAGCCGGTCGACGCCCATCTGGGTCCGGGCGAACATCATGGTGCGACCCTGCCGGGCCGCGATCGAGGCCGCCACCGCGAACTTGTCGTGCGGCGGAATCAGCAGCATGTGGTGGTCCATTGTCGACACGGCGGCGGTCGGCGGTGCCGTCGAATGGGTGACCGGATCGGTCATGAACCGCTTGACGAGCGCGTCGACGTCGTTGTCCAGAGTGGCGGAGAAGAGCAGCCGCTGCGCGTTCCCGGGCGTCTTGGCGAGCAGTTCGGTGACGTCGGGCAGGAAACCCATGTCGGCCATCTGGTCGGCCTCGTCCAGCACGGTCACCTCGATGTCGTCGAGGCGGCATACCCCTCGATCGATCAGGTCGGCCAGCCGGCCCGGGGTGGCCACCACGATCTCCACGCCACGGCGCAGCGAGTCGATCTGACGGTCGTACGGCACACCGCCGACGGCCGTCTTGAGGAACACCCCGAGCGCCCGTCCGAGCGGCATGAGGGCGTCGTTGACCTGCATCGCGAGTTCCCGGGTCGGCACCAGGATCAGTGCCCTCGGGTGGTGTGCCCGGGCGCGCGGGCCGGCCGCCATCCGGGCCAGCAGCGGCAGCCCGAACGCCAGCGTCTTGCCGGAACCGGTCTGGCCACGGCCGAGTACGTCCCGGCCGGCGAGCGCGTCCGGCACGGTGGCCCGCTGGATCTCGAACGGGGTGTCGATGCCCTCCCGGCTCAGCGCCCGGACGAGCTGCCGGGGCAGCCCGAGCGCGGCGAAGTCCACCGGCTCCGAGACGACGGCCTCGGGCTCGACGGCCTCGCGCTCTACCGTCTCCGGCTCGGCGGCCTCACGCTCTACCGTCTCCGGCTCGGTGGCCTCACGCTCTACCGTCTCCGGCTCGGTGGCCTCGGACTCGGTGGCCTGGGGCTCGGTGGCCTGGGCGGGATCCGAATCGATCCGCTCGGAAATGGTGTCGTCCGGTGCGGCGACCACGTCCGGGGAGGCTGCGGCGAGCGCGCCGGAATCGTCGGCGGTCATCGTGTCGGCGCAATCGCCGAGTGCACCGGCAACAGCCGGCACGGTCAGAACTTCTTGCTCATCAGACGCGGCGGTCCCGGTGGAAAGGGAACCGGATTGCGCGTCGAACACGGACGGAAACATGCTGGGATCAGCAAAGGTCGTCAAGGATACCTCTCAAGCGGGGCGCATCTTCGCGATGGCCCGCCGCGACAGAGGTCGCCGCCGATTTGCCCGCAAGATCGCCCGGAGGCGCGTGGCACGCGCCAGGTCAACAATCCATCCGAGTGTACGGGGACCAGCCGCAACCGCCACCTCGCCGCGCACGCCAGTGGGCAGGCTCACCACCCGCGAGCGCCGGCCCGGCACCCGCCGGACGCTGGCGTCAACTGCTCAGCAGACCGTCGAAGAGGCTGCTGAAGGCGTCCCCGACCAGGAGCACCACCAGCAGTCCGACCGCCACCAGGATGCCGAGCCCGATCAGCAGCACCAGTACCACCCTGGTGGTGTTCGTCTTCTGCGCCGGGGTGTCCGTCCAGCCCTGGGCCAGGATGTGGCCGGTCAGCGAACCCGAGTTCTCGACCTGGTTGGTGGGCATCGAGACGGTGACGTGCCCCTCCGGGCCGCCGTACACGGTGCCCTCCGCCCGCTGGTCCCGCGCCCAGTCCCGATAGCCCGGCGAGTGCGGCGTCGGCCCCGACGGGAGCGGCGAGGCCGGGCCGGCACCCGGCGGGCGGCCAACCGTCGGTGGCCGGCCGACCGGTTCGGCGGCGACGGCGGGGCCCGGGTCGGCGGTCGGCAGTGAGTAGCCCGGCGCAGCACCGCTTACCGAGTTCGCCGAGGACATCGGGTTGGTCGGTGGCGGCCAGCTCGGCAGGGCGGGCGCGGGGACCACCAGCGGGGCCGGCGGCGAGGGCTCCGCCGGCCGGCCGCCCGGACCACCGGAGACCGGCATCGCCGGGTACCCCACCGAGGCTGCCGCCGACGTCGGCGGGTACGGCAGCGGACCCGGGGGCACCGGTCCGGGGTTCGGCGCGGGGCCCGGCGGCATCGGCGGGTACGGCGCGGGGCCCGGCGGCATCGGCGGGTACGGGCTCGGGCCCGGCGGTACCGGGTTCGGGAGGGGCGGTGCCGGAGCGGGCCGGGGCGGTGTCGGCGGGTACGGCGACGGGGCCGGCTCGGGCTCCGGGCTGGGCGCCGGGGGTGCCGGTGCGGGAAACGGGGTGGGCGCCGGATCCGGATCCGACGGTTCGGGTGCCGGTGGCGTCGGCGGGTGTGCCGGTTCGGGTGGTCCGGACGGCTCCGCGGGACGGGACGGCGACGGCGGGCTGGTTGGATCCGGTTCGGTACTCCGGTAGACCTTCGCCACCCCCGGCACCGCGGCCACGGCTGCGGCCTCGTTCGGCAGCACCGGAGACAGTCCCGGTACCGAGGCACTGGCCCGGGTGGTGCCGGCCCGGCCCCGGCTGGCGCTGCGCTGCGGCGGCACCGTGTACGACGGGGTGCCGCCAGCGGGTGCCCCGACGTCCCGGGAGGACTGGCCGGGGGTGGCCGGCGGTGTCGACAGGCCGACAGCCGGCGGGGCGGTGAAGTGCACCGCTCCGGGGCGCTCCCGGGGTTGGCTCGCCGGCTCGACCGGGGCGGAGCCGGACATGCCGGTGGCGGCCGGCGAGACGGAGGCAGACCCGACGGGTGGGACGGATGCCGAACCGACCGGCGACACCGCGGCCGGCCCGCTCGACGGGGTCGACGGGCTCGGCGGGGTCGACACGTCCTTGACGGCATTGGCGAACGCCGACCACGGGGAGTCGACCGCCGGAGTCTGCGGACGTCGCCGCTGCAACGGTGGGACCGGCGTTCCCGGGGGCACCGGGGTCGGCGTCGGCGTCGATGCCCGAGCATCTGCGGCCGGTGCGGAGGCGGGGGTCGCGGACGCGGATGCCGGGGTGGCGGTCGCCGGGGTGGCGGGGCTGTCGAGTTCACCGGCCCGGTAGGTGCGGCTGCCCGAGGAGGCGGCGGGCATCGAGGCGATCTCCGCCGCGGTGGGGGTCGTGACCGCGGTACTCACGGCCCGACCGCGTACCGGCTCGGCCGTGCCGCTCTCCCCGGCCGGCTCCGGTACGGCGACCGGCTCCGACGCGTCCACCTCGGCGATCTCCACGCCGCCGTCGTCGCCGGGCGCGGGACTGTCCGGCGACTCAGCGGCGCCTGCCGGCTCAGAGGTGGCTGTGGACCCAGGGCTGACTGGCGACTCAGGGTTGTCCGGGGGCTCGGCACTGGGCGGCGACGTCGGTCCGGCTTCCGCCTCCGGTCCGGCTTGCGCCTCCGGTCCGGCTTGCGCCTCCGGTCCGGCCTCGGGCAGATCTACGTCCCGGTCCCCTCCGGCGCTCGCCTCCGGGGCCGCGTCGGAAGCCTCCACCTCTGGAGCGTCCGAGTCCGAGTGAGAGATGTCCGGGGCGTCCGAGTCCGCGCCGGAGGCGTCCGGGACCGGGCGGGACACATCCGGGACCGAGGGCGAATCGGCGGAACCCGGCGGCTCGGCTGCGGGCGGGTCTGCCGGCGAATCCTGCGGCGGGTCCGCCCAGAGTGCTCCGGCGGTGGGCGGTGGAGGCGGCTGGTAGGGCTCGGAAAGCTCCTCCTCAGCCGGCGGTTCCGGCAACGCGGTACCGACCGGCGGTGGCGGCGGCAGCGGGGAGAGTCCGCTCTCGTCCACGCCCTCCGCTCCGGACCCGGTGGCCGCGGTCCGACCGTCCGAGTCCGGGCGCGCCTCCCCGGTAGCCGGTCTGACCTGCGATTCGTCCATTGTTGCCTCCCGCGCCCACACCCGGGCCGGTAGGCCGGGTCGGAAGTACGTCAACCCTCACCGTGCCATATCTCAGCACGGGCGCACAGCCGGCCGGCTACCGGCACACTCAGTCGCTGTCGGGGCTACCGTCCGCAGCCGGAGCCGACCCGCTGGCACTCGGGGTACCGTCGCTCGGCTCGGCTGCCGAGCTGGTGACCGGCGGCGTCGGCGGCCGGGTGCTCGTCGGCGGGTTCGGAGGTGCCGGCGTCACCGGCGGCGTCACCGGCGGCGTCGCCGGAGGCGTGGTCGGCGCACTGGTGGGCGGAGTGGCCGGCGGCGTCGTCGGCGCTGTGGTCGGCGGCGTCGTCGGCTGGGTGGTCGGGGGTGGCGTGGTCGGCGGCGGCGTGGTGGGCGGTGGGGTGGTCGGCGGTGGGGTGGTCGCGTTCGGCGCCGGCACCGCCGGGAAGATCCGGGTCGCGGCGTAGAACCGCGACCACCAGACGGTCGAGACCTTGACCACGTCGCCGGTGGTCGGCGCGTGCACCATCTTGCCGCCGCCGATGTACATGCCGACGTGGTGGATGCTGGTCCAGCTACTGCCGGAGGCGAAGAAGACCAGGTCGCCGGGGAGCAGGGCCTCCCGGGCCACGCTCTGGTTGCGGGTGCCGTTGTACTGGTCGCGGGAGACCCGGGGGATCCGCTTGCCCACCGAGAGATAGGAGGCGAGCATCAGGCCGGAGCAGTCGAACCGGTCCGGACCCTCGGCGCCCCACAGGTAGGGGTCGCCCCGCTGGGCGAGCGCGTAACGCATCGCGGCTCGCGCCTTGGGGTGCGCCATCATCCCGGCGACGCTGTCGCTGCCGATCGTCGCGCCGATGCGCTGCTCGGCGGCCTCCCGGGCCCGCTCGATCGCCTTGAGCTGGTCCGCGTTGTCCCGCTTGAGTTTCACCAGGGCGGCGGAGCGTTCCTTGTACCGCTTGTCCGCTGTGTTGAAGGCGGTGACCTTCTGCTGGTACGTGCCGGACGCTGCCTGGTAGGCCGCCTCCGCCTGCCGCTCGGCCTGCTGTGCCCGGGCCACCTCACCGGCGGCCAGTTCGGTGTCGCCGGAACGTTGCTCACCGCGCTGGATCCGGCCGAGCAGGTCCAGCCCGTGCAGATCGGAGCCGAAGGCACCCGGCGGCAGCCCGGCGGCGTCCTTGAGCGCACCCGCCGCCGCGTTGTCGGCCGCCGTACGGGCGTTGGCCAGCTCCAGCCGGGCCTTCTGCCGCGCCCCGTCGGCGGTGGTCATCTCGGTGGTGGCCGTGTCCCGCTCCTGCCGCAGTTGCAGCAGTTGGTCGCCGAGTTGGGCGACCTCGACCTCCAGCGCCATGATCTGGCTCGCCAGCGGGCCGTTCACGCTCGGCGGCAGCGGATAGGACGGCGTCGTCGGCACCCCGGTGCCGGTGGGCACGTTGGGCGCCCCGACCGGCTGCGGGCGTACCCCGGCGTCCGGGACCGTGCTCGGCAGCGGCGGGTCGGCGTAGACCGGGGTCGCCATCGCGCCGGCCACGATCGCGCCGACCAGGGCCGACCAGACCAGCGGGCGTAACACCGGCGAAACCGCGTGGACTGCCCGGTCCGGTCGTCCGCGCCTGCTGCTGGCCATGCCGCTCCCGTCCCGTGCACAGCAGCGCGCCCGGCGCGGCTGTGGTATCGCCATACGTGGTGTGTCGCGTCCCACTTTGTCTTACCTCAATGTGCGGAGGATGTCGATCCGACGGCGGGTAACGAGACGCTGAGAAGCTGGTTAAGGGTACCTGGATCGGTGAACTACGTCGCTGCCGCCGACCGCCTCGGCCGGTGGCCCCGGCACTCCACGTAGGCTCGTGCGGGGATCGTGCCTGGAGGGACGTGCTGCGATGGACGCCGGACACAAGCGTGAGCTGGAAGAGAAGGTCTACGCGGGAGTTCGGCTCGACCGCGCCGACGGTGCGGCGCTGTACGCCAGCGACGACCTGGTCTGGCTCGGTCGGCTGGCGCACCACCGGCGTACCGGGGCGGACGGCGACGACCGGGTGCTGTTCGTCGTCAACCGGCAACTGCGGCTGACCGGCTTCTGCGCGGTCGGCTGCGCGTACTGCGCATTCGGCTCCGGGCGGGCGGAAGAGGGTGCCGCCCCGATGCCGGTCGACGAGGCCGTACGGCACGCCACCGAGCTGGCCGCCGACGGGCTCACCCAACTCGATCTCGTCAACCCGCTGCATCCGGCGCTGCCGTGGCGGCACTACCCGGAGCTGCTGCGCGCGCTGACGGCGGCGCTGCCGGACGTCCGGCTCACCGGGTTCGCGGCGACCGAGCTGCACTGGCTGGAGAAGTCCACCGGCCGGCCCGCCGACGAGATCCTCGACGAACTCGTCGCCGCCGGCCTGGCGTCGCTGAGCGGCGGCGGAGCCGAGATCTTCGACCCGGAGGTACGGCGGAGGCTCGGCCTCGACGACTGTTCCTGGGAGGACTGGTCCCGGATCCACCGGCTCGCCCACGCCAAGGGGCTCGGCACCCCGGCGACGATGCGGTTCGGTCACGTCGAGGAACCCCGGCACCGGGTCGACCACGTGCTGCGGTTGCGTGAGCTACAGGACGAGACGGGCGGCTTCACCAGCTTCCTGCCGCTGCGCTACGAGCACGACCTCGCGGTCGCGGCCGGCGACGGCGGGCGCGGGTCGCGGCAACCGACCGAGACCCGGCAACCGACCGAGACGGCGTCGCCGGCCGAGTCGCTGAAGACCTTCGCGGTCTCCCGGCTGCTCCTCGACAACGTGCCGCACCTGGGATGCTGCTGGGCCACCCAGGGGCGGTCGGTGGCGCAGCTCGCGCTGAACTTCGGCGTGGACGACCTGGCCGCCGCGGCGGTCGGAGACCGGACCGGCCACGGCACCGACCGGGCCGGTACGCCCGCAGTGCTGTCCCGGGAGGAGCTGCTCCAGCTCGTCTGGGACGCCGACTTCCGCCCGGTCGAACGGGACAGCCGGTACGCGGTGCTGCGCGAGTACGACGCCCCGCCGAGCCTGGCCGAACGTCGGGCCGAGCCGCAGCAGGTCTGGGCCTGATCCGGGTCGGCGACCGGTTCAGCCGAGGGTCAGTTCGGCCCGTACGCCGCCGCCGGGGCGGGGCGTCAGGGTGAACGCGCCGCCGTGCGCCCGGGTCACCGCGTCCACTATGGCCAGTCCGAGGCCGGCGCCACCGCTGCCGTACACCCGGTCCTGCCGGCCCCGCCGGAACGGCTCGACCAGCTCACGCAGCCGCTCGGCGTCGACCTGTTCACCGGTGTTCTCGACCACGATCGTCGGCCCGTCGGTGCGGATCCAGACCGTACCCCCGGGGTGGTTGTGCCGGACCGCGTTGCGGACCAGGTTGTCGACGAGCAGCTCCAACAGGGTCGGGTCGGCCTGGACGCTGCTCGGGGAGAGTTCGGCCCGTACCCCGACCGACCGCTCCGCCAGCTCGGCCGCGCGCCGGTCGAGCGCCTCCCGGGCCAGCCGGTCCAGCCGGACCGGGCAGAGCGTGCCGGTGCCGTGCTCGCTGCGGGCCAGCGCGAGCAGCCCGGTGACGATCCGGTCCTGCCGGTCCAGCACCGTGCTCAGCTGACCGGCCAACGCCGCCAGGTCCGGGCTGGCGCCCGGTGTCGCGGCGGCGACCTCGACCAGGGTGCGTGAGGTGGTCATCGGGGCGCGCAGCTCGTGCGAGGCGTTCGCGGCGAACCGGCGCTGCGCCTCGAACGCCGTCTCCAGGCGGTCCAGCATGCCGTTGAAGGTCTCGGCGAGTTCCCGCAGCTCGTCGTCTGGGCCGGAGACCGGGATCCGCTGGTCGAGATTGCGTTGGGAGAGCCGGCGGGCCGCACCGGAAACCAGGTGTACGGGCCGGAGCACCCGACCGGCCATCAGCCAGCCGAGCCCGGCGGAGGCGAGCGTCATCACCCCGATGGTGAGCGCCGAGTTGCGGACCAGCCGCTCCCGCAGCTCCCGGCGGGCCGCCTCCTTGGCCTGGAGCAGCCCGTCCGACCGGTCCAGCTCGGCAATCGTCGCGGTGAGCTTCGCCGGTGGCGGCGTCACGGTCTTCCGCAGCTCCACGGCTTTCGACGGGGGTTGACTCTGCGACGACGGGGCGAAGGTGAGGGTGATGATCAGCGTGGCGACCGCCGCACCGGAGAGCGCGAAGAGGGTGGCGTAGAGCAGCGTGAGCCGGGTCCGCACGGTGAGCCGGGGCCGCCAACGCCGGCCGGGTGCCCTGCCCCCGGGCATGGTCGGGCCGGCCATCACGGGATCCGGTAGCCGGCGCCGACCACGGTGTCGATCACCCCGGGCTGGCCCAGCTTCTTGCGCAGCGTGCCGACAGTGGTCCGCATGGTGTTGGTGAACGGGTCCGCGTTCTCGTCCCAGGCCCGCTCCAGCAGCTCCTCGGCGCTGACCACCGCCCCCTCGGCGGAGAGCAGGACGTGGAGCACCGCGAACTCCTTCGGGGCCAGCCGGACGTAACGGGAGTCCCGGGTCACCACCCGCTGCGCGGGGTCGAGCCGGATACCGGCCCGCTCGATCACCGGCGGTCGGGCCGGTGCGACCCGGCGGAGCAACGCGTGCACCCGGGCGACCAGCTCGGCGAAGGCGAACGGCTTCGGCAGGTAGTCGTCGGCGCCGAGGTTCAGCCCCTCGACCCGGTCGCGCAGCGCCGACGCGGCGGTGAGCATCAGGATCCGGGCGTGCTGCCCGCCGTCCTGCACCAGCCGCCGGCACACCTCGTCGCCGAGCACCTCGGGCAGGTCCCGGTCCAGGACCACCACGTCGTACCGGGTACTGCCGGTCCGTTCCAGCGCCTGCGCCCCGTCCAGGGCCACGTCGACACTCATCGCGTGCTGTCGCAATCCCCGGGCGATCGCGTCGGCCAGCATCTCGTCGTCCTCGGCAACCAGAACCCGCATGCCACGAGTAAACGCCGTCCGGGTTAAAGACGACCTCAAGAATTTCGCGCATTCTCTGTTCACGCCCTACTCCCGATGCTGGTCCGGCACATCTCGAACGGGAGGAACCAGCGGATGCGGACCAGAATCGGCGGCGTACCGGTCGCCGCGCTCTCCCTGCTGATCGGGCTGGCACTGGCCGGCTGCGGCGGTGACGGCACCGACCCGGGCGCCGGTACGCCCACCTCGGCGGCGTCCGGCGGGGCCGACCCGGCCGGCGAGCTGCGGGCCGCCGGGCTGCACTTCAGTTCCTGCATGCGCGAGCGCGGCTACGACGTACCCGATCCGGTCTTCGACGAACGCGGTTTTCCGGGCTTCGCGGAGCCGGAGCTGCGCGGCGACCCGCGCTACGAGGCGGACCGCGCCGAGTGCCGGGTGGCGCTGGACGCGGCGGCGGTGGCGGCCGGCGCACCGACCAGGGACGAGCTGGCCGAGCAGCTGCTCGCGTTCGCCCGGTGCATGCGGGAGCGGGGCGTCGAGATGCCCGACCCGCCGGCCGGCGGCGGACTCCGGCTGGACGGCGAACTGCTCTCCGCCCCGAACTGGCGGCCGGCCGCGCAGGCCTGCCGGGAACACCTGCCGGCCAAGTACGCCGACCTGGTCGACGGGCTGCCGCCCGGACCGAAGTCGACCGGGCGGACCAAGTGAGCGCACCCGCACAGGCCGATCCGGACCGGTTCGTGGCCGGGCCACCCGCCGGGCCGGGTCCGGCGCCGGCTCCCGGGTGGCGCTGGCCGCGCCGGCTGGCCGGCGTCGCCGTTCTGCTGGTGCTGGTCGTCGCCGGGCTGGCCGTGCACCGGTACGTCGACCGCCAGCCCGCCGAACCCGGCCCGGTCGCGGCGACCCTGCCGACCCGGCCGGTGACCCGCTCCGACCTGGTCTCCTCGGTGCAGGCGACCGGCCGGCTCGGCTTCGCCGGCGCGTACCAGCTCGTCGGGCAGGCGGCCGGAACGGTGACCTGGGTGCCCCGGCCCGGCGACGTGGTCGAGCGCGGGGAGCGGATCCTCGGCGTCGACCTGCGCCCGATCCCGCTGCTCTACGGCGCGCTGCCGCTCCACCGTCCGCTCGCCCCGGGCAGCAGCGGCGCCGACGTGCGGCAACTGGAGCGGAACCTGGTCGAACTCGGGCACGCCGAGCCGGCCCGGTTGACCGTCGACGACTCCTTCACCGGGGCGACCGCCCGGGCGGTCCGACGCTGGCAGCGCGACCTGGGCGTGGACGAGACCGGCCGGGTGGCCCCGGGCGACGTACTGGTGGCACCCGGCGCGGTCCGGGTCGGTGCGGTGCAGCCGCTGATCGGCCAGCGGATCCAGCCGGGTGCTGCGGTGATGGCAGGGACCGGCACCGGGCACAGTGTCCAGCTCGACCTGCGGCTGTCGTACCGGGCGCTGGTCCGGGTCGGTCAGGCGGTCCGGATCCAACTGCCGACCGGCCGTACCGTCGACGGCACGGTGGCGACGCTGGGCAGCACCGTGCAGGCCCCGTCCAGCCAGGGCCAGCCCGGCGGTACGGCGGCACAGGCCGGTGGGCAGCCGACCGGTTGCCAGGGCAACTCCTGCCCGCAGACGGTGCCGGTCGAGGTGCGGATCAGCGGCCCGGAGAGCCGGCTCGGCGGGGTCTTCGAGGGGGCGGTCACCGTCACCTTCCCGGCCGAGACCCGGCGGGGCGTGCTCAGCGTGCCGGTGGAGGCACTGACGGTCGGCCCCGACGGGGCGTACGCGGTGGTCGTGGTGGGCCCGGAGGGCGGCCGGCGGAGCGTACCGGTGCGTACCGGGATGTTCACCTCCGGCCGGGTCGAGGTCTCCGGGGCGGGACTCGCCGAGGGCGATCAGGTGGAGGTGCCGACGCTGTGAGCGGATCGAACGGTGAACCCGTACTCGAACTGTGCGCCGTCTCCCGGCGGTACGGCGACCTGCCGGTGCTGCGCGACGTCGACCTGCGGGTCGACCGGGGTGAACTGCTGGCCGTGGTCGGACCGTCCGGCTCGGGCAAGACCACGCTGCTCCAACTGATGGGCACCCTGGACCGGCCCAGCGAAGGCAGCGTGCGGGTCGACGGTCGGGACACCGGCCGGATGCGGGACGCGGAGCTGGCCGCGCTGCGGGCGTACCGGATCGGTTTCGTCTTCCAGCAGTTCTTCCTGACCCCGACCCTCTCGGCCGTCGACAACGTCGCCACCGGTCTGCTCTACACCGGCCTGCCGGCGGCCCGGCGCAGGGAGCGGGCGGTGGCGGCACTGCACCGGGTCGGGTTGGCGCACCGGCTCCGGCACCGGCCGGGGCAGCTCTCCGGCGGCGAGTGCCAGCGGGTGGCGATCGCCCGCGCGGTCGTCGGCGGGCCGGCCGTGGTACTCGCCGACGAGCCGACCGGCAACCTCGACTCGCGCTCCGGCTCGGCCGTGCTGGAGCTGCTGCGCGAGCTTAACGACGACGGCACCACCGTCGTGGTGGTCACCCACGACACGGCGCTGGCGGCCGTGCTGCCCCGCCGGATCCGCCTGCGGGACGGCCGGATCGTGGCCGACGAGCCGGCGCCACCGCGCCGGGTCGAATCGGCGGCGGTGGCCGGATGACCGGCCCGGGGTCTCCGGCCCGGCTGCCCCGGTCCCGGCTGCGGGCGGCCGACGTGCTGCCGCTCGGCCTGCTCGGCATCCGGGGTCGGCCGGCCCGGGCGGCGCTCTCCGGCCTCGGCATCGCCATCGGCATCGCCTGTGTCGTCGCCGTGCTCGGGATCTCCGCGTCCAGCCAGGCCGGGCTGCTGGCCCAGATCGACGCGCTCGGCACCGACCTGCTCACCGTGCAGCCCGGCAAGTCGCTCACCGGCGAGGAGGCGCGGCTGCCGGCCGAGGCGCCGGCCATGATCGCCCGGCTGCCGGGGGTCCGGGCCACCGCGCACGTCGGCCGGGTCGACGGTGGCGTGTACCGGCACGACCGGATGCCGGCCGGCAACAGCGGCGGGATCTCGATCCTGGCGGCCAGCCCCGGCCTGCCGGCGACCCTGGGGGTGCCGGTGGTCTCCGGAAGCTGGCTCAACCCCGCCACCGAGCGCTATCCGGCGGCGGTGCTCGGCTCGGCCGCCGCGCGCCGGCTCGGCGTCACCGAGGTACGCGGCAGCCCGCAGCTCTTCCTCGCCGGCCAGTGGTTCACCGTGGTCGGGGTACTCGGGCCGGCGGTCCTCGACCCGGCCGTCGACTCGGCGGTGCTGGTCGGGGTACCGGTGGCGGTGCAGCGGCTCGGCTTCGACGGGCTGCCGACCAGGATCTACCAGCGGTCCGCCGAGGAGGCGGTGCCCAGGATCCGGGACCAGTTGCCGATGGTGGCGAACCCGGCCAGCCCGAGCGAGGTCGAGGTGAGCCGCCCGTCGGACGCGCTGGTCGCCCGGGCGGCGGCCGAGGCGGCGTACACCGGGCTGTTCCTGGGGCTCGGCGCGGTGGCGCTGCTGGTCGGCTGCGTCGGGATCGCCAACGTGATGGTGATCGGGGTGCTGGAGCGGCGGGGCGAGATCGGGTTGCGCCGGGCGCTGGGCGCGACCCGGGCACACGTACGCCGGCAGTTCCTGACCGAGTCGGTCCTGCTCTCCGTTTCCGGCGGTGCGGCCGGCGCCGTGCTCGGGGCGGGAATCACGATCGGCTACGCCGCCGCCCGGGACTGGGCGGTGGTGGTACCGGTCGACGCGGTCGCCGGAGGGCTGTTCGGCAGCCTGCTGGCCGGTGCGCTCGCCGGGCTCTACCCGGCGGCCCGGGCCGCCCGGATGCCGCCGACCGGGGCGCTCCGGGCGGGATAGCCGCCGACCGTCGATCGGGTACCCCCGGGTCGCCGTGCCGTACGGCCCGGACCGGCAGGGGTGGTTCGGCGCCCGCTCACGTACCCTCGAATGGTCATGAGCGGGCGGAGCGGGCGCGGATCGGCGTCGACGCCAGCCGGCGTGGAGCGCAGCGGAGAGGCGGCATGACCGAGCGGAGCGAGCGGGCGCCCTTCCCCCGGCGGGACGACCAGGGGCGGGTCGTGGTCCTGGCCGACCTGCTCGGCGTCGCCCTGGTCGGGGTGGTCGTCGGGCTGGTGGCGCTGCTCGTCATCGACCTCGGCGCCTCCCTGGTCGGGCTGGGCGAGTTCGGCCGGGCGAGCGGGTGGCTCGCGGTGGTGCTGCCGGCCTGGATCTTCGTCGAGGAGTTCCGGGCCTGGCGGTTCGGGCCGGCCCGGGTCGCGGCGGCGCTGGTGGCCGCGGCCGTCGGGATCGCCGTCGGACTGCTCGCCGCCGGGCTGGCCGCCTCGGCCCCGCCGCTGGTCTCGGGCGGGCTGGCCGCAGCGGTTTTCGCCATGGCGTACGCGTTGGTGTGGTTTGTCGGCGTCCGCTGGCTCGCCGGCCGGACGAGCTGATCGGAGATGCGCAGATGAGTCCCGCCGTGAAGTACACGCTGGGCCGGATCGGGCTGTTCCTGGCGGTTGCCCTGGCGCTCTGGCCGGTCGAGATGAACCTCTTCCTCAAGCTGATGCTGGCGGTGGCGTTCTCCGCCGCGCTGGCGTTCTTCCTGCTCCGTGGCTGGCGGGACGAGATGGCCCAGCAGCTGGCCGGGGCGGCGGAGAAGCGCCGGGCCGAGAAGGAGCGGCTGCGCGCCGCGCTGGCCGGGGACGACAGGCCGACCGACGCGGAGAAGCCGACCGACCGGTCCTGAGCGACCGACCGGTCCGGACGTCGCGGCGCGCGGACCCGGCACGGCACCGACCCCGCACCCGGACGTCGTTGGCCGGGTACGGGGTCGATGATCCTCCCCAGGCGGGCTGGTGCCGGTGCGACTACCAGTTGGTCGAGCCGGCCAGCTTCGGCCAGGGCTTCCAGCACGGCTTGATCAGGTACGCGATCCCGCCCGACCCGCCGGAGACCCCGCCACTGGCGTTGATCCGCTTGGTCCGCAGCCAGATCTGCTCGAACTGGTCCCGCCGGTAGACGTTGCGGACCACGTCGTTGCTCGACGACGCCGGATCGTTGATCACCACGTCGCCGTCGGCGGTGAAGCCGACCACCACGAAGAGGTGTCCCGAGGTGCCGTAGTTGGCTCCCTCCAGCTCCTCGGCCAGGAAGGACTGGCTGGTGACCACCGGGATCCCGGCGGCGATGAAGTGCTCCACCTCGTCCAGCGAGTGCAGCCGGGTCACCTTGGCGTCCAGCCCGTACGAGGCGGCGTACGCGGTGTTGAACGGCCAGTTGCCGCAGCCGGAGTACGTGTAGTCGTAGGTCATCCGGGCGGCGTGGTTGACCGACGGGTCCGGGTAGTCCGGGTTCACCCAGGCGGTCTCCTCGGCGGACGGCTTCTTCCCCCAGTACTCCAGCACCATCGTGGTGGAGGTCGGCGAGCACCAGGCCTGGCCGCCGCCGTCGTATTCGGGGTAGTGCCCGGCGTGGATGTTCTGCGAGTAGCGGGGCACCGCCAGCTCCCGGCCCCAGGCGATCCGGCCGGTGCTCGCCGGCACGGTGAACCGGTCCGGCACCAGCGAACTCATCGCGCCGAGCAGCCAGACCCGGGGTGAGCGGCGGCTCTCCGGAGCGCGGTAGAGGGTCAGCCGCAGCTGGTAGGCCCGCAGCAGCACCCCGGTCGCCACGTCGTCGATCGAGAAGGTGTCGGTCCAGATCGTCGAGTACGGGTCGCCCTGCCGGTTGACCGAGGTACGCCGGATGTCCTGGTCGCCGGCGGCCCACCGGCCCATGACGTACCACGGGGTCAGCGCGCCGGTGTTGTAGGTGCCCTGGAGTTCGATCTGGATCCAGGTGCCGGCCGGGGTCTCGGCGTTCCACGAGGCGACCAGTTCGCTGGCGTCGAAGCCGACCGGGGTGACCGGCGAGGTCCAGGTGGCGTACGACCAGGTGCGGGTGGTGCCGGTGTGCGGGTCGGCGTATTCGGTGGTGCCGGCCGGGCGCAGCATGGCGATCCCGGTGCGTACGCCGGGGAGGGCGACGGTGCCCTGGTGGGTGCCGCGCCGCCAGTCGGAGTAGCTGGAGAAGTCCTGCCAGGTGATCTGCTCGTCGTGCGGCACCGGGCGGGGGCGACCGGGCGCCGTGCCGGCCCGGGCCGGCATGCCGGTGCCGAGCAGGGCCAGGCCGGAGAGGCCGGCGAGGGTGAAGGTGCGTCGGCTGATCGGGTTCGGCGAACTGGCCATCGATGCTCCGCAGGGGGACGAAGGTCGGGGTCCTGTCGCCACTATTCCGCTTGGCAGGAACTTTCGCCAGATGTCCAAGCCAAGAAAATCTTTGCCGAGAGAAGGGTGCAACTGGCATTGGACGTCAAGTGATCCATATTGATATGACCATGGTACGGATGGTGCAGTGTGCACTACCCAGCGGAGTCCTCCCTACCCCCAGGAGGTTTACATGCCCTTCCGCACCTGGATCTCCGGGCCGTCGATCCGGCACCGGACCCGGGCCGGCACGCTCGCCGGCACCGTCGTGCTCGGACTCGTCGTGGCCGGGATCGGTCCGGCCGCCGGCACCGCCAGCGCCCAGCCGGACCGGTCCGGCACCGAACCCGCCACCAGCGCCGAATACCGGGTGACCGGGCCGCGCACCCTGGCCGACCGCAACGCCGTGGCCGCCACCGGTACCAGCATCGACTACGCCGAACACGGTGCGCTCTACGTCACCGCCACCCCGGCCGAGGTGAAGGCGATCACCGCGCTCGGTTTCGAGGTGGCAGCCGTACCGGCACCGCCGGACCGGGGCCAGCACCAGCACGACGGCGACGTCGGCGTGCTCGACTTCCCGCCGGCCGACTCGGCGTACCACAACTACGCCGAACTGAACGCGGTGCTCAACCAGGTCGTCGCCGACCATCCGAGCATCGCCCGCCGGTCCAGCATGGGCACCTCCTACGAGGGACGCGACCTGCCGGTCATCAAGATCTCCGACAACGTCGGCACCGACGAGAACGAACCGGAGATCCTGTTCAACTCGCAGCAGCACGCCCGCGAGCACCTGACCGTCGAGATGGCGATCTACCTGCTCAACCTCTTCACCGACAACTACGGCTCGGACTCCCGGATCACCAACATCGTCAACACCCGGGAGATCTGGATCGTCCCGACGGTCAACCCCGACGGCAGCGAGTACGACATCGCCACCGGTTCGTACCGGTCCTGGCGGAAGAACCGGCAGCCGAACAGCGGCTCGTCGAACGTCGGCACCGACCTGAACCGCAACTGGGGCTACAACTGGGGCTGCTGCGGCGGCTCGTCCGGCTCGACCTCCTCGGAGACCTACCGGGGCCCGTCGGCCTTCTCCGCCCCGGAGACCGCCCGGCTGCGCGACTTCGTCAACAGCCGGGTCGTCGGCGGTGTCCAGCAGATCAAGGTCAACATCGACTTCCACACGTACTCGCAGCTTGTGCTCTGGCCGTACGGCTACACCACCGCGAACACCGGGCCGGGGCTCAACGCCGACCAGGAGCGGACCTTCCGGACCCTCGGCCAGCAGATGGCGGCCACCAACGGCTACACCCCGGAACAGTCCAGCGACCTCTACATCACCGACGGGGACAGCCTGGACTGGATGTGGGCCACCCACAACATCTTCGCGTACACCTTCGAGATGTACCCGGGCTCGGCCGGCGGCGGCGGCTTCTACCCGCCGGACGAGGTGATCCCGGCGCAGACCTCCCGCAACCGGGAGGCGGTGCTGATCCTGAGCGAGTACGCCGACTGCCCGTACCGGGTGGCCGGGCTCCAGGCGACGTACTGCGGCAGCGGCGGTGGCGGCACCACCGTCTGGTCGGACACCTTCGAGACCGCGACCGGCTGGACCGTCAACCCGGCCGGTACCGACACCGCCACCTCGGGGGCGTGGGAACGGGGTACCGCCCAGGCGACCGCGTCCAGCGGCGCCAAGCAGCTCGCCGCGTACGCCGGCAGCAACGACCTGGTCACCGGCCGGCTGGCCGGCGCGGCGGCCGGTGACCACGACGTGGACGGCGGCGTCACCAGTGTCCAGTCACCGGCGATCACCCTGCCCGGGAGCGGCACGTTGACGCTCTCCCTGGCCTGGTATCTCGCGCACGGCTCGAACGCCTCGACCGCGGATTACCTGCGGGTCAGCGTGGTACACAGTGGTGGGACGACCCAACTGCTCAACCAGGCCGGTGCGGCCAGCAACCGCAACGGCGGCTGGACCACGGCCACCGCCAACCTCTCGGCGTACGCCGGGCAGTCGGTGCGGCTGCTGGTGCAGGCCGCCGACGACTCCGGGGCCAGCCTGGTCGAGGCGGCGGTCGACAACGTGACGATCACCAGTTCCTAGTGGCTCGACCCCGGGCCCGCTCGGGCGGCGGGCTCGGGGCGCCTCACTCCGCGAGAGCGTCCAGGATCTGCTGCCCGTACTTCGCGAGCTTGTTCTCCCCGACGCCGTTGACCCGGGCCAGCTCGGCCAGGGTCCTCGGCGGCTCGGCCGCGATCTGCCGCAGGGTCGCGTCGTGGAAGATGACGTACGCCGGTACGCCCTGCTCCTTGGCGGTTGCCGCCCGCCAGGCCCGGAGCCGTTCGAAGACCGGCTCGGCGGCCGGCGACAGCGCGGCGGCGGCGGTTCCGGCCGCACGCGGCTTCGCGGCCCGGCCGCTCGACCCCGCCCGGGGCGCCTCCCGGCGCATCCGCACCTCGCGCCGCTTGCCGAGGACGTCCGCGCTGCTGTCGGTGAGCGCCAGCGTGCCGTAGTCGCCCTCGACCGCCAGCAGCCCCTGGGCGAGCAGCTGCCGGACCACCCCGCGCCATTCGGACTCGGTCAGCTCGGTGCCGATGCCGAAGACGCTGAGGGTGTCGTGCCGGTGCTGGGTGACCTTCTCGGTCTCTCGGCCGAGCAGGATGTCGATGGACTGGCCGGCGCCGAACCGCTGGTCCCGCTCGCGGTGCAGCCGCAGCACGGTGGAGAGCAGCTTCTGCGCCGCGATGGTGCCGTCCCAGGACTCGGGTGGGGTCAGGCAGGTGTCGCAGTTGCCGCACGGGCCGCTCTGCTGGCCGAAGTATTCGAGCAGTCGGATCCGCCGGCACTCGACCGTCTCGCAGAGCGCCAGCATGGCGTCGAGGTGGGTGCCGAGCACCCGGCGCCGGGCCAGGTCGCCGTCGGAACCCTCGATCAGCTTTCGCTGCTGCACCACGTCCTGCAACCCGTACGCCAGCCAGGCGGTCGAGGGCAGTCCGTCCCGGCCGGCCCGGCCGGTCTCCTGGTAGTAGCCCTCGATCGACTTCGGCAGGTCGAGATGGGCGACGAAGCGTACGTCCGGCTTGTCGATCCCCATTCCGAAGGCGATCGTCGCGACCATCACCAGCCCGTCCTCGCGGAGGAACCGCTGCTGGTTGGCGGCCCGGGTCGGCGCGTCGAGCCCGGCGTGGTAGGGCAGGGCCGGGATGCCGTTCTGCACCAGGAACTCGGCGGTCTTCTCCACCGAGGCCCGGGAGAGGCAGTAGACGATGCCGGCGTCACCGGGATGCTCGGTGCGGAGCAGGTCGAGCAGCTGCTTCTTCGGCTCCCGCTTCGGCACGATCCGATACTGGATGTTGGGCCGGTCGAAGCTGGCGACGAAGTGCCGGGCGTCCTTGAGGTTGAGTCGGGCCGCGATCTCGGCGTGGGTGTCCGGGGTGGCGGTGGCGGTCAGGGCGATCCTGGGCACCGCAGGCCACCGCTCGTGCAGCATCGACAGGGCCAGGTAGTCGGGGCGGAAGTCGTGGCCCCACTGGGCGACGCAGTGCGCCTCGTCGATCGCGAAGAGCGCGATGTTGCCGCGGTCGAGCAGCCGGAGCACGTGTTCGGAGCGGAGCGCCTCGGGAGCGAGGTAGAGCAGGTCGACCTCGCCGGCCAGGAAGGCCGCCTCGACCAGCCGCCGGGTCTCGAGATCCTGGGTGGAGTTGAGGAAGCCGGCGCGTACCCCGAGGGTGGTCAGCGCGTCCACCTGGTCCTGCATCAGCGCGATGAGTGGCGAGATCACCACCCCGACCCCGTCCCGGACGAGCGCGGGGATCTGGTAGCAGAGCGACTTGCCGCCGCCGGTCGGCATCAGCACCAGCGCGTCGCCGCCGAGCACGACCTGGTCGATGATCTCGCGCTGCTCGCCCCGGAAGCTGTCGTAGCCGAAGACCCGGCGCAGCACGTCGAGGGCGTCGCCGGTCCGCTGCTCGTTCTCGCCGGTCCGCTGCTCGGCTTCGCCGGTCTCGCTGTTCTGCTGGTCCGTCTCGTCGGTGCGCTGCTCGGTGGGGAGGGCCATCCGGCGGATTCTACGAGGCCCACCCGACGGAAATCGACCAGTCGACCCGGCCCTCGGTCGAGTCTTACGCTCCTGATCAGCGGGAACAGGCTGCGGATGGCGCTATGCCGCTGCCGGGTCACTTAGCGGATGCGCTACCGTTGCCCCGACCACCCCGCAGCGAAGCCGGTGTGAAACCGGCGCTGTCCCGCAACTGTGATGCCTTCCGCACCGCTGCCCGCCCCTGGCGGCCCAGCCCGGGCGTGCGGAGGATGAGCCAGGTCGCCTGCGGTGCGGTCGCGGAAAGCGCCTTCGAGGAAGGGCGCCCCGTGGGCGGGGCACAGGCACCTGTCGGCGGAGCACCGGACCTCACCCGACAGGAGGACCGATGACCCGACGTACGCCCCGACTGCTGGCCGCGCTGCTGGCCGGCGCGGCACTGGCCCTGACCGGCTGCGCCGCCGACGACCCCGGCCAGGAGGCGGCCCCGAGCGCCGACGGTGGCAGTTATCCGGTGACCGTCGGCACGCTCACCCTCGACGAGCGCCCCGAGAAGATCGTCGTACTCGGGCCGACCGCCACCGAGATGCTCTTCGCGATCGGTGCGGGCGGCCAGGTCACCGCCGTCGACGACAACTCGAACTATCCGGCCGAGGCGCCGAAGACCGAGTTGTCGGCCTTCACCCCGAACGCCGAGGCGATCGTGGCGAAGAACCCCGACCTGGTGGTACTCACCAACGACCTGAACAAGATCGTGGACCAGCTCACCCAGTTGAAGATCCCGCACTACCTGGCCTCGGCGGCGAAGACGCTCGACGACACGTACCGGCAGATCACCGACCTCGGCACCCTGACCGGGCACCCGACCGAGGCGGCCGACCTGGTCGGCCGGATGAAGGGCGACATCGGGAAGCTGGTCGCGGAGGTGCCGCAGCGGCCGGCGAAGCTCCGCTACTTCTACGAGCTAGGCCCGGAGTACTACTCGCTGACCAGCAAGACGTTCGTCGGTTCGCTCTTCGGGATGGTCGGGCTGGAGAACATCGCCGACCCGGCCGACGCCGACGGCTCCAAGGGCGGCTATCCGCAGCTCGCCGAGGAGGCGATCATCAAGGCCGACCCGGACCTGGTCTTCCTGGCCGACACCAAGTGCTGCCAGCAGTCCGCGCAGACGGTCTCGGCCCGCAAGGGCTGGTCCGGGATGACCGCGGTGAAGAACAACCGGATCGTCGGGCTCGACGACGACATCGCGTCCCGGTGGGGTCCCCGGGTGGTCGAGCTGCTCCGGACGATCGTGGACGCGGTCGCCAAGGTTCCCGCTTGAGCAGAGCCGGCGCCCCGGCCCGCCCCGGCGCACCGGTCGTCCCCGGCCGTGGCGTCCGGGGCGGCCGGTCCCTACGCCCCGCCGGGCTGCGCCGCCGGTGGCTGGCCGCCGGCTTCGCGGCGGTCCTGGTCGCCGCGCTGGCCGGCATCGCGTTCGGGCCGGTCAGCCTGCCGCCGGGCAGCGTCGCGGTCGAGCTGCTCAATCTGGTACCCGGGGTGCACCTGCACAGCGGGCTCAACGAGCGCGAGATCGCGATCGTCACCGAGCTGCGGCTGCCCCGGGTGGTGCTGGGCCTGCTCGTCGGCGCGATGCTGGCCCTGGCCGGCGGCTGCTACCAGGGAGTCTTCCGCAACCCGCTGGCCGACCCGCACCTGCTCGGTGTCGCCGCCGGAGCGGGCCTCGCGGTGACCGCCGTGATCGTGGTGCGCGGGGTCACCGGCGCCGACGTCACGGTCGGGCTGCCGGTCACCGTGCCACTGGCCGCCTTCGTCGGCGCGCTCGGCGCGGTGCTGCTCACCTACCTGCTCGGCGCGGCCGGCGGCCGGGACCGCTCCCCGGCCACGCTGATCCTGGCCGGGGTGGCCGTTTCCGCCTTCCTCGCCGCCGGCCAGACCTACCTGCTGCAACGCAACGCCGAGAGCATCCAGGAGGTCTACTCGTGGATGCTCGGCCGGCTGGCCACCGCCGGCTGGCACGACGTACTGGTGGTGCTGCCGTACGCGGTGCTCACCACCGCCGTGGTGCTGGTGCACCGGCGCGAACTCGACGTACTCGCGCTCGGCGACGACGAGGCGGCCAGTCTCGGACTGCACCCGCAACGGTCCCGGCTGCTGCTGGTTGGCGCCGCCTCGCTGGGTACCGCCGCCGCGGTGTCGGTCTCCGGGCTGATCGGCTTCGTCGGCATCATCGTCCCGCACGTCGTACGGATGCTGGCCGGGGCAAGCTACCGGACGATCCTGCCGCTGTCGGTGCTCTTCGGCGGGGCCTTCCTGACCCTGACCGACCTGGCCGCGCGGACCGTCGCCGCGCCCGCCGAGATCCCGATCGGCGTGGTGACCGCGCTGCTCGGCGGCCCGTTCTTCGCGATCGTGCTGCGCACGACCCGCCGGGTGGCGGAATGACCGCCCCGATCGTGCCGACCGGTGTCGCCGTCGAGGTGATCGACCTCGGGGTCACCCTCGGCGGGGCGCGGATCCTGACCGGGGTCAGCCTCTCGGTCCGGACCGGGGAGTGGGTCACCGTGATCGGACCGAACGGCGCCGGCAAGTCCACGTTGCTCCGCGCGGTCGGCGGGCTGCTGCCGGGCAGCACCGGGTCCGTCTCCCTCTTCGGTACGCCGATCGCCCGGCTCCGCCGCCGGGACCGGGCCCGGACGGTGGCGACGGTGCCGCAGTCCCCGGTCGTGCCGGCCGGAATGGCGGTCCTCGACTACGTACTGCTCGGCCGTACCCCGTACGTGCCGCCGCTGGGCCGGGAGTCCGCCGCCGACCTGGCGGCCGCGTACGACGTACTCGACCGGTTGGACCTGACCGGCTTCGCGGCCCGGCCGCTGGCCACGCTCTCCGGCGGTGAACGGCAGCGGGTCTTCCTGGCCCGGGCGCTGGCCCAGGGCGCCCCGCTGCTGCTGCTGGACGAGCCGACCAGTGCACTGGACATCGGCCACCAGCAGGAGGTGCTGGAACTGGTCGACCAGCTCCGCGCCGATCACGGGCTGACGGTGCTGGCCACCATGCACGACCTCTCGGTCGCCGGCGAGTACGCCGACCGGATGGTGCTGGTCGCCGCCGGTGCGGTGGTCGCCGACGGTCCGCCCCGGGAGGTGCTCACCGACGAGCTGCTGGGCACGCACTACCGGGCCCGGGTCCGGGTGATCGAGGGGGAGCACGGCCCCCTCGTCGTCCCGGTCCGGGCCCGGCGCGCCGCCGACTGACTATGGCGTCGGATCGCGGCGGTCTTGGACGACGGTCCGGTCGATCTCGTCCCTGACCTGGCGATCTCGGCTGACCCGGCCTCGGCCCGCTCGCGGCGTTCAGCTTCGCTGAGCGATTCGTACCAGGCGGCGAACCCGGCCGTCTGTTGGGCGATCGCCTCGCCGTAGTAGGCGGAGCCTGCCGCCTCGGCCAGGCTGATCCTTCCGTTGACCACCTCGGAGGCCATCTCTCGCAGCCGTTCGTCCGGGCTGTTTCGAGAGATGTGTTGGAGCAACTGGTTCAGAATTCGCGCCCGGGCGCGGTCGCCACCTGCGGCGTCCAGCAGTTCAGCGTCTTGGGTCCCCATCGCGTTCACACGCCTGGGTGGTTGAACGCGCCGCCCGGTAGTGGGTACTTCGCGAACCCGCCTGAGTCTGCCGACGCAGCCTGGATCATGCCGACAACCTCGTTCATGATTGACATTGCGGTAGTCTCGATCTTCTTAGCCTTGTCCAGTATCTGAAGAAGCTTGTGTACTTCGTACGCCGCGATTGCGTAACCCGCGACGGCACCGACGCCGGTCTCGATGGCGGCAGTGCCGGCCGATGCCGCTATGGCCGCGACGAGTGCGGCGTCGTAGGCGTCCTTCATCAGGCCGGAGTAGACCTCGGCCCGCCGGTAGGTGCCTTCGGCCGCCTTCATGTAGGCCTCGGACATTTTGTTCAGGGCGAACTGCTGGGAGCTGATCGCGCTGGCCAGCGGAGTGAAGTACGCGTAAGCGGCGTCGGCGGCCATGCCGTCCCAGGCGCGGTCGAGCTCGAGGTTGCCGGACGACAGGTTGATCCCGATGTCCTGCATGGCAACGGCCAGGTTGCTGAACGCGCCTGCCGCCTTCCACACCTCCTCCCAGTCCCCGCCGAAGAACTTCGCCGCCTCTCCGAAGGCGTCGTAACCGCAGGTCTGCTTGATGAACTCGTTGACTATGTGTGTCGGACTCAGCCAGTCCAGCACCGATCCCGGGTTGGCGAAGGGCTGGCCGAGAATCGACTCGGAGCGGGTCGCGGGGTCCGTCAGCCGGGCGGTCGGCTCAGCGACGTCGGCGAAGGCCATGATCAGTCCTTCCGGGCAGCCGGGCGAGTCACCGTCGGGTACGACGCGTCTACCCGTGCCGCTGCCCCTTCGTCGGTGGCTCGGTAGTGCTGCGCGGCCGCCGCGAGCTCCGTCCCGGTCTTCTACAGGATGTCGACCAGGTGGGTGAGCATTGCGTTCATCTTTTCCTTGACGACGCCGTGCTGGTAGTAGAGCGGGTTGATGACGCCGCCCTCGCTGAACGTGATCTCACCGGCGTTCTTGACGAAGTACTTCTGGCACTCGACGGCGTCTTCCTTCGCCCGCTCCACCCGGGCCGAATAGCCCAGCAGCGCCGCCGGATCCACCTTGAACGTCATCTCTCCCCCGGGTAGCTGTCGGATGTTCTCCGTCGCTAACTGAGCAACGCGTTGCCGCCGAGCATCAGGACACCGCCCACGGCGACGAGGGTCAGCCCGATTCCGACCCGTCGCCCGGCGACCTCCGGAACGGGTCCGGCCATCCCGCGAACCGCGAAGTAGACCGCGACGAGGTCGATCGGGATACCGACTGCGAGCAGGACGATGACGGAACGCGGCACGCTGTCCTGGCTGAGCAGTAGGCCCAGCATCAGCGGCGGCCCGATCGCGAGGACGATCACGGCAAGCCCGCCGTAATAACGTAGGGACTGGGTCGGATCGGTCATCATCCATGGCTCCTTCTGGTGGAGCAGTCTAGCCAGCATCCCCACTCGATTCAGACCCCCGATTCCGTGCGTCGGACATCGGTCACCAGCGTGCCGCTGGCGGTTGGAGGGCTGCGGGTACATGCCTCATCGGCGTGGTACCACCGGGTACACACCCAGGCTCCCGGGTTTGACCCCCCAGAGGGAACCCCCCTCACTGGCCACTGGGGGTTTAAACCCGGGACAACCCAGGCTGCCGCGTTGTAACCACGCCGATGAGGTAAGCCCGTTCACCGGGCGCGCCGCCACGACTAGCTGAACCGCCGCCCCTCGTCCCGCCGGTACGCCCAGCCGGCCACTGCGGCGAGTACCACGATCCAGACACCGAGCATCACCAGCGACAGCGTCTCGGCCCGGAAGTCCCCGACGGCGGCCCACATCAGCTCGGCCGCGCCCCTGGTCGGCAGGTACGGGGCGATCGTCTCGATGAAACCGGGCGAGTTTCCGGGCGGGAAGAGCAGGCCGCCGCCGAAGGCCAGCGGGAAGAAGACCACCTGGGCGACCACGATCGCCGCCTTGCTCGGCAGTGCGTAGCCGATCGCGAGCCCCATCAGCGTGAACGGCACCGCGATCACGACGACCGTGCCGAGCGCGGCGAGGAACGCCGGGCCGGTCACCCGGGCCTCGGTGGCCACCGCCGCGATCACCACCACCGGAAGCAGCGAGATCAGGGTCATGAGCAGGCCGGCGAGGATCCGGCCGGCGAACCGGGGCGCGGCTCCGGTGGGCAGCGTCCGCATGTACGGGTCCCAGGGCTGCGCCCGGTCCTCGGCCACCCCGATGCCGTACTGGAAGATGTTGGTGCTCATCACCGAGAAGGTGACCATCGAGGCGGTGGCGTAGGTGGCGACCACCGGGTCGTCGCCGCTGAACGGGACGACGAAGAAGAGCATCGAGGCGGCCGGGAAGAAGGCGCTGCCGACCAGCGCGATCGGGATCCGGACGGTCTCCAGCAGTTGGTATCTGGCGTGCACGAGCGAGAGTCGCACGTTCGGGTCCTCCGGTCAGACGTCGGCGGGCTGGGGGTGGGACTGTGCCGGGATCGGCTGCGCCTGGTTGCCGGGCTGCCCCTCGGTGATGGCCAGGAAGGCGTCCTCCAGGCTGCTCGGCCGGATCTCCAGCTCGGTGAAGGAGACGCCGCTGTGCACCAGGTCCCGGACGAGTCGGTCCGCGTCGGTGGTGAGCAGGTGGGTGACGCCGTCGACCCGCTCCACGGCCCGTACCCCGGGCAGGGACGGCAGCTCCGGGGCGACCAGGCTGACCCGGCGTACCCCGACCAGGTCGCGGATGGCGCTGACGCTGTCGTCGGCGAGTACCCGGCCGTGGCCGAGCACCACCACCCGGTGTGCCAGCGCCTCGATCTCCTCCAGGTAGTGGCTGCTCAGCAGCACCGTGCCGCCTTCGGCGTGGAACTGGCGGATGCCGTCCCAGAGTTCGCGGCGGGCGGTCACGTCCAGCCCGGTGGTCGGCTCGTCCAGGAAGACCAGCCGGGGACGCCCGACGAAGGCGAGCGCGACCGCCAGCCGGCGCTTCTGCCCGCCGGAGAGGCCACCGGTCTGCCGCCGGACCAGGTCGTCGAGGCCGAACCGGCCGAGCAGTTCGGTCCGGGGGACCGGGTCGGCGTAGTGCGCGGAGACGAAGTCGACCACCTCGCCGACCCGTAACGTGGCCGGCAGCCCGGTCTCCTGCGGGGTCATCCCGATCTGCCGGCGGTGGGCCGGGTCGTGGGGGTCGCCGCCGAAGAGTTCGACCCGGCCGGAGCTGACCCGGCGCAGCCCGACCAGCAGGCTCAGCAGGGTGCTCTTGCCGGCACCGTTCGGGCCGAGCAGGCCGACCAGTTCACCGGCCGGGAGTTCGAGGTCGACCCGGTCGAGGGCGGTGACGTCGCCGTACCGGCGGGTGGCCTGGACGGCACGGGCGAGAATCATGACTTCTCCTCGGTCTGGGGCGGGTCGAGCAGGGCGCGGACCGCCAGGGTGTATTCCTCGAAGGCGAACCGGCCGCGCCGGGTGAGCCCGACAAGGGTGGTCGGGGTGCGCCCCTGGTGGGTTTTGACGATCTCGACGTAGCCGGCCTCCTCGAGCTTTCGCAGGTGCACCGAGAGGTTGCCGGCGGTCATCTGGAGGATGTCCTGGAGCCGGGGGAAGGTGATCCGGTCGTTGCCGCGCAGGGTGGCCAGGGTCGCGGTCACCCGCAGTCGGGCCTGCGCGTGGATCACGGGGTCGAGTTCGGGCAGGCCGGTCACGAGCTGCTCCGGGCGCTCCCGCTCGGGCTGCCCGACACACCGTCCGGCACACCGGCGGCGAGGCTCCGGCTGCGATGGCGGTCGCGGAGCAGGAAGTGGAGGCCGGCCACGAGCATCCCGCCGCCGCCGGCCACCGAGATCAGCAGGGCGTGCCAGCCGGAGCCGGCGATCATCCCGGCGATGTTGATGACGCTGATCCAGACGCCGAGCCGGAACATGTTGCGGTCCAGCCAGATCGCGCCGCCGGCCATGTGCAGGGCGCCGGTGAGCCCGACGCTGACGCCGGCCCAGAGCAGTCCGGCGAGGTCCTCGGGCAGGTGCTCGGAGACCTGGCCGAGCGCCGTGCTGACGCCGCTGAACCCGAGCCCCCAGGCCAGGCCGTACCAGAGGCCTCGCCGGTTGGAATCGCCGGTGACCTGCCCGTACGTCCGGCCGCCGACGATCCCCGAGGTGATCCCGGCGGCGACCAGCAGGGTGAGCAGGGTCAGCAGCGGCAGCCAGCTGGGCAGGTCGACGAAGACCCGGCCGCCCGGGCCGAAGCGCAGGAAGAACAGGCCGAAGCCGATCAGCCAGGCCAGACCCCAGGGCCAGTAGTACCAGAGCAGGTTGGGGCTGAGCCTGCGGGCCGCCTCGGCCTGCTGCTCGGCGATCAGGCGGAGCGCGGCGGCCGGGTCGGCGGGCGGCAGGTCGTCGCGGTCGGTCGGCCCGCCGGTGTGGTCGTCGTCAAAGTTCCCAGTCACGCAAACGAGTTTACAACACAAAGTTCACCACCGCACCAACTACTTTTCGCGGTCGTCCAGGCCCGGCACGGCCGCGCGGGCGGCGGGCCGGCAGAGGCGCCGCCGGGCCGGGGCGCACGCCGCTGGGCGGACGTGCGCCTCCGGCCCGGGAGCGGGTACGGGGGGAGCCTCAGCCGGCGACGCGAGCGGTGGGCAACGGCCGGTGCAGCAGCGTGGCGCCCGGAGCGGCGGTCAGCGGCCCAGCCGTCAGCGGGCTCCCCGAGACACTGCCCCGGGTGGCCGCCTGCGGTGTCGCCGTACCGCCGAAGACGGTGAGCAGGAAGCCCCAGAGCGCCTCGCCGATCGGGTCCGGCTGCCCGGGTACCCAGTAGTGGGTGGCGTTCAGCGCGACGGTGACCTGGCGGCGGCCGTCCGGAGAGTGCAGCGAGATCGTCTGGTGGCCGAGTACCACACCGTCGTGTCCCCACACGGGACCGCTCGGCAGCGGCACACTGAGCAGTCCCAGCCCGTACTGCGCGCCGTCCGGCACGGTCGGATCGGCCGGCACCGTACGACGCATCTGCGCCAGTTCGGCCGGGCGCAGCAGCCGGCCGCCGAGCAGGCCCCGGAAGAACCGGTTCACGTCGGCGGTGGTGGAGACGAGATCGCCGACCATCCAGGCCCAGGACATGTTGAAGACGCTGAAGTCCCGCAGCGTCCCGTCGACCCAGGGCACGTACCCGGCCGAGTGCGGCCCGTCGATCGTGGGATCCGTACCCGGGAAGTAGGTCCGGTGCAGCCCGAGCGGCCGCAGCACGCGGCGGTAGACCTCGACGGTGGCCGGCCGCCCGGTGATCCGTTCCAGCAGCAGCCCGGCCAGCACATAGTTGGTGTTGGAGTAGGAGTGCCGCTCGCCCGGCGCGTTGGTCGGCTCCTGACCCAGCCCCATCGCGACCAGCTCCCTCGGCCGGATGGTGGTCCGCTGGTATTTCTCGATGTTCTCCACCGAGCCGAAGACCACGTTGTCGTAGTCGTTGATCCCGCTGGTCTGGTCGAGCAGCATCCGCACGGTCACCCCGGGCGGGGCGAGCCGGGGCAGATAGCGGTGCAGTGGCGCGTCGAGCACGAGCCGCCGCTCGGCGACGAGTTGCAGCAGCACCGTGGAGGTGAACGTCTTGGTGATGCTGCCGATCCGGTGCTGGAAGTCGGGTCGTACCGGCCGGCCGGTGGTCACGTCGGCGACGCCGCTGGCGCCCCGCCAGGTCGCGTGCCCGTCGCGTACCTCGGCGAAGACGCCGGGCATCCCGGCGTCGGTGATCGCGCGCAGGGCGTCGCGCAGCGCCTCGTCCGGCAGCGGACCGCCGGAGCCGGGTCGGGCGGCGGTGGCCGGGGCGGCCAGCGCCGGGGAGGCGCCGGCGGCGAGCGCGGTGGCGGTCAGGGCCGACCCCGCGACGGTACGCAGGAAGTCGCGGCGGGACTGGTGTGGACGGAACGCGGACAACTGGTCCTCCCCCGGGTGGATGGTGGTCTGTTCCCTTCGCATTCTGGCCCGGTCCGCCGGCCGGATCGTCCACTTCGGTGTCGAGGTACGGCTCGACACCGTGGACGAGCCGACCGCCTCCCGGTCCGCCGGCCGGTTCCCCCGCGAGGCGGACCGGGGCCCCCGGAGTTCACGGGCCGACCCGGTCACAGCGGTGCGGGCAGCGGCTCGCTGTGCAGCACGGCGAGCCGGGAGACCGCCCGGGTCAGCACCACGTAGAGCCGGTGCAGGCCGCGCGGTTCCGCCGCCACGATCCGGGCCGGCTCGACCACGATCACGTGGTCGTACTCCAGACCCTTGGCCAGGGTGGCCGGCACGACGCTGACCCGGGCAGCCGTTTCGACCTCGTCGGCGGTGGCGGTCGGGATGCCGGCGGCGGCGAGCGCCGCGCGCAGCCCGTCCGTCTCGGCCTCGGCGGCGATCACCGCGATCGAACCGTCGTGGGCCAGCGCCGCCCGCACCTCGGCCACCGTCGCCGCCGCCAGGTCGGGCACGGTACGGATGTCCAGCGCGCCGTCGGAACGGAGCGACTCGGCCGGCGGTACGTCCACGGCCAGCGCCGGCAGCAGCCGGTTGGCCAGCGCCACCACCGCGGCCGGCACCCGGAACCCGATGGTCAGCGGCACCACCGAGGCGTCCGGCTTGCCGAGGTGTCGCAGCGACTCCCGCCAGTCGGTGGCGGCCCACGGGGCGGTGCCCTGGGCGAGGTCGCCGAGGAGGGTGATCGAGCCGTGCTCGCTGCGCCGGGCGATCGCCCGGCACTGCATCGGGGAGAGGTCCTGTGCCTCGTCGACCACCACGTGCCCGAAGCTGGGCACCCGCTCGACCAGCCCGGCCGCCTCGTCGACCAGTACGGCGTCGGCGGCGGTCCACCTCGTCGCCCTCGGGGTACGGGACGGCTTCGACCAGGTCAGCAGGGTCTGCTCGGCCTCGGTGAGCAGCCCGTCGGCGGCGGCCGCCAGCGCCTCGGGGTCGGCCAGCAACCGGTGCACCAGCCCGTCCGGGGTGACCGCCGGCCAGCAGTGGTCGAGGAACTCGGTGACCGGTTTGCATCGGCCCATCCGGCGCAGCCAGCTCTCGCCGGGCGAGTCGCCCCGGCGGGCCTCCGACTGTCGTTGCAGCAGGCCGACGACCCGGGCGCGGACCCGTTCCCGGCCGGTGGCGTACGGCAGCCCCTCCCGGCGGGCCTCCTCGACGACCCGGCGCAGCGCCTCGGCCGTCACCCGCCAGCGGTACGAGCCGTCGGAGACCACCATCGGCTCCTCCGGTGCCCGCACCTGCCCGGCCAGCGCCCGGCGCAGCACCTCGGCCATCCGGGGATCGTGCTTCAGCGCGGCGGTGGCCGGCGGGTCCACCCCGCGTACCGGCGTGCCGAGCAGGTCCTCCACGGTCGCCTGGGTCACCTCGACCTCGCCGAGCGCCGGCAGTACCGCCGAGATGTACGACAGGAACGCCCGGTTCGGCCCGACCACGAGTACCCCGGACCGGCGCAGCCGCTCCCGGTGCAGGTAGAGCAGGTACGCGGCCCGGTGCAGCCCGACCGCCGTCTTCCCGGTCCCCGGCGCACCCTGTACGCAGATCGAGTCGGCCAGGTCGGCCCGGACCAGTTCGTCCTGCTCCGGCTGGATGGTGGCGACGATGTCCCGCATCGGCCCGACCCGGGGGCGTTCGATCTCGGCGGTCAGGATCCGGCTGGCGGTGCCGTACTCCTCGCCCCGGTCGAGGTGTTCGTCCTCGAAGCTGGTGAGCTGCCCGGCGCCGAAGCCGAACCGCCGCCGGACCCGCACCCCCTGCGGGTCCCGGACGGTGGCCCGGTAGAACGAGCGGGAGATCGGGGCACGCCAGTCCAGCACCATCGGCTCGCCGGTCGGGTCGGTGACGTGCCGGCGCCCGATGTGGTGGTTGGCGTCGGCGAAGTCGAGGCGACCGAAGAAGAGCGGGGTGTTCGGGTCGTCGGCGAGTTCGGCGACCCGCCGGGAGAGGGTCCGACCGAGCGTCTCGGCCGCGTACGCGTCACCGGCGACGTCCTGACCGGTCGCGAAGAGGGACTCGGCGTGCTCCCGCATCCGCCGCAGGGCGGCCCGGGAGGCGGCCAGGTGTGCGCGTTCGTACTCCAGGTCGGTGTCGAGATCCTGTGCGGGCATGCTGGTTTCCCATCGGCGCGTCAGCGCGTCGGCTGCTCGCTCGCGTGTCCGGGGGCGGATGGCCGGCACCCGGCGCGGGGACGTCCGCTGCGGTGCATTCTCACCTCGGCCGTCAAGCGGCCAATGAGCCTACCTGCGGCGCAGCGGCGGTTCCAGCGAATTTCACCCGCCGCGCCTGCCGGACCGCCGGCCGGGTGTGCCCGCGAGCATGTCGGCCGGGGTGAAGGTGCGGACCTCCGGGTGCTCGGCCAGCGTCTTGTCGCCACCGCCGCGCGACCAGAACCCGAAGGTGAGGTCGGCCGGCCCGGGCGGCGGCAGGTGGCCGGCCCGACGCCGCAGGTCGGTCAGGTCGCGCAGGGTGAGCGGCCTGCTCTGCCAGCGGGCCTCGCCGACGAGTACGGGATCGTCGCCGGCCAGGCCGAGCACGTCGATCTCGACGGTCTCGTCCTTCCACCAGCGGCCGACCACCGTCTCGGCGGGCAGCGCACCGGTGGCCACCAGACGCTGGGCGTGCTCCCGGGCAGCCGCCTCGAAGACCCGGCCGAGGTGCGTCTGCCACCGGCCCCAGGTGCGTCGCCGGACGGCGGGCCCCTGGCCGCCGTCGATGAGGTCGGCGTCGTCGCGGAGCACGGCGAACCAGTACGCGAGGTAGTCGTCGGCGATCTCGTACATCGGGTCGGTCGAGCCGCCCGCGCCGACCGGGCGTACCGCCCGGACGTAGCCGGCCCGGCGCAGCCGGTCGAGGGTGTAGTCGATCCGTTGCTGGGCCCGACCGGCGATCCGGGACCGTCGCCGGGCACCGCCGGCCATCGCGGTCAGCACCCGCTCGTAGCCGCCCCGCCAGTCGAGGTCCTCGGAGAGGATGTCCGGCGCGTCGCGCAGCAGCAGACCGCCGGGGGTGAAGGCCAACTCGTGCAGGTTCTCCTCGGTGGAGCGCCCTGTCGACCACCGGCTCAGGTGCAGCGGGTAGCCGCCGCAGGCCGCGTACGCCTCAAGGAACTGCTCGGGAGCCAGGTCGGGCAGGAACGCCCGGGCGTCCAGCAGGGGGAACGGATCCATCCGGCGCTCGACGCCGGCCCGGCGGTGCAGTCCGCCCTGCGGGCCGAGCATCTGCTCCATCACCGCGACCGCCGACCCCGAGAGCACCAGCAGCAGCCGTTGGTCGCGGACGTGGTTCTCCCAGACGGCGGAGACGGTGTCGGCGAAGTCGGCGTGCCCGCCGGTCAGCCGGGGCGCCTCGTCGAGCACCACGAGCAGCGGGGTGGTACGGGCCAGCCGGGCGACGAACCGCAGTGCGGTCTCCCAGTCGGGAAAGGTCGCCGGGGCAAGGTCGGCCACCTCGTCGCCGAGCTGCTCGCGCAGCGCCTCGGCGAACCGGCGGAGCTGCCGGTCGTCGGCGTCCTGCCGGGTGGCGGTGAAGTAGACCGCCCGCTTTTCCCTGGCGAAGTGGCTGAGCAGGTAGGTCTTGCCGACCCGGCGGCGGCCCCAGAGCACCGCCAGCTCGGGATGTCCCTCGGTGGCCCGCTGCCAGGCCGAGGTCAGCTCGGCCAGCTCAGCCTTCCGGCCCACGATCGGCATACGGCGAGTCTACTACAAGCTGTTTGTAGCACTGGCTGGTTGTAGTACAAACAGTTTGCGTAACGTGGTGACGGGTGCCGGCTCGGGTCGGTGCCGGCGGACCGGCCGGAGGCGGAATCATGGGGCCCATGACCGAGCAGCCCGTCGAGCAGCGACCGATGATGATCAGCGATCCGCAGGTGATGCGGGCGCTGGCGCACCCGGCCCGGCTGGGGATCATGGAGCACCTGACCACGACCGGGGCGGCGGTCACCGCTACCGAGTGTGCCGAGATCGTCGGGCTCTCGCCGAGCGCGGTCAGCTACCACCTGCGGGAACTGGCCAAGTTCGGCCTGGTCGAGCAGGCGCCGAGCCGGGGTGACGCCCGCGAGCGGCTCTGGCGCAGCAGCGTCGGCGCCTGGGGCGTGGAGGTCGGCCAGGACGCGCCGGCGGAGGCGAGGGCCGCGCAGGAGACCCTGATCGAGGTGTACGCCGCCCGCGACATGGAGCGGATCCGGAGCTGGGCGCGGCGGGTCGGCGAGGAGCCGAAGGAGTGGTACGACGCGGCCCAGTACGGCGGCGCGGTCCTGATGCTGACCGCCGAGGAGTTGGTGGAGCTGAACGGTCGGATCCGCGAGCTGATGCGGCCGTACCGGCGGCGGGAGCGGGCCGATCCGCCAGAGGGCTCCCGTCCGGTGATGGTCCACTTCGCGGCGCTGCCGATGGAGTGACCGGCCAGGGTTGCGTACGGCAGTTGTGAAGGATTACTTTCGAAGTATGTCCTTCACAACTGCCGGTGTCGCCATACCCGACGACGGCACGCCGACGGTCTCGCACTGGCGGGACGTCCACCTGGCCGCCGGTGCCCGAGCCGTCTCGACCTGCGGCGACTTCCTCGCCGCGACCGCACTGGCGCTCGCCCTGCAATCTGCCGGGGCGGGTGGGCTGGCGGTTGCCGGGGTGATGCTGGCCGCCACGCTGCCGCTGGTGCTGCTCGCCCCGCTGACCGGTCGACTGGCCGACCGGGTGGATAGCCGCACCCTGCTGGTCTGGGCCGGTGCCGGTCAGGCGCTGGTCTGCGCCGCGCTCGCCTTCGCCGAGAGCACCGCCGTGATCCTGCCGCTCGCCGCGCTGCTCGCCTGCGGGCTGGCGGTGACCCAGCCGACCCTGGCCGCCCTGCTGCCCGAGATGGTGCGCCGGGCCGACCTGCCCCGGGCCAGCGCGATCAACCAGACCGCCGGCTCGGTCGGCATGCTCGTCGCACCGGCCCTGGCCGGGCTGCTGGTCGGGCAGTTCGGCGCCCGGGTGCCGCTGCTGCTCGACGCCGGCAGCTATCTCGCGCTGATCGCCGCCGGACTGCTGCTGCGTACCCGACGGGGTGGCCGACGGGCGACGGGACCGGCCGGCGGGGTGACCCCGGCCTCGGCGGCCCCTGCCTGGCGGCTGCGCCGCGACCCGCTGCTCTGGACGATGGTGGCCGCGATCGCCGCGACGGTGGCCGGGGTGGGCGCGGTCAACGTGATCGAGGTCTTCTACGTACGCGAGACCCTGCGCTCCTCGACCACGATGTTCGGCCTGATCAGCGCGGCCTGGACCGCCGGCATGCTGGTCGGCGCCTGGCTGCTCGCCGGCACCGCCCGGCGGGCCCGGGACGACGGCGCCCTGGTCAAGGGTGTGCTCGGGATGCTCGGCGCGGCCTGCCTGCTCGTCGGCCTCGGCGCCACCGTGCCGGCCGCCGGCTGGCTGGTCCCGCTCTGGCTGGTCGGCGGCGCCGCCAACGGCGGGCTCAACGTCTTCAGCAACCTCGTCCTGGCCAACCGGGTGCCGCCGGCGGCGCGCGGCCGGGCCTTCGCCGCCCAGGGCGCCGCGATCCAGGGCGCCGGGATGTTCGGCTACCTGGCCGGCGGGCTCCTGCTCGCCGGCTTCCCGCCCCGGCCGCTGGTCGCGGTGACCGGGGCGGCCGGGCTGGCCGTGGTCGTCGCGGTGACCCCGGTGGTGTTGCGGGCCGCCCGGCGCGAGCGGGCGGCGATGCGTCCTGGGCCACTTCCGTCCCGGTCGGTCGAGCAGCCGGTCGAACCGGCGGTTACCGTCGGATCATGACCGAGCTGCGGCGACCCCGGGTAGGCCATATCCAGTTTCTCAACTGCCTGCCGATCTACTGGGGGCTGATGCGCTCCGGTGCCCTGATCGACGTCGAGCTGCACAAGGACTCCCCGGAGCGGCTCAGCGCCGCCCTGGTCGCCGGTGACCTCGACATCGGGCCGATCACCCTGGTCGAATATCTCAAGCACGCCGACGAGCTGCTGCTGCTGCCGGATCTCGCGGTCGGCAGCGACGGTCCGGTGCTCTCGGTCAACATCGTCTCCACCCGCCCGCTGGCCGAGCTGGACGACGCCAAGGTCGCTCTCGGCTCCACCTCCCGGACCGGTGTGCTGCTCGCCCGGATGCTGCTCGCCCAGAAGTACGGCGTGCACCCCGAGTACTTCAGCTGCCCGCCCGACCTGACCACCATGCTGCTGGAGGCCGAGGCAGGGGTGCTGATCGGCGACGTCGCGCTGCGCGCCCTCTACGAGGCGCCCGCGCGTGGGCTCGCCGTCACCGACCTCGGCCAGGCCTGGCGGGACTGGACCGGGCTGCCGATGGTCTTCGCCGTCTGGGCGGTACGCCGGGACTTCGCGACCAGCCACCCCGGGCAGGTCAAGGACGTGCACCAGGCGTTCCTGCGGTCCCGGGACCTCTGCCTGGCCGAGCTGGACGAGGTCGCCGAGGCGGCGGCCCGGTGGGAGTCGTTCGACGCGGCGACCCTGGCCACCTACTTCCGGACCCTGGACTTCTCGCTCGGCGAGCGCCAGGTGACCGGACTGCGGGAGTTCGCCCGCCGCGCCGTCGAGCTGACCGGGGTACCGGCGCTGCCGGCGGGCGGACCGGTCTTCTTCTCCGCCTGACCGGGCGGACCCGGCCGGGCTGGGCGGAGACTCAGGTGGCGTCGGAGGCGGCGCGGAGCTGCCGGGCCACGTCCTCGCAGATCTTCGCCCCGTACGTGTAGCCGAGGTTGATCGCGTACCGGGTCTCCACCGCCATCGTCCAGCCGTCGCCGATGGCCAGGCAGTTCACCGTGTACTTCTGTTCGCGCTGCCGGTCGACCCAGCCGTTCTTGACCGCGATGGTCTTCTGCTCGGCGGCCGGGAACGCCTTGCGGATGCCGAAGTTGCCGACCCCGCGCACCTCGCGCATCTCGTCGAGCAGCCACTTCGTCCACTTCGGCCCGGCGGCCCGACCGTCGGCGATGCAGGCGCCCATCCGGGCGGTGTCCCGGGCCGAGAGTGCGGTACGGCTCCAGCCGCCGTCGGCGGCCGGGCTGCTGTCGGTCAGGTCGCAGATGTTGATCAATCGCTTGATCGACGCCGTGCCGCCGTTGAGTTCGTAGAGGGTCTGCGCGGCGTTGTTGTCGCTGTCCCGGATCATGATCGAGACCTGGTTCATCCGGGTGTCGCTCGGGGTGTCGCCCTTCTCGGTGGCACGGCGCAGGAAGTCCGCACCGATCCACGCCTTGATCATCGAGGCGGTCGGGTTGGTCTCGTCCATGTTGGCCGAACCGGAGATCTTGCCGGTCCGGGTGTCCATCAGCGCCCAGTTCCACCAGCCGTCTTTGTCGATCTTCACCTTGGCCGGCGCCACCGGCAGCGGCGGCAGCTCGGGGCTGGGTGTCGGGGTGGGCGTGGCGGATCGGCCCGGGGTGGTGGCGGTCGGACCGGCCGGGCCGGACGGTTCGCCCCACTTGGCGGCGGCGGTACTCGCGAACGGCGAGCCCGGCATCAGCCGGAGCCCGACCAGCACCAGCACCAGGAGTACGCCCGCGATCAGGGTGAGCCGGAGCAGGGTGGACCGGTTGGACCGGGCCCGCCGCTCGGCGGCACGTTCCTCGGCGCCCATCAGGACTGCTTCGCCGTCAGCGGCACGGGGACCTTCAGCACGGCGCCGGGCTGCGGGGTGGTCAGTTGGCTGGCCACGCTGGCGCAGACGTCGGCGCCGTAGTCGAGGCCCTTGCGGCCGGAGTATCGGGTCATCACCGAGAGCACCCAGTCGTCGCTGACGGCCAGGCAGTTCAGGTGCCACTTGCCGTCAGCGTTGATCAGCGTCCAGCCGTTCTTGATGCCGACCGGTCCCTGCGCCAGAACCCCCTTGGAGAGACCGTCGATGATGCCCCAGCGCCCGCCGCCCTGCTTGAGCTTCTGATCCTTCGCGGCGGTCGTGCCGCGTACCTTGGTCATCTCGTCCAGCACCCACTTGGTCCACTTCGGTCCGGCGGCTGTGCCGTCCTTGACGCACTCTCCCATCCGCACCGCGTCCCGAGGGGACATTTCGGTATAACTCCACCAAACAGAACTTTCCCCCGGTGGTATCACCTTGCGGGTGTCGGTGAGCTTGCAGATCTTGATCAGGCGGTCGACCACCGCGCCCCGGCCACCCTTGCTGTAGAGCACCTCGGCCGAGTCGTCGTTGCTGTCCCGGATCGCCGTGCTGGCCATCTTCAGCGTCGACGCGGACGGCGTCTCGTCGCCGAGCCGACGGAGGTAGTCCGAGACGATCCAGACCTTGATCATCGACTCGGTCGAGTTGGTCGAGGTCATGTTCTTGGAGCCGGAGATCTTGCCGCTCTCCCGGTCGAGCAGCGCCCAGCCGAGGAAGCCGTCCACCCCCTTCACCGTCACCGGCGCGGCGGCCAGGGTCGGCGGCGGTGGCGCGGACGGCTCGATCCCGACGGGTGCCTCCTCGGCCGAGGACGCGCCCGGGCCGGAGTCGACCAGCCGGGCGTACGCGGCGGGCACGAGCAGCAGGCCGCCAAGCACGACTGTCGTGATGGCGAGCACCAGGGTCACGCGGGGACGCATGAGGATGGGGCTCCAAGGGTGAAGGCCGGGGGGCCGCTGTGTCCGGGGCGCTGTGCGGTGTGACTGTGGGTCGGCGGCGCCTCCGCCAGCCCCACACCGGCGGTCTGCTCCGCGTCCGTACTGCCGGGGGAGGCGGCAGTACGGGAACGGGGAAAGTTTACGTGGCCGGGTCCAATCCGCCAGATGGTGAAGCCCGGGAGTCTTGCGATCTCGCCCTGAAATGACCGCTTATGTGCTAATAGATGGCGAGTTTTTGGGCGAGTGTGATCAGGCTCATTCACCCATCAGTGCGGACATTTGGTGCGGCCCGCCGGCCCAGCTCACGGCCGGGTCTGGGCGGCATTTCTATTACACGTCTTGGTTACCGGCTAGTTGAGCTGTAACACTTGCTGTGTGTACGGACATGACTTCCCGGTCCCGGATGACGGAACCGCCGGCGGCCTGCTCGATCAGGTCGAGGCGGCGGAGGTGGCGCTGCGGGCGGCCGCCGACCGCGGCCGTCCCGGCACCGACCCGGCCGCCGACACCGACCCGCAGGACTACTTCACCGCCCTGATCGGCGCGGACCAGAAGATCGAGCCCCGGGACTGGATGCCGGAGGCGTACCGGAAGACCCTGATCCGGCAGATCGCCCAGCACGCCCACTCCGAGATCATCGGCATGCAGCCGGAGGGCAACTGGATCAGCCGCGCGCCCTCGCTCAAGCGCAAGGCGATCCTGCTCGCCAAGGTGCAGGACGAGGCCGGGCACGGGCTCTACCTCTACGCCGCCGCCGAGACCCTCGGGGTGAGCCGGGACGAACTGGTCGAGCTGCTGCTCGCCGGCCGGCAGAAGTACAGCTCGATCTTCAACTACCCGACGCTGACCTGGGCCGACGTCGGCGCCATCGGCTGGCTGGTGGACGGCGCGGCGATCGTCAACCAGGTACCGCTGTGCCGCTGCTCGTACGGGCCGTACGCCCGGGCGATGATCCGGATCTGCAAGGAGGAGTCCTTCCACCAGCGGCAGGGCTACGAGATCCTGCACACCCTCGCCCACGGCACCCCCGAGCAGCACGCGATGGCCCAGGACGCGGTGGACCGCTGGTGGTACCCGTCGCTGGCGATGTTCGGCCCGCCGGACGGCGACTCGACGCACTCCCGGCAGTCGATGGCCTGGAAGATCAAGCGGTTCTCCAACGACGAGCTGCGGCAGCGCTTCGTCGACATGTGCGTGCAGCAGGCCGGCGTGCTCGGCCTCACCCTGCCCGACCCCGACCTGCGGTGGAACGAGTCCCGGCAGGCGCACGACTACACCCAGCCCGACTACGCCGAGCTGATGCGGGTGATCTCGGGCGACGGGCCGTGCAACCGGCAACGGATCGCGCACCGCCGCCGGGCGGACGCCGACGGTGCCTGGGTACGCGAGGCCGCGCAGGCGTACGCGGCCAAGCGGGCCGCCGAGCGTACGGCGGTGCCGGCGTGACCGCCCCGAGCCAGGGTCGGGCCGGCTGGCCGCTCTGGGAGGTCTTCGTCCGGGCCCGGCGTGGACTGTCGCACACCCACGTCGGCAGCCTGCACGCCCCGGACGCCGAGCTGGCGCTGCGCAACGCCCGGGACCTCTACACCCGGCGACAGGAGGGCGTCTCGATCTGGGTCGTACCGGCCCAGGCGATCACCGCCTCCAGCCCCGACGAGAAGGACGCCTTCTTCGAGCCGGCCGCCGACAAGGTCTACCGGCACCCGACGTTCTATCCGGTACCCGACGGGGCGGCGCACCTGTGAACACCACCGGCGCACCCGCACACACCACCGTGGAGTACCTGCTCGGACTCGGCGACGACGCCCTGGTCGCCGCGCAGCGGCTCGGCGAGTGGGTCACCGCCGCACCGGAGCTGGAGGAGGACGTCGCGCTGGCCAACATCGCCCTGGACCAGCTCGGCGCCGCCCGGCTGCTGCTCAGCTACGCCGGCGAGCTGGAGGGGGTTGGCCGGGACGAGGACGCGCTGGCGTACCTGCGCACCGACCGGGAGTACCGCAACTGCCTGCTGGTCGAGCTGCCCAACGGCGACTTCGCGACGACGATGGCGAAGCTGCTCTTCCTGGCGGCGTACCAGCTCCCGCTCTACACCGCGTTGAGCGGCTGCGCCGACCAACGGCTCGCCGCCATCGCCGGCAAGGCCCGCAAGGAGGTCGCCTACCACCTCGACCACGCCAGCCTCTGGACGGTACGCCTCGGCGACGGCACCGAGGAGTCGCACCGGCGGATGCGGGCGGCGGTGGAGGAGCTGTGGCCGTACACCGGTGAGCTGTTCGTGGCCGACCCGGCCGCGCCGGTCGACCCGGCCGGGCTGCGCTCCGCCTTCCTGGCGAACGTCGAGCCGGTGCTGGAGACCGCGACGCTGCCGCGCCCGGCCGACGGCTGGGGGCCGACCGGCGGCCGGGCCGGGCTGCACACCGAGCACCTCTCCTTCCTGCTCGCCGAGATGCAGGTGCTGCACCGGGCGCATCCGGGAGCCCGTTGGTGAGCGCGGGCGGATCCTCGCCGGCCCGCCGGGCCGCGGCGGCGGTGGTCGACCCCGAGCTGCGGGTGCTGACCATCGAGGACCTCGGCGTGCTGCGGGACGTGACCGAGGACCCGGCGACCGGACGGGTCACCGTGACCATCACCCCGACCTACACCGGTTGCCCGGCGATGGACGTGATCCGGGCCGACATCCGGACCGCGCTGGCCGCCGCCGGGTATCCGGAGGCCGAGATCGTCACCGTCTTCGCCCCGGCCTGGACCACCGACTGGATCTCCGAGGCCGGCCGGGCCAAGCTGGCCGCCGCCGGGATCGCCCCGCCGGGGGTGTTAGGCGGGGGCCCTTCTACCACCGAAAGCGATATGCGGGGGCCCTTCCTTACCGGCCCGGTGGCGGTGGCGTTGAGTGTTCGGTGCCCGCGCTGCGGTGCGGCGGACACCGAACAGGTCAGCCGGTTCGGCTCGACCGCCTGCAAGGCGCTGTGGCGGTGTCGGGCCTGTCGGGAACCCTTCGACCATCTGAGGGCGTTTTGAGCGTAACGATCAACCGGCCGGTCCGTCGCCGGCCGGTCTTCCACCCGCTGCCGGTCCGGGCGGTCGACCGGCTCACCGAGGACGCGGTCGCGGTCACCTTCGAGGTACCGGCCGCGTTGCGGGAGACCTTCGCCTTCCGGGCCGGGCAGCACCTCACGGTACGGCGGGTGCTGACGGACGGGGCCGAGGTGCGGCGGTCGTACTCGATCTGCTCGACCCCGGCGGAGCTGGCCGCGACCGGACGGCTGCGGATCGGGGTACGGGAGGTGCCGGGCGGCGCCTTCTCCAGCTTCGCGGTCTCGGCGCTGCGGGCCGGCGACACGGTGGAGGTGCTGCCGCCGCTCGGGACGTTCGGCACGGCGTTCGCGCCGGACCGGGTCCGGCACTACGCCGGAGTGGTCGCCGGGTCAGGGATCACCCCGGTGCTGTCACTGGTCGCGACCGCGCTCGCCGTGGAACCGGCCAGCACCTTCACCCTGGTGTACGGCAACCGGCACGGCCGCACCGTGATGTTCGTGGAGGAGCTGGCCGACCTGAAGGACCGCTATCCGGAGCGGCTGCACCTGGTGCACGTGCTGTCCCGGGAGCCGGGCGAGGCGCCGTTGCTCTCCGGCCGGGTCGACGCCGAGCGGCTCGGCCGGCTGCTCGACACCATCGTGCCGGCCGAGCGGATCGACGAGTGGTTCCTCTGCGGCCCGTACGGGATGGTGCTCGACGCGCGGCAGGTGCTCACCGGGCGCGGGGTGCCGGAGCGGGCGGTACACGCCGAGCTGTTCCACGTGGACGCCCCGCCCGCGCCGCCGGTCCGGCCCGCCGCCACGGCGACCGACGCCGGCACCGAGGTGACGATCCGGCTGGAGGGCCGGGCGTCGAGTTTCCGGATGGGGCGGGACGAGCGGGTGCTCGACGCGGCCCTGCGGGTCCGGGGCGAGCTGCCGTACGCCTGCAAGGGTGGGGTCTGCTCGACCTGCCGGGCGAGGGTGGTTTCCGGCGAGGTGTCGATGGCCCGCAACTACGCCCTCGAGCCGGACGAGGTGGCCGCCGGGTACGTGCTGACCTGCCAGGCCAGCCCGGTCACCGACACGCTGGAGGTCGACTACGACGGCTGAGGCCGGCTCTCCGGTACCCGCCCGGGTGGGTGAAGAAATTCTTCGATGGCCGTTGCTCCATTGAAGAATGTGTACTACCAAGGTATCCATGAGGATGCTCCGTACACGTCGCGCCCGCGCCGGACTCGCCTCCCTCGCGGCGGTCGGCCTGCTCGCCACCGCCCTGCCCACCCCGCCCGCCGTGGCCGGTGGCGCCACCCCGGCCGACGCCGGTGACGGCGCGGTCACCGCCGCCGACCCCTTTTCGGCGTACACCCGGTTCAACATCCCGGCCGAGGACGGCACCCGGGACCGGACCATCGAGGACGAGCTGGTCCGGCTCGCCGACGGCGCACCGGCCGGCGGCTACATCCGGGGCATCATGTACAGCTGGAGCTCCCCGGTGGTGGCCGAGGCGCTGAAGCGGGCCGCGGCCCGGGGCGTGATCGTCCGGATCGTGCTGGACGAGACCGGCGGCGGGGTCAACACCGGCGCCGACAACGCCGCGATGGCGGTGCTCAACTCGGCCAACCTCGACGACCTGGTGATCTGCGGCAAGACCTCGTCGACGGTCGCCGGCTCGACCGCGTGCATCGGCAACAAGAGCAACTCGATCAACCACAACAAGGTCTTCACGTTCTCCACCAGCGGCACCATGAAGCGGGTCGTCTTCGTCAGCTCGCAGAACCTCACCTTCAGCCAGAACAACCTCTTCAACAGCGCGCTGGTCGTGCACGAGGACTACGACCTGTACGACCACTTCACCGCGTACTTCAACGACATGCGGGCGCAGCGGAAGAACAACGACTACTTCAACGCCGCCAACGGCTACTACAAGTCGCCGAACACCGCCGTCACCGTCTACCACTCGCCCCGGGCCGACAGCGACACCCTGGCGAACCGGCTGGCCGAGGTGAACGCCTTCGCCAGCGGCTGCGCGGTGGACGTGGCGCACGCCCAGTTCACCGACGCCCGCCCGCAGGTCGCCGCCGAGCTGCGCCGGATCGGCCGGATGGGCTGCAGGGTCCGGGTCGTCTACGGCTCGATGGGCAGCACCGCGTACGCCACCCTGAACGGGCAGCCGAACGTCTCGCTGAAGAAGTACCACGACGCCGAGGCGAGCAACTACGACGGCCGGGTGGTGACCGTGCACTCGAAGAACATCATCATCCGGGGTACCTTCGCCGGGGTCGCCGGGCGCAGCGTCGTCTTCACCGGCTCACACAACGTCACCGACCCGGCGCTGACCGATCACGACGAGACCCTGGTGAAGATCGAACACCCGACCGTCTGGAACGACTTCCACAACAACTTCGAGACGCTGTGGAGCCGGGCCAAGTGCGTCAACCCCGACAACGGAAGCTGCACCACCTGAACGCCGTCTCCCGGCGGCGGAGCCGTACCCGGGGTTGTCGGTGCTCACATCTGTGAGCGTGTCTGGGGCGCGCAATTCGGGCGGCGTACCCTCGGGATGTGACGGTGAGCCGGGAAATCGACAGCATCCTGCAACGTGGCGCGGACGGCGGGCGGATCTCGCCCGAGGAGGCGCTGCTGCTCTACACCGACGCGCCGCTGCACCCGCTGGGTGAGGCGGCCGACGCGGTACGGCGGCGGCGTTATCCGGACAACATCGTCACGTACCTGATCGACCGCAACATCAACTACACCAACGTCTGCGTGACCGCCTGCAAGTTCTGCGCCTTCTTCCGGGCACCGAAGCACAAGGAGGGCTGGACGCACCCGACCGAGGAGATCCTGCGCCGCTGTGCCGAGGCGGTCGAGCTGGGTGCGACCCAGGTGATGCTCCAGGGCGGCCACCACCCCGACTACGGCGTGGAGTACTACGAGGAACTCTTCTCCTCGGTCAAGCGGGCGTACCCGCAGCTCGCCATCCACTCCATCGGGCCGAGCGAGATCCTGCACATGGCGAAGGTCTCCGGGGTCAGCCTGGAGGAGGCGATCAGCCGGATCAAGACCGCCGGGCTGGACTCGATCGCCGGTGCCGGCGCCGAGATGCTGCCCGAGCGGCCGCGCAGGGCGATCGCCCCGCTGAAGGAGTCCGGGGCCCGCTGGCTCGAGGTGATGGAACTCGCACACCGGCAGGGCGTCGAGTCGACCGCCACCATGATGATGGGGACCGGGGAGACCAACGCCGAGCGGATCGAGCACATGCGGATGATCCGCGACGTGCAGGACCGTACCCGGGGCTTCCGGTCCTTCATTCCGTGGACGTACCAGCCGGAGAACAACCACCTCAAGGGGCGCACCCAGGCCACCACCCTGGAGTACCTGCGGCTGATCGCGGTGGCCCGGCTCTTCTTCGACACCGTGCCGCACCTCCAGGCGTCCTGGCTGACCACGGGCAAGGACGCCGGACAGCTCGCCCTGCACATGGGGGTGGACGACCTCGGCTCGATCATGCTTGAGGAGAACGTCATCTCCTCGGCCGGTGCCCGGCACCGCTCCAACCTGCACGAGCTGATCTGGATGATCCGTTCGGCCGGCCGGATCCCCGCGCAGCGGGACACCCTCTACCGGCACCTGGCGGTGCACCGCACCCCGGCCGACGACCCGACCGACGACCGGGTGGTGTCGCACTTCTCCTCGATCGCGCTGCCGGGTGGCGGCGCGGGCCGGAGCCTGCCGCTCGTGCAGGCCCGCTGAACTACCCTCGTCCATTCGGCCACCGCCGGCTGGGCGAGGGGCCGGTCCTTGGCTCCGATCCGGCGGCAGAACGTCGAGCACGTCGGATAAATGCCCCTGTGACCAGGACATTCTTGGAATTCTGCCGCCTTCGGGCGGTCATAACGGTTGGATCAAGGGGAGCGCGACCGGGCCCGTCGAACCGATAACGTGCCGGCACACGCACCCGCTGACCGTCGTGGACGGACCGGCCCCCGGGTCGGGACGCGGCGTACCGGGGTCGTCCTCTATCGGTCCAGGAGGGCCGTTCACATAACGCAAGGCATCGCGGGCGGGGTGGGAGACCACCTCGCCCGTGGTGTGTTCCGGCCCCGTGGTGTGTTCCGGACCCGGTTGCGGTGGGTGCCGGGTGGCCGTCGGGAGCCTCCGGTCGTGCTCCGACGGGCTGCCGGCTCGCCCCGGGCCGAGCGGCCTGGCAGGTGGCTGGCAGACTGTTCCGGCGTGAGCCGTACCCCGTCCGGACGCCGGGCCAGCCTGGACAAGCAGCCGCACGAGGTGGCGGCGATGTTCGACGAAGTGGCGTCCCGGTATGACCTGACCAACACCGTGATCTCGTTCGGCCAGGATCGGCGGTGGCGCCGGGCCACCCTGGCCGCCCTCGAACTACACCCCGGCGACCGGGTGCTGGACGTCGGCGCCGGCACCGGGGTCTCCACCGCCGAGCTGGCCACCTCCGGGGCGTACGCGGTGGGCCTGGATCTCTCCATCGGGATGCTCCGGGCCGGTCGACGGAGCCGGCCCGAGGTGCCGTTGCTGGCCGGTGACGCACTCCGGCTGCCGTTCCCGGACCAGACGTTCGACGCGGTCACCATCTCGCTGGCGCTGCGCAACGTCGTCGACACCGAGGCGGCGCTCCGGGAGATGGCCCGGGTCACCCGGCCCGGTGGCCGGCTGGTGGTCTGCGAGTTCAGCACCCCGACCAACCCGGTCTTCCGGACGGTCTACCTCTCCTACCTGATGCGGTCGCTGCCGACGGTGGCCCGGGCGGTGGCGAGCAACCCGGACGCGTACGTCTACCTGGCCGAGTCGATCCGGGCCTGGCCGGACCAGGCAGGGCTGGCCGGGCAGATCGGCCGGTCCGGATGGCACCGGGTCGGCTGGCGGAACCTGACCGGTGGCATCGTCGCGCTACACCGAGCGGTACGTTCCTGATCATCGTTTTCATGGTGCTTTAGTCGGGTTTGATCCGCAAGGCGGCTTTATAGGCCGTAGGCTGCGCCCATGGCGGGGGCAGACCGGCGGGTCGACGGCGACGAGCAGCCGGCCGAGGAGCAGCCGGGGGGCGCGGGCCCGCCGGACGCGCGGCAGCGCAGCGACGACGCTCCGGAGGGCGCTGCCGCCGAGCCGGCCCGGGACGCTCGCACCGGGTCCGACCGCGACGCGACGGGGCCGAACCGCGACACGGCCGAGCCGGCGCCGGAGGCGGGGGATCCGGAGACCGTCGATCCGGAGACCGAGGCGGCCGAGCTGATCGCACAGATCCGGGAGCTGGCCGGGCCCGACCCGGTAGCGGTCCGGACCGTCGTCGCCGACGTACTGGCCGCGCTCGACCGGGTCAGCGGTGGTGCGCTGCGGGAGCAGTTGCCGTACGAGCACGAGCGCGTCCCGGACGACGACCCGGCGGCGGCCGGCGGCTATCCGGTCGAGCCGCATCCGGTCGAGCCGAACCCGCCGGAACCGCATCCGACGCAGCCCCGGCCTGGACCGCCCCAGCCGGGTCGTCCCGGGCCGGCCGATCCGCATCCGCCGGCGCCCGAGCCCGGACAGCCGCATCCGGCCGAGCCGCACCCCACCGACCCGCATCCGGTGCGGCCCCGACCGACCGACCCGCATCCGGCCGAACCCGGGCCGGTCACTCCGGGGCCGATCGAGCGCCGCCCGGTGCAGCGCAGCGGCGAGGACCGGACCTGAGCCGGGCCGTCTGTCGAGCCGGGGTGCGAACGGGACGGCGGGGCGATGCGGCGTCCAGACGGCGCCTGACCGGGCGGGGCGACGGCACGCGACCGGGCCGGTATCGGGCGCGGGAAGGTAGCCAACACCCCTACCTCGACAACTTAGGTTCACCTAACCGGTTGCCGGCCGCTTCGCGGCTCTAGACTCCTCCCCTGACGAGGCTTGTGAAGCATTTCACGAGCGATCGGGAGGGGAGGCGCGGATGACCACCGTCGACAACGACGCGGACGTCATCGTCGTCGGCGCCGGTCCAGGTGGATCGACGACCGCCTATCACCTGGCCCGACACGGCGTACGCGTGCTGCTGCTGGAGAAGACCGAGTTCCCCCGGGAGAAGGTCTGCGGCGACGGGCTCACCCCCCGGGCCGTCAAGCAGCTCGTCAAGCTCGGCATCGACACCTCACCCGAGGCGGGCTGGCTGCACAACCGGGGGCTGCGGGTCATCGGCGGCGGCGTCCGGCTCGAACTCGACTGGCCCGAGCTGGCCAGCTTCCCCAACTACGGTCTGGTCCGGACCCGGCTCGACTTCGACGACCTGCTGGCCAGGCGTGCCGTCGAGGCCGGCGCGCAGCTGCGTACCGGAATGAACGTGACCGGCCCGGTGCTCGACGACGCCGGCCGGGTGGTCGGCGTCACGGCCGAGAGTGGCCCGGACAAGGCCCCGGCGACGTTCCGGGCCCCGCTGGTGATCGCCGCCGACGGCGTCTCCGGGCGGCTCCCGCTGGCGCTCGGCCTCAACAAGCGGGAGGACCGGCCGATCGGCGTCGCCGTCCGCCGCTACTACCGCTCGCCGGCCAAGCACGACGACAACTACCTGGAGTCGTGGCTGGAACTGCGCAGCAAGGAACACCCCGACAAGCTGCTGCCCGGGTACGGCTGGATCTTCGGCATGGGGGACGGCCGGGTCAACGTCGGGCTGGGTGCGCTGAACTCGTCGGCGGCGTTCGGCAAGACCAACTACCGCCGGCTGCTGGTCGACTGGCTCGCCGGCACCCCGGCCGAGTGGGGCATGACCGACGAGACCAACGCGGACGGGCCGATCCTCGGCGCCGCCCTGCCGATGGGCTTCAACCGGGTGCCGCACTACACCCGCGGAGTGCTGCTGGTCGGCGACTCCGGCGGCATGGTCAACCCCTTCAACGGCGAGGGCATCGCGTACGCGATGGAGTCCGGTGAACTCGCCGCCGAGATCGTGGTGCAGGCACTGGCCCGCCCGGCGGGAGCCGAGCGGGAGCGCGCGCTGGCCGGCTACCCCGCCGAACTGAAGGCCCGGTACGGCGGTTACTACCGGCTCGGCAACATCTTCGTGAAGATGATCGGCAATCCGCATGTGATGCGGATCGCCACCAAGCACGGCATGCCGCATCCGACCCTGATGCGGTTCGTGCTCAAGCTGCTGGCGAACCTGACCGATCCGCGCGGCGGGGACGCGATGGACCGGGTCATCAACGCGATGACGAAGGTGGCTCCGGCCGTGTGAGCCGCCGCCGGCCCCGGCAGGGGCACCAGTGGCACCCCGGGCAGCGTCGCCCGGACGACTGTGAATAGTGTGAATTTGGAAATTGACCGAGGGCCGGGAAGGACGAGCAGGGGAAAACGATGTCGCTCTCGCCGTACGTACCCATCATCGGGCTGTTCGCCCTCGCCGCGGGGTTCGCGCTGTTCTCCGTCGCCGCGGCGCGCTTCGCCGGCCCCCGGCGCTACAACAAAGCCAAGCTCGAGGCGTACGAGTGCGGCATCGAGCCGAGCCCGCAGCCGGTCGGCGGCGGTCGGCTCCCGATCAAGTTCTACCTGACGGCGATGCTGTTCATCGTCTTCGACATCGAGATCATCTTCCTGTACCCGTGGGCGGTCAACTTCGACGTCCTCGGGCTGTTCGGCTTCGTGGAGATGGTGCTGTTCATCGTCGCGGTCTTCGTCGCGTACGCCTACGTCTGGCGGCGTGGCGGCCTGGACTGGGACTGAGGGAGGTCGTCAGATGGGTATCGAGGAGAAGCTCCCGTCCGGAATCCTGCTCACCTCGGTGGAGAAGCTGGTCAACTGGTCCCGGAAGTCGTCGTTCTGGGGCGCCACCTTCGGCCTGGCCTGCTGCGCGATCGAGATGATGGCGGCCGGTGGCTCCCACTACGACCTCGGCCGGTGGGGCATGGAGGTGTTCCGCGCCTCGCCGCGACAGGCGGACCTGATGATCGTGGCCGGCCGGGTGAGCCAGAAGATGGCCCCGGTGCTGCGCCAGATCTACGACCAGATGGCCGAGCCCCGCTGGGTGATCTCGATGGGCGTCTGCGCCAGCAGCGGCGGCATGTTCAACAACTACGCGATCGTGCAGGGCGTCGACCACGTCGTACCGGTCGACATGTACCTGCCCGGCTGCCCGCCCCGGCCGGAGATGCTGATCGACGCGATCCTCAAGCTGCGCGAGAAGATCGGCCACGAGCCGCTCGGCCCGAACGGCCGCAAGATGCTGGAGGCCCGCCAGGCACGCGGCGCCGTACCGCTGGTGGCGCCCGGTTCGATGCCCTCGTCCTACCGCAACGACAAGGCGCGGCGGGCCGAGTGGACCCGGGCGGTCGCCGAGGGTCGCGAGGAGCAGCTCCGGATCGAGAACTGGATGAAGGCGCAGAACCACCTGGTGGAGAGGGCTGACCGGTGAGCGAGCCGAACGGCACCGAGCCGAAGAAGAGCCCCAGCGAGCGGCCGGGCGGCGGCGTGCCGGTGGCCCGGCCGCCGGTCGGGGCGACCAGCGGGGCGCCCGCCGAGTACCCGCCGGCCACGGCGGCCGGACGCGGCATGTTCGGCATCCACGGCAGCGGCGACACCTCCGGCTTCGGCGGGCTGGTCCGGCAGCGGGTCGCGGTGGTGAGCAGCCCCCGGCCGTACGGCGGCTACTTCGACGAGGTCACCGACGCGCTGGAGGAGGCGTACCCGGGCTTCGCCGACGCGATCGAGAAGGTCGTGGTCGACCGGGGGGAGCTGACCCTGCACATCCGCCCCGAGCGGATCGCCGAGGTCTGCCAGGTGCTCCGGGACGAGCCGGCGCTCCGCTTCGAACTCTGCTCCTCGGTCTCCGGAGTCGACTACCTCGGCTCCGACGCCCGCCGGCTGCACGTCGTCTACCAGCTCACCTCGATGACCTACCGCCGGCAGCTCCGGCTGGAGGTCGCGGTGACCGCCGAGGAACCCCGGGTGCCGAGCGTCACCTCGGTCTACCCCACGGCGGACTGGCAGGAGCGGGAGACGTACGACATGTTCGGCGTCGTCTTCGACGGCCACCCCGGCATGACCCGGATCCTGATGCCGGACGACTGGGAGGGCCACCCGCAGCGCAAGGACTACCCGCTCGGCGGCGTGCCGGTCGAGTACAAGGGCGCCGTGATCCCACCGCCCGACCAGCGGAGGACGTACCAATGAGCACCTCGACGAACCCGAGCTACGCCGAGTCCCGGGAGACCACCGAGGGCCGGGTCTTCACCGTCACCGGTGGCGACTGGGACCAGGTGGTCAGCGGGCACGACCCGATCAACGACGAGCGGATCATCGTCAACATGGGTCCGCAGCACCCGTCGACGCACGGTGTGCTCCGGCTGATCCTGGAGCTGGAGGGCGAGACCGTCCGGGAGGCCCGGGCGGTGGTCGGCTACCTGCACACCGGGATCGAGAAGAACCTGGAATACCGCAACTGGGTGCAGGGCAGCACGTTCGTCACCCGGATGGACTACCTCTCGCCGCTGTTCAACGAGACGGCGTACAGCCTGGCGGTGGAGAAGCTGCTCGGCATCACCGACGAGGTGACCGAGCGGGCCAACACCATCCGGGTGCTGATGATGGAGCTGAACCGGATCTCCTCGCACCTGGTCTGGATCGCCACCACGGCGATGGAGCTGGGCGCGGTCAACGTGATGCTCTACGGCTTCCGTGAGCGCGAGTACGTGCTGGAGATCTTCGAGCTGATCACCGGCCTGCGGATGAACCACGCGTACGTCCGGCCGGGCGGGGTCGCCCAGGACGTCCCGGACGAGGCGATCGTCAAGATCCGCGAGTTCCTGAAGCTGCTGCCGAAGCGGCTGAAGGAATACGAGGACATGCTCTCCGGCCAGCCGATCTGGCTGGAGCGGACCAAGGACGTCGCCGTGCTCGACGTGACCGGGTGCCTGGCGCTGGGCGTCACCGGTCCGGTGCTCCGCTCGGCCGGGCTGGCCTGGGACCTGCGCAAGACCATGCCGTACTGCGGCTACGAGAACTACGAGTTCGACGTGCCGACCACCGAGAGCGGCGACGTCTGGGGCCGCTACCTGGTCCGGATGGCCGAGATGCGAGAGTCGCTCAAGATCGTCGAGCAGGCCCTCGACCGGCTCCGCCCCGGACCGATCATGGTGGCGGACAAGAAGATCGCCTGGCCGGCGCAGCTCGCCATCGGCGTCGACGGCATGGGCAACTCGCTGGAGCACGTCGCCAAGATCATGGGTCAGTCGATGGAGTCGCTGATCCACCACTTCAAGCTGGTCACCGAGGGCTTCCGGGTGCCACCGGGCCAGGTCTACGTCGGGATCGAGTCGCCCCGTGGCGAGCTGGGCGTGCACGCGGTCTCCGACGGGGGCACCCGGCCGTACCGGGTGCACTACCGCGAGCCCAGCTTCGTCAACCTCCAGGCGCTGCCGGCGATGGCCGAGGGCGGCCTGATCGCGGACGTGATCGCGGGCGGCGCGTCGCTGGACCCGGTGATGGGTGGGTGTGATCGCTAAATGACTCAGTCTCAGTTTGGCAACGCGGCGTCCCGGCTGGACGGTCTGGTGACCGGGCCGGGCGAGGTGCCGACGCAGCGGAACGGCAGTGGTGCGCGCAGCGCCGACCTGCACGCGAAGCTCGACGAGCGGGCGGCCGAGATCGTCGCCCGCTACCCGGCCGACCGGTCCCGTTCGGCGCTGCTGCCGCTGCTGCACCTGGTGCAGTCCGAGGAGGGGTACGTCTCCCCGGCCGGCGTGGAGTTCTGCGCCGACGTCCTCGGGCTGAACAAGGCGCAGGTCGGCGCCGTGGCCACCTTCTACACCATGTACAAGCGCCGGCCCACCGGCGACTGGCTGGTCAGCGTCTGCACCAACACCATGTGCAACGTGCTCGGCGGGCAGCAGGTCTACGACACGCTGACCGAGCACCTCGGGGTCGGGCACGACGAGACCACCCCGGACGGCAAGATCACGCTGGAGCACGCCGAGTGCCTCGCGGCCTGCGACTACGGCCCGGTGATGACCGTCAACTACGACTTCTTCGACCAGGTCGACCCGGACGCGGCGGTCGCGGTCGTCAACGAGCTGCGCGCGGGCGGCCGCCCGCAGCCCAGCCGGGGCGCCCGGCTCTGCACCCTCAAGGAGATGTCGCTGCAACTGGCCGGCTTCGCCGACCCGCGCGAGGAGGCGGTCGCCGACGGGCTGGCCGGCGACCCGACGCTGGCCGGGCTGCGGCTCGCCCAGCAGCACGGCGTCTCGGTGGCCGGCTACGACCCGAACACCCCGATCAAGGGCAGCCAGACCGGTGACAAGCCGGCCCCGGCCACCACCCGGCCGGCCGCCGCCACCGGCAGCACCGCGCCGGACGTGAAGTCGCCGGACGACAAGTCGCCACAGATCCGTACCGCCGAGACCCGGAACCCGGACGCGAAGACCGCTGTCCCGGACGCGCCCGGGACGACGCCGCCGGTCGACGGCGCACCGGCCGGACCGGGCGACGCGAAGTCCGCCGAGGCGGCCGGGACCGCCGCCAACCAGCCGGCCAGCGACGGCAAGCCGGCCGGCGACGGCGGTACGGACGCGCAGGAGCGCTCGCTGAAGTCGGCGACGAGCGAAGAGCAGGCTGCGAGCGCGAGGAGTGAGCCTGCGAGCCCCGCAGTCGCGAGCGAAGAGGAGGCTGAGAAGTGACCACGACGCCTCGGCGGGAGACGCTGGAGAAGCTGACCCCGGTGCTCACCAAGCGCTGGCTGTCGCCGGACGCCTGGCGGCTCGACGTCTACGAGCGGCTGGACGGCTACGCGGCACTGCGCAAGGCGCTCGCCGCGCACCCGGACGACCTGATCCAGCTCGTCAAGGACTCCGGCCTGCGCGGCCGGGGCGGTGCCGGCTTCCCGACCGGACTCAAGTGGGGCTTCATCCCGCAGGGCGACGGCAAGCCGCACTACCTGGTGGTCAACGCCGACGAGGGCGAGCCGGGCACCTGCAAGGACCTGCCGCTGATGACCCACGACCCGCACTCGCTGGTCGAGGGCGTGATCATCGCGTCGTACGCGATCCGGGCCAACCGCGCCTACATCTACATCCGGGGTGAGGCGGTGCACGCGGCCCGGCGGCTGCGCAACGCCGTGCAGGAGGCGTACCGGGCCGGCTACCTCGGCAAGGACATCCTCGGCACCGGCTTCGACCTGGACCTGGTGGTGCACAGCGGGGCCGGGGCGTACATCTGCGGCGAGGAGACGGCACTGCTGGACTCGCTGGAGGGGTTCCGGGGCCAGCCCCGGCTGCGCCCGCCGTTCCCGGCGACCCACGGCCTCTACGCCTGCCCGACCGTGGTCAACAACGTCGGCACCATCGCCAGCGTGCCGTACATCGTGCTGGGCGGGGCCGCCTGGTGGAAGAGCATGGGCACGGAGAAGTCCTCCGGGCCGATGATCTACTCCCTCTCCGGCCGGATCAACAACCCGGGGCAGTACGAAGCCGGGCTCGGCATCACGCTGCGCGAGCTGATCGAGCTGGCCGGCGGCATGCAGGCCGGGCACGAACTGCGGTTCTGGACCCCGGGCGGCTCGTCGACCCCGCTGCTCACCGCCGAGCACCTCGACGTGCCGCTCGACTTCGAGGGGGTGGCGGCGGCCGGCTCGATCCTCGGCACCACCGCGACCCAGATCTTCTCCGACCAGGACTGCCCGGTCTACGCCACCTACCGGTGGCTGGAGTTCTACCACCACGAGTCGTGCGGAAAGTGCACGCCGTGCCGGGAGGGCAACTACTGGATGGTCCGCACCTACCGGCGGATCCTGGCCGGCCAGGGCACCCACGAGGACCTCGCCACCCTGCTGGACACCTGCGACAACATCCTCGGCCGCTCCTTCTGCGGCCTCGGTGACGGCGCGACCAGCCCGGTGACCTCCTCGCTGAAGTACTTCAAGCAGGACTACCTCGACTACATCGAGGGCCGGACGGCTCCCAAGCTGTCGGAGAAGACCCTGGTAGGAGCCCACTGATGAGCGCGAGGAGTGAGCGTCGCGGCGCCCGGCGTGCGTGCGCCGCCGCAGCAGGCGAGCCCCGCAGTCGCGAATGGAAGGCGGCCCGGTCATGACAGATGTGGCCAAGCAGACGGACACCGTCACGCTCACCATCGACGGCATCGAGGTGACCGCGCCGAAGGGCGCGCTGCTGATCCGGGTCGCCGAGAAGCTCGGCATCGAGATCCCCCGGTTCTGTGACCACCCGCTGCTCGCCCCGGCCGGCGCCTGCCGGCAGTGCCTGGTCGAGGTGGAGGGGCAGCGCAAGCCGGTCGCCTCCTGCACCCAGACCGTCGCCGACGGCATGGTGGTACGCACCCAGCTCACCTCCCCGGTCGCCAAGAAGGCGCAGGAGGGGATCATGGAGCTGCTCCTGGTCAACCACCCGCTCGACTGCCCGATGTGCGACAAGGGCGGCGAGTGCCCACTACAGAACCAGGCCATGTCCACCGGCCGCACCGACACCCGCTTCCACGAGCACAAGCGGGAGTACGAGAAGCCGGTCAACATCTCCACCCAGGTCCTGCTGGACCGGGAGCGCTGCGTGCTCTGCCAGCGCTGCACCCGGTTCTCCGAGGAGATCGCCGGGGACAAGTTCATCGACCTGATGGGCCGGTCCAGTGCCGAGGAGATCAACGTCTACCGGGACGAGGTCTACGGCGGCGAGGAGGGCGATGAGGGCGACGTCCCGTTCAACTCGTACTTCTCCGGGAACACGGTGCAGATCTGCCCGGTCGGCGCGCTCACCGGCGCGCAGTACCGGTTCCGGGCCCGCCCGTTCGACCTGGTCTCCACCCCGAGCGTCTGCGAGCACTGCTCGGCCGGCTGCGCCCAGCGCACCGACCACCGGCGCGGCAAGGTGATGCGCCGGCTGGCCGGCGATGACCCGGCGGTGAACGAGGAGTGGAACTGCGACAAGGGCCGCTGGGGCTTCCGGTACGCCTTCGCCAACGAGCGGATCACCAAGCCGATGGTCCGGGACGCCCGGACCGGTGAACTGCGCGAGGCGTCCTGGAGCGAGGCGTTCGCCGTCGCCGCCGACGGGCTGCGCGCGGCCCGGGACGCCGGTTCCGGGGTCGGGGTGCTCACCGGCGGCCGGCTCACCGTCGAGGACGCGTACGCGTACGCCAAGTTCGCCCGGGTGGCGTTGCAGACCAACGACATCGACTTCCGGGCCCGCCCGCTCTCGGCCGAGGAGGCCCAGTTCCTGGCCAGCACGGTGGCCGGGACGACCGAGGTGACCTACGCCGACGTCGAGCGGGCACCGGCCGTGGTGATCGCCGGGCTGGAGCCGGAGGAGGAGTGCCCGATCCTCTTCCTGCGGCTGCGCAAGGCCTACAGCAAGCGTGGGCTGAGGGTGCTGGCGCTGGCCCCGTTCGTGACCCGGGGGCTGGCCAAGCTCGGCGCGACGGTGCTGACCGCCGCCCCCGGCGACGAGGCCGGGCTGCTCGCCGGGAACGCCTCGGTCGCCGAGGCGCTGCGCCAGCCCGGCGCGGTGCTGCTGGTCGGCGAGCGGCTGGCGACGGTGCCGGGTGGCCTCTCCGCCGCCGCCGAGCTGGCCGAGCGTACCGGCGCCAAGCTGGCCTGGGTGCCCCGGCGGGCCGGGGACCGCGGCGCGGTCGACGCCGGCTGCCTGCCGAACCTGCTTCCCGGTGGACGGCCGGTGACCGACGCGGCCGGCCGGGCCGAACTCGCCGGCGCCTGGGACCTGGCCGCCGGGGTCATCCCGAGCCAGCCCGGCCGGGACACCGACGGCATCATCGCGGCGGCCGCCGACGGCTCGCTCGGCGCGCTGGTGGTCTCCGGGGTCGACCCGGCCGACCTGGCCGACCCGAAGCTCGCCGACGCGGCACTGGAGAAGGTGCCGTTCCTGGTCAGCCTGGAGCTGCGGCACAACGCGGTCACCCGCCGCGCCGACGTGGTCTTCCCGGTCGCCCCGGTGGTGGAGAAGGCCGGCAGCTTCCTCGACTGGGAGGGCCGGCTGCGCACCTTCGAGGCGGTGCTGGACACGGCCGCGATGTCCGACGCCCGGGTGCTGGACGCGATCGCCGCCCAGCTCGACGTGCGGCTCGGCACCGGCGACGTGAACAGCATCCGCCGCGAGCTGGGCGGGCTCCCGGCGACCCAGGCCAACCGGACCGCCGCCCCGGCCGTCGAGCCGGCCCCGCCGGTCCGGCCCGGCCCGGGCGAGGCGATCCTGGCCACCTGGCACCACCTGATCGACGCCGGCACCCTGACCGAGGGCGACCCGGCGCTCGGTGGCACGGCCCGGCCGCCGGTGGTCCGGCTCGGCAAGGCCACCGCCGAGGCACTGGGGGTGGCCGAGGGAGACGCGGTGACGGTCGGCACCGACCGGGGCGCGCTGACCCTGCCGGCGGCGATCACCGACCTGCCGGACGACGTCGTCTGGCTGCCGACCAACTCGCCCGGCGCGAGCGTGCGGCGCAGTCTCGGTGTCACCTCCGGTGCGGTCGTCCGGCTCTCCGCCGGCCCGGCCACCCCGGTCGCCGCCGACGCCGCGGGCCAGCCGGGACCGCTGTTGAACAGCGCTGGAGGTACCCGATGAAGTTGGTGTATCTGGCCCAGGATCCGACCTTGCAGGACTTCGGCAAGGACACCTGGTGGCTGGTCCTGATCAAGATCGTGGCGGCGTTCGTCTTCGCGGTCCTGGCGACGCTGCTCGGTGTCTGGTTCGAGCGCCGGGTGGTGGCCCGGATGGCGCAGCGGCCCGGCCTGAACCAGATCGGCCCGTTCGGTCTGCTCCAGACCCTCGCCGACGGCCTCAAGATGGCCTTCAAGGAGGACATCCTGCCCCGGGCGGCCGACAAGGTCGTCTACTTCTTCGCGCCGACCATCTCGGTGATCTGCGCGGTGACCGCGCTGTCGGTGGTGCCGTTCGGCCCGATGGTGAGCATCTTCGGCGAGCGGACGCCGCTCCAGGTCACCGACGTCTCGGTCGCCGTACTGGTGCTGCTGGCCTGCTCCTCGATGGGCGTCTACGGCATCGTGCTCGGCGGCTGGGCCTCCGGCTCGACGTACCCGCTGCTCGGCGGGCTGCGCTCCACCGCCCAGATGATCTCGTACGAGGTGGCGATGGGTCTCTCCATCGTCGCGGTCTTCATGACCGCCGGCACGATGTCGACCAGCGGCATCGTCAGCGCCCAGGCCGACGGCACCCGGCTCAACCTCTTCGGCGTGGTCGACCTGCCCGCACCGGGCTGGTACGCGATCCTGCTGCTGCCGAGCTTCATCATCTTCTTCATCTCCACCGTCGGTGAGACCAACCGGGCGCCGTTCGACCTGCCCGAGGCGGAGTCGGAGCTGGTCGCCGGCTACATGACGGAGTACAGCTCGCTGAAGTTCGCGCTCTTCATGCTCAGCGAGTACGTCGCCATGGTGACGATGTCGGCGGTCACCACGACGCTCTTCCTCGGCGGTTGGCGGGCTCCCTGGCCGATCACGCTCTGGGAGGGCGCGAACTCCGGCTGGTGGCCGCTGCTCTGGTTCATGGGCAAGGTCATCGGTCTGGTCTTCATCTTCATCTGGCTGCGCGGCACGCTGCCCCGGCTCCGCTACGACCAGTTCATGCGGCTGGGCTGGAAGGTGCTGCTGCCGATCAACCTGGTCTGGATCCTGGTCCTGGCCGGCATCCGCACCCTCCAGAAGGAGGACCTCGGCGACTCCACCCGCTATTCGGTGATCGCCGGTGCGGTACTGGTCGTCCTGCTGGTGACGCTCCTCTGGCCGAGCAAGAAGCGGCCGCCGCAGCGCACCCTCCAGGAGAAGGTCAACCGGCGGCCCGCCGGCAGCTTCCCGCTGCCGCCGATGGATCTCCAGGTGCCACCGAGCCCCCGGATGAGACGGACGGTCGCCGAGCGGGAGCCGGCGAACGTGGGAGCCGGACAGCCGGCGGGAGCCGGACAGCCGGTCGACGCCGGACACGACGAGAAGGAGGTGTGACGTGGGCGCGATCACCGGATCGTTCAAGGGTTTCGGGGTCACCTTCTCGCACATGTTCAAGAAGGTCGTCACCACCGACTACCCGTTCAAGCCGCCGGTCTCGGCTCCGCGCTACCACGGGCGGCACATCCTCAACCGGCACCCGGACGGGCTGGAGAAGTGCATCGGCTGCGAGCTGTGCGCCTGGGCCTGCCCGGCCGACGCGATCTACGTCGAGGGTGGCGACAACACCGAGGAGCAGCGCTTCTCGCCGGGTGAGCGGTACGCCAGCACGTACCAGATCAACTACGCCCGCTGCATCTTCTGCGGGCTCTGCATCGAGGCCTGCCCGACCCGTTCGCTGACCATGAGCAACGAGTACGAGCTGGCCCGGGACAACCGGCAGGACCTGATCTTCACCAAGGAGCAGCTGCTGGCGCCGCTGCTGCCGGGGATGGAGCAGCCGCCGCACCCGATGCGGCTCGGTGACACCGAGAAGGACTACTACGTCGGCGCGCTGACCAACCCGGGCACCTCGGCCGGCGCGGAGCGGGCGCCCTGGTCCGAGACCGGCACGGTCGACGGCTCCGGTACGACGGGAGAACAGCCGTGACGACATCAGCGGTGCTCGCCGCCGCCGGTGGGGTGACCGGCGGGGAACAGGTGACCTTCTGGATCCTGGCCCCGGTCGCCCTGATCGGCGCGATCGGCACGGTCTGGGCGCGCAACGCGGTGCACTCCGCGCTCTGGCTGGTGCTGACCATGCTCTGCCTGGGCGTCTTCTACGTGCTCCAGTCAGGGCCGTTCATCGGCATGGTGCAGATCATCGTCTACACCGGCGCCATCATGATGCTCTTCCTCTTCGTGCTGATGCTGGTCGGCCGGGACGCCTCGGACTCGCTGATCGAGACGTTGCGCGGCCAGCGGATCGCCGCGATCCTGCTCGGCCTCGGCTTCGGCGCGCTGCTCGCCAGCGGGATGTGGCGGGCACTCGGCCAGGCGGACGCGGCCGGCCTGGAGCAGGCCAACGCGAACGGCAACGTGCAGGGCATCGCCGCGCTGCTCTTCACCAGGTACGTCTTCGCCTTCGAGGTCACCTCGGCGCTGCTGATCACCGCGGCGGTCGGCGCGATGGTGCTGGCCCACGTCGAGCGGCGCCGTGAGGACCGGATGGACCAGATCGCCACGATGAAGGCCCGGTTCCGCCCCGGCAACTACCCGGGACCGAAGCCCGGCCCCGGCGTGTACGCCACCTCGTCCTCGGTCGCCACCCCGGCCCGGCTGCCGGACGGCGGGCTGACCGAGCGGAGCGTTCCGCAGATCCTGCCGCAGCGCGAACTCTCCGCCGAGGAGAGGGCGCTGAAGGGGACGGAGAAATAAGATGTCGGACTTCCTGTCGGTGTCGCCGAACCACTACCTCATCCTCGCCTGCCTGCTCTTCACGGTCGGCGCGGTCGGGGTGCTGATCCGGCGCAACGCGATCGTCCTCTTCATGTGCATCGAGCTGATGCTCAACGCGGCCAACCTCGCGCTGGTCACGTTCAGCCGGATCAACGGCGACCTGAACGGTCAGATCATGGCGTTCTTCGTCATGGTGGTGGCCGCCGCCGAGGTCGTGGTCGGACTGGCCATCATCATGACGATCTTCCGGACTCGACGCTCGGCGAGCGTCGACGACGCCAACCTGTTGAAGTACTAAGAGGGGCCCACCAGTGGAACATTCTGTGGAGTACGCCCACGCCACGGGGTTGCTGGGCAGCGTGTGGCTGCTGGTGGCCATCCCGCTGGTCAGCGCGGCGATCCTCCTGCTGCTCGGCCGGCGTGCCGACCGGTGGGGGCACTGGCTCGGCGTGGCCAGCGTCGGCGCCATCTTCGTGCTCGGTCTGACCTACTTCTTCTCGCTGCGGGGCCTTGCGAACCGCTCGGTCGAACTGAGCCTCTGGGATTTCATCGCGGTCGGTGACCTGCACGTCGACTTCGGACTGCTCTTCGACCCGCTGGCCGCGGTCTTCGTACTGCTGATCACCGGCGTGGGCTTCCTGATCCACGTGTACGCGGTCGGCTACATGGCGCACGACGCCGGCCGGCGGAAGTTCTTCGGCTACTTCAACCTCTTCGTCGCGGCGATGTTGCTGCTGGTACTCGGCAACAACTACGTGATGCTCTACGTCGGCTGGGAGGGCGTCGGTCTGGCGTCGTACCTGCTGATCTCGTTCTGGACCGACCGGCCGAGCGCGGCCACCGCCGGCAAGAAGGCGTTCCTGATGAACCGGGTCGGCGACGCCGGCCTGGCGATCGCGATCTTCATCATGTTCGCCACCCTCGGCAGCACCCAGTACGTCGACGTCTTCAACGGCGCCGGGGCGCTCGCCGGTGGCACGGTGCTGGCGATCGGCCTGCTGCTGCTGCTCGGCGCGACCGGCAAGTCCGGCCAGTTCCCGCTCCAGGCCTGGCTGCCGGACGCGATGGAGGGCCCGACCCCGGTCTCCGCGCTGATCCACGCCGCCACGATGGTGACCGCCGGCGTCTACCTGATCGCCCGGTCCAACCCGATCTTCTCGCTCGACCCGACGTTGCAGACCGTGGTGGTCAGCGTCGGCGCGCTCACCCTGCTGATGGGCTGCATCATCGGTGCGGCGAAGGACGACATCAAGCGGGTCCTGGCCTGGTCGACGGTGAGCCAGATCGGCTACATGTTCCTCGGCGTCGGGCTCGGCGGCGGGGCGTACGCGCTGGCCATCATCCACCTGCTCGCGCACGGCTTCTTCAAGGCCAACATGTTCCTCGGGGCCGGCTCGGTGATGCACGGCATGAAGGACCAGGTCGACATCCGCCGGTTCGGCGGGCTGTCGAAGTACATGAAGATCACCTGGATCACGTTCGGGCTCGGCTGGCTGGCGATCATCGGCATGTGGCCGTTCTCCGGCTTCTTCACCAAGGAGCCGATCATCGTCGAGGCGTTCGCCCGCGACGACTGGACCGCCTGGCTCTACGGCGGTGCCGCGCTGCTCGGCGCCGGGCTGACCGCCTTCTACATGACCCGGCTCTTCGTGCTCACCTTCCACGGGCCGAAGCGCTGGACGGAGGACATCGAGCACCCGCACGAGTCGCCGCCGGTGATGACCGTGCCGCTGATCCTGCTCGGTCTCGGCTCGGTGGTCGCCGGTGGCCTGATGGCGACCCCGGTCGCCGACTGGCTGACCCCGGTCCTCGGGCACGGCGAGCACCACGAGCCGGTGCTCTCGCACACCGTGATCACCGTGCTCTCGCTCGGCCTGACCGTGCTCGGCGCCGGCCTCGCCTGGCTGCTGTTCCGCAACGGCACCGCGCTCGCGGAGCAGCCGGCCGGCCCGGTGGTCCGGGCGGCCCGGCGCAACCTCTACACCGACGCGTTCAACGAGGCGGTCTTCGAGAAGCCGGGCATCTTCCTCACCCGGGCACTGGTCTTCCTGGACAACCGGGGCATCGACGGGCTGGTCAACGCGCTCGCCGCCGCGGTCGGCGGTGGATCGGGCCGGTTGCGCCGGCTCCAGACCGGCTACGTCCGGTCGTACGCGATGTCCATCATGACCGGCGCGGTACTGGTGGTGGCGGCGTTCCTGGCGGTCCAACTGGGGTGGTTCGCGTGATCCACCACAACGCACCGGTCGCACCGAACCGGCCGGGCGACCTCGACCGGCCGGGCACTGACGACGGAGGTAAGGCCGAATAATGTCCGACTTCCCCTTCCTCTCGGTGCTCACCGTCGCGCCGCTGGTCGGCGCGCTGGTGGTGGTCTTCCTGCCGGCCAGCCGTGGCGAGCTGGCCAAGCGGATCGCCCTCGGCTGGTCGCTGGCCGTGCTGGTGCTCTCCGTCTTCATGTGGATCGCCTTCGAAGCCGGCGGCGACCGGCTCCAGCTCCGCGAGTCGTACTCGTGGATCCCGCGCTGGGGGGTGAACTTCACCTTCGCCGCCGACGGCATCGCGCTGGTCATGCTGATGCTGATCGCCCTGCTGGTACCGCTGGTGATCCTCGCCTCCTGGCACGACGCGGAGAAGTCGAAGCGCTCCGTGCCGGTCTACTTCGCGCTGCTGCTCTTCCTCGAGTGCACGATGATCGGCGTCTTCGCCGCCGCCGACGTCTTCCTCTTCTACGTGTTCTTCGAGGTCATGCTCGTCCCGATGTACTTCCTGATCGGCAGCTACGGCGGCCACCAGCGGCAGTACGCGGCGGTGAAGTTCTTCCTCTACTCGCTGGTCGGCGGGCTCTTCATGCTCGCCGCGGTGATCGGGCTCTGGGTGGTCGGCGGCAAGACCTTCGACTGGCAGGCGCTGACCCAGGTGGACATCTCCACCGGCACCGAGCGTTGGCTCTTCCTCGGCTTCTTCCTCGCCTTCGCGATCAAGGCGCCGTTCTTCCCGTTCCACACCTGGCTGCCGGACGCCGGTGGCGCCGCGCCGGCCGGAGCCGCCGCACTGCTGGTCGGGGTACTCGACAAGGTCGGCACCTTCGGCATCCTGCGGTACTGCCTGCCGCTCTTCCCCGAGGCGTCGAAGTGGTTCGCCCCGTACGCGATCGCGCTGGCGCTGATCGGGATCATCTACGCGGCGCTGCTGGCGGTCGGGCAGAACGACCTGAAGCGGCTCGTCTCCTACACCTCGATCGCGCACTTCGGCTTCATCGGCGTCGGGCTCTTCGCCTTCACCACCCAGGCCGGCACCGGCGCGGTGCTCTACATGGTCAACCACGGCCTCGCCACCGGCCTGCTCTTCCTGGTGGTCGGCATGCTGGTCGCCCGGCGGGGCTCCGCGCTGATCACCGACTTCGGTGGCGCCGGCAAGCTGGTACCGCTGCTCGCCGGGGTGTTCTTCTTCGCCGGTCTCGCCTCGCTGGCGCTGCCCGGCACGGCACCGTTCATCTCCGAGTTCCTGGTGCTGATCGGCACCTACACGGTGAACAAGCCGGTCGCGATCATCGCCACCGTCGGGATCATCCTGGCCGCCGCGTACGTGCTCTGGATGATCCAGCGGACCACCCAGGGCACGCTGAACCCGGCGCTGTCCGGGGTGGAGGGGATGCGGCGGGACCTGTCGGTGCGGGAGAAGGTCGTGGTCGCCCCGCTGATCGCGTTGCTGCTGCTGCTCGGCTTCTACCCGAAGCCGGTCACCGACGTCATCAACCCCGCCGTCCAGGCCACCATGGAGCAGGACCTCGGCAAGCAGGACCCGGCGCCGACGGTGGGCACCGTCCAGGAGGCACACCGGTGAGCCGGCTGCCAGTCGCGTACGTAAGGAAGGTCCGATAATGGATCTCAAGCTGCCGGACATCGACTACGCGGCTCTGGCACCGATCCTGGTGCTGTTCGGAGCCTCCGTGCTCGGCATCCTGGTCGAGGCGTTCGTACCCCGGAAGAGCCGGCACCTGACCCAGCTCGTCCTCGGCCTGCTGGCCGTGACCGGCGCGCTGGTCGCGGTGGTGCTCAACGCGCACGACCGGCTGGTCACCGCCGGCTCGGCGGTCGCGGTCGACGGCCCGACGCTCTTCCTCCAGGGCTCGATCCTGGTGCTCGCCGGGATGGCGCTGCTGCTGATCGGCGAGCGCACGGTGCAGCGCGGCGGCGCGTTCGCGGCGCACGCCGCGATTCCGGTCGGGTCGCCGGAGGACCATCGGCAGGCCGCCGACTCCGAGGGTGCGACGGAGGTCTACCCGCTGACCCTCTTCGCCGTCTCCGGCATGCTGCTCTTCGTCGCCGCGAACGACCTGCTGACGATGTTCATCGCGCTGGAGGCGTTCTCGCTGCCGCTCTACCTGCTCTGCGCGCTGGCCCGGCGCCGGCGGCTGCTGAGCCAGGAGGCGGCGCTGAAGTACTTCCTGCTCGGCTCGTACGCCTCGGCGTTCTTCCTCTTCGGCATGGCGCTGATCTACGGCTTCACCGTCGGTGCCGGCGGCACCGGCTCCGGTGGCGGGGTCGACTTCGGCACCATCCGGACCGCGGTCACCGACTCGGCCGCCAGCGAGGTACTGCTCTTCGGTGGGCTCGCGCTGCTCTCCATCGGGTTGCTGTTCAAGATCGCGGCGGCGCCGTTCCACGTCTGGACCCCGGACGTCTACCAGGGCGCCCCGACCCCGATCACCGGCTTCATGGCCGCCTGCACCAAGGTCGCCGCGTTCGGCGGTCTGCTCCGGGTGCTGCACGTGGCGTTCTCCGGTGCGAGTTGGGACTTCACCCCGGTACTCGGCGTCATCGCGGTACTGACCATGCTGGTCGGGGCGGTCCTCGCGGTCACCCAGACCGACATCAAGCGGCTGCTCGCGTACTCCTCGGTGGCGAACGCCGGCTACCTGCTGGTCGGTGCCCTGGTGCTCTCCAGGGACGGACTGTCCAGCACGATGTTCTACCTCGTCGCGTACGGCTTCACGGTGCTCGCCGCGTTCGGCGTGGTGACGCTGGTCCGGGACTCGGACGGCGAGGCGACCCACCTGTCCCGGTGGGCCGGGCTGGGCCGGCGCTCGCCGCTCTATGCCGGGATCTTCACCTTCCTGCTGCTCGCCTTCGCCGGTATCCCGGCGACCAGCGGTTTCACCAGCAAGTTCGCGGTCTTCGGGGCGGCTCTCGACGCCGGCCAGGTCTGGCTGGTGATCGCGGGCGTGCTGACCAGCATGATCCTCGCCTTCCCGTACCTGCGGGTGGTGGTGCTGATGTGGCTCTCCGAGCCGGGCGAGTCGACTCCGACGGTGTCGCTGCCGGGCGGGCTGACCGCTGCGGCCCTGATGATCGGGGTCGTCGCCACGCTGGTCCTGGGGGTCGCGCCGGCACCACTGCTGGATCTCGCCAACGGCGCCGCCGAATTCGTCCGATGACCGGTGACCCCCACGCCCCTTCCGAGGTCGACCGCCCCCGACCAGGGGTTGGCCGGCGGGTGTGGCATGGTTGAAGGCGTGGGGGGAACGGCTGGCGGCATGGCGGCCCTCGGGCTCGACACGATCGGGCTCGAGTTCGCGGATGCCCGCGTGGAAGCATCGGTGGCCAGTGTGCTGGCCAGGGTGGAGTCGGAGCTGCGCGACAACGTCGCCAGCGCCGACCCGATGGTGGACGAGGCGGCCCGGCACCTGATGGATGCCGGCGGCAAGCGGTTCCGGCCCCTGCTGGTGGCGCTCGGCGCCCAGTTCGGTGATCCGGTCGCGCCGCACGTCGTACCGGCGGCGGTGGTGATAGAACTCACTCACCTCGCCACGCTCTACCACGACGACGTGATGGACGAGGCGCCGGTGCGCCGGGGTGCGCCGAGTGCGAACTCCCGCTGGGGCAACTCGGTGGCGATCCTGGTCGGCGACTATCTCTTCGCCCGGGCCGCGGACCTCGCCGCCGACCTCGGCACCGAGGCGGTCCGGTTGCAGGCCCGGACGTTCGCCCGGCTGGTGCACGGGCAGATCGCCGAGACCGTCGGCCCGCGCGACGCCGACCCGGTGGCGCACTACCTGCACGTGATCGCCGAGAAGACCGGTTCCCTGATCGCCACCTCGGCCCGGTTCGGCGGCATGTTCGGCGGCGCCCCGGCCGCACACATCGAGGCGCTGGCCGGTTACGGCGAGACCATCGGGGTCGCCTTTCAGCTCTCCGACGACCTGCTCGACATCTCCTCCGAGTCGGTGCAGTCCGGCAAGACTCCCGGCACCGACCTGCGGGAGGGCGTGCCGACCCTGCCGGTGCTCTACGCGCTCGGCACGGACGACGGCGACGCCGCCTCGGTACGCCTGCGGGAGATTCTCGCGCTCGGCCCGATCACCGACGACGCGCTGCATGCCGAGGCGCTCGGTCTGCTCCGCGAGTCCCCGGCGCTGAAGCGGGCCCGGGAGACGGTCCGCAGCTATGCCGAGGAGGCCCGCTCCTGCCTCGCCCCGCTGCCCGACAGCGCACCCCGGCAGGCCCTTGAGTCGCTCTGCGACTTCATCGCCGACCGCACCGGCTGAGGACGCCGATTCCCTGGCTTCAGGGCGCCGCTCTCCGGCTCGGGACGCGGTCCCGGGGTGCGAGGCACCGGCGGCCCGGTTCCGCGGGCTCAGGCGACGGCGGAGCCCGTACCGCCAGGTTCCCGGGGTTCGGTGGAAATCCGGCCCGGCCGGCGCTGCCGGGGCACCCGGACCGGCCTGGCCGGCGGTGGGACCGTGCCGTCCGCCCGGCGGCGGAGACTGGCCAGCAGCATCCGCCGGCCGGCCAGCATCAGCGCGGCGGCGAGCAGCATCGCCGCCGCCGCGACCAGCCACATCGTCGGGTACCCGAGGTGCTCGGCGAGGGTGCCGAGGCTGAGCGGGCCGAGGCAGCCGCCGGCGTACACCCCGGTCTGGGTGATCGAGGTGGCGGTGGTCGGCGCCTGCGGATGCAGCCGGACCACCGCGAAGTTGAGCAGCCCGGGCCAGGCCCAGCCGAGGCCGAAGGCGAGCACCACGCCGACGACCAGCGCCTGCGGGGCGGCCAGGTGCAGCAGGCCCAGCCCGCCCGCACCGACCACCAGCATCGCGGCGACGGTGTTGAGGTGTCCGCCGGAGCGGCGGTCGGCCAGCGCTCCCATCAGGATCCGGGAGAGCAGGCAGACGGCGCCGCCCAGGGTCAGCACCAGCCCGGCGAGCCCCGGCGAGAGGCCCCGGGCCGCGGCCGAGTCGACCAGGAAGGTGCCGAGGGCGTTCGCGGCCCCGGCGGCCAGGGTGCCGGCCACGCCGAGGACGACCAGCGGCCCGTTCGCCCGGCCGCCGCGCCCCCGTGCCGGGTCCGCCGCCCGCCCCGCGCCGACGGGTACGACCGGCAGGATGGCCAGCGCCAGTACGGCGGCGGCGACGAACGCCCAGCGCCAGCCGACGGTCAGCGCCAGGGCCGGTACGGCGGCTCCGGCCAGCAGCGTTCCGGCCGGGATGGCGGCCTGCTTCACCCCGAAGGAGAGTCCCTGCCGGCCCGGCGGCACCCGGTGCGCCAGCGTGGCGTTGCTGGCCATCTGGCCGAGCGGGTTGGCCAGGGCGACCACCGCCAGCAGGGCGACCAGCACCGGATAGGAGCGGGCCACGGCGGCGACCGCCAGCATGGCCGCCGCGACCAGCAGCAGGCTGGCCCGGGCGACCATGGTCGGGCCGTACCGCTCGACGAGGGCGCCGGACGGGACGGAGGCGAGCGCGCTCACCCCGAAGTAGACGGCGACGGCCAGCCCCAGGCCGGCGGGGGAGAAGTCCAGCTCGGCGCCGAGTTGGACGGCGAGCCCGCCGATCAGGAAGACCGGCAGTACCCCGGCGACCGTGATGACAGTGGCGGCGAGCACCGTACGGGTCGGCCGGTCGAACGTTGCGTCCTGTGGGGTGTCATCGGTTAGATCGGCCATTTGGGACGAGCCTACGCGAGCCGCCCGTACGAACCGATCGTGTCGGTGGCTGTACGCACGGTCGCCGTAGATCTGGCATCCTCAATCCGATCGGGCATTTCGCAGGCGCCCGGTTTTTCATATTCTGTAAGTCCCCGGCGGCGGAGGTGGTTGTGCGCGACCCCTTGGCGGAACCTTCGGACCTGATCCGCAGCGTGTCGCGTGCCCTGCGCGTGCTCGAAGCGGTCGGACGGGCACCGAAGGGCCTGACCGTGAAACAGATTGCCCGGCGTTGCGAGTTGACTGTGGCCACCACGTACCACCTGGTGCGCACACTCGCCTACGAGGGCTACGTGATCAGGCGGGAAGACGGCACGTACATCGTCGGATTGGAGGTGGCGGACCGGTACCGCGAGCTGGTCACCGCGTTCCGTGGACCGCCGGCGGTGGGCGAGTCGCTGCGTCGGGCCGCCTCGGACACCGGCTACAGCCACTACCTGGGGCGGTTCGTCGGCGGGCAGGTGGCGATCACCGCGCTCGCCGAGGGGCCCCGGTCGCCGTACCTGGAGGACCTGGTCCCCGGCTTCGACGAGGGCGCCCACGCCACCGCGCTCGGCAAGGCGCTGCTGGCCACCCTCACCCCGGAGCAGCGCTTCCGCTATCTGCGCGAGTACGGGATGCGGCCGTTCACCTCGGCCACCCTGGTCGCCGCCGACGCGTTCGAGGCGGACCTGGCGGCCGGTGACCGGCGCGGCATGCACCTGGAGCTGGGCCAGTTCCGGCACGGTGTCGCCTGTGCGGCCGTGCTGGTCACCCCGGACAAGGACATGGAACGCCGGGTGGTGCTCGCCTGCGCGCTGCCGGCCGCCGAGATGATGACCTCGGCCCGGGTGGTCCGGGCCAAGCTGCTGGCGGTGGCCCGCGCCGTCGCCGACGGCCTCGCCACCGAGACCTGACCCGGTCCCCGAACCGGAACGTGGTCTCCTGCTGCCCCGGGAGGGGGAGCAGGAGACCACGGCGGAGTCGACCGCGGGTCGCGGCGGTCAGCTTCCGACGACGTCGCCGTCGAGGCGCCAGGTGACCACCACGCCGGGCTTGGCGAAGTCGCCGTCCGGCCAGTTCGACGCCGGGTTCGCCAGCGACGCCCCGGACAGCTCGCCCGGGTGCTGCACGGCGACGAAGACCGAGCGGTTGTCGGTGGTGATGAACGGCCCGCAGGTCTCCGCGCCGAGCGGCACGGTGAGGAACTGCTTGAGGTGGCCCCGCTCCGGACCCTCGACGGCGGTGGCGAAGAGCCCGTCGTTGCTGCCCAGCGCGTTGCCGTCGGTGGAGATCCAGAGGTTGCCGGAGCCGTCGAACGCCACGTTGTCCGGGCAGGAGATCGGGGAGACCTTGCTCTTGTCGTAGCCGGCGAAGTACGTCGACGCGTCCGCCGGGTCGCCGCAGACGATCGGCACCGACCAGGCGAACGTCTCCGAGGTGTTGTCGTTCCGGTCCTCGACCAGCTCCAGTACGTGCCCGTGCTTGTTGTTGCCGCGCGGGTTCGCCTCGTCGGCGGCCGGGTTGGTCCCGACGCCCCGGTTGGTGTTGTTGGTCAACGCCACGTACACCTTGCCGGTGAGCTGGCTCGGCTCGACGTCCTCCGGACGGTCCATCTTGGTCGCGCCGACCGCGTCACCGGCGAGCCGGGTGAAGGTGAGCACGTCGGCGGCGGTCATGCCGGGGACGTACGAGGTGTTGCCCCGGACCAGCTTGATCCACCTGCCCCGGCCGTTGAACGCACCGTCGGCCGGCAGCCTGCCCGAGCCGTCGATCTCACCGGCGCTGGTCTGGTCGAGCTTGGCGACGTAGAGGGTGCCGGACTCCAGCAGGGTCAGGTTGTGCTCCCGGGCGGTCCAGGAGTCGCCCTTCTTGAACTTCTTCTCCGAGACGAACTTGTAGAGATAGTCGAACCGCTCGTCGTCGCCCATGTACGCCACGACCCGGCCGTCCCCGGCCACGATGACGTTCGCGCCCTCGTGCTTGAACCGGCCCAGCGCGGTGTGCTTGCGCGGCCTCGACTCCGGGTCGAACGGGTCCACCTCGACGACCCAGCCGAACCGGTGCGCCTCGTTCGGGTGCTTCGCCAGGTCGAACCGCTCGTCGGCGCGCTCCCACTTCCGGCTGTCGGACGGATAGCGGGCGGTGGTGCTGATGCCGTACCGGGCCAGTTTCGGCTTCAGCGTCTCCGGCGCGGCGTCGGCGCCCACGAAGTACTGGTTGAAGTTCTCCTCGCCGGAGAGCACCGTGCCCCACGGCGTGATCCCACCGGCGCAGTTGTTCAGGGTGCCGATCGCGGTCCGCCCCGACGGGTCCGCCGCGGTCCTCAGCCAGGCCGACCCGGCCGCCGGGCCGGTGAAGTCGAACTTCGTCGTGTGCGCGGTGATCCGCCGGTTGTACTTCAGCCGGCCCTCGCGGACCGGCTTCCACTCGCCGGTCCCGCCGACCCGCTCCAGCTCCACCACCGAGAGCCCGTGCGCGGCCATCGCCACCCGGATCTGCTCGACGCTCATCGCGTCGAAGGTGGTGAAGTTCGGGAACATCAGGTTCTCGTTGGTGTACTCGTGGTTCACCACCAGCAGCGCCCGCTCGCCCCTGCGGTCCAGCGGGAGTACCCCGACGAAGTCGTTGTTGTAGCCGAACTGCTGCGACTGCCGGGCCGCCGTCTGCCGGTGCACGTCCAGGCCGGGCGCGCCGGGGAGCACCGGGTCGCCCCAGCGGATCACCACGGAGTGGTCGTACCCGTTCGGCACCACCAGGCTGTCGAGCTTGTTCGGCGGGATCGGCTTGAAGGTGAGCGCCGCGTTGCCGGGCCGCCGGGCCGGGGTGAAGCTCTGCACCTCCGGCAGGGTCGCGCCGGCCCCGTCCCGGGGGGCGGCCGCCGCCGGGGAGCCGGCGAGCGCGCCGGCCGCGGCGCCGCCGAAACCGAGTACCAGCGCGCCGACCGCGCCGGCCCGGACGACGCCACGCCGGCTCACCCCGGCCTGGACCACGTCACCGAAGTACGGGTTGTCGGACTCGTTCGGCACCGGGTGCGCACACGCGTTTCCACAGCGGTATATGCAGGTCATGGCGTCACGCCCGCCGTGGCCCGCCGGGCCGAGCAGGGGAAGCGGCCGGGGTCGCTCGGTCATGGAGATGGAGCCTCCTCGTGTCAGGGATGCGCGCCCTTGACGCCTCGGGTAATGCGTACGGGGACGCGTGCCTGCCGGACGCTAGGAGTACGCCGTGAGCGGCATCCGGCAGTCGGATGAACCGCCGGTGAACACCTCCAGGCAGCGGCCCGTTCCGCAGGGCCGCCGCCCGTCGGGCCGAAGCCGGGTGGGCTTCGCCACCGCCGTTGAACCGTCCGGCCACCGGATGCGTGAATCCAGGAGCCGGGGTCGGTCGGAGCCCAGCGGGCGGGAGGCGACGAGCCATCAGCGACCAGGACGCCGAACTGCTGCGCGCCATGCACGACGAACACGCTGACGCGCTGCTCGCGCACGCCCTGCGACTGACCGACGGCGATCGGCAGCGCGCCGAGGACCTGGTGCAGGAGACACTGCTGCGGGCGTGGCGGCATCCGGAGGCGCTCGACCCGGACCGGGGTTCGGTGCGGGCCTGGCTCTTCACCATCGCCCGCAACCTCGCCATCGACGCCTGGCGGCGGCGCAGCGCCCGGGTCGGCGAGGTGATCACCGACGATCTGCCCGAGCCGCCGCAGGGGGTCGACGAGGCGGACCGGGCGGTGGAGGCCTGGACGGTGGCGGAGGCGCTCAACCGACTCTCGCCGCCGCACCGGGAGGTGCTGGTGGAGTGCTTCTACCGGGGCCGGTCGGTGACCGAGGCGGCGGCCCGGCTGGGCGTACCGCCGGGGACGGTGAAGTCGCGGACGCACTACGCGCTGCGGTCGCTGCGGCTGGTACTGGCGGAGATGGGGGTGACCGGGTGACGAATTGCGAGTACGCCCACGACGACGGGGCGTACGTGCTGGGCGCCCTGTCTCCCGCCGAGCGGGCCGGGTACGAACGGCACCTGGCCGGCTGCCCGACCTGCCGGGAGGCGGTCGCCGAACTCGCCGTACTGCCGGGACTGCTGGGGCGACTCGATCCGGCCGGGCTGGAGGAGATCGCCCCGGTGCCGAGCGCCGGTGAACGGCTGCCGAAGCTGCTCGACGAGGCCCGGGCCCGCCGGCACCGGGAGCGGCGCCGCGGCCGGCTCCGCACCGGCGGGTTCGCCCTGGTCGCCGCCGCCCTGGCCGCCGTGCTCGGCTTCGGCGTCGCCGTACCCGTGATCGGCGGTGGGAAGACCGGCACCGACGTCGAGGTGCGGATGGTCGCGATGCAGCCGGTACACGGCAACGTGCCGGTCAGCGCCGAGATCGGCTTCGACGGTAACCGGTGGGGCACCGCGGTCACGATGCGTTGCCAGTACGCGAAGACCCGGGACTACACGAAGGCGTACACGTTCCGGCTGGTGGCGCACGGCCCGAACGGCGAGACGGAGCAGATCGGGTCCTGGCTCGCCGCCCCCGGCGACGACGCCACCTTCACCGGCGTCACCCGGTTCACCAGGTCCGAGCTGATCCGCCTGGAACTCCTCCGGTACGACAACACCCCGCTGCTCGCCTACGACGTGCCGTAGCGCCGGTCGACTGTGGAACGTCGACAGGGTCTTTGGTCCCGGGACCCGGGCGGGTCGTTGGTCCCGGGCATTGGGGCGCTCGGGCCCGGGTGCGGCGGCGCCGCAGCGAGCAGAGTGATGGGTGTCAGGACAAGGGTCGACCTCGGAGGTCACGATGACCACCCGCCACTCCATCCGCCCGATCACCACTGTGCTGGAGCGGGCCGACTCGCCCGGCGCGATGTTGAGCAGGACCGGCGCCAAGGCGCTCGCCGTGCTGCGCATCTCGACCGGCTTCGTCTTTCTCTGGGCCTTCCTGGACAAGACCTTCGGCCTCGGCTACTCGACGCCGGGCGAGCGAGCCTGGATCAACGGCGGCTCGCCGACCGAGGGCTTCCTCTCGCACGTCTCGGTGGGACCGTTCGAGTCGGTCGCGCACAGCATCGCCGGGACCTGGTGGGCGAACTGGCTCTTCATGCTCGGCATGCTCGGCGTCGGCGTCGCGTTGATCGCCGGCATCGGCCTGCGGGCCGCCGCCGCCTCGGGCGCACTCATCATGGTGCTGATGTGGTTCGCGGAGTTCCCCCTCGCCCAGCACAACAGCGCCGGTGAGCCGACCGGCTCCACCAACCCGTTCATGGACTACCACCTGGTCTACGCCCTCGTGCTGGTCGTGCTGGCCGCGACGTACGCCGGGCACACCTGGGGGCTGGGCCGGATGTGGGCGCGACTGCCCTTCGTGCAGCGCCACCGCTGGATGATCTGACCCGATCCGGGTCGCCCGGCGGCGGCCCACAACCCCCCACCCGTCTCGCGGACCGTCCCCCCACCGGTCCGCGAGACCGGTTATTTCGTGATCCCGTAGCGTCTGGCTCGCCATAGCCGGCCAGGCGCTACGGGATCACGAGGTCGCCGCGTTGCCGGCGTTGGGCAGGCTCAGCGGGGGCGGTCGACGCGGCCCTCGGTCCAGATGGGTTCGTCGGTCTCGACGACCCGGCCGTCGGCGCCGAAGAGCAGGTAGCGGTCGGTGTGCGCGGCGAACCAGCGGTCGTGGGTGACCGTGAGGACCGTGCCGGCGAAGCCCTCCAGGCCGCGTTGCAGCGCGTCGGCGCTGGCCAGGTCGAGGTTGTCGGTCGGCTCGTCGAGCAGCAGCAGGGTCGCCCCGGCCAGTTCGAGCAGCAGGATCTGCAACCGGGCCTGCTCGCCGCCGGAGAGGCTCTGGAACGGCTGGTCCCGGGCGGGTGCGATCTCGTAGCGGGCCAGTGCCGCCATCGCGTCGTTGCGGAGCAGGGCATGCTCGGTCATCAGGATCTCGGCGGGGGTGCGGCCGTACAGGTCGGGGCGGGCGTGGGTCTGGGCGAAGAGCCCGGGTACGACCCGGGCACCGAGCCGTACCTCACCCCGGTGCGGCACCTGCTCGGCCCCGGACAGCAGCCGGAGGAACTGGGACTTGCCGGAGCCGTTGGAGCCGAGTACGGCGACGCGCTCGCCGTACCAGATCTCCAGGTCGAAGGGGCGCATCAGGCCGGTCAGTTCGAGTTGCCGGCAGACGAGGGCCTGTTTACCGGTACGTCCGCCGCGCAGCCGGATCCGCACGTTCTGCTCCTTCGGCGGTCGGGTCGGCGGACCGGCGGACTCGAACCGGGCCAGTCGGCTCCGTGCCGCCCGGTACGCCGAGGCGAGCGCGTCGTTGCGGGCCGCGCCCTGCCGGGCGAGGTGCACCAGGTGCCGGAGCCGGGCGTGCTCGGACTCCCAGATTCGGCGGCGTTCGTCGAGCCGGTCGATCCGGTCCTGCCGGGCCGCCGGATAGCTGGCGAAGCTTCCGCCGTGCACCCAGACCTGCCGGTCCTCGACGGTGACGATCCGGTCGGCCGCCTCGGCGAGCAGTTGCCGGTCGTGCGAGACCAGCAGCACCGTCTTGGTGCTGGCCCGGAGCTGCCGCTCCAGCCACTGCTTGCCCGGTACGTCGAGGTAGTTGTCGGGCTCGTCGAGCAGCAGCAGCCGGTCGGGGCCGCGCAGCAGGGCCTCCAGCACGAGTCGCTTCTGTTCGCCGCCGGAGAGGGTGTTCACGTCCCGCCCGGCGGCCCGCTCGTACGGCAGCCCGAGCGCCGCCGTGGTCACCGCCTCCCAGACGACTTCGAGGTCGTAGCCGCCGGCCTCGACGTACTCGGTGACGGCGTGCGCGTAGCGGAGTTGGGCCGGTTCGTCGTCGCGTTCCCGCAGTGCGCGCTCGGCCCCGGCGCGTTCGGCGGCGGCCCGCCGGATCCGGTCGGGCGCCACCGACAGCAGCAGGTCGCCGACGCTGCGGTGGTCGCGGATCGTGCCGATGAACTGGCGCATCACGCCGAGCCCGCCGGTGGTGACGATCTCGCCGGCGGTCGGGGCCAGATCGCCGGCGATCAGCCGGAGCAGGGTGGTCTTGCCGGCGCCGTTCGGCCCGACGAGTGCGGCGGTGACCCCGTCGGCGACCCGGAACGACACGTCGTCGAGGAGCGGGCGCCCGTCCGGCAGCCGGTGGTGCAGGTGTCGGATCTCGACGTGTGCCACGGGGACCTCCCGACCGGGCCTCTAGACCAACGTTCTAGAGTCTAGAACAACGTTCTAGAGCCGGAACGCCGGACTAGACTCCGGTCATGGCAGGAGTGTGGTTGCGACCTCCGCGTTCCCCGGGCCGCAGCGGGCCGCCGCTGCACCGGGACCGGATCGTCGGTGCGGCGATCGAACTGCTCGACCGAGAGGGCGTCGGCGGGCTCACCATGCGCCGGCTGGCCGAGCGGCTCGGCGCCGGCTCCACCACGCTCTACTGGCACGTCACCAACAAGGACGACGTACTCGACCTGGCTCTGGACCAGATCTTCGGCGAGGTCGCCCTCCCCGAACCGCCGACAACCCGGCGGGACTGGCGGGGCGACGTCGAGACACTGCTGCTCGGCTGGCGGGCCGCGATGCTCCGGCACCCGTGGTCGGCGGCGCTGGTCGGCCGGCCGTTGCTCGGGCCGAACGTGCTGACCCGGACCGAGTTCCTCCAGACCGCGCTGCGCCGGGCCGGGCTGGTGGAGCCGGACCTGAGCGCCGCCACGCACGCGCTGGCCAACTACGTCATCGGGGCCGCCGTCACGCTCTCGTCGTGGCAACGACTCGACGATCCCGAGTCGCGGCAGGCCGCCCGGGCGCACCTCGCCGCCCAACGGGAGCGCTATCCCACCCTGGTCGAGACCGGGCACCTGGACGACCGGGACGAGGACGACACCTTCCGGCGCGGCCTGGCGTACCTGCTCGACGGCCTCCCCACCGACCGCGGCCGCCGGTCAGCGGCGGGGGACCGCCGGTCCGGGACGGTCAGCGGCGGCGGAGCTTCTGGCGCAACCGGGCGGTGACCCGGCCGGGGGTGACCGGCACGACCGAGATCATCAGGCGGCCGGACTCGTCCCGGACCGGGGTGAGCAGGCAGAGCCGGGCGCCCCGGCGGCGTACCAGCGGCACCGCCCGGTCCAGCCTCGGCGCCCGCAGCGCCGCCGCGCCACCCGCACCCGCCGCACTGTGCGCGCCCAGCGCCCGCCCGGGGTCGAAGGGGCCGGCCTGGGCCGAGACGATCCGGCGCCGGCCGGTCGGGCCGGTGCCGGCGAGCAGGTCGGCGGCGCGGAACCTGATCCGTACGCTGCTGCCCGCCTCGCCGCTGGCGAGCAGCACCGTCTCGGCCCGGACCTCCTCCGCGCTCACCGACAGGGGATCGGCACCGTGCCCCGCCAGGTCCGGCAGCGGCGAGTACGCGGTGATCGTCAACACCCGCTCGCCCCGCTCGTCGTGCTCCCAGCCGAAACCGGTGGCGTCGAGCTTCGCCGGCCACTCCGGCACCGCCGTCACGTCGAAGCAGGAGTCCGGCAGGCCACGCGCCGGGTCCCGGAACCCCGGGTACGCCGCATACCGCCGGACGCCCTCGACCACCGTGGCCGGCACACCGACCTCGGCGTCCCGCCGGATCACCGCGAGCAGGTCGTCGAGGCTGCCGTGCCGGGTCAACGCGAACCGGATCCGGGTCTCCGCCCCCAACTGGTCGGCGATTTCCCCGCTCAGGTGCTCCGCCACCAGCCGCCCGACGCCGTCGTGCACCGCCTGCTGGCTTTCCCGGTCGAGCCGGAGCAGGTCGTCCTCGACCAGTTTGGCGACCTCGTGGTCGAACCGGCGCACCATGATCGCGTCGCGCCGCTTGCCCGGCTCGATCAGGTCGGCCACGAACGCCAGGTTCGCCTCGACGGTACGCAGCCGCTCCAGGTGCCGGCTCAGATAGGTGATGTTGGTGGCACCGAACCGGCGTACGGCGTAGTAGAACTCGTAGTCGGCCAGCACCGAGATGCGCCGGGCCCGGTAGCACGCCTCCAGGGTGAACGGCAGGTCGCTGGCGATCCGCAGCTCCTCGCGGTAGCGGATGCCGTACCGGTCGAGCAGTTCCCGGCGGAACAGTTTGGTGTTGGCCAGCGAGCGCGGCAGCGGTGAGTCGAAGAGGTCCACGTCGACGGCGTTGCGGGCGAAGATGTCCTGGTAGATGTGCCGGCTGTTGACCCCGACCACCTTGCCGAGCAGCACGTCCGACTCCCAGGCGTCGGCGGCGGTGACCAGCCGTTCCAGTGCCTCGGGGCCGAGGTGGTCGTCGGCGCCGACGAAGAAGACGTACCGGCCGGTGGCGGCGTCGAGACCCCGGTTGCACGGGCCGGCCGGCCCGCCCGAGTTCGGCTGGTGGATGACGGTGAAGGTGCCGGGATAGCGGGCGGCGTACCGGTCCAGCTCGGCGCCGCTGCGGTCGGTCGAGCCGTCGTCGACCGCGACGACCTGCATCCGGGACAGCCCGATGGTCTGCCGGACCAGCGAGTCCAGGCACCGGGTCAGATAGGGCATGGTGTTGTAGACCGGCACCACCACGCTGACGTCCGGCGTGCTCATCGGTGCGTCGCCCTCCATTCTCCGCAGGTTCACCCGCCCGATTCCCCGAATTCACCAATTCGATTTCCGGGCCCCGGACGAATTGACGGCGAGTGTACGTCACCGACCCGCCCCGGCACTCCGCCACCGTTGTTCATCCGGTGTTCACCCAATTCGCCGAAGCCCTGCCTGGCGGCTCCGACATCGGTCGGTCGGATACCGCCCGACCAATGTACGCGCATTCTCCGCCTTAAATTAACCCGCGCACCCGGTACGGCCAATAACGTTCACGTCCGGTATTGCCCGACAGGAATCCCCCCGACGAGTTAGCGGGTCTTCATGTCCTCCACACCTGACGTCAGCGTCGTGATCCCCACCCGCGGTCGGCCGGACCTGGTGACCCGCGCGGTCCGCAGCGTACTGGCGCAGACCGTGACCGATCTCGAAATCGTCGTCGTGGTCGACGGCCCGGACGAGGAGACCCGGCAAGCGCTGGCGGCCTTCGGCGACGACCGGCTCCGGGTGGTGGCGCTGCCCTCTTCGGCTGGGGCGCCGAACGCCCGCAACGTCGGCGTCGGCGCGGCGCGGGCCCGCTGGACGGCCCTGCTCGACGACGACGACGAGTGGCTGCCGACCAAGCTCGCCGTGCAGTTGGACCTGGCGGAGAGCGCCCGGGTGGCGATGCCGATCGTCGCCTGCCGGCTGCGCAACCGGACGCCCCGGGCCGAGTTCGTGATGCCGCGCCGGCTGCCGGCGGTCGGCGAGCCGCTGACCGAGTACCTCACCGTCCGGCGCGGGCTGTTCCACGGCGACGGCTTCATCCAGACCTCGACCATCCTGGCCCCGACCGAGCTGCTGCGCCGGGTGCCGTTCACCGTCGGGCTGCGCCGCCTCCAGGAACTCGACTGGACGTTCCGGGCGCTCGGCCACGCCGATGTCGGCCTCGTCTACGCCGCCGAGCCGCTGGTGATCTGGCACCAGGACGAGGACCGTCCCCGGATCACCTTCGACACCGACTGGGCGGAGCAGTTCGAGTGGCTGCAACGGATTCGGCCGCTGCTCACCCGTCGGGCGTACGCTGCGCTCACGATGAGCGTGATCAGCTCGATGGCGGCACCGACCCGGAGCGCGACGGCGTTCCGTACCCTGCTGGCCGAGGCGCGCCGGCACGGGCAGCCGGGATTCTTCGACTACCTGGCGTTCGGGCAGATCTGGCTGGTCCCGCCGCAGCTCCGGCGTACCCTGCGGGACCGGATCCTGCGCCGGCCCGGTGCCGGCCGCACGGCCGCGCCGACCCGGCCCGCTCCGGCCGCCACCACGGATGCCCGGCGGCCGGTCGGCCCGGCCCGGCGGGTCTCCGGCGACTCCGGCCGGCCAAGCGAGATCGGCGCGTGAGCGCCCCGCTCCCGTCCGCCGGGCCAGGTGCGGCGCCCACCGTGGTGATCTGGCGCAGTGGGCTGCTCGCCGGCTCCGAGACGTTCATCCGCAACCAGGGTCTCGCGCTGCCCCGCTGGCAGCCGAGATTCCTCGGCGCCACCCGGGTCGGCTCGCCGCTGGCCGCCGACACCGACGTGATCGCCTATCCGGACGGCGGCCGGGACCGCCGGGCCTTCCTCCGGCTCCGGCTGACCGGCGAGTCGCCGAGGCTGCGGCGGCTGCTGGCCGAGCTGCGCCCGGCGGTGGTGCACGCGCACTTCGGCAACGACGGTTGGCTGATCAGCCGGACGGCCGGGCAGCTCGGGGTACCGCTGGTGGTGACCGTGCACGGCTACGACGTGACGCGGCAGCCGCACGCGCCCGGCCTGCGCGGCATCCGGTACCGGCGCAACCTGCGCCAGGCGTTCGACCGGGCCGCACTGATCCTGGCGGTCAGCGGGTTCATCCGGGAGAGGGCGATCGCGGCCGGCGCGCACCCGGCGAAGGTCCGGGTGCACCACACCGGGGTACCGATCCCGGCCGAGGTGCCGGACGTGCCGAAGCGGTGGGACGTCGCCTTCGTCGGCCGGTTCGTCGAGAAGAAGGGCGTCGACGACCTCGTCGAGGCGCTCGGCACCCTGCACGACCGGCGGCCCCGGGTGCTGCTGATCGGCTCCGGGCCGCTGGAGTGGCCGGTCCGGGAGCGGGCCGCCGCCCTCGGCCTGGACGCGACGTTCCTGGGCGCGCAGGAGCCGTCCGCGGTCGCCCGTCACCTGGCGGAGTCGAAGGTCTTCGTCTCGCCGTCCCGGACGGCCCCGGACGGGGACGCCGAGGGGCTGCCGACGACGATCCTGGAGGCGGCGAGCCTGGGGCTGCCGACGGTCTCGACCTATCACAGCGGGATCCCGGAGGCGGTGCTGCCCGGCGAGACGGGCCTGCTCGGCCCGGAGGGGGACCGGGCGGCCCTGGCCGGCAACATCCGGCAGCTCCTGGCCGACGACGACCTGCGGACCCGGCTCGGCGCGCGGGCCCGCCGGCACGTGGCCGAGCACTTCGACCTGCACCGGCAGACCCGGCTGCTCGAGGAGCTGTACGAGTCGGTGGCGGTCGGTCGTACCACCGCACCGGCCACGGCAGCGTCCCGCGACCCGGCCTGACGGGCGGGGCGCCCGACGCGGTCAGCGGGCGGCGGTCGCCGCCGCCGGCTCCGGGGTGGCGGCCAGCAGCGCGGTACGGGACCGCCGGACGTTCCGGATCGCGTCCGCCGTGAAGACCACCAGGGCCAGCCAGACCAGCGCGAAACCGGCCAGCCGGGCCGGTGGCATCGGCTCGTGGAAGACGAGTACGCCGAAACCGAGCTGGAGGATCGGCGCCAGGTACTGCAACATGCCGAGCGCGGTCAGCGAGAGCCGGTTCGCCGCACCCGCGAACATCAGCAGCGGGATGGCGGTGGCCGCACCGGCCAGCATCAGCAGGGCGGTGTGCCCGGCGGAGACCTGACCGAAGCTGGACTCGGAGTGCCAGGTGAGCCAGCCCAGATAGCCGAGTGCCGGCAGGGTGAGCGCCGCCGACTCGATGAACATCCCCTCGGCGGCGGGCAGCCCGAGCCGCTTCTTCACCAGGCTGTAGCTGCCGAAGCTCGCCGCCAGGGTGAGCGCCAGGTAGGGCAGCCGGCCGTAGTCGAGGGTCAGTACCGCCACCGCGACGCCGCCGATGCCGAGTGCCACCCACTGGGCGACCCGCAGCCGCTCGCGCAGCACGGCTACCCCGAGCAGGACGACGACCAGCGGGTTGATGAAGTAGCCGAGCGCGGTCTCGACGACCCGTTCCGAGTTGACGCCGTAGATGTAGGCGCCCCAGTTGACCGCGATCAGCGCGGCGGCGAGCCCGATCCCGGCGAGCTTGCCCGGGCGGTGCCGCAGCTCGCGCAGGAAACCCCAGTTGCGGGCCACCGCGAGCAGCAGCGCCACGAAGACCACCGACCAGACCACCCGGTGGGCCAGGATCTCGACCGGCCCGGCCGGCTCCAGCAGCCGGATGTAGAGCGGGAAGAAACCCCACATGGTGTAGGCGCCGAGGCCGTAGAGGTATCCGCGCCGTACCTGGTTCATCGCTCCACCGTAAGGGGCAGATCGGGATCGGAGCCCTTTCCCGTGAGCGGTCTCACCGGATCCGGTACCGTCCCGTGGCCCGCACCGAGCCGGTTACCGCCACCGGCGCAGAACTCGTATCCGTCGACGTCTCCTGTCGTGGTCAGCACCCTGCGACGCTATCCCCGCCCGGCCCGGCCGCTCCGAACCAATTCCCGACCAGTGGTTGGTGTCGGTGCGGGTCGACGACCGGCCGGTGCCGGGGCGGGGTGAACGGCTCAGTCGCGGTCCAGCAGCAGGCCGAGCAGCCAGGTGACCACGCTCACGAAGAGCGCGCCGAGCACCGCCGCCGGCCAGAACCCGTCGACGTCGAACGGCAGGCCGAGTGCACCGGCGATGGCGCTGGTGAGCATGAACAGCAGCGCGTTCACCACCAGCGCGATCAGGCCGAGCGTGAGCAGGTAGAGCCCGCAGCCGAGGGTCTTGATGATCGGCTGGAGCACGCCGTTGACCACCCCGAAGATGACCGCCACCAGCACCAGCGTGATCACCGCCTCGCCGATCGAGTCGGTACCCAGGGTGATCCCCGGGATGAGCAGCGTGGCGAGCCAGAAGGCCAGGGCGGTGCTGCCGAGCCGGACGAGAAGACCTGTCAGGAAACCCATGCCCGCAGATGGTGCCACGTGATCCCAAAGCCGCCCAGATCAAATCCTGCCAGGACCGCGGCCGGGACCGCCCCGGCGGGCGCGGCTACCGGGCCGGCGGGCCGATCAGTTGGGCCTCGATCGGGGTGGCCGAGAGCAGCGCCCAGCGCAGCACCCGACGGTTGATCACCCCGACCATGTCGGCCCGGATCCGGGTCAGCCAGTCCGCCGAGTCGCCCAGCCCGAGCGCCACGCCGGCCAACTGCGCCTCGTGCGGACGCAGCGGCTGCAACACCACCAGGTCGGCCCGGGAGACGGCGTCGACGTCGACCGGGGCGAGTTCGTCGCGTACGACAAGGCTGGTCTGCCAACCCGGCCCCGGCTGCGAGTCGGCGGCCACCGGGCCGACGTCGACCACCACCAGCAGCGGGTGCAGTTGGGTGCCGGGCGGGCCACCCACCGGCCGCCCCGGCGGGATCATCGCGATCGGCGAACCCGGCCCACTGGCACCACGGACGAACGGCTCCCAGGCGCGCGGCCGGGCCGTCTGCACCACGATCCGGGCGCCGAGCGCCATCGCCCGCAGCGCGATGAGCTGCGCCGCGCGTACGCCGCCGATCAGGACCACCCGGGTGGTCTCGGCCCGGAACAGCCGGGCGACCACCGCCGCGCCGTGCCGGTTGGCGCCGAGCATCAACCCGGCCAGACCGATCGGCAGGTCGAGCGAGTCCACGGAGGAGGACGGCAGGGTGGTGGCCGGTGCCGGGGCGGTCGGGCCGGCGCCAAGCACCCCCAGCGGCAGGGTGGCGGCGACGCCGTCGAGCTGTTCGCCGTCCAGCCGCCGGGCCACGGCGTGCTCGGCGGAGAGCAGCCGGCGCAGCGCCTGGACGGCGGTACCGAGCGTCTGAGGGCTGTCGGCGGCCACCCGTACCGTGACGTCCACCCGGATGTTGTCGGTGCCGCCGCCCGCCCACGGCCCGGCGCTCACCGAGACCGTGGTCGCGGTCGCCGGCAGCGCCAGCAGCCGGGGCACGAACCGGCGGCCCGCCTCGGTCCGCAGGTCCGGCCAGCGGCGCAGCCGGAAAGTCGTCTGCAACAGGCCGCCCAGGCTGACACCCTGCCAGTTCTCCCGGGCCGGTTGCGCGCCGTCGTGGTGCACCGTCTCCGCGAGTACGCCGAGCGCGGCGCGTTCGCCGAGCACCCGGGTCGGCACCGGGGTGAGCCGGCGGCGCACCTTGCGTACGGCGCTGGAGAGCGCTCGGCGCAGGTCGTCGTCGGACCACCCGTCGGCGCGCAGCACCCGGACGGCGAGCAGGGCCCGCTCGTGCCCGAGCAGCCGCCCCTCGGTGAGCTGCCGGTACGACGTCGCCGGGGTGCCGCCACCGGCGCTAAGCGTCGGCGCCGGAGCGCCGGTGAGCACCAGTTGCACCCGCATCGGCGGGGTCTCCGCGCTGGCTGCCGGGAGCAGGCCGGCCGGGGAGAGCAGCGACTGCGGGCTGTCGGCGAGCATGCCGACCTGGTCACCGAGTTCGAGGACGGCGGTGAGGCCGTAGGCGTCGCTGACCATGCAGGCGGCGTCGCCGGCGAGGTCGACCGGCAGCACCACCGCGCCGGGGTTGACCAGGTCGAGCAGGGCCTCAGGCGGCGCGGCCTGCGGCAGTGTCCGCTGCCGCGAGGAGTAGCGCAGCCCGATGGCGATCCACTCGAACAGCCAGCGCCGACGCATCCGGAGCCAGGTCAGCACCACCAGGGCGACGGCGAGCAGCGCGGCCCCGGCGAGCAGCAGCGGGCCCTGGCTGGCGGCGGCGAGCACGAGGGCCAGCGCCACCTGGAGGGCCACGATCTGCCCGGCCCGTACGCCGAACAGGCCGGACCGGGACGGTGTGGACGATGCCGGCAGTGGCGCCGGTGGCGACCGGTCGATCCGGCTGCCCGGGGTGCCGGTGGGCCGGGTCCGGTTGTCTGCCGCAGTTAGCGTCACCGCGATAGCCTCCCCTGGATGGGCGTCGGCCGTGGGCCCGCCCCCCGCAATTCGCTCAGGGGCCTATCGTATGGGCCGGACCAACCGGAGAGGGGGCCCGCATGCCGTCGCGGCAGGACCAGTTGCATTCCTACCAGTTCATGGTCCAGCGAGTGGTGGGCGCGCTGGTGATGCGGGAGACCGATCCCGCGCAGTCGCCGTTCCGGCGGGCGGCCGGTGCCACCCTGGCCAGCGTGCTGATCGCGCTGATCGGGATCGGCGGCTCGGTGGTCTACGGGGTCTTCGTCGGCGGTGGTGCGACGAAGTGGAAGGACTCGGCGGTGGTGATCGTCGAGAAGGAGTCCGGCGCGCAGTACGTCTACATCAGCGACACCCAGACCCTGCATCCGGTGCTCAACTACGCCTCGGCGCTGCTCATCGTCGGCCAGCCCGCCCCGAAGACGGTGTCGGTGTCGCGCAAGTCGCTGGAGGGCCAGCCGCGCGGCGTGACGCTGGGCATCCGCGACCTGCCGGAGTCGCTGCCGCCGAACAACCGGCTGCTCTCCGGCGGCTGGACGATCTGCTCGGAGCCGCGTACCGGTGGCGGCGGCGGGCAGCCACAGTCGACACTGCTGATCGGCAGGGCGGCGCCCGGCGGCCGGGAGCTGGGCGACGAGGGCCTGCTGGCGGAGCACCCCAACGGCCAGCTCTTCCTGATCTGGCACAACCGCCGGCACCTGATCCAGAATCCTGACCTGATCATCAGCGCGTTGACCTGGGGCAGCCAGCGGCGGGTGCCGGTGGCGCCGGCCCTGCTCAACGCGCTGCCCGCCGGGGCGGACCTGGACGAGATCCGGATTCCCGACGCGGGTGACCCGTCCGAGGCGGTGCAGGGCGCGAAGATCGGCGAGGTCTTCCTGGTCGAGCGGCAGGGCGGCGGCGGCCAGTACGCGGTGGCCAAGCGCGACGGCCTCTACAACATCACCGAGGTGCAGGCCAACATCCTGCTGACCAAGGACGTCGTGAAGCAGGGCGAGGAGACCAAGCTCTCCCAGGGCGAGTACGGCGCGATGCCGAAGAAGGGCGACCTGGTGCCCGGCAACGACGCGGCGGCACCGGCGACCACGCCGCAGATCGCACCGGCGGAGGGGGGTGTGATCTGCGGCGACGTCCCCGACGACCGTGGGGTGCAGGGCATCCGGATCGGCGCGGACATGTCCGGGATCCCCGACCCGCCCGCCACCTCGGCACAGTCGGCGCGCGGCGGTGCGCTCGCCGACCAGGTGGTGCTGGAGCCGGGTCGCGGTGTGGTGGTCGAGGCGACCGCCTCGCCCGGTGCCACCGGCGGGGCCATCTCGGTCGTCACCGACCAGGGCCGGCGGCATCCGGTGACCAGCGGCGAGGTGCTGGGCAACCTCGGCTACGGCGCCGCCAAGCGGGTACGGATGCCGAGCACCCTGGTCACGCTCATTCCGGACGGACCGGCGCTGGATCCGGCGAAGGCCCGGGACCGGGCCGGCGTGCAATAGGGCGAGCGGAGAAGTGCGCTGGTGGGAGAGAATATCGGTGACCGTCGGTAGCCGACGGTCCGGTTCATTGCGGTACGGGTTTGTCCACAGGGTGCCCAGAGGGGGTATCCAAGCCTTGCCCTGGCCCGCTACCGTCGGCTACGGAAGTAATTGCCAAGTTGTGCCGTGACCCTGCGGGGGTGGCGGACACGAGCCGGGGGTCCACAGTGGGCGTCCCGGGTTGACGACGAGTTAAGGGAGCGGGGTGACTTCGGGGGTGTCCCAGACGCAGGCAGAAGCCGCGGTGATGGAACAGACCGCCACGAAGTTCGAGTCGGTCGACCAGTCGCTGCAGAGCATGCTCAGCAGCCTGATGGGCGAGCTCGAGGTGTTGCAGAGCGCGTGGCGTGGTGCTGGTGGCCGCTCGTTCGAGCAGGTCAAGCAGCAGTGGTCGCAGAACCAGGAGCAGATCCACCGCGCGCTGCGCGAGACGGCGACCGCGATCCGTACCTCCGGCCAGCAGTACGACGCGTCCGACACCGAGGCGTCGAGCCGGATGAACGCCACCAACGCCGGCGGCATGACGCTGCCGCTCTGATTTGACCGGGGAGGGAAGATCCGATGAGTGACGGCCTTCTTGTCGTCAATTTTGCCGCGTTGCAGCAGGCCAGCGCGGATATCCAGAAGGCGCTGAACACGCTCGACTCGCAGCTGGACCAGCTGGAGTCGGACGCCGCGCCGCTGGTCAACACCTGGGAGGGCGAGGCGCAGCAGGCGTACTTCCAGCGCCAGACCAAGTGGCGTCAGGGTGCGCAGGAAATGTCCACCATGCTGCGTGACATCAAGATGGCGTTGGACGAGTCCGCCGCCGACTACCTCAGCACCGAGAAGAAGAACACCGGCCTGTTCCAGTAAGGCCTTCCCGCACCACCCAGACTGCCCCGGGCTGCCGCGATCCGCGCCGCACCCGGGGCATCTGCTTGCGCGTACCGCCTCCGGGCGCGTCGGCACCCTGCCGGTGGCGAGGGCTAGGACGCCTCTCGGGAGGGTTGCCGGGACGCCGGGGCGGCGGGACGCCAGCCGCGGCGCGCTCCCCGGGGCAGTACGACGGCGAGCAGCAGCGCCAGCAGTGCGACGGTGCCGGCGAGGCCGGCGACCCAGAGCGCCCGCTCCTGGCTCTCCGAACGCCGCTCCGCCCGGGCCACCTCCACCGGGTCGACCCGGTGCGGTGGCAGCCCAGCGGCCTCCTGACGCCGGGCCGGTGCCGCCGTGTCGGTGACCGCCCGGTACGGGTTGAGCAGCCCGGCCCCGTAGGCGTCTCGGTCGGAGCCCGGCACCGGATCGGTGGCGGCGAGCAGCCGCTGTGTCACCTGCCGCGCGTTCAGCTCGGGCCAGTACTGCCGGATCAGTGCCACGGTGGCGGTCACGAACGGGGTGGCGAAACTGGTGCCGTTGTCCAGCAGGTGCCCGCGCTCCGGTGCCGCGATCACGACGTTGCCACCGGGGGCGACCAGGTCGACGTAGTCGCCGCGCTGCGAGAACTGGGAGACCAGCCCGTCCTCGCCGACCGAGCCGACCCCGATCACCCCGTCGTACGACGTCGGGTACGGCCTCGGGTTCTTGTCCGTGTAGAGGTTTCCGGCGGCGGCGACGATCACCACGTCCTTCTCCAGGGCGTACTCCACCGCCCGCTTGAGCGTTGGGTTGTCCTGGTAGTAGACGATCGAGAGGTTGATCACGTCCGCCCCGTTGTCGACCGCCCAGCGGATCGACTCGGCAAATTTTTCGACGGTTACGCTTTCGCCCGATTCCTTCCCCTCGATGACCTTCTTCTCGGAGACCCGTACCGGAAGGATCTTGACCTGCGGTGCCAGTCCCCGGAAGGGGACCCCCTCCCGGGGGGTGGCGGCGATGATGCTGGCCGCGCCGGTGCCGTGCCGGACGCAGTCCCGCGTACCGTCCAGGCCGGGGTTGAGGTAGTCCCGCCCGGGCAGCACCCGTCCCTTCATCTGCGGGTGCGTCTTGTCGACGCCGGAGTCGATCACGGCGACCGTCACGCCGGCTCCGGTGGCCAGCGGTGCGAGCCGCTCAGGGGCGTACCGCTGTTGCGCCCACGGCATCGTGGTGATGGGCTGGGCGGGTGGGGTGTTGTTGTCACAGCCGGGCAGGACCCGCTGGGCGACCGGCGGGGCGAGCGGTGCCGCCGTGGCCGGGCCGGCGGCGATCGGCGGGACCACCAGTATGGTGACGGCGCCGATCAGCGTGAGTCGTATTGTCCGGCCAGGCATCGGTCGCCTCCGAAATTGGTTCGGTCCGCCATCGGGCCGGATCGTCAACGCTTCGACCCGCCCACCGGATGCTATCGGTGGATCGTCGGCGACGGCATCCACCGCCGGCCAAGCATTGTGATCCGGTCCCCACCTTGTAGGTTGTACGCGATGCTTGTGGCCTGTTCGGCGAGAGGGAGGTGGCCGTGACCGAATGGGAGCCGGCCACCGAGACCGAGGCCGCGATGCGGGACGCACTGCGCGCGGGCGACCAGGAACTCTATTTCCGCATTCTCGCCCGTACCGATCTGCTGCTGCCGGTCTCCGCCGAGGCGCTCGCCGGGCGTGCGCCGATGGGTTGGGGCACCTGGACCACCGGCGGCCGGACACACGTACTCGCATTCACCTCCACCGCCGCCCTGCGCGCGTGTCTTGCCGAGAACGCCGGATCGACCCGACGGGCAGCCTATCCGGAGTTGGCGGCCGGCTGGCCCAACCCGGAGTGGTGGCTCGCGGTCAATCCGGGCCTGCCGATCGAGGGATACCTGCCCGCCTGGTTCGTCTCCCAGCTTTCCCGGGGCGATGTACGACTCCCCGGTCGCAGCATGGGCGCGCGGGCGCGGCTGGAGCAGGTCGAGCGGGCCGCCCGGGCCCGGGCCACGGCGGCCGTGCCGCGTCGCCCGCCGGAGGGGCCGCCGCACCGGGCCGAGCCCGAGCCGGCCGGGGCGTTCCGGCCGGTCGAGCCGGACGGGATGCCGTTCCGACCGGCTGGGTCCGACGGGTTGCCGCTGCGTTCGCCCGGCACGGCGCGGGAGTCGGCCGAGTTCTTCCGGCCGGTGGACGCGGATTCGCCGGGGCTGCCGCCGCGGTCACCCGAGGCGTTCCAGGAGCCGGTCGAGGCGTCTCAGGAGCCGACCGAGTCGTACCGCGAGCCGGCCGAGTCGTACCGCGAGCCGGCCGAGTCGTCCTGGTCGGTCGAGTCGTCGCGGGAGCCGGTCGAGTCGTTCCGTGAGTCGATCGATACGTACCGGGAGCCTGTCGAGTCGTCCTGGCCGGTGGAGCCGGTGCGGGAGCCGGTCGAGCAGTCCCGGCCCGACGAGACGGCGACCGAAGCCGCTCCGACGATGATGCCGCCGGCCGGCGAACCAGCCGCGACGGCCCCGTCGTCGGACGATCCGACAGTATTCCCCTCGTCTCCGGCACCGGCACCGGTCCCGCCGACCGGCACCCCGGCCACGGTGCCGGTGATCGCCCCGACGCCGGCCCGCAGCGGGTTGGGCGGAGAGTTCGGCAGCCAGATCTCCGAGGACACCTCGGCGGGCTGGATGACACCGGCGGGACCGGGCCGACCCACCTCGGCGAGCAGGGCGAACGGGAGTTCCGGCGCGGAAACGCCGGCTGCTCCGCCGTCCTCGGTGTCCGCGCCGCCGTCGAGCGATGCGCCGGCCGCTCCGCCGCCGGCCTGGCACGGTCCCGTCGGCCAGCAGCTCGACCGGCCCATCGAGGCGGTGGAGACTCCGCAGGAGCGGCCCGGTGGTCCGGTCGCCCAGCGGACGCCGCCGCCGGAGGCTCCGGCGCCGCAGCCCTGGACGGCAGCACCCGGGCACGCCGAGCCGTCGCTGTTCACCCCGGTATCCCGGCGCCCGGCCGACGACGCACCGGCCGATCCGGTTTCCGCGAGCCGGCCCGCCACCGATCCGGTTTCCGCGAGCTGGACTGCGGCCGATCCGGAAGCGACCGGCCCCGAAACCGTCGGAGCCGGTCCGACCGAGCCGATCCGGACCGGCACGGGCCTCAGCCAGTCGTTCGACGGCCACTCGTTCCCGACAGGCTCTCTGACGATGGGCTCGCTGCCCACCGAGAACCTCACCGCCGCCCCGACACCCAGCGAGCAGTTCTCCACCGGCCCGGCCGGCATCGGAGAGGCCACCGCCGGCCGACCGGCGCGCGAGCAGTTCTCCGCCGGTCCCGGTGTCCGTGAGCGGTTCGGCGCGGCCTCGTCGGTCACCGGACAGTTCTCCGCCGGTCGAGTCGCCGAGCAGTTCTCCGCCGGCCGATCGGCCCGGGCGCAGTACGCCGCCGGTACCCCCGTCGACGAGCAGTACGCCGGTGCCCAGGTCACCGAACGGTTCCCCGTCGGCCCGCAGGTCACCGAGCAGTTCGATTCCGCAACGGCTGCGACCGAACCGATCTCCACTGGAATGCCCCCGACGCACCAGACTCCCGCCGGAGCGGCCCCGACCGAACCGACCCCGGCCGGGGCGGCCGGCGGCCGGCAGCCGGACGCTGTCCCGGGTACGAGCGGACCCGCCGCGCCCGAGGCGCCGGCCGGCGGCGTCGTCGCCGAGGCACCGGGCGGGGCCGATCCGGCCCCCGCCCGCCGGCTACCGTCGGATTTCACCCCGGCCAACGAGGTCGAGCAGAGCCTGCTCGACGCGGCCGGTGACGGCAGTACCGACACGTTCCTCTCCACCCTGCTGCTCGCCAGGGTGCTGTTGCCGGTGGCGTTCAACTCGGCCCCGGGCGCCCGACCCGGTGACGACGGTTTCGAGTGGCGTACCGAGCTGCTGGACGGGGAGCGCTACGTCGTGGTGTTCACCTCGCCGGAGCGGCTCGGTGACCACCTGCCCGAGACCATCGACACGGTCGAGGTCAAGTTCGCCCGGTTGATCCGGCGGTGGCCGGACGACAACTACTCGTTCGCGGTCAACCCGGGCACCCCGGTCGGGGCGAAGCTGCCGGGTGGGCAGATCGTCGCGCTGGCGAACTGGGCCGCCGAGGTGGGGCTCGGCGACGACACCGGCGAGCCGGCCCCGCAGGCTCCGGCCGAGGAGGAGGCGCCCCGGTCGACGTACGCGCCGGCTCCGGAGGACCCGGGGCGGCCGACGATGATGCAGAAGACCATCGCCCCCAGCCAGCTCTCCTACTATCTCGACCGGGGCTACGACCGGGTGTCGGGCTTCGTGCACCGGGCGTCCGAGGTCGCCCACCTGCGCACCCCGGCGAAGCTCTACGCCGCGCTCGGCCTCAACCACCCGGGGTCGCCCTTCGACCGGGACGCCGAGGAGATCTACGTACTCCGCTGGCCGGCGTACCGGCCCAGCCTCTACCGGATTCCGTACGGTGGGCAGAACGAGGCCGCCATGCGGGCGATGGAGGGCTGGGTGATCGAGCGGCCGCCGTTCCGGGGCAACGGGTTCGCGCCCGGCGAGAGCAGTGACGTGGTGGCCGAGTTCAAGGTGGACAGCGTACGGCTGCCGCACGGCGCGCAGTTGCACCGGATCGGTCTCGACGGCACGGAGCGGCTGGTGGCGACGCTGGACTGCGACGTACCCGTCTGGCGTCGGGCCGAGGAGGACTGATGCGCGACGGTTACGTTGCCCAGTGGCGCGGCCGGGAATACGATGCCAGCCCGGCCGGTGACGACGTGCGCCTCTACCAGGCGGAACCGGGCGAGGGCTTCGAGGAGGTCCGTCCCGGGCGGTACGTCCGGGTGGTGGCCGCGGCCGAGGTCGGCGAACTGGTCTACGTCCGGACCAGGTGCTCGTGGCAGGGCCAGCCCTTCATCGTGCTCGCCCAGCACGACAACTGGCTGCGGGTGGAGTACACCGGCGGCCGCTGGCCGGTCGCCGAGGCGATGGGGCTGGAGGCGTTCGACTTCGGCGTCTACCAGGGCTGGGCACCGGCGGCCGAGGTGACCGACCTGCGCGAGAACCGCGCCTAAGGCGTTCTCCGGGCGGCCGCCCGGCGGCCCGGGCCGGGGACGGTCGGCACGGCCGTCAGGACTTGGCCCAGCGCAGCACCTCGCCCAGCACCAGGTCGGTCGCCTCGACGTGCGGGAAGTGGCCGACGTCGTCGAGCAGCCGCCACTCGTACGGGGCCACCACGTAGCGGCTGGAGCCCTGGGCGGTACGCGGCAGCGACGCCTGGTCCAGGGCGCCGTGTAGTTGCAGGGTCGGGGTGACCAGCGGCTTCTGCATCAGCTTGACGAACCGGTAGCCGTGCAGCCGGAGCACCGACCGGAACGCCCACCGGTAGCCCTCCATCGCGCAGAACGCCGCCTGCGGGATCCGCATCGCCTGCCGGCAGCGCTCCGCGTAGTCGGCGAAGCCGGGGCTCTCGACCCAGCGCGGCCCGCCCCAGCGTTGCAGGAAATAGCCGACCAGCGCCGCGTCGTCCCGGGTCAGCACGTGCTCGTAGCGGGGGATCTGGAACTTCAGCGCCGGGGTGGCCGCCGCGAACTGGCCGCGCGGGTCGGCGAAGATGCCGGCGCGCAGCCGCAGCGGGTGCGGCGCGGCGAGCACCACCAGCCGGCGGACCAGGCTGGGATGGAAGGAGGCGGCGGTCCAGGCGATCATGCCGCCGGCACCGGCACCGACGAGTACCGCCGAGCGTTCGCCGAGGGCCCGGATCAGTCCGGCCACGTCGGCGGCGAGGGTGTAGCCGTCGTACCCCCGGGGCGGCTTGTCGCTGGCGCCGTAGCCGCGCAGGTCGACGGCGACGGCCCGGTAGCCGGCGTCGGCGACCGCCGGCAGCATCTCGTGCCAGGCCCACCAGAACTCGGGAAAGCCGTGCAGGAAGAGCACCAGCGGCCCGCTGCCGGCCTCGACGACGTGGAACCGGCTGCCGTTAGCGCCGACGAAGCGGTGCGTCCAGGGCCCCTCCACCAGTACGCAGGACTCGTCGACGACGGACCTGCGGCCGGCGCCGCGCTCGCTCATCCGGCCCTCCCCGGTGTGCCGGCGGGCCCGGCCGCCGTGGCCGGTCGACTGCGCCGGTCGGCGTTCCGGGCGTCGGGACGCAGCCGGCTGCCGCCGCCGCGCCGCTCCTCGCTGACCTGGCCGGTTCGCTCCGTCATGTCGACAGCCTAGGGCCACCGGTGCGGGACGGATCCGCCGCAACCTACGGATCAGGGGATCGTCCGGGAATTTCCCGGGCCGCCCGCGCCGGGGCCGGGGGCTCCTGACTACGGGATCAGTAACGCCGGTGACGTCGACCGGGCCGGCCGGTTAGCGTGCTGGCATGACTTCCGCCCGTCGGCTAGACCACTCCGACCTGCCGGTGCCACTGGTCCGGGTGCAGGGCACCCCGGCCGAGTGCGGTGCCGGGTACGGTGCTGCGGCCCGCGACCTGATCACCGCGAACCTGGAGTTCTACCTGCGCCGGTTCCGCGACGAGGGCGGGTTGGACGACGCGGCGGTGACCGCCGCCGGCCGGGCCTTCCGGGAGGCGACCCGCCGGCACCATCCCCGGGTCGCCGAGCTGCTCGACGGAGTGGCCGAGGGGGCCGAGGCCGAGGTCGAGCGGATCTACGCGTTGAACGCGCGTACCGAGCTGATCTACGGCCGGCACCGGGACGGCGGGTCCGTCCCGCCGCCGGACGCCGGTGCCGGTGGGTGTACCGCCGCCGGAGTGCTCGGCACCCACACCGGCAACGGCCACCTGCTGCTCGGGCAGAACTGGGACTGGCATCCGGACCAGCGGGACGTGATGTTGCTGTTGGCCACCCGGGACGAGCGCGGGCTGACGGTGCTGACCCTGACCGAGGCGGGCATGGTCGCCAAGACCGGGCTGAACTCGGCGGGTGTCGGTGTCTGCGTGAACATGCTCGGCTGCGATCGGGACGGGCTGCCCGAGGTCGGGGTCGAGCCGGGGGTGCCGTACCACGTGCTGCTGCGGGCGGCGTTGGAGGCGGAGAGCCTGACCGAGGCGCTGAAGGCCGCCTTGCGGGGCAACCGGAACAGCTCGATCAACCTGCTGCTCGGGCAGGCGGCGGAGGCCGGCGGCGAGTTGATCGACCTGGAGCTGGTACCCGGGGACGCCGGCTGGCTGCACCCGGTGGACGGGTACCTCACGCACGCCAACCACCTGGAGACGGGCTTGCCGGTCTACGACACGATCAAGGATTTCGGCGGCTCGTCGCTGTTCCGGTCCGCCCGGGCCAGGCGGCTGTTGGCGCCGAAGGCGGCGGTCGGCAAGGTCGGCGAGGGTGACCTCGCGGCGCTCTTCCGGGACCATGCGAGTTTTCCGCACGCCATCTGCCGGCACGTCGACGAGCGGATGCCGCCGGCCGAGCGCTCCGAGACGGTCTACTCGGTGCTGCTGGACCTGGACGACCGTCGGTTCGGCATCGCGGCCGGGCCGCCCTGCGAGCACCGGTACGGCTGGCTGGACCTGGCCGCCGGCTGACCGCGTCGGGCGCGGACGCGAGCGGGGCCGGAAGCGCTGCGCGCGCGTCCGGCCCCCGCCCGGGTAACTCGGCTCGGTCGCCCCCCCCTCACTTTGTGTTCTTGATGATCGCCAGGTCACTGATGAGGCGGTTCTCCAACAGCAGCTCGATCTTGGTGCCGGTGCCGGCGACCTTGACCGAGTTCATCGGGTTCTGCGCCGACCAGTACCGGTTCGGGTCCGAGTCGTTGAAGACCGTCACCGGGTTCAGCTTCGGCACCGTGGTCGCCACCCCGTTGAGGTGGAACGTCTGCGCCGGCTTGGCGAACCGGCTGAACGTGGCGTCGTAGCTGCTGCGCCGGTTGGTGACGTTGCCGACCCCGGGCACCGTGATCGGGCCGGGCCGGACGTCGACCGGCAGGTTCAGGCCGAAGCCCGGGTGCACGATGGTGTCGTTGTCCTCGTACGCGTAGTTCACGTACCAGACGAGCAGACCCTGCGGGTTCTTGAACCGCTCCACCCAGTCCGGCTTCGAGTTCTGCCAGCCGAAGTTGTACGGACCGGTCTCCAGGGTCTTGTCGTACCCGTAGTAGGTCCGGTATTCGGCGATGTAGAAGCGCGGACGCAGCTCGGTGACCGAGCCGACCGAACGGGTGAAGCCGCGGGCGGTCCACTCCGGCTGCTCGGTCTCCGCCCCGTCGGTCCAGACCGGCGTACCGTTCTTGACCAGCGAGATGTTGTCGAAGAACGCACCGGCGAAGTTGGTGCCGTTGTCGCTCTGGTAGCGGTAACGGAACTGCACCGTCTTGCCCAGGTACGCGGCGAGGTCGTAGTTCAGGTCGACCCACTCGTCGTTCGTGGAACCGTCGATGCCGGCCTCGCCCGGCTCGATCAGCGGGTTGGTCAGCTTGGCCCAGGTGGACCCGCCGTCCGTCGACACCTCGGCGAAGAGGTAGTCGAAGTTCTCCTCGATCTCGTACCACGCCTTGGCGTTGACCGAGGCGCTGGTGGCACCGCTGAGGTCGAGGGTCCGGGTCAGCGTGTTGTTCAGGTTGTCACCGGTACCGCTCCACCACTCGCGCTCGCCGGCGAACGGAGTGTTGTACGGGATGGTGACCTCCTGGCCGGGTAGGTTCACCACGGTCGCCTGGGCGAGACCGTCGGTGTCGCCGGCCGCCCCGAGGGTGGCGTACGTGGTGCCGCTGTCCCAGTCCACGGTCGAGTAGTTCAGCCAGCCCAGGTAGAGCTTGGACCACGGATCCATGTAACCGGGCTTGGTGCCGATCTCCTGCTTGCCCTCGTTGAGCCAGGAGCCGGAGGCCATCAGGCTCCAGAACCCGACGCCGTTGTCGCCGCCCTGGGTGTCGTACAGGTCGGGCAGGCCGAGGTCGTGGCCGTACTCGTGGGCGAAGACGCCCAGGCCGCCGTTCTCCGGCTCCGTGGTGTAGTCACGGATCCAGAGCCCGCTGTCGCCGATCTGCACCCCGCCGGCCTTGTTGAACTCCGGCCCGGCCGAGCCGGCCAGGTCGGTGAAGGCGGCCCAGCGGTGCGACCAGATCGCGTCCGCGCCCTGCGCGCCGCCGCCGGCCTCCTCGCCCTCACCGGCGTGCACCGCCTGGAAGTGGTCGACGTAGCCGTCGGCCTCGTTGAAGTCGCCGTCACCGTCGTGGTCGTACCGGTCCCAGACGTCGAACTGCGCGAGGTACTGCTTGATCTGCTCCGGGGTCTTGCCCGCCGCGACCTGCGACTCGTACCAGGCGGTGGCGGTGTCCTTGACGAAGTTCCAGTAGCCGTCCCGCTCGGCGATCTCGTTGCTGCCGTACCGGGCCTCGTTGAACGGGACCTTGACCCAGTCGCTGACGTCGCCGCCGACGGTGTACCGGCCGCCCGACTGCTTCAGGTAGAAGTCGGCCATCGACTCCTTGCCCTCGGCGTAGAAGAGGTCCAGGTACGACTGGCGGTTGTAGTCGGCACGCCAGATCGTGCTGTTGTCGTCGGTCGCGCCGCCGTCGTAGACCCGGTCCGGCTGCTTGATCTGGTTGTGCAGCGGGCCGTCGGTGCCGCCGGTACGCGGGTCCTTCTGGTTGCCGAACTCGACCAGGATGCTGAAGATCGGGTCGCTCTTCGGCGGCTGCTGGTATTCGACGAACCGGTCAGCCTTGATCTGGATGACCTTCGACCCGTTTCGGGTCTGTAGCTTGGCCTTGCCGGAGAGCAGGGCGGAGATGGCCTCCCTGCGGACCTGCTGGTGCTCCTCCGCGAGCGGGTCGGGCAGGTTGTCGGCCCGGTGGGCCGCACCCTGGGGTTCCCGGTCCACCGGGGCAGGCGCCGCCGGAGCGGCGGACGCCGGCACGGCGACCGCGCCGGCGGCCAACAGCGCGGCCGTGGCACCCGCCAGACCGGCTGTGACTCGTCTCCTCAAAGGTCCTCCTCCTTTGTGGAAGTGTTACAAGACAGGCCGGCTGTTGGCGGGCGCTGTCATCAGAAGCGACCACCACAATTGCAGATCGACCGAACCCTGTCACGGGTCGAGCACGGCTCGTCGGGGTAGTCGGATCCACGTCTAATCAGGGCGAAAGCATTCTAACGGTCACCTATTTTCGGACATGCGAATGTCACGATTCGGCCACAGCGGGAACCCTGGCCGTTCGTACCACGTCCGCGCGGCGGTAACCGTGTATGTGAAGCCGGCTCCGCGCACCGGCTCGTACCCGCTGACCAGCCCGACCACTCCGGCCCGGACGACGATGGGCGGACCCGGAGCGGGTCCGCCCATCGTGTTGCCTGCGGTCTCGGCGGCGACCGCCGCCGGCCCGGCCGGCGCCGGTTCAGTCCTCGTCGGACTTGCCGGAGTGCATGCCGGAGGAGATCAGGTCCATCACCGAGGAGTCCTGCAACGTCGTGACGTCACCGAGCGAGCGGTTCTCGGCCACGTCGCGCAGCAACCGGCGCATGATCTTCCCGGAGCGGGTCTTCGGCAACTCCGGCACCAGCATGATCTGCCGGGGCTTGGCGATCGGGCCGAGGGTCTTGGAGACGTGCTCACGCAACTCGGCGATGAGCGCCTCGCCCGCGTTCCCCTCGCTGTCGACGGAGCCGCGCGGGATGGTGAAGGCGACGATCGCCTGCCCGGTGGTCGGGTCGGTCGCGCCGACCACCGCCGCCTCGGCGACCGACGGGTGCGAGACCAGCGCCGACTCCACCTCGGTGGTCGAGATGTTGTGCCCGGACACCAGCATCACGTCGTCGACCCGGCCGAGCAGCCACAGGTCGCCGTCGTCGTCCTTCTTCGCACCGTCACCGGCGAAGTAGAGCCCCTCGAAACGGGCCCAGTAGGTGTCGATGAACCGCTGGTCGTCGCCCCAGATGGTGCGCAGCATCGACGGCCACGGCTCGGTCAGCACCAGGAAGCCGCCGCCACCGTTCGGCACCGGCTGCGCCTGGTCGTCCACCACCTCGGCGCTGACTCCCGGCAGCGGGCGCATCGCGCTGCCCGGCTTGGTCGAGGTCACCCCGGGCAACGGAGAGATCATGATGCCGCCGGTCTCGGTCTGCCACCAGGTGTCGACCACCGGGCACTCGCCCCGGCCGATGTTCTCCCGGTACCAGATCCACGCCTCCGGGTTGATCGGCTCGCCGACGCTGCCGAGCAGGCGCAGCGAGGAGAGGTCGTACTCCCGGGGGATGTCGTCGCCCCACTTCATCATGGTGCGGATCAGGGTGGGCGCGGTGTAGAGGATGGTCACCCGGTGCTTCTGCACCAGCTCCCAGAAGCGGCCCCGGTGCGGGGTGTCCGGGGTGCCCTCGTACATCAGCTGGGTGGCGCCGTTGGCCAGCGGGCCGTACACGATGTAGGAGTGCCCGGTCACCCAGCCGATGTCGGCGCTGCACCAGTAGACGTCGGTCTCGGGCTTCAGGTCGAAGACCGCGTGGTGGGTGTAGGCGACCTGGGTCAGATAGCCGCCGGAGGTGTGCAGGATACCCTTCGGCTTCGCCGTCGTGCCGCTGGTGTAGAGGATGAAGAGCGGGTGCTCCGCGTCGAACGCCTCGGCGGTGTGCTCGGTCGAGGCGGTCTCCACCGTCTCGTGCCACCACAGGTCCTTCTCGTCGTTCCAGGCCACCTCCTGCCCGGTACGCCGGACCACCAGCACCCGTTCGATCGTCGGACACTTGGCGACCGCCTCGTCGACGGTCGGCTTCAGCGCCGACGGCTTGCCCCGGCGGAACCCGCCGTCGGCGGTGATCACGACCTTGGCGCTGGCGTCCTGGATCCGGTTGGTCAGCGCGTCGGCGGAGAAGCCGCCGAAGACGACGCTGTGGGTGGCACCGATCCGGGCGCAGGCGAGCATCGCCGCCGCCGCCTCCGGGATCATCGGCAGGTAGATCGCCACCCGGTCCCCGGCGGTGACCCCGAGGTCGGTCAGCGCGTTCGCCGCCTGGCTGGTCAGGGCCAGCAGGTCGGCGTAGGTGAGGGTGCGGGTGTCCCCGGGCTCGCCCTCCCAGTGGATGGCCACCCGGTCGCCGTGCCCGGCGGCGACGTGCCGGTCCAGGCAGTTGTAGGCGACGTTGAGCTTCCCGCCGACGAACCACTTCGCGAACGGCGGGTTCGACCAGTCGAGGACCTGGTCCCACTCCCTGGCCCAGTCCAGCCGGCCCGCCTGCCGGGCCCAGAACGCCAACCGGTCCCCGGCGGCATCCTCGTAGGCGTCCGCGGTGACGTTGGCGGCGGCGGCAAGGTCGGCCGGCGGCGGGAACTGCCGGGTCTCCTGCAAAAGGTTTGCCAGAGTCTCGCTCATGGTGGGTGGCTCCTCAGGCATCGCGTCAGTGTCGTTCGGTAGGAGGTTAATCGGGCCTGGTAGCCGGGGCGAGGGGTCCATGCCACTCGCGCGACCAGACGCGCCGAATGGCCGCGCTGCGGCGCTCGCCGGTCAGGGCCGCTTCCGGCGCCCGGCGCCGGCCCGCGCTGACCGGCAACTACGGTGACAGCATGGCCGCCGACCCGCTCGCCCCGCTGCTGGACCTCGCCGACGTCGCGCCCGCCGTCGACCGGGCCCGCGAGCGGGTCGACCAGGCGCTGCGGCACCGCGCGTTGCGCCGGCACGGCGGCCAGGTCGCGGCCGAGGTAAGCCTCCGGTCCGCGGTGGCCAGCTCCGCCCTCGAGGGGTACGCCCACGAGCGCGAGACGGTCCGCGCGGGCACCGTGACCGACCCCGTGCTGCAAGGTGCCCTCCGGGTCGCCGGTGCGCTGCCCGGGCTGGCCGACCTCTGGCCGAAGGCCCCCCGTCAGGTGCTCGCCCGGCTGCACACCCTGGCCGCCCGCGCAGCGGTACCGGAGGAGGCGCTCGGCCGCCCCGCCCCGGAGTACGCCGCCGAAGGGGCCGGCGTGCCGCACGCGCTCGGCGCCCGGCTGGACGGGCTGGCCGGACTGGTCGCCGGTGGCACGTCGGTCCCGCCGGTGGTGCTGGCTGCCGTCGTACACGGGGAACTGCTGGCGCTGCGACCCTTCGCCGGGCCGTCCGGGGTGGTCGCCCGGGCCGCCGCCCGGCTCACCCTGCTCTCCACCGGCTTCGACCCGCGCGGCCTGGTCGCGGTCGACCTGGGGCACCTGGAGCGCGAGCCGGAGTACGTCGGCGCGGCCGGCGCCTTCGCCACCGGTACGCCGGACGGGCTCCGCTCCTGGCTCCGGCACTACGCGACGGCGGTGGAGATCGGCGCGGAGCGGCTGACCGAGATCGGCGACGAGGTTCTGGCGAGCCCGCCGCCGGCCGACGGCAGGTAGGAGAGGCGACGGCAGGTGGTCAGGCGGTGGTGGCGCGGGCCCGGCGGTGCCGGCCGTACCAGGCGATGCCGATGGCGACCCCGACGCCGACCCCGATCGCCGCCGCCGCGACCGGCACGGCGGGACGCTCCCGGAGCCGGCGACCGAGCGGTACGGGGTGCCGGAACTCCAGCACCGGCCAGCCGTTCTCCACAGCGAGCTTGCGCAGCGCCCGGTCCGGGTTGACCGCGCTCGGATGGCCGACACACTCCAGCAGCGGGCGGTCGCTGATCGAGTCGGAGTAGGCGTACGACGCGGTGAGGTCGTAGCCGCGCTCCTTGGCCAGCTCGCCGACCGCGTCGACCTTGCTGGGGCCGGCGGCGTAGAACTCCACCTCGCCGCTGTACCGCCCGTCCACCACCGTCATCCGGGTGGCGATCACGTCGGCGACACCGAGGAGTTCACCGATCGGCCGGACCATCTCCTCGCCGGAGGCGGAGACGAGTACGACGTCCCGGCCGGCCGCCTGGTGCTCCTCGATCAGGGCGGCGGCCTCGGCGTACACGTATGGGTCGATCAGCTCATGCAGCGTCTCGGCCACGATCTGCCGGACCTGCTCCACCGGCCAGCCCTTGCACAGGGTCGCCAGATAGTCGCGGGTACGCGCCATCGTCTGCTCGTCGGTGCCACCCAGCCGGAACATCAGCTGGGCGTACGCGGACTTGACCACGTCGCGGCGTGTGATCAGCCCGTCCCGGTAGAACGGCCGACCGAACGCCAACGCGCTCGACTTGGCGATGACGGTCTTGTCCAGATCGAAGAAAGCGGCGCTTCGGCCCACGGCGCGAAAGTCTAGCCGGATGGTCTATGGTCAGCGGGTGCGCGGGGTCACGTTTGGCACCTGCCGACCGGTTACCCCCTGATCGGCCGATCAGCCTCGGCGTGATCACGGTCACAGGGTGAAGGCGGACTTTCGCAGGGAGTGGAAGTTAACGCCACTCGACGTATACGGGTCGACTCAGGCATGCTTGTAGTTGCGACACACTTTCATATCCTCTGTGCTCGGTAGACCTCGGCGGTCGCACCCCCCGTGACCGCCGGGCGGGTTCGGCTCGACCCCCCCGGAGCCGAACCCCAGACGACCCCCGTCTCCCCCCGACGGGGGTCGTCGCTTTTGGCGGTAAAGCGCATTCACGCTGGTCACGATGGTCGAGGCTGTTTCCGGTACCGGGTTGCGGCCGGTCCGCGTTCCCGGACGGCGCCCGTCGCGCCGCGCCACCCGTCGGGCGGAGCACCGGTACCGGGTACGGGCCGGAGCGCGATCCGGTGCTACTCAAGTGATCCCTCGCCTCCTACTCAAACAACGGGCCCCGCTACCCGTGCGGTCGACCCGGTCGCCCGGCGCAGGCGGTTGCCCGGCTCCAGGCCCCGGTTGCACGGTGCCGGCCCGGTTGCTATGCGAAGTCGGCGGCGGTGATTCCGTCGGCGTGTCCGGGTGGCCACTGCACCAACTCGATCCGGTAACCGTCCGGATCGGTGAGCCACGAGGTCTGCGGGCCGTGTGCACCGGCGGGTCGTTCCACCGGGCCCGGCCAGAGGCCAGCCCTGATCAGCGCGTCGACCGTGCCGGCGAGGTCGTCGACCTGGACGACGAGGTGGCTGAACCCGGTGCCCACGTCCACCGGTCCGGCGGCCGGCCGGTGCACCAGCTCCAGCGTCACGACATCCTCGTCCGGAAATTTCAGCACGGTCAGGCTCGCGCCGTCCCCGACGTCGATGCGGCCGACCGGGACGTACCCGAGCGCGGTGTAGAAGGCGAGCGACGCGGCGAGGTCCGAGACGCGGTACGCCGTGTGGAGGGTCTTCACCAGGCCAACCATACGAGGACGGGGCCGATACGGCGCGGCTCCCACCGCCGTCCCGGCCGGCCTGGCGTCGACGTGCGACGATGCGTCGACGTCCCGGCGGGCTACTCGTGGTGCAGGGCCTGGGCGAGCGTCGTCGCGGCCTGGGCGGTGATCGCCTGCGCGGCCTGGGTGGTGGCCAGCGGGTCCAGCATCGCCGCGTCGTGGATGATGCCCTGGTAGCGCACCTGGGTCACCGGTACGCCGGCTCGGCGCAGCTTCGCCGCGTACGCCTCGGCCTCGTCGCGCAGCACGTCCGCCTCGTTGGTGGTGATCAGGGTGGGCGGCATGCCCCGGAGCTGCTCCGGACCGGCCCGCAGCGGTGACGCCATCGGGTCGGACCGCTCGGCCCGGTCCGGCAGGTACTGGTCCCAGAACCACATCATCTGCTCCCGGGACAGGTAGTAGCCGCTGCCGAACTCCTGATAGGACGGGGTGTCGAAATCGGCGTCGGTGACCGGATAGAGCAGTATCTGCCGGGCGAAGCACGGCCCGTCGCGCCGGCTGGCCAGCATCGTCACCACCGTCGCCAGGTTGCCGCCCACCGAGTCGCCCGCGATGGCGATCCGGGTCGGGTCCAGGCCGTAGTCGTCGCCCTCGCTGGCCAACCACTGCGCGACCGCGTAACACTCCTCGATCGCGATCGGATAGCGCGCCTCCGGCGCCCGGCTGTACTCGGGAAAGACGATCGCCGAGTTGGACCGTACCGCGAGTTCGCGGATCAGCCGGTCGTGGGTGAGGGAGTCGCCGAAGACCCAGCCGGCGCCGTGGATGTAGAGCACCGCCGGCAGCATGCCGCCGACCCCGCGCGGCCGCATCATCTCCTCGGCGGCGGCGCGGAGGCGGTCGCCCAGCCCGCCGCCCGGACCGCCGAGCCGGCCGGCGCCCCGGGGCTTGACGATTCGGACCGGTACCTGCCCGGTGGGGCCGCCGGGCACCATGATGTCCTCGATGTCGACCTCCGGGCGGGGGGTGCTGCCCGACTGCATCTCGACCAGCTTCGCCCGCCCCTTCTCCGGTGCGAGCTGGAACGGATACGGCGGGTTGGCCGTCGCCCGGACCACCTCCTGCGCGGCCGGTTCCAGTACCACCGAGGTCATGCGCACGGACTGCGCCATCACGGCTCCCTCTCCCGATCTGCACGGTTGCGTCGCGCGGTAGCGACCACGCGGCTCGGTTACCCCCGCCGGTGGCGAATATGGCCTGGTCGCCGCAGGCCGGCGAACCCCTTCGGGTACGCGGGAAGCCGCTCGTACCCGTCGCCGGGATCGCCGCTGGCGGCGCTGGTGCGCATACCAGATCCACTGACTCGACGGGGGTTGTCCACAACCACCCCAGTTATCCACAGCACGGATTTCCGGTGCCGGCAACGGAGGTTTCGGGACGCCAAGGTGTGGCGGTAACCGGACCGCCCGTTGGAGCCGGATTCCCCCCGCTGGAGGACGTGATGCCACCGCGTACCCCGGTCCGCCCCGGACCGCGCCTGCCCCTGGTCGTGACCTCGGACAACGAGCTACTTGACGAGCTGCTCCGGCTGGCGGCGGCGGGCGGCGGCGAGGTGGAGGTGGCCGCCGAACCGGCGACCGCCCGGTCTCGCTGGGCCGCCGCACCGCTGGTGCTGGTCGGCACCGACCAGGCGCAGGCCTGCCTGCGGGCGAGGTTGCCCAGGAGACCCCGCGTCATCCTGGTCGGCCGCTCCGGGGAGGAGGACGGCGGCTGGGAGGTCGCCGGGCTGCTCGGTGCCGAACACGTCGCCGTGCTGCCGGCGGCCGAGCCGTGGCTCGTCGACCGGTTCGGCGAGTGCGTCACCGGTCGCGGCGGTGCGGTGGGTGGCCCGGCCCGGATCGTCGCGGTGATCGGCGGGCGCGGCGGGGCCGGCGCGAGCGTACTGGCCGGTGGGCTCGCCATCACGGCGGCCCGGTGCGGCCTGCGTACGCTGCTGGTCGACGCCGACCCGCTCGGTGGCGGCCTCGACCTGGTTCTCGGCTGGGAACAGTTGGAGGGGCTACGCTGGCCCGCGCTCACCGAGGCGGACGGCCGAGTCGACGCGCCGGCGCTGGTCCGGGCGCTGCCCAGCCGGGGTGACCTGGTGATGCTCTCCTGGGATCGTGGCGACCTGCTGGCGCTGCCGGTCGAGGCGATGGCGGCCACCATGGACGCCGGCCGGCGCGGCCGCGACCTCGTCGTCGTCGACCTGCCCCGGCAGCTCGACGACGCGGCGGTGATCGCACTCCAGGCGGCCGACCAGGCGTTCGTGCTGGTCCCCGCCGAGTTGCGGGCGACCGCTGCGGCGGCCCGGGTGGTCGCGGTCGCTGGACTGCACTGCGCCAACCTCTCGGTCATCGTGCGCGGCCCCGCTCCGGGCCGACTCAAGGCCCGCGAGGTGGCCCGGGCGCTCGACCTCCCGCTGGTCGGCACGCTGCGGCCCGAGCCGGGACTCTGCCGCAACCTGGAACGCGGCGAGGCCCCGGCGGCGGCCGGACGCGGTCCGCTCGCGGCGCTCTGCCAACGCATCATCACCGACCTCACCGGTGCGGCCGGCGTTCCGGTGGAGGCCCGATGAGCATCCGGAATGGTGCCGCCCGCCGTCACCCGGCTCGGAGGGGTGCCGCCCGCACCGAGGCGGCCCGGCCGTGAGGCACGACCTTGCCGCCCGGGTCCGGCGCCGGTTCGCCGCCGAGGGGACGACGGTGACCCCGGCCGCCGTCGTCGCGGCGGTACGTGCCGAGCCCGGCGCGGCCGTCCTCGGCGACACCACCGTGTTACGGATGGCCACCCGGGTGCACCACGACCTGGTCGGTGCCGGTCCGCTGACGCCGCTGCTCGCCGACGACCAGGTCACCGACGTGCTGGTCAACGGGACCAAGGTCTGGGTCGACCGGGGCACCGGGCTCTCCCCGGTGTCGGTTCCGCTCGGCGGCCCCGACGAGGTACGCCGGCTCGCCCAACGGCTCGCCGCCGCCTGCGGTCGACGGCTGGACGAGGGCAGCCCGTACGTCGACGCCCGCCTGCCGGACGGTACCCGCCTGCACGCCGTACTGCCGCCGGTGGCGACCAGCGGGCCCTACCTGTCGTTGCGTACCTTCCGCCAGCGCCCGTTCACCCTCGACGACCTGGTACGCCACGGCACCCTGCCCGGTGCCGCCGCCGCGCTGCTCGCCGCGGTGGTCGCCGCCCGGCTCGCCTACCTGGTCGTCGGCGGAACCGGTTCGGGCAAGACGACCCTGCTGAACACGTTGCTCGGGCTGGTGCCACCGACCGAACGGATCGTGCTGGTCGAGGACGCCGCCGAACTGCGGCCGGTGCATCCACACGTGGTCGGACTTCAGGCCCGGACCTCGAACGTGGAGGGTGCCGGCTCGGTCGGGCTGAGCGACCTGGTGCGACAGGCCCTGCGGATGCGTCCCGACCGGCTGGTGGTGGGCGAGTGTCGGGGCGCCGAGGTGGTCGACCTGCTCTCCGCCCTCAACACCGGCCACGACGGCGGGGCGGGCACCCTGCACGCCAACGCCCCGGCGGACGTACCGGCCCGGCTGGAGGCACTGGGACTGCTCGGCGGCCTGCCCCGACCGGCCCTGCATGCCCAGGTGGCCGCCGCACTCCAGGTGCTGCTCCAGGTACGCCGCGCGTCGACGGGACGGGTGTTGGAAGCGGTCTGCCTGTTGCTGCCGGCGGGTTCGGAGCGGCTGGTCACCGTCGTACCCGCCTGGCGTCGGGACCGGGGTCTCGGACCAGCCGCTCCGGCACTGGCGGCGCTGCTCGCCGAGCGGGGAGTGCCGGTGCCGCCCCTGCTGGAGGCCGTCGGCACAGGTCGGACCGGTTGCTCCGGTGTCGCCACCGGCACCGCGCCCCGGTCGTGGCCGCAGCCCTCCGCCCGTCGGGAGATCACTCGGGGTGCGCCGTGACGAACTGGTGGCTGGCAGGTGCCTGCCTGGCCGGCGCGGCGCTCCTGGTCGGCTGGCCGGCCGGCCGCGCTCGGGTCCGGCGCAGGGCGGTGGTCGGCCGGCGCGACGGCGTACGCCTCGGGCTGCGGCGCCATCCGGGAGGAGCCGGACCGGCAGCGGTCGACTCGGCAGGTCCGCCGGTCTCCTGGGCGACCGCGCTGGATCGGCTGCTCGCCTCGGTGCCGCCCTGGCGGGCCGTGGTCGTCGGTGTCGTGCTGGGCGGCGTCGGCGGAACGCTGGCCGGCGGCCCGGTCGCGGCGCTCGCCGTGGCCGCCTACACCGGAATGGCGGTCCGCGGTCTGTTGCGCCGCCGGGCCGGCCGGTGGGCCGAACGGGCACACCGCGGCCAGCTCGACGCACTCTGCGGCCTCGCCGCCGACCTGCGAGCCGGGCTGCCGCCGTCGACCGTCATGCTGGCGGCCGACGGATCGGACCGACTCGCCGGTCTCGCCCGGTCGGCGGTACGCCTGGCCGAGCAGACCGGCGCGCCCCTGGCCGACCTTCTGGAGCGGATCGAGGCCGACGCCCGGGCGATGGACCGGGGGCTCGCCGCCGCCGAGGCGCAGGCGGCCGGTGCCCGTGCCACCGCCTGGCTGTTGGCGGGGTTGCCGGCCGGCGGCATCGCGCTGGGCTACGGCATCGGCGTCGACCCCCTGGCGATCCTGTTGCACACCCCGATCGGTGCCGCCTGTGCGGTCGGCGCCGTCACCCTGCAACTCGCCGGCCTGTTCTGGGCGGGCCGGCTCAGCGGCGCCGTCCGTACCGGCAGAACCGACCGTGAGGCCGGCCAGTTCGCTTCGGCCGCCACCTCGGGGCGCTGACGATGATGCGGATGCTGGTCCCGGGAGTTCTGATCGGCCTCGCCCTGCTGCTGGCGCTGGTCGGGGTTCCTGCCCGCCGGTCGTCCCGGGGGCGGCTCTCCGCACTCGGCATCGTCGGGCCGTCCACCCCGGCGGCCAGGCCGGCGGAGTGCCGGGCAGGCCACGCCAGCACCTACCCGCGCAACGTTCTCGACGAGCGCGGCGACCGACAGTCGGGACGCGGACGGGACAGGGGTCGGCGCGGGTGGGGCGAGAGCACAGTGGGCTGGTCGGGCCGGATCGACCTGGTCCGGCTGGCCGCCGGGCTGGCCGGGCTGGCGGCCGGAGTTCTGCTCGGCGGCTGGCTCGGCGTACTGCTCGGAGCGACCACGGCGGTCGGCCTCGACCGGTTGCTCCGCCGGCTCGAACCAGCTGCCGTGCGGCGACGTCGGCTGCGTGAGTCAGCCGATCTGCCGCTCGCGGCCGACCTGCTCGCGGCGGCACTACGGGCCGGCGCACCGGTCGACCGGGCCGTCTGCGCGGTCGCGGAGGCACTCGCCGGTCCGCTCGGCGAGCGGCTCACCGAGGTCGGCCGGACCCTCCGGCTCGGCGGTACTCCGGAGGAGGCGTGGGCGCGCCTCGGGCCGGTGCCGGGCGCGGAGCGGCTGACGTCGGCGGCGGTCCGCTCCTCGGCGAGTGGGGCGGCGCTGGCCGGGGCGTTGACCCGACTCGCCGACGACCTGCGGGCCGACCGGGTCACCGGGGCCGAGGCGGCGGCCAGGCGGGCCGGGGTGCTGATCGTGTTGCCGCTGGGCCTGTGTTTCCTGCCGGCCTTCATTCTCGCCGGCCTGGTGCCGGTGATCGTCGCCGTGCTCGGCGACGTGCTCTGACCGATCCGAGAAGGGAACTCCATGCTGCGCAAGTTGACCGTCCGGCTCCGTGGCGATGCCGGGATGAACACCGCCGAGTACGCCGTCGGCACCCTCGCCGCCGTCGCCTTCGCCGGGATCCTGCTGAAGGTACTCACCTCCGGCCGGGTGCAGGCCGCACTGGCGAGCGTGATCGACCGGGCCCTGTCGTGAACCGGCGCCGGCCGGTCGACCACGACCGGGGCTCGTTCACCGCCGAGTTGGCGGCCGGCCTGCCGGCGCTGGTGTTGCTGCTGCTCGCCGGGCTCACCGCCGTCAACGCGGTGACCACCAAGGGACAGTGTGTGGACGCGGCGCGGGAGGCGGCCCTGGCCACCTCCCGCGGTGCGCCGGGGATACCCGCCGGGGCGCGGGCGGCACCGGCGGGGGCGACGGTGTCGGTCTCGGTGACCGGTGACCGGGTGGTCGCCACCGTACGGGCACCGGTGCGCGCATTTGGTGCGCGGTTGCCCCGGTTGACGGTCAGCGCGATCGCGGTGGCGGCGGTAGAACCGGGTGCACCGGAGCCGCTCTCATGAGAACGGCCGCGGACCGCATCCCGCCCCGGGCCCGTGACGGACTCGACTGGAGTCGGTGCGACCGGCCCCGGTGCCGATCAACTGTGCAGCGTCCGACTGGCCGAGGAGACCACCCGATCTCGCGATCCGGCGGGGCCGATCGGGGCAGCGCCACCCTCTGGCTGCTCGCCGTGGGACTGGTACTCGTGGTGTTCAGCCTTGGCGCGGCGGCGATCGGCGCCGCCCGGGTGGCCCGGCACCAGGCCCGGGTCGCGGCAGACCTCGGTGCGCTCGCCGGAGCCGTCCACGTGCTGGAGGGGCCGGATCGGGCCTGTGCCCGGGCAACGGCCATCGCCGCCGCGAACAGCGCCCGGATCACCGGCTGCACGCTGGACGGCCTCGATCTCCTGGTCACCTCCGAGGTGACGGTCGAACCCCTGCCGGGGATGACCAGGGTCGCCCGCGCGACAGCCCGAGCCGGGCCGGTCCGCGGCGAGGAGACCGGCCCGGTTGCCACCTAGGCGAAGATCACCGGCTCGCCGGCCCTACCGGGCAGCCGGCGGTGTCGGCGGTGGCAGGAGCTGCACGGTGGGACTGCTGCTGGCGTTCCACGACGCGTCGTACGCGACAACGTAGATCGTCTCGTAGCCGCCGCGCGGCGCGATCACGGCGGTGTTGGTGCTGACCTTGGCCTCGACCCGAATCTCGTCCACCGCGAACACGTGGTAGACGTGGTATTCGACCACGCCGATGTCGTCCGTCGCCGGTTCCCAGGCGACCAGGTACCCGTTCGGGGTGACGGCGGTGACCACGGGGGCGCCCGGTGGGCTGGGCGCGACGGTGTTGTCACCGCTGCGCGGGAAGCTCGGCGGCTGCCGGACGGAGGTACGGGCGGAGAACCCCGACGTGTTGCCGGCCGCGTCGCGAGCGGTGACCGAGAAGTGGGTCTGGGCCGCCGTCGGAGCCAGTTGCAGGGTCAGCGGGGCGTTGTCCGGTACGACCCGGGCCAGGTACTGCGTGTAGAACTGGTCGCCCTGGTAGACGTAGTACTGCGTCACTCCGACGTTGTCGGTCGAGACCGGCCAGGTGATGGTGACCGCACCCGGTACGACGGAGAGCACCTGCGGCCGGCCGGGCGTGGTCGGTGGCTGGATGTCCGGGGCCGACGGCTCCACCAGGACGTTGTCGAACCATCCGGTGGCGTAGCTGGTGCTCAGGCCGATCCGGCCCTGGCGGAACTGGCCGTCGATGGCGGTGACCGAGGCGGACCCGAGTCGCCCGACGAGTTGGTCGCCGCGGAGGGCGAGCCGCAGCGTCTGCCAGCCACCGATCGCCGCCGTCACCGGGGCGGAGGCGAGCACGGTGGTCCGACCGGAGACGAGCTTGCCGAGTTCGAGCTGACTGTTCCCGCGAAGGTTCAGGTAGTAGTGGCTGGTCGTGGAGTGGACCCGGGCGAGCAGCCCGATCGAGGAGCGCGCGCTGTCCAGCGCGGTCGGCCTGACCTCTGCGCTGACCGTGTAGTCGGTCCAGTTCGGGTCGCCACTGCGGGCAGTGGCGAGGGCGCTGCCCGAACGCTGCCGGTACGCCTGCGTGGTGTCGCCGCCGACCGACCACTGTCCGCCGACGGTCGACCAGCCGACCGCGTTGCCGTCTTCGAAGTCGTCCGTGAACAGCGGCGCCGCCACCACCCCGGCGCCGGTGAGCCCCGCGCCGTCCGTGAATCCTCTGGTGTCCGGGCGCGCCTTGACGTCCGCGTTCGCGGCCACTGCGGCTTCTGCGGCCACTGCGGCGTCGTCGACCGCGCTGGCGACGGTCGAGGGCAGGACGATCGCGAGGGCGGCGGTGCCGACCAGCACCAGCCCGGCGGCGATCGGAGCCATCGGGGCGTACGGGCGGCGGCGGGCGGGTCGGTCGTGGCCGACCACGGTGCTGACGGGGATGGACACGGCGGCGACCTGCCTTCGGGAGGGTACCGGGCGGAGCCAGAGCCACCGGACCAGCGGCGATGACTGAGCGTGAGGAATATCAACTGTATGTGTGGAAATTTGAGCGTGTCAATGCGATCACGAGGGGTGCGGCTTCGCCCGAATGTGATCGGTGCGCATCTATTGACTTAGTTTGGAGGCAAAACTAAATTTCCGGTGAGCGATGTCGCGCGCGCCATCTCCACGCCGCAGTCGAGCTGTTCGGCTGCTCCGGCCATCCCGGCGTCCGTCCCGTCAGCGCCGGGGGAGACAAGGAGGTCATCGTGCTGCGCACCGCACGTCTGACGATCGGCGCGTTCGCGCTCGCCGTCCTACTGACCGTCACCGCCGCACCCGCACCCGCCCAGGCCGTCGTCTGGAGTTCCAGCGACCGCTGGGGCACCTGGTCCAGCGGCGGTTACACGCTCTACAACAACATCTGGGGCTCCGGCCACGGCTCGCAGACCATCTGGGCCAACTCGCCGAGCAACTGGGGCGTCTGGGCCGACCACCCGAACACCGGCGGGATCAAGTCGTACCCGAACGCGACCCGGTACATCGGGCGCCGGGTGAGCGCCCTGGGCAACGTCACCAGCAGCTTCAACGTGACGGTACCGACCAGCGGCAGCGGCCTCGCCTACACCACGGCGTACGACATCTGGAGCAGCGACCACGCCCACGAGATCATGCTCTGGATGAACAGGTACGGGCCGGTCGGCCCGCTCGGCAGCTTCCAGGTCCGGGCCTCGGTCGGCGGGCACTCCTGGGACATCTACCGGGGTTCGAACGGGTCCAACCAGGTCTATTCGTTCATCCGGACCGGGAACACCAACTCCGGCACGGTCGACATCCGGGCCATCGCGACCTGGATCCGCGACCGTGGCTGGTTCGGTGACGTGACGATCGGGGACGTCCAGCTCGGCTACGAGATCACCTCGTCCGCCGGCGGTCGGGACTTCGTCACCAACAGCTTCTCGGTCTCCGGCTGACGCGGAGACCCCGGCTGCGCGGAAGGGACCCTCTCCGGGAGTACCCGGGAAGGGTCCCTCTGGCGCGCCTGCTCAGCGGATGCTGCCCTCGGTGGCCCGGCGCACCACCCAGCTGTTCAGCACCTGGTGGATGCTGTGCAGCATCTGGTGGATCTGGTCCAGGCGCTCTGCCTGGGCCAGTGCCGCGTACGCCTGGGAGAGCGCGATCTGCTGGTCGACGGTCAGATGTGACTGGTCGATGGTGTACAGCAGTTCGACGGTCTCGGCGATGGTGTCGGCCACGACGTCCTCCTCAGGCGGATCCGTGGAAGCGCTCCCAGCGTAACTTAACCGGTTCCCCATAGATCCATGCATGCGAATACCGACTATCCGCGATCAGCTTGCGGACGCTGGTCGTCGGGCTCCGCCGGAGCCACCCTGGCCAGGTTGGACAACACCACGTCGAGGACCCGGACCGCCTCCGGCTTGGCCAGCGGGTTGTTGCCGTTTCCGCACTTCGGGGACTGCACGCAGGACGGGCAGCCGGTCTCGCAGCCACACTCGGCGATCGCGTCCCGGGTCGCTGACAGCCACTGCGACGCCGCCCGGTACGCCCGCTCGGCGAATCCCGCACCGCCCGGGTGCCCGTCGTAGACGAAGACCGTCGGCGCCTCGGTGTCCGGATGGTTGGCCGTGGAGAGCCCGCCGATGTCCCAGCGGTCGCAGGTGGCGACCAGTGGCAGCAGCCCGATCGCGGCGTGCTCGGCCGCGTGCAGCGCGCCCGGCGCCTCGGCCGCCTCCACCCCGGCCGCCGCCAGCGACTCGGGCGAAACCGTGAACCAGACCGCGACCGTACGCAGCTCCCGGGCCGGCAGGTCCAGCGGGAAGGTGGCCAGCACCTCGCCGGAGGCGAGCCGGCGGCGCTGGTACGACACCACCTGGCTGGTCACGTCGACCTCGCCGAGGAACATCCCGACCGGCCCCGCGTCGAGGTAGGACCGGACCGAGACGACGGAGAGCGAGGTGACGTCCCGGGGATGGGTGGACCAGTCCGGCTCCTCGGCGTGCACCAGCGCGCACGCGTCGTCGAGATCCAGGGCGTCGACCACGTACGACACGCCCTGGTGCAGGTAGACCGCGCCAGGGTGGACCTGGAAGTGCGCCGACGCCGGGTCGACCGTGCCGAGCAGCCGGCCGGTGGACGACTCGACCACGTCCACCGGACTGCCGCCGGTGCCGCGCAGGTCCACCTCGGGCCGCCCGACGTGCCGCCAGTACCAGCCGGTCGGGCGGTGCCGGAGCGCGCCGCCGGCCACCAGCGCCTCGACCGCCTCCTTCGCCCCCTCGCCGAAGAGTTCCAGGTCGGCCGGGGTGAGCGGGGACTCGGCCGCCGCGCAGGCGAGCTGCGGCCCCAGCACGTACGGGTTGGCCGGGTCGAGCACGGTCGCCTCGACGGGCCGGCCGAACAGCGCCTCCGGATGGTGCACCAGATAGGTGTCCAGCGGGTCGTCCCGGGCCACCAGCACCGCCAGCGCCTCCCGGCCGGAGCGCCCGGCCCGGCCGGCCTGCTGCCAGAGTGAGGCCCGGGTGCCCGGGTAGCCGCAGATCAGCACCGCGTCCAGGCCGACCAGGTCGACGCCGAGTTCCAGCGCGCTGGTCGAGGCGAGCCCGAGCAGTTCGCCGCCGAGCAGCGCCTGCTCCAGCGAGCGGCGTTCCTCACGCAGGTAGCCCGACCGGTAGGCGGCGACCCGGGCGCCGAGGCCGGGCACCGCCTCGTCCAGCGAGCGCCGGGCGGTGGTGGCGATCACCTCGGCTCCGCGCCGGGACCGGACGAAGGCCAGCGTCCGGACGCCGGCCGCGACCGTGTCGCTGAGCAGGTCGGCGGTCTCCCGCAGCGCGGAGCGGCGTACCGGGGAGGCGTCGACCCCAGCCGGCACCTCCCCGGCGAGGCCGGCCGGCTCCGGGGCACCCGACGGCGGCGGCAGCAGCGGCGGCTCCCAGAGCGCGAAGGTCAGCCCGCCGCGCGGCGCGGTGTCCTCGGTGACCGCCGTGACCGGCAGCCCGGTCAGCCGCTCGGCCGCCGCGGCCGGGTCGCCGGAGGTCGCCGAGGCCAGCACGAAGACCGGCCCGTCCGGTGCCGGCCCGGGAGCGCCGGTCGCGCCCCGCTGTCCCGGCACCGGCCTGCGGGTACCCGGATAGCGCGCCGCCTGCCGCCGCAGCCGGCGCAGTACGTGTGCCACGTGCGACCCGAAGACGCCCCGGTAGGTGTGGCACTCGTCGACCACCACGAACGCCAGCCGGCGCAGGAAGGCGGACCACTTCGCGTGTCCGGGCAGGATGCCGTGGTGCAGCATGTCCGGGTTGGTCAGCACGAACCGGGAGTGCTGACGGATCCAGTCCCGCTCGGCGCGCGGGGTGTCGCCGTCGTAACACGCCGGTCGTACCCCGTCGAGGCCGAGCGCGGCGACGGCCCGGAGCTGGTCGGCGGCGAGTGCCTTGGTCGGGGCGAGGTAGAGCACGGTGGCCCGGGGGTCGGCCAGCAGCGTGGCCAGCGCCGGGAGCTGGTACGCGAGCGACTTTCCCGACGCGGTGCCGGTGGCGACCACCACGTGCCGGCCGGCGTACGCGTGCCCGGCCGCCTCGGCCTGGTGCCGCCACGGCGCGACCACGCCCTGCTCGGCGAGGGCGGCGCGCAGCTCTGCCGGCACCCACCCCGGCCAGTCGACCGCGGTGCCCGGCCGGGCCGGCACCCGTTCGACGTGCGTGACCGGGGTGCCGCCGGCCCCGCCCGGTGTGCGGGCGCGCAGCAGGTCCAGCAGCTCACCCGCGCCGGGGCGACCGGCCGGGCGGGAGTCCCCGCCCCCGGTCCCGGCCGATACTGTTGCTGGAAACGTCACGCCCTGCACTCTCGCACTCTCGTACGTGCGTCGGAAGGCCGGGTGGCGGCCGGCCGCCCTCGATGCGCGGCCCGCTGGTCGATGGTTAGATGCCCAGGAGCGTTCCTGGCCGGTCAGAGGAGGACTGATGGATCTGTCGCTGACGACCCGCACCATCGGTGATCACACCGTGTTGGAGGTCGGCGGCGAGGTCGACGTCTACACCGCCCCGCGGCTGCGTGAGCGTCTGGTCGAGCTGATCGACGGCGGGGCCCGGGCGATCGTGGTGGATCTGGGCCGGGTGGACTTCCTCGACTCGACCGGCCTCGGCGTGCTGGTGGGGGCGCTCAAGCGGCTGCGTCCGGTCGGCGGGACCTTCGGGCTGATCTGCGACAAGGAGCCGTTGCTCAAGATCTTCCGGATCACCGCTCTCGACCAGGTCTTTCCGATCTATCCCACCCTGGACGCCGCCACGTCGGGCGACTCCTCCGGTGCCGATGCCTGATGTCGACGGTCGACGCGTGATGTCGAGGGTCAGGCTCTCCTTCACCCCGGCCCCGGTCCACGTCCGTACCGCCCGGTTGGTCGGCGTCGCGGTGGCCCGGCGGGCCGGCGTGCCCGAGGAGCTGCTCGACGAGGTACGGCTGGCGATCGGTGAGGCCTGCGCCCGCGCGGTCGCCCTGCACCGGCAGTACGGGCTGAGCGATCTGGTGCTGGTCGAGATGTCGGACGGGCCGGCGTACACGGTCCGGGTGATCGACCGGGCGCCGATCGAGGCCGGGTTGGGGCTGGCCGCGCTGCCGCCCGACGAGTTGGCCGACGAGTCGCTGACCGACGAGGCCCTGACGGTGGGTGTCGGGTTTGCCCTGCTCGCGGGCTTTGTCGAGGACCTCCAGGTGCGCCCGGTGGACGAGGGCATCGGCACCGAGGTCCGGATGGCCTGGCCGCTCGGACGGTAGCCGTCCCCTCGCCCGCCCCCGCTCTAGCAGACCCGCGCGGCTAACACAGCGACGAAGATCATCGCGACCGGGCCGGTCCTAGTTGTGACCCTCAACACGACGGGCCGCTAGAGTACCCGGGGTTATCAGCAAGTGTGCTGGTCCCGTTCCTGTGGGTGGGGGAGCATCGCCGGTCCCGGGAGCCGTGGACCGGCGGAACGCTTGCGAGTTGGCGCTCCACGCGTGGAGACGTCGGGCCGGTTCGTCCGCCGGCCCGACGCGAGTGTTCGGTACAGGAGGACATAGATGTCCGTACATATGGCCGCCGATGGTGGCGGGCTGTCCCTCGGCGGTGAGAACCTGTCGTACGTCGTCGTCGCGGCGGTTATCGCGCTGGTGGCGCTCGGCTTCGCCGGCGCGCTGACCAAGGCGGTGCTGTCGACCGGCAAGGGCACCGACAAGATGCAGGAGATCGCCGGGGCCGTGCAGGAGGGCGCCTCGGCCTACCTGCTCCGGCAGTTCCGCACCCTCGCGATCTTCGTCGTGGTCGCGGTGATCCTGCTCTTCCTGCTGCCGGTGCACGAGACCGAGGGCAGCGAGACGCTGGTGAAGCTCGGCCGCTCCGGCTTCTTCGTGGTCGGTGCCCTGTTCAGCGCCTTCATCGGCGGCGCCGGCATGGCCCTGGCCACCCGGGCCAACCTGCGGGTCGCGGCCGCCGCCCGCGAGCACCAGGGCGGCCGGGAAGCGGCGATGCAGATCGCGTTCCGCACCGGTGGCGTCGTCGGCTTCCTCACCGTCGGCCTCGGCCTGGTCGGGGCGGCGGCGGTCGTCCTGATCTACGAGGGTGACGCGCCGACCGTGCTGGAGGGCTTCGGCTTCGGTGCCGCGCTGCTCGCCATGTTCATGCGGGTCGGCGGCGGCATCTTCACCAAGGCGGCCGACGTCGGCGCCGACCTGGTCGGCAAGGTCGAGCAGGGCATCCCGGAGGACGACCCGCGCAACGCGGCGACGATCGCCGACAACGTGGGCGACAACGTCGGTGACTGCGCCGGCATGGCGGCCGACCTGTTCGAGTCGTACGCCGTCACCCTGGTCGCCGCGCTGATCCTCGGCCGGGCCGCGTTCGGCGAGCACGGGCTGGTCTTCCCGCTGATCGTCTCCACCATCGGTGTGCTGATCGCCATCCTCGGCGTCTTCATCACCCGGCTGCGGACCGGCGACCGGTCCGGGCTCACCGCGATCAACCGGGCGTTCTACGCCTCCGCGGTGGTCTCGGCGATCCTGGTCGCGGTGATGTCCTTCGTCTACCTGCCGGCCACCTGGGCCGAGCTGCTCGGCAACGAGTGGCGCGACGCGCTCGGCCTGGCCGAGGGCGCGGCGGAGCCGATCGACCCGCGGATCCTCGCCATCGGCGCCGTCGTGATCGGCATCGTGCTGGCCGCCGCCATCCAGGCGCTGACCGGCTACTTCACCGAGACCAACCGGCGACCGGTGCAGGACATCGGCAAGTCGTCGCTGACCGGTCCGGCCACCGTGGTGCTGGCCGGGATCAGCGTCGGCCTGGAGTCGGCGGTCTACTCCGCACTGCTGATCGGCGCCGGGGTCTTCGGCGCCTTCCTGCTCGGCGGCGGCTCGCTCACGCTCTCGCTCTTCGCGGTGGCGCTGGCCGGTACCGGCCTGCTCACCACGGTCGGCGTGATCGTCGCGATGGACACCTTCGGGCCGATCTCCGACAACGCGCAGGGCATCGCGGAGATGTCCGGCGACATCGACGAGCAGGGCGCGCGTACCCTCACCGAGCTGGACGCGGTCGGCAACACCACCAAGGCGATCACCAAGGGCATCGCGATCGCCACGGCCGTGCTCGCCGCCACCGCGCTCTTCGGGTCGTACACCGACACGCTGGGCACGGCGCTGCGGGACGCGGGTTCCGACCTGTCGATCGACGCGCTGTTCAACGTGGCCAACCCGCGCAACCTGGTCGGCCTGATCATCGGTGCCGCGGTGGTCTTCCTCTTCTCCGGCCTGGCCATCAACGCGGTCTCCCGCTCGGCCGGCGCCGTGGTGATGGAGGTACGCCGGCAGTTCCGCGAGCTGCCCGGGATCATGGATTACAGCCAGCGGCCGGAGTACGGCAAGGTGGTCGACATCTGCACCCGGGACGCGCAGCGTGAACTGATCACCCCGGGGCTGCTCGCCATCCTGGCGCCGATCGCGGTCGGTTTCGGGCTCGGCCCGGGTGCGCTGGCCGCGTACCTGGCCGGTGCCATCGGGGCCGGCACCCTGATGGCGGTCTTCCTGGCCAACTCGGGCGGTGCCTGGGACAACGCCAAGAAGCTCGTCGAGGACGGCGCGTTCGGCGGCAAGGGCTCGGACGCGCACGCGGCCACGGTGATCGGTGACACGGTCGGTGACCCGTTCAAGGACACCGCCGGGCCGGCGATCAACCCGCTGATCAAGGTGATGAACCTGGTCTCCCTGCTGATCGCCCCGGCCGTGGTGGCCTGGAGCGTCGGCGAGGACAAGAACACCGCGCTGCGGATCGGGGTCGCGGTCGTCGCGGCGCTGATCATCGCCGCCGCGGTGGTCTTCAGCAAGCGCAAGCCGGTGGCCATGTCCGACGGCGACTCGGACGCCGGAGGTGCCGGCAGCGGCAGCTCCGACCAGCAGCCGGAGACGGTCAAGGTCTGAGCCAGGGCAAGTCCGGTCCGGGCCCGTCGCGTACGCGACGGGCCCGGACCCGTCCGCGCCACCGGCGCCCGCCCACCCGGCCGCCGGCCGGTCCGGCCGCTCCGACGTGCGGCGCCGCGAGCCGGCGCGGACGGTCCGGCGGGGGCGCGGAGGCGGCTCGGCCGATTACCCCCCTCGCGGAGCCGGCTCCAACCCGTACGCTGCAACGCATGCGTACCCCCCGCACGGCATCCGCCGGAAGGTTCACGGCGGCCCTGTGCACGATCGCCCTGCTCCTCGGGGGCTGCGCCGGGGGACCCACCCCGCAGGCCTGGGCCGCCGCCGTCTGTGCCGCACTGGCCCCCTGGCGGGCCGAGATCGGGACGCTGACCCGGAGCACCCAGCAGCAGATGACCGCGCAGACCAGCCCGGCGCAGGCCAAGGAGAACCTGGTTCGGCTGCTCCGGGGCGCCGAACAGGCCAGCGAGACGGCTCGACAGAAGGTGGCGGCGGCCGGCGTACCGGACACCGACAAGGGTGAGGCGGTCTCCAAGGGCTTCGTCGCCTCGCTGACCGCCGTCCGGGACGCCTACGGTCGGGCCGGCGCGGCGATCGAGGCACTCGGCACCGGGCAGCCCAGCGAGTTCTACGACGGCGTCAAGGCTGCGGTCGACACCCTCAACCAGGAGTACGACGCCAGTTCGCTCGACACCAGCGAGCTGGATTCGGTGGAGTTGAAGCGGGCCTTCGACGAGGTTCCGGAGTGTCGCTGACGCCGCCCGTCCCGCCCGTACCGGCCGAGTCGCCCGACCCGGCCGGCGCGGCCGCCGAGCCACCCGACCCGCCGCCGGAACCACCCCCGGGCGGAGCGCCCGCGGAGCCGACCGCGCTGATTCCGGCCCAGCCGGAGTCGGCCGACGGTGCGACGGGCGACTCCTCGTCGGTCGGGGTGGCGCAGGAACAGCCTGGGCCGGGTCCCGATCCGGCCGGTAGGGGACGGGAGCGGTCCGGGGCGTCCGCCGGGAGGGCCGCCGCCTCGCCGCCGGCCGTTCCGCCGGTACGGCAGCTCTCGCTCTTCGGGGTGGAGGCCGCCGATCCGTCCGTCGGTGATCTCGCCGGGCTGCTGGCCGGGCCGGGCGAGCTGGTCCGGATGGGCGGGACGGCCCGGATCACCGTCATGGTGGACGCCGCCTGGCGGGTGCACGTACTCGTCGCCGAGCTGGCCCGGCGGGGGTTGACCGCCAGTTGGCTGGGGCGGGTGGCGGAGCAGCACGGGGTGCAGACCTCCTACAGCACCCTGCTCGCCCCGCTGGCGACGAGTTGGCTGCGCGGCACGGTGAAGCGCCCGCCCGGCACCTTCTTCCTGACCGGTCCCCGGCTGCGGCTCTGGGCGGCGGCGGCCGGCACCCCGGAGCCGCTCGGCTTCCTGCTCCGGCTCGGTGCCGCCGACGAGGCGTGCTGGGAGCCGGTCGGCGCGGCGCTGGCCGCTATCGGCCTGCCGGCGGTACTGCTCGACCCGGGGGCGGGCGGTCCGGCGTACCGGATCACCGGGCGGCGTCGGCTGGCCCGGCTGGCGGAGTTGGTGGGTGACCGCCCGCCGACGGCGCCGCCGAGCCAGTGGCCGGGCGGTGTGCCGTGAGTAGTATCGATCGGGTGGCCCAGGTCACGGCTCGGAGGGATCGACCGGTGTCGTATCCCGGACAGCCGGAAGTCAGATTTGTTCGGTTAATCCGGTTACTGACCCACCGAGTGCGACGTGATCCGTCCGGTTGGTCCCGCGCAGATCGCCGGTGGGTGTACGGTGTCGCCGTCCGGCATGACCGCCCGTCCCTTGTTGTTGCACCCGGTGTCACCGCAGCGTAGCGGTGCTCTTCGCGGGCCGCGCAACTCGACGGTCGGGGAGCGCGTTACGTTGGACGTCTGGCCACCGGGCGGCCGATCCGGCCCCGGCGGCGGGCGCGGACAGGGCGGTCCGCAGGGGGAAAGATCGTGAGTGAGGTCAGGAGAGACGTGCCGAGCAACGCCAGGAGCACCCGTCTGGTCATCGTCGAGTCACCGGCGAAGGCCAAGACGATCTCGGGCTATCTCGGCCCGGGATACGTCGTCGAGGCCAGCCTGGGTCACGTCCGTGACCTGCCGCGCAACGCCGACGACGTGCCCGCCAAATACAAGGGCGAGCCGTGGGCCCGGCTCGGTGTGGACGTCGACAACGGATTCGCCGCCCTCTATGTCGTGTCGCCGGACCGCAGGCAGCAGATCAGCAAGTTGACCCGGCTGGCCAAGGAGGTGGACGAGGTCTTCCTCGCCACCGACGAGGACCGCGAGGGCGAGGCCATCGCCTGGCACCTGGTCGAGACGCTCAAGCCCAAGGTGCCGGTCAAGCGGATGGTCTTCCACGAGATCACCCGACAGGCCATCCAGGCGGCGGTGGCGAACCCGCGCGAGATCGACCGCGACCTGGTCGACGCCCAGGAGGCCCGGCGGATCCTGGACCGGCTCTACGGCTACGAGGTCTCCCCGGTGCTCTGGCGGAAGGTCCGCTCCGGACTCTCCGCCGGCCGGGTCCAGTCGGTGGCCACCCGGATCGTGGTCGAGCGGGAACGGCAGCGGATGGCGTTCCGCAGCGCCGAATACTGGGACATCCTGGCCACCCTCGCCGTGCAGGGCGCCGCCGACGGGCCGCGCAACTTCTCCGCCACCCTGGTCGCGTTGAACGGCGACCGGATCGCCACCGGCAAGGACTTCGAGCCGACCACCGGCCAGGTGAAGCCGGGCGCCGGGGTGATGCACCTCGACGAGGCGGGAGCCCGTGGCCTGGCCGCCCGCCTCGACGGGCGGCCTTTCACCGTGACCCGGGTCGACGAGAAGCCCTACCGGCGCCGGCCGTACGCGCCGTTCATCACCTCCACGCTCCAGCAGGAGGCGGCCCGGAAGCTGCGCTTCTCCTCGCAGCAGACGATGCGCACCGCCCAGCGGCTGTACGAGAACGGCTACATCACCTATATGCGTACCGACTCGGTGAACCTGTCGGAGACGGCCATCGCGGCCGCCCGCCGGCAGATCGCCGAGCTGTACGGCGAGCGGAACGTGCCGCCGGAGCCGCGCCGCTACACCGGCAAGGTCAAGAACGCCCAGGAGGCGCACGAGGCGATCCGCCCCGCCGGGGACAACTTCCGCACCCCCGGTGAGCTGGCGAACGAGCTTTCCGCCGAGGAGTTCCGGCTCTACGAGCTGATCTGGCGGCGGACCATCGCGTCCCAGATGACCGACGCGGTCGGCTCCAGCGTCTCGGTGCGGATCCGGGCGGTCTCCGGTGCGGGCGAGGAGGCCGACTTCGGCGCGACCGGCAAGACCATCACCGAGCCGGGCTTCCTGCGGGCGTACGTGGAGTCGTCGGACGACGAGAACGCCGAGGCCGAGGATGCCGAGCGGCGGCTGCCGAACCTGGTCAAGGACCAGCCGCTGACCGCCGAGGAACTGGCCGCGACCGGGCACCACACCCAGCCGCCGTCCCGCTACACGGAAGCGTCGCTGGTCAAGTCGCTGGAAGAGCTGGGCATCGGCCGTCCCTCCACGTACGCCTCGATCATGGCGACCATCCAGGACCGGGGGTACGTCTTCAAGCGCGGCCAGGCGCTGATCCCGTCCTTCCTGGCCTTCGCCGTGGTCGGCCTGCTGGAGCGGCACTACCCCCGGCTGATCGACTACAACTTCACCGCCGCGATGGAGAACGAGCTGGACGAGATCGCCGGTGGTGACCACGCGGCGGTGGACTTCCTGACCTCGTTCTACTTCGGCAGCGACAACGGCGGCGACCAGTCGGTGGCCCGGTCCGGCGGGCTGAAGAAGATGGTCACCGAGAACCTGAGCGAGATCGACGCGCGCAGTGTGAACTCGATCCCGCTGTTCCGGGACGAGGAGGGGCGCGACGTCGTGGTCCGGGTCGGCCGCTACGGCCCGTACCTGCAACGCAGCCTGCCCGGCGCGGAGCCGACGGCCCGGGACACCGGCGACGGCGGCCCGCCCGAGGACACGACTCCGGCCGGCGACCGGGCGCCGATCCCGGAGGGCGTGGCGCCGGACGAGCTGACCCCGGAGAAGGTGCACGAGCTGTTCCTCGGCGGTGGCGGGGAGCGCAAGCTCGGCGAGCACCCGGAGACCGGCGAGCCGATCGTGCTCAAGTCCGGCCGGTTCGGTCCCTACGTCGCCAGTGGCGAGCGCAAGTCGTCGCTGCTGCGCTCCCAGTCGCCGGAGTCGTTGACGATGACGGAGGCGCTGCGCCTGCTCACCCTGCCCCGGGTGGTCGGGACGGCCCCGGACGGTGCCGAGGTGCTGGCCGCGAACGGCCGCTACGGCCCGTACGTGAAGCGCGGCGACGAGTACCGTTCGCTGGAGTCGGAGGAGCAGCTCTTCACGGTCACCCTGGAGGAGGCGCTCGCCCTGCTGGCGGCGCCGAAGACCCGGCAGCGCCGGGCGGCGGCCCCGCCGCTGCGGGAGATGGGTGCGGATCCGCTGACCGAGAAGCCGCTGGTGATCAAGGATGGCCGGTTCGGGCCGTACGTCACCGACGGCGAGACCAACGCGTCGCTGCGGCGCGGCCAGACTCCGGAGGCGCTGACCCTGGAGGAGGCGTCGGAGATGCTGGCCGAGAAGCGGGCCAAGGGTCCGGCACCGCGCAAGCGGGCGGCGAAGAAGGCGACCGCGAAGAAGGCGGCGGCGAAGGCCACCGGCGGCGAGACCGCAGCCAAGAAGACGGCCGCCAAGAAGACGGCGGCGAAGAAGACCACCGCGAAGAAGACCACCGCGAAGGCGACGGCGGCGAAGAAGACCACCGCCGCCAAGAAGGCCGCCCCGCGCAAGGCCACCGCCGCCGCCGACCCGACCGACTGACCTCGCCCGCTCGTGGTCACTGGCCGGGGCGGGGGCGGCGGAAGCCGTAGGTCTGGTGTTCGCGGCGGAAGCCGAGGCCGGCGTAGAGCGCGGCGGCCGGCAGGTTGTCGGCGTCGTAGTTGACGGTCACCGTCGCCATCCCGGCTGCCCGCATCCGGTGCATCGCTGTCAGCATCACCGCCCGGGCGAGTCCGCGCCGGTGGAAGTCCCGGTGCGTGCCGACCGGCTCGAAGTGGCCGATCCGGTTGCGGGCGTCGAGCCAGTAGACGGTGAAGGCGGCGATCCGCCCGTCCGGCGCCTCCGCGACGATCTCCCGTTCCGGGGAGTAGCCGGGCCTGGTCATCACCGCCGAGCGGTAAAGCTCGCCGGTCCAGTCCGCCTCGAACGCGCGGTTGCGGGCCAGGGCGAGTCCGTCGGCGTCGGTCAGCCGGGCGGTACGCAGCACGAATCCCTCCGGCGCGACCGGCGCGTCGAGCGGGTCGGCGAGGTCCCGGACGGTGACGTCGTCCCAGGTGCGGAACCGGGTGAAGCCGAGTTCTTCGAGCAGCCGGATCCGGGTCGTGTCGCAGTCGAAGACGTCGGTCAGCACGTACGGCTCGGCGGCGTGGTCGGCGGTCATTGCCCGGGCGGTCGTCTCGTACGCCGTCCGCAGCATCGCCACCTCGGTGGCGGTGCCGCGCAGCGCCGGGGCGCAGAAGACGTCGAACGCGGCACCGAAGCGCAGGTTGATCGCCAGCCCGACGATCTCGTCTCCGGCCTCCCAGAGCTGGACCAGCTCGCCGACCGGCAGGCCCCGGAGGTTCTCGTAGATCCGGTGCGGCACCTCGCCGACGTGGTCGTATCCGCACCGGCCGGCCTCGGTGATCCAGGCCGCGACGGTCCGGGTCAGGCGGGGCAGGTCGGCGTCGGAGTAGGGCCGCAGCCGTGGCAGGTGGCTCGTCACCGGCCCTGTATACGGCATCGTCCGGGCCGGGGCCGAACGGTTTCCGCCCGGGTCAGGCCCCGAGCACCTGCTCGGTGTAGGAGTTGGCGAAGACCCGGTCCGGGTCGAGCCGGTCCCGCACGGCGAGGAAGTCGGCGAACCGAGGGTACGCCGGCCGCAGCGACTCGGCGTCCCGGTAGTGCAGCTTGCCCCAGTGCGGCCGGCCGCCCAGCCCGGTGGCGATCCGCTCGAACGCCCGGAAGTACGCCTCGGCGGGCATCCCGGCGTACTGGTGGATCGCCACGTACGCCGACTCGCGCCCGTGGCCGTGCGAGAGCCAGATGTCGTCCGGAGCGGTGAACCGGACCTCGACCGGGAAGAGCACCCGGAACGGCAGCTCCTCGATGACCCGGCGCAGCCCGGCCAGCGCCTCCGGCAGGGCGGCCCGGGGCAGGGCGTACTCCATCTCCTCGAACCGGACCCGGCGCGGGGTGCAGAAGACCCGGTCGGAGCGGGCGGTGTAGCTGCGCGCGGTGAGCGCCCGGGCGGAGACGGCGGAGATGGTCGGCACCAGGGCCGGGGCGGCCCGACCGAGCCGGCAGGCTCCGGCGAAGACGGAGTTGGCCAGGAAGTCGTCGTCCAGCCAGCTCCGGAACCGGGGGAGTGGGCGGTCGTCGACGGATACCCGGTTGTTGACCTTGACCTGCACCCGGTCGGTGTACGGGAACCAGTAGAACTCGAAGTGGTCGTTCCCGTCGACCAGTTCGGGCAGCTCGGCGAGGACCTCGGACAGCGGTGCCGGGCGCTCGTCGGCGCGGAGTACGAAGGCGTCGACGCAGTTCAGGGTCACCTCGGTGAGCACGCCGAGGGCGCCGAGCCCGACCCGGGCCGCCGCGAAGACGTCGGGGTTCCGGTCGGCGGAACACTCCAGCACCTCGCCGGTGCCGGTGACCAGGGTCAGCCCGGCGACGAAGGTGGAGAGGCAGCCGTAGCCGGCGCCGGTGCCGTGGGTACCGGTGGAGATCGCCCCGGCGATCGTCTGCGCGTCGATGTCGCCGAGATTGGCCAGGGCCAAATCGTGTCCGGCGAGCACCTCGTTGAGCGCGTGCAGGGTGATCCCAGCCGGTACGGTGATCAGCCGATGGCCGGGATCGACCCGGACCGGTCCGGCCAGCGCGGTGAGATCGACCCGCTGGTCGTCGGGGCGGGCGATCGCGGTGAACGAGTGGCCGCTGCCGACCGGCTTGATCCGCCGGCCGGCAGCCCGGGCGGCCCGAACCGTGGCGACGATCTCGTCCACGGTCGACGGTCGCAGCGCGTCGCCGGTGGCGCGCTGGTTGCCGGCCCAGTTCGACCAGGAGGAGGCGGCTCCGGGTGGTGCGGTACGTCCGCTCATCTGACCTCCGCCGGCTCTGACCAGGTCGCCAATGGATAAATATGAATTAGACTCACGTCAAGGTGTACCAGGGCGAGTAAATCAGGATCGTCACGGCGAGTAAATACCGATATCCGTTCGGCTCGTTAGTCCGGATAGCGTTTCGAAACCGTGACGCCTAGTAACCTTCACCCCGTCGAAAGGGAGTGGCGACGAGTGTCCACGTCAACCGCCACATCCGGTCCACTGCGCCGCGTACCGGTGCAGGGCCGCAGCGTCGCCCGGGTCCAGCGCATGCTCGACGCCTGTGCCGAGATAGTCGACGAGGTCGGCTACGAGGGGCTGACGACGACCCTGCTCGCCGAGCGCGCCGGAGTGGCCATCGGGTCGGTGTACCAGTTCTTCCCGGACAAGCGAGCGATCGTGCAGGCGCTGACCCTGCGAAACATGGAGGCGTACCTGGAGCGGCTCAGCGACCGCTTCTCGCGGGGCGACCTGACCCACTGGTGGGACGGGGTCGACGCCGCGATCGACGAGTACATCACCATGCACCGCAGGGTGCCCGGCTTCCGTACCCTGCACTTCGGTGACGTCGTCGACGTGCACCTGCTGGACGAGGACCGGGACAACAACGGCGTCATCGCCGAGCAGTTGGCCCGGGTGCTGGTCGAGCAGTTCGGCACCGCCGACGCACCCCGGCTGCGCTTCGCGCTGGAGATCGCGGTCGAGGCGGCCGACGCGTTGATCAAACTGGCCTTCCGGCGCGATCCGGAGGGCGACGAGAAGGTGCTGACCGAGGCGACCGCGCTGATCCGGGAGTACCTGCACCGGCACGTCGACGCCGCGCCCGCGGCCGGCTAGCGGGCCGCAAGCCCGTCCGCGGCCGGCCCGGTGCACGCTCAGAGGAAGGCCCGGCCCTCGCCGCGATAGGTCGGCACCGTGCCCACGACCCGGTCCGACTCCACCAGGTGCAGTTCTCCGACATGTTCGGCCAGCTCGCCGGCCTTGGCGTGCCGGAACCAGACCCGGTCACCGACCCGCAGCGACTCGGCGGCGGCACCGGTCACCGGGGTCTGCACCTCCCCGGCGCCCTCGGTGCCGGTCAGCCGCAGACCTGGCGGCAGCCACGGGGTGGGCAACCGGGTCGGGTCGGCCGGCCCGGACGCCACCCAACCACCGCCGAGCAGGGTCACCATCCTGGCGGCGGGACGGCGGACCACCGACAGCGCGAAGAACGCCGCCGGTCGGGGCCGCCAGCTCCGGTAGGCGTCGAAGAGCGTCGGCCCGTACAGGCCCGACCCGGCGGTGATCTCGGTTACCGCCGGGTCCGCCGCGGTCAGCGCGATGCTGCCGGTGCCGCCGCCGTTGACGAACTCCAGGTCGGCGTGCTCGCGTACCGCCGCGACCGCCGCCGCGCGGCGCTGCACCAACTCCCGGTACGACCGCCGTTGCAGCAGCCGGATGGTGGCACCGCGGACGGCCTGCCGGGGCGGTGCGTCGCCGAGCCCGGCGATCTGTGCCTCGTACGCCATCAGGCCGACCAGCCGGAAGCCCGGCCGCTGCGCGATCGTGCCGGCCAGGGTGCCGGCCTCGTCCGCCGAGTGCACGGGTGAGCGGCGGATGCCGATGTGCAGCCGGCCGCCGAAGGTGTCGGCCAGCGGGCGCCAGGACGCGTCCAGGTCGAGGCAGGTCCGGAGTTCCGCCCGGCTGCCGGCGGCCGCGACCGCGTCGACCAGGTCGAGTTGGGCGGAACTGTCCACCATCAGACAGATCTTGGCGGCCAGGTCCGGGTCGGCGGCGAGCTGGGCCAGCGCCTGCCGGTCGGCGGTCGGGTAGCCGAGCAGGACGTCGTCGGTCACGCCGCTGCGTACCAGCCAGATCGCCTCGGCCAGGGTGTACGTCATCACGCCGCCCCAGCCGGGTCCGGCCAGCGCCCGGCCGAGCAGGGCTTGGCAGCGCAGCGACTTGCTGGCGATCCGCAGCGGCTTGCCGCCGGCCTGGCCGGTCAGCGCGCGGGCGTTGGCGTCGAACGCGTCGAGGTCGACCACGGCGAAGGGGGGTTCGAGATGCGCCGTCGCCCGGTCCAGGCGTCGACGCAGCTGGTCGCGTTCGGTGGCCATTCGAGCACGCTAACCCCCGGAGCGATAATGCGAAACTCTCTCGTGTCTCCCGGCGTGGCGTGGCCCGCCCGTAGGAACGCGAGCCGGACCGTCCGAAGACTCGCGAGCGACCCCTAGGCTCCGGCTCCGGGGAATGTCGGGGTCGGGGCTGATCCGTACCGCGATTAGAGTGTGGTCGGGGGAGCCCAGCCATGGGCCGGGGCGCGGAGGGGTACGGCCATCGACGACAACGACAGGAGCGCGGAGCGCACAGCGCAGTCGCCGCCCGGTACACCCACGCCACCCGCCGCCGCCAGCCCGGTCGACCGGACCGGCTACCAGGCGCTCCGCTCGGTCATGCGGATCCGCCCGTTCCGCCGGCTCTGGCTGGTGCTCGGCGCCGCCTCGTTCGGCGACTGGCTCGGCCTGCTGGCCACCTCGATCTTCGCGTCCAGCCAGGTCACCGGCGACACGGCGAAGGGGCTCGCGTTCGGTGCCGTGATCGCGGTCCGGCTGCTCCCGGCCCTGCTGCTCGGCCCGGTCGCCGGAGTACTCGCCGACCGGTTCGACCGGCGCCTCACCATGGTCATCTGCGATCTGCTGCGGTTCGTGCTCTTCGCCTCGATCCCGCTCGCCGCCCTGCTGGACGTCGGCGGTGGACTGGTGGTCGGCTGGGCGGCGGTCGCCACCTTCCTGATCGAGGCGATCACCCTGATCTGGATCCCGGCCAAGGAGGCCGCGGTCCCGAACCTGATCCCCCGGTCCCGGCTGGAGATGGCCAACCAGCTCACGCTGATCACCACGTACGGGGTCACCCCGGTGCTGGCCGCGGTCAGCATCGCCGTACTGGACCGGAGCATCCGGGCGGCCTCCAGCGGTCCGCCGCCCGGCTGGGCCGACCCGACCCAGTTGGCTCTCTACTTCAACTCGCTGAGCCGGTTGGCCACCGCGCTGGTGGTCTTCTTCGGCATCCGGGAGATCAGCGGTCGCAGCGGTCGCCGGGAGAGCATCGAGAAGGTCGAACAGAGCGTGCTGCGCCAGTTCGTCGACGGCTGGCGGTTCATCGGCAAGACCCCGCTGGTCCGTGGCCTGGTGCTCGGCATCTTCGGCGCCTTCGCCGGTGGCGGCGTGGTGATCGGCACCGCGAACTTCTTCACCAAGTCGCTGGCCGCCGGTGACGCGGCCTTCTACCTGCTCTTCGGCTCGATCTTCCTCGGCCTCTCCCTCGGCATCGGGCTCGGGCCGATGATCGTCCGGGAGATGTCCCGGCGCCGCTGGTTCGGCATGAGCATCGTGCTGGCCAGCGCCTCGGTGCTGGTGCTGGCCGGTTCCATCCACCTCTCCATGGCGATCCTCGGCGCGGTACTGGTCGGCGCGGGCGCCGGGATGGCCTTCCTCTCCGGTACCACCCTGCTCGGCGGGGAGATCGCCGACGAGGTACGCGGCCGGGTCTTCGCCGTGGTGCAGACCGGGACCCGGCTGGTGCTGATCCTGGCCATCTCGGTGAGCAGCCTGCTGGTCGGCGTCGGCGGCTCCCGGCAACTGCGCATCGCCGATCTCGGCATCTCGGTCTCCTCGACCCGACTGCTGCTGCTGGTCGCCGGAGCGGCCGGCATCCTCACCGGGATCAAGGCGTTCCGCCAGATGGACGACAAGCCGGGCGTACCGGTGCTCTCCGACCTCTGGGGCTCGATCCGGGGGCGTCCGCTCTTCCCGGCCGAGCCGTTCGCCTCGGCCGGAGCCTTCGTGGTCTTCGAAGGCGGCGAGGGCGCCGGCAAGTCGACCCAGGTGGCCAAGCTGGCCGAGGCGCTGCGCCGGCAGCACCACGAGGTGGTGGTGACCCGGGAGCCGGGCGCGACCGGGGTCGGGGAGCAGATCCGTGGCCTCGTGCTCGGCGGGACCAGCGGTCCGGGCGCGCTCGCCCCCCGGGCGGAGGCGTTGCTCTACGCCGCCGACCGGGCACACCACGTCGCCACGGTGGTCCGCCCGGCGCTGGCCCGGGGCGCGGTGGTGATCAGCGACCGGTACGTCGACTCGTCCCTCGCCTACCAGGGGGCCGGCCGGACCCTGCCGGTCGACGAGATCTCCTGGCTCTCCTCCTGGGCCACCGGCGGCCTCAAGCCCGACCTGGTGGTACTGCTCGACATCGAGCCCCGGACCGGGCTGGCCCGGGTGACCGCCCGGGGTGGTGACCCCGACGTGGTGGAAACCGAGTCGATGGACTTCCACGACCGGGTCCGGTACGCCTTCCTCGACCTGGCCGCCGCCGACCCCAAGCGCTACCTGGTGCTCGACGCCTCCCGCCCGGCCGACGAACTGGCGGCGGCGGTGGCCGAGCGGGTTACCGGGATGCTCGCCGACCCGGACACGAACGGCCATCCGGAACCGGCGAGCCCGCCGGACACCTCGGCCCGACCGGAGTTATCCGACGCCGAGCAGCGGGCGCTGGCGGAATCGCGGGCCGAGGCCGAGACCGAGACCGGGTCGCGCGCCCGACCGGACCTGCCGGTCGCCACCGGGTCGGGCCGGGTCGGCCCGGGCCAGGTCGGTCCGGACCGCACCGGTGACACGACCGGCGGCTTCGAACTCGAACGGCGTACCTGATGCCGGAGGTCTTCGCCGACCTGGTGGGCCAGCCCGAGGCGGTCGACCTGCTCCGCCGGGCCGTCGCCGCAGCGGAGGCGGTCCGGGCCGCCGCGACCGCCGAGGCGGTCTCCGCCGACCGCACCGACCCGGCTGATCCAGCGGTCGGGGGCGACCGGGCCGCCGGTACCGTGGACCCGGCCGGCGCCGGAAGCGCGATGACGCACGCCTGGATCTTCACCGGTCCACCCGGCTCCGGGCGGTCGGTCGCGGCCCGGGCGTTCGCGGCGGCCCTGCAATGTCACCGGGGCACCGGCTGCGGCGAGTGCGCCGGCTGCCACACGACGCTCGCCGGGACCCACGCCGACGTACGGTTCGTGGTGCCCGAGGGGCTCTCCATCGGGGTCGGCGAGATGCGGGCCCTGGTGCTGCGGGCGGCCAGCACGCCGAGCGGGGGACGCTGGCAGGTACTCGTCATCGAAGACGCCGACCGGCTCACCGAGGCGGCCGGCAACGCGCTGCTCAAGGCGATCGAGGAGCCGCCGCCGCGTACCGTCTTCCTGCTCTGCACCCCCTCGACGCACCCGGACGACATCTCGGTGACCATCCGTTCCCGGTGCCGGGTGGTGACCCTGCGCCAGCCGCCGGCCGAGGCGGTGGCCGCCGTACTCCGGGACCGGGACGGCATCGCGTCCGACGTGGCGGCCTGGGCGGCAGCGGCGGCCCAGGGGCACGTCGGCCGGGCCCGCCGGCTGGCCCGGGACCCGGAGGCGCGCAAGCGGCGGGAGGCCGTGCTGGCCCTGCCGCGCAAACTGACCGGCGTCGGTGCCTGCTTCGACGCCGCCTCCGCGTTGATCGAGGCGGCCGAGGCCGAGGCGGCGGCAGCGGTCGCCGAGGCCGACGCGACCGAGCGGGCCGCGCTGGAGACCGCGCTCGGCGCCGGGGGGACCGGGCGGGGCGCGGCGGGCGCGATCCGGGGCGCCGCCGGGCAGCTCAAGGACCTCGAACGCCGGCAGAAGTCCCGGGCCACCCGGGCCCAGCGGGACGCGCTGGACCGGGCCCTGGTCGACCTGGCCGGGTTCTACCGGGACGTACTCACCGTCTCGCTGCGCGCCCCGGTCCAGCCGGTGCACACCGACGTGGCCGGGATCGCCAGCTCGGCCGCCGGGAAGTGGAGCGCCGAGGGCACCCTGCGCCGGCTGGAGGCGGTACTCGGCTGCCGTACGGCGATCGAGACCAACGTCAAGCCACGGATCGCCGTCGAGGCGATGATGCTCGCCCTCTGGCGCGGCTGAGCGGCGTCCCCGCGACCGGGCGCCGAGTCGCCGTACCGCTGGGAGTTCCGTCCTGATCAGGGAGATCTTGGGGCGAAGGGTTCCCTTCGGGCGGGTCGCCCGGTACGGTTCGGTGCCGTAACGCAGCGAAGGTGGCACGCTCGGTGAGCCGATCGGTGCGGTCTCGCCTCGTGCGTCGGGAGTCGGGAAGCGGGCATCGGGAAGCGGGAGGGACCTGCCGGTGACGCGGGAGATCGACCAGTCCTGGGTCGAGGAGGCGATCGAGCGCTATCGGCGCATCGAGGCGCTACAGGCGGAGTTCGACGAGGCGATCCGGCGGGTGCAGGTCACCGTCCGCTCCCCGGACGGGATGGTCGAGCTGGTCGTCACCGCGGACGGATCAGTCGACGACCTGCGGTTCGTCGGCACACCGCAGGTCCGTACCGGCCCGGACCTGGCCCGGTCGGTCCGGGCCGCCATCACGGCCGCCGACGACGCCGCCCGGTGGGCCCGGGAGAAGCTCTACACCGAGACGTTCGGCGAGTACCGCCGGCTGACGGAGGCCTGAGTGGACCGCCTACGGGACCTCGCCCGCCAGCTCGACACCGCCGCTGGGGACCTCGCCGGCCTCGCCCGCCGACTGCCGTACGCCGGGCCGGGCGGTGGTGCCTTCGGCGCCGACGGGCCGGGGCGGCTCGGCGAGATCGGTGCGACCCTGCACCGGCAGTGGTCCGCCGCACTCGACAACCGGGCCCGGGAACTGCTGGCCACGGCGGAGCGGCTCACCGACACCGGTACCGCGCTGCGGGTCGCCGAGACGGCGTACGCCGACAGCGACACGGCGGCGTACCGCCGACGGCCGGCGGAGGCGTGATGGACGTACTCGACCAGCTCGCCGAGCCCGCCGTCGCGCTCTCCGGGCGGGTCGACGACCTCCTCGCCGCCGCCGGTGCGCCGGACCGGCACCGGATCTGGCCGCTGCTGCGCCGACTCCGGGTGCTCCCCGGTGACGCCGTGCGGGCGGTGCTCGGGCTGCGGCCCGGGGCGCTGGCCGACGCCGCCGAGGTGAACGCGGAACTGCGCAGGGCCTGCCACGAGGCCGGGGCGGTGCTGGCCGACGGCGGCTCGTGGCAGGGCCCGGCCGCCGAGGCGTACGCGGCACACCGCACTGCGCTGGCGGGCCAGCTGACCGGCCTGGCGGGCCGGGCGGACGCCACGGCGGCGTACGCCGAGGCGGTCGCCGGGTGGATCGCCGAGAGCCGGTACGCGCTGGCCCGTACCCTCGCCGACGTGCTCGGCTCGGCGGAGGCGGTGGCCGTGACGACGGCCCGGACCGGCGGGAGTGGGTTGACCCCGTCCGGCCTCGCGTCGGGAGGGCTGCCGGTCGAGTCCGCCGCCGCCGAGATCGGCGCCCGGATCCTGGCCACGGTCGCCGAGGCGTACGACCGGGCGGAGGCGCTGCCCCGGCGGTGGGCGGCGGAGCTGGACCTTCTCGACCATCGCTCCCCGGAGTCCCCCGCGCTACGCGTCGACGGCGGCCGGATCGTCCTCTGACCATCGGGGCCCGACCGGCCCGCCGCTGACCTCCCGGGCCCGGGACGAGGTTCAGCGGATGGCCGGATCCGTCGTAGGGTGAGCGCATGGGCATGCTGTGCGCGGTCAGCTTCAACCGTTACGGCCGCCTCTACTACCTCGACCCGGGCGAGCTGCGGCCGGCGGTCGGCGACCGGGTGCTGGTCCCGACCGACGAGGGGACCGAGGTGGCGGAGTGCGTCTGGGCCGCGCAGTGGGTGTCCGAGGACACCAGCGGCTTTCCCCGGCTGGCCGGGCTGGCGGGCGAGGAGGACCTGCGCCGCGACGAGATGCTGCGCAAGCGGAAGGCCGAGGCGAAGGTCGCCGCGAAGCGGCTGATCCGGGAGCACGGGCTCCCGATGAAGGTGGTCGCCGTCGACCACGTCGTCGAGTCGGCGCCGAGCGGGGGGTCGAACAGTTCCCGCACCACCATCTACTTCACCGCGCCACACCGGGTCGACTTCCGGTCGCTGGTCCGCGACCTGGGCGCGACCCTGCACTGCCGGGTCGAGCTGCGCCAGCTCTCTGCCCGGGACTCGGCGCGGGTGCAGGGCGGCATCGGCTCCTGCGGGCGTGACCTCTGCTGCGCCACCTTCCTGACCGACTTCGAGCCGGTGACCATCCGGATGGCCAAGGACCAGGAACTGCCGCTCAACCCGCTGCGCATCTCCGGCGCCTGCGGCCGACTGATGTGTTGTTTGAAGTACGAACATCCCCTGTACCAGAACTTCCAGGCGTCGGCACCGGCGGTCGGCTCCCGGGTCTCCACTCCGGAGGGTCCAGGTCGGGTGGTCGCGCACAGCGTGCCGCGCGACTCCGTGGTGGTCCGGATGGACGCCGACGGGTCGCGCTGCTCGTGCAGCCGCGCCTCGGTCTGCGGCCCGCGCAAGGCCCACGACGAGCACTACGCCGGCTGAGCCGGCTGCCAGCCCCCTGCCCCGCCCTGTCCCGTCCCGGCTGTCGGTCCGGGTCAGCGGAGCGTGAACGGCGGTTCGGCGAGCCGGACCGGCAGCGGTCGGCCCGGCGTCAGCCAGGCCGCGTCCGGGGCGTCGGCCGGCTCGGGCCGCCAGCGCCGGCAGATCCTGTCGACCGCGACCGGATAGCCGGTGAGGGTACCGTCGGCGGCGATGTGCAGCCGGAGGAAGCACTTGGCGTCCTCGATGCCCTGGCCGGCGAAGAGTTCGTTGAGGTTGACCCCGAACGAGCCGGCGACCAGCAGATAGAGCGCGGTGAGCTGGGTGGCCACCAGCCCGGCGATCGGACCGTAGACCACCGCCGCGGCGACCACCGGCAGCGGCCATGGCCAGGCGTGGAAGAGGAACTGGAGCCAGATCCAGCTGCCTGCGGCGGCGAGCCCGATGTGCGCGAAGCCGTGACAGAGCCCGAGGATCCAGTGCCGGGCGTGTCGTTTGCGGCTGGCGCTGGGCGGCTGGGCGAAGAAGACCGCGCCGGCCAGCGTGACGATCAGCATGACGGCCAGCGGAATGCTGAACAGCCGCTGGGCCGTCGCCTCCGAACGCGGGGCCACCACGCCGATCATGGCCAGCATCAGCAGCGTGTGCAACCCGCCGAGCAGGGTGGCGAAGCCCGGGTTGCGCAGCGGTAGCCGGCCGAAGATGCCCCAGCCGTACCGGCGGGAGCGGGCGGCGTCCGGATAGCGGCCGGCCAGCTCGTACGACTGGCTGGTGCTGGCCCGGCGTACCAGGGTGTCCTTCGGGGGCACCTCGATGCGGCCGGGCAGCTTGTGGGTGGGATAGAGGTAGGCGCCGCCGCCACCGCAGGTGACCAGGTCACGGTCCGGTCCGGTGTACCGGGCGTAGTGGTGCAGGTCGCCGGAGAGCAGCAGTCGCACCCGGGCGCCGGTCGGGGCGATCACGGTACGGATGAAGTAGTCGATGGTGTCGTACTCGTGGGGCTTGTCGACGGCCTTGACCCAGCTCGGTTCCGGCACCGCGATGATCACCCGGGACTCGGCGGTGAGCCGCTGCGCCGCCTCCTCGAAGTAGCGCAGTTGCGGGTCGTCGAGATACACCCCGGACTGCCCGTCCAGCCCGAAGAGCCACCAGTCGGACGGCAGCTCGACGGCGAAGTAGGAGCGGCTCTGCGGGGTACGCCAGCCGCCGACGTTGTCGTCCCGGGAGCGGACGAAGAGCCGGAGGAAGGCGGTGAGGCCGTCGTACCAGTCGTGGTTGCCGGGGACGGCGTAGAGCGCCGGGGCCGGGCCGTCGGCCGGCGGCTGCGGCAGGGCCGCCTGGTAGGGGCCCTTGCACCGGTTCTCGTACGCCTCGCCGCTGGCCGTCGGATAGACCTGGTCGCCGCCCATCAGCAGCATCTGGCCGCGCGGCAGCCGGTGCCCGTCGACCTCCAACTCGGGGCGGGTGAGCAGGTAGGCGACCGAGTAGGTGGCGTTGAACCCGTCGCCCAGGTCGGCGACGAAGTCCAGCCACAGGTCGCCGTCCGGGCCGATCTGCCGGGTCACCGTGCCGGGCAGCGAGTTCTGCAACTCCCGCTTGTCCAGGTAGGCGCCGAAGAGCGCCGCCAGCAGGGTGCGCAGCCCGGTGCTGACCAGCAGCAGCGGCGCCAGCCAGGGCACCGGGCGCTGTGGGGTGAAGCCGAGTTCGCGCGGATCGAGGCTGCCCGGTCGGGGTGGGGCCGCCGGCTGCGCCGGGATCGGCGGCGCCTGGTGATCGGTCATCGATGGCAGCCTAGTCGGGGCGTCGCCCGGACCACTGTCCGCCTGCCGACCGATCCGGACGGCGCACCGGGTCACCGGGGCGGCGCCCGACTGTCTGCCCGGGCACACCGTCGGAAACCCCCGAGCCGGGTCGGCGCCCGGTGTCGTACACTTGCCGGCGTTGCCGCCTTAGCTCAGTCGGTCAGAGCGACGCACTCGTAATGCGTAGGTCGACGGTTCGATTCCGTCAGGCGGCTCGGTGAGGAAGCCCAGGTCATCGACCTGGGCTTCGCCGTTCCGGTGCGATCACTCCCCGTTGGCGGGCGAGTCGCCACCCGAAGCTCGCAGACGGCGCCCGAGCGCGGAACGAAGATGCACCCACGGGAGCCGCGGAACGGCCTCAGGCGGCGAACTCGACGCCACCGAGGGAAACGGCGCGATACGCGGCGAGACGTTCAGCCTGTTCGACGATGCTGTCGCGGACGCTGGCCGGCAGCTTCTGCCACGGCTGAACGGTGACCTGCACCGCCTTCCCGGACCTGCGGGGACGCCAGCTGCCGACCAGTTCGCCGTCGACCAGGACGGCCCCGGGACGACCCAACACCGGCCACAACTCCTTGGCGTGCCCCGTGTCGGGCACCAGGGTGGCGCGGTCCCTGGCCTGGAGGAAGAGGTCGAACGGGCCGAGCAGGCGGGTCGCCTTGGCGTCGGCCGATCCCAGCGCCGGCTCGTCGGCGGCGAGGAGCGACCGCCGCTCGCCGTCGACCATCACCTCGATCACATCCTCCGGCCAGCGCGCCTTCACCTCCTTGACCGGGGCATCGAGATGGTCGGCCACGTGCTTGGGGGGTGGCCGGGCCGAGCAGGCGGAGGTACGCGCGGATGACGTCGAACCTCTCGCCTGAGGTGCCGGCTTTCCTGAATCCCGTGATGCGTTCCAGGACCGGCGGCGACGTGTCGAGCCGCAACTCCAGCCCGGCCCGTACGGCGGCCAACCGGAACGGCATCTCGTAGAGGTGGGTGGCGTCGCATGGTCGGCAGAACCGCAGATAGGGCTCGGGCAACAACTCGGCCACGCGCCCGGAGACGTCCCCCTTGACCGTCGGCCTGGTGACGACGGCCCGCAGCTGCGCGGCGACCTCGTCCAGAGCGGCCAGGTTGCCGATGCCGGCCGCCTTCAACGGCTTGGCGGCGTCGTAGATGCGCTTGCCCGCGTCGGCTTGGGAGAACGGCTCGACGGCGGCAGCCACCTTCCCTACCCTCGGCCCGGTCGAGCTGCTGCGCCTGGATGCGGAAGTTCATCACCTGGCGCCGATCGATCATGCCCGCATCCTAGGGAGTGCCCCGGACAGAGAGCAGCATGCCGGCCCGGCACCCGAGAACCGCTGGTGCCGGCGTCCGGGACCCGAAATAGCGGAACAGCCCGGCACGGAGGGTTAGGGGCGGGACAATTCGGGTAGAGCGTCAGCAGTATGCGGAGACGTCGACCTGACGCATCACGACTGCGTCGGAGCCGACGGCTGCGGCGCCGGCATCCGCTGAGCCTGGGAGGCGACGATGATGGAGAGCCGAGTCAAGGTGCTCGGGCACCCGGTCCATCCGATGCTGGTGATGTTCCCGATCGCCCTCTTCGTGTCCGCCACGATCTTCGACATCATCGACGTGGCCGGCGGTCCGGCCTTCCTCGGCGAGCTGGCGTACTGGAACATCCTGGTCGGCCTGATCGGCGGGGTACTGGCGGCGATGGCCGGCGCGGTGGACCTGCTGGCCGTACCGGCCGGGACCCGGGCCAAGCGGGTGGGGGTGGCGCACGCCTCGACCAACATCGCCGTGCTGCTGCTCTTCGCCGCCGTCTGGGCGGTACGGCTGGCCGCGGACACCCGGGCGGCCGGCGGTGCCCTGGTCGCGATCGAGGTGGTGGCGGTCGCCGGTGCGGCGCTCGGCGCCTGGTTCGGTGGTGAACTGGTGGACCGGCTCGGCGTCGGGGTGGACCCGGAAGCCGACCTGAACGCCCCGAGTTCGCTGCGTCCCCGGACCACCGCGGCGGCGGCCGCGGACCGGCCCGAGGAGCGCTGAGCGCTCGGCCCGAGGAGCGGTGAGCGGCCCCGGCGGCGGTGAGCGCTCGCCCGAGGAGCGGGTGAACGGTCCCCGCCCGGACGCGTTGACCGCCCGCAGGACGGGTATCGGAGACGGTGCCGCCGCCCGCTGGAGGGCGGCGCTGCTCCGACGGGTGGCGGGATCGACGGGAGGGAAGACGGCGGGATGGACGAGTCAGGACGTGGCACCGGAGACCGTGGCTGGGATCCGTTGGGTGAGTTGCAGGCACTCCGCGCGGAACTCGGCCGGCTGGTCGGCTCCGCGCTGGTCGGAGGCCGGGGTGGGCAGTCGGACGTCGAGCTGACCCCGAACGACGACGGCTGGACGGTGGTGGCCCGGCTGCCCGGGGTGGCTCCGGAGGAGGTGGCCCTGGAACTCGACGACCGCGAACTGTGCATCCGGGCCCGCTCCGAGGCCGAGGTCAACGCGGACCACGGGATGGCCGGCAGCGGATCGCAGAGCCGGGCCTTCGCGCACCGGGTGCACCTGCCGGCACCGGTCGACCCGGATCGGATCGACGCCGTGATGGACCACGGCCTGCTCACCGTCACGCTGCCGAAGGCACCCCGGCCGGGCCGGCGGACCATCACCATCGGCGGCCGGCGGCACGACCCGGGCCAGCGCGCCGGGCGTACGACCGGAGCCGGCGTCCGACCCGAGGCCGTGGACCCGGCCGCCGACCGGGAACTGCACCGGCCGGACACCGCCGCCGGTACCCCGTCCTCCGGGTTCACGGGCTGAGCGGGCGGCGGAACCGGACCCGATGATCGGCAAGGTGCGGGATCTCGTCGACGACGTCGAGCGGATCGCCGTACTCCGGGCGAACGCGCTCGGCGACTTCATCTTCGCGCTGCCGGCCCTCGACGCGCTGCGGGCCGGCTATCCGGACGCCGAGCTGGTGCTGATCGGCGCGCCGTGGCACGAGCGCCTGCTCCGGGACCGGCCGGGGCCGGTCGACCGGGTACTGGTGGTGCCGCCAGCGCACGGCATCCGGGTGGCCGGACCGGACGAACCGGAGCCGTCGGCGGCCTCGATGGCCCGGTTCCTCGACGCCGCCCGCCGGGAGCGGTTCGACCTCGCGCTCCAGATGCACGGCGGCGGGGCGAACTCGAACCCGCTGGTCGCCGACCTCGGTGCCCGGGTGACGGCCGGGCTGCGCAGCGAGGACGCCCCGCCGCTGGACCGGTGGCTCCGGTACGTCTACTACCAGCCGGAGGTGGTCCGCTATCTGGAGGTCGCCGGCCTGGTCGGCGCCAGCCCGACCGGCCTGGTGCCCCGGCTCGTCGCCACCGAGGCGGACCTGGCCGAGGCCCGCATGGTGCTGGGCGAGCCGGTACGCCCCCGGATCGCCCTGCACCCGGGGGCGAGCGACCCGCGCCGCCGCTGGCCGCCGGAGCGCTTCGCCGAGGTGGCCGATCATCTGGCCGACGACGGGTACGAGGTCCTGGTGACCGGCACTCCGGACGAGCGGGCCATCGCCGAGCAGGTGGTGGCGGCGGCTCGGCTACCGGTCCGCTCGGTGGTCGGCGACCTCTCGCTCGGCGGGCTGATCGGCTGTTACGCCGGCTGCGAGGTGGTGGTCTCCAACGACACCGGGCCGGTGCACGTCGCCGCCGCGCTGGACACCCCGACGGTCGGGATCTTCTGGGTCGGCAACGTGATCAACTGTGCGGTACCGCTGCGCGGCCGTCACCGGCCGATCGCCTCGTGGACCCTCAACTGCCCGGTCTGCGGCCGGGACTGTAGCCGGGAGCTCTATCCGGCCCGGGGCGGCGGCGGCCCGGCCTGCCCGCACCGGGTCTCCTTCGTCACCGACGTACCGGTGCTGGAGGTGCTGGCGGCGGTGGCGGATCTGACGGCGCGGTGACCTCCCAGGCTTCCATGGTCCGCTCGGTCACCGTGGTCGGCGCCTCCAGGTGGTACGCCCCGCTGGGCAGGACGCCGGCTCCGGCGTACCGGGCCATCACGGCGAGCTGGGCGGCCACGTCCTCGCCCTGGTGCCCCGGGTCGAGCCGGGTCCAGAAGTCGAACCCGCCCGCCGCGCGCAGCCGGGACCGGTCGTAGAGCACGCAGCCGCCGATCCAGGAGACCTTGTACGCCCGCCACCGCCCGGCCGGCAGCCGCCGGGCCTCCGTCACGTGCAGCAGGTTCGCGGCCGAGTGGATCCGCGCCCGGTCCCACTCCGGCGTGCCGGGGTGCAGCCGCTCCGGCTCCGGGGGGCCGTCCCACTCGGCGTAGTGCCGATGGGTCTCCGGCCGTACGTCGTCTAGATAGGACAGTCCGTGCACCGCGTTGCCGACGAAGCCGCAGTCGAGTTCGCGGATCGCGGTGAGCAGCCGGTCGACGGTGCCGGGCTCGAGCCAGACGTCGTCGTCGAGGAAGAGCACGTACCGGGCCGCCGAGGCGTCCAGCAGGTAGGCGCGGTGTTCGGCCAGGCCCCGCCTCGGCAGCCGGCGGGTGAGCAGCACCGGATGGCCCCGGTGCCGGAGTACCCGGACCATCGCCGCCGCCGCCGGCGCGGCCCAGCCCGGTTCCCCGTCGGACTGGTCGCTGACCACCACGCCGAATCCGTCCGACCCGTCCCGTGCGGCCGGCGTGCCGTCCTCGGCGGGGCGCTGGGCGGCCAGCCCGGCCAGGGTGACGGCGAGTTCGGCGGGGCGGTTCCGGGTCGGCACCAGCACGTCCAGCAGCCGGGGCGTACGGAACTGGGCCGCACTGCCCCGATCGAGCGGCCGGGTGGTCGTCCTCGGCACCGCGCCGCCCGGGTCGGGGCGTGCCGCCGTACTCACGCCCGCCGGCTCGACCTGGACGCCGCCGGCTGGGTCTCCGCCGAGGCGGGTACGGCCGCCCGGTCGCCGTCCGGCGGGGTGCCCGCGCCGCCCGCGTCCGGGGCGGCGGCCCCGGAGCGGGCCGCCGCCTGTCGCCGGTCGTCGCCGTGCGAGCGGATCCGGTCGATCACCGCCGAGGTGGACCGGTCCGGTACGTAGCCCAGGGTGCGGACCTGGCCGCCGAGCCGGCGTACCAGGGGCGCCTCCGGGACCATGTCCGGCGGGTAGTCGCCGCCCTTGACGTAGACGTCGGGGCGGACCGCCTCGATCAGCCCGGCCGGCGAGTCCTCCTCGAAGACCACCACGTGGTCCACACAGGAGAGTGCGGCGAGCAGCGCGACCCGGTCCTCCACCGGGTTCACCGGCCGGTCCGTGCCCTTGAGCCGCCGTACGCTGTCGTCCGAGTTGACCGCCACCACCAGCAGGTCGCCGAGTTGGCGTGCCTGGTCGAGATAGCGCACGTGCCCCCGGTGCAGTACGTCGAAGCAGCCGTTGGTGAAGACGACGGCCCGCCCCTCGGCCCGGTGCCGCTGCACGAGTTCGACCAGGGCGTCCCGGTCGAGCACGACCCGGGCCGGTTCCCCGCCGGTCGAGCCCAGGGCGGCGAGCAGGTCCTCGCGCAGGCAGACGCAGGTGCCGGTGTCCGAGACGGTGGTGGTCGCGGCGAGCTGGGCCAACTGGGCGGCGGTGGGCAGCGGCGCGTCGGCGGCCAGCGCCAGCGTCATCGCGGCCAGGTAGGCGTCACCGGCGCCGACGGCGTAACTCGCCGGTACCGGAGTGGCGTGGCTGCGCCGGTACCGCCCGTCGGCCCCGCCCACCACCGCGCCCTCGGCGTCCAGGGTCACCGCCACCACGTCGGCGCCGGTGCGTTCCCGCAGCTCGGCGAGGCGGGCCTGGGCGACCAGCGCCCGGCTGGCACCGCCGGCCGCGACCGGACGCCCGCCGGCGGCGCTCGACGTCTCGTCGCCGGCCACCACGATGTCGTCGCCGGAGACCCCGATCTCGTCGCTGGTCACCGTGAGGCCGTCCCCGCCGCCCGGACCGCCGCCCTCGCCGCCGCCCGGCGGGGTGCCCTCCGGGGTGGCCGAGCCGTCGCCGTCCCGGCCGCTGCCCTCCTCGGCGCCGTCGGAGGCGACCGGCGAGGCTGCGCCCTCGGGGTCGTCCTTCCCGCCGGTGGCCACCGTCGAGCCGTCCTCGGCGATGCTGACCCGGGTGCTGGCGACCGCCGACGTCGGGCTGGCCGGGCCGGCCGACACCGCCTCGTTCAGCAGCCGGGTCGCCTCGGCGAAGCTCGGGGTCACCACCGTCGGGGCGAGCCCGCGCCAGTAGGCCAGGTCGTGCGCGTCCAGAGCGACCGTGGCGAAGCAGTCGCGGTGCCGGACCAGCCAGCTCCGTACCGCCTCGGGCAGGGCGCCGAGGCCGTAGTCGCAGACCACCAGGGTCGGGGCCTGCCCGTCGCGGTCGGCCCGCAGCTCCTCGGTCGCCCGGGCGAGCGCGTTCAGCATCCGGTGTACGCCCTCCTCGGGCAGCGTCTCGTCGGCGTCGCCCTCGTCCTCGCGGAGCAGGATCTGGTCGGCGGCGAGCAGTCGCCGTTTCACCGGGGTCGGCCGGCCGGGTTGGCTGATGGTCCGGTCCCAGACCCCGGCCCGGTCCAGGCAGTCGTGCAGTTCGTCACCGGCCACGTCCGCGCCGACCGGGGCGACCAGCGCCGCCCGACCGCCGAGCGCGGTGAGGTTGACGGCGGTGTTCGCCGCACCACCGGCCGCGGTCAGCCGGCGGCGCAGGGTCAACACCGGTGCCGGGGCCTCCCGGCAGAGCCGGTCCGACTCGGCGAAGCGCCATTCGTCGAGCATGGCGTCGCCGACCACGAGTACGCCCCTGCCGAGCCAGCTCTCCACCACCGAGGCCAACCGGCGCTGTTCCGCTGCGTCTGTCGCCATGTGGCGCGGGTCCCCGGTGCCCGGCCGGGCAAACCTGGTACCGCCGCGGCCGTGCGGCCCGGCGGCGGCCGTACGGCGGTTTTGGCGCCTGCCGTACCGGGAACGTCCTTTCCATGAGATGTGACTAAACGGCTTCTCGCCACATATTCCCGTTTTCCCTCCCCGGAAAGGAGAACCAAGATGACCGCGACCTTGCAGGGCAAGCGCATCGCGTTCCTGGCCACCGACGGCGTGGAGGAGGTCGAGTACACCCGTCCCCGGGAGGCGGTCGAGGCGGCGGGGGGCCGGGCCGAACTGGTCTCCCTGGAGGGCGGCCGGATCCAGGCCTTCAACCACCTGGACAAGTCCGGGACGTACGAGGTCGACACGACCGTGGCCGAGGCGGACCCGGCGGCCTACGACGGCCTGGTGCTGCCCGGCGGGGTGGCCAACCCCGACGCCCTGCGGGCGAACCCGGACGCGGTCCGGTTCGTCCGGGCGTTCTTCGACGCCGGCAAGCCGGTCGGGGCGATCTGCCACGCGCCCTGGACGATGATCGACGCTGACGTGGTCAAGGGGCGCACCCTCACCTCCTGGCCGAGCCTGCGGACCGACCTGTCGAACGCGGGCGCGCACTGGGTCGACGAGGAGTGCCACGTCGACAACGGCCTGGTGACCAGCCGCAAGCCGGACGACCTGCCGGCATTCTGCGCCAAGCTCGTCGAGGAACTCGCCGAGGGCCGGCACTGACCCCGTGCCCGGTTCGGCGCCGGCCGCAGGCCGGCGCCGAACCGTGGCCCGGGCCCTGCGACCTGCCCGGTTTTCGGCCGGAAGCAGGACGGGACCGGCGGTAGGCATCTTCTGTGCCATCGGGGGGAGAAGGCACTATGACCACCGCTGAGGACGCGCGGCCGGCCCTGACCCACCGGCAGATCCTGCTGCTGATGAGCGGTCTGATGACCGGCATGCTGCTGGCCGCACTGGACCAGACCATCGTCGGAACGGCGCTGCCGACCATCGTCGGCGAACTCGGCGGGATCAACCACTACTCCTGGGTGGTCACCGCGTACCTGCTGGCGTCGACCGCCTCCACCCCGCTGTACGGCAAGATGGCCGACATCCTCGGCCGCCGCCCGGTCTTCCTCTTCGCCATCGGGGCGTTCCTGGTCGGCTCGCTGGCCGCCGGCTTCGCCCAGGACATGACCCAGCTCATCATCACCCGCGGGGTGCAGGGCCTCGGCGCGGGTGGGCTGATGACGCTCGCCTTCACCATCATCTCCGACGTGGTGTCGCCCCGGGAGCGCGGCCGCTACCAGGGCCTCTTCGGCGCGGTGTTCGGGGTCTCGTCGGTGGCCGGGCCGCTCGTCGGCGGCTACTTCGCCGAGCACAACTGGCGCTGGATCTTCTTCCTGAACGTGCCGCTGGCGGTGGTGGCCATCGTCGTCTGCTACCACGTGATGCGACTGATCCCGTTCCAGCGCCGGCAGCACGCCATCGACTGGCTCGGCGCCGGCCTGCTGGTGGCCGGGGTGAGTTCGCTGCTGCTCGCGCTGAGCTGGGGCGGCAACGAGTACGCCTGGGGCTCCGGGGTGATCATCGGGCTCTTCGTGGCCGGGGGAGTGCTCGGCGTGCTCTTCCTGGTCCAGGAGGCCCGGGTGGCCGAGCCGATCCTGCCGCTCAAACTGTTCCGCCGGTCGACCTTCGCGCTGGCCAACACCGCGGGCTTCATCCTCGGCCTGGTGATGTTCGGGTCGATCATCTTCATCCCGCTCTATCTCCAGATCGTCAAGGGCGCCTCGCCGACCGACAGCGGCCTGCTGATGCTGCCGATGATGGCCGGCGTGATCGTCACCTCGGTACTCTCCGGGCGGGCGATGAGCCGGATCGGCCGGTACAAGTGGTTCCCGGTGGTGGGTGCGGTGGTGCTGGTCGCCGGCATGCTGCTCTTCACCCAGTTGCAGGTCGACACCCCGCTCTGGAACGCCTTCATCTACATGGTGATCATCGGAGTCGGGCTGGGTCTCTGCATGCAGTCGCTGGTCCTCGCCGTGCAGAACGCGGTGGAGATGCGCGACCTCGGCGCCGGTACCTCGGCCGCCACCTTCTTCCGGTCGCTCGGCGGCTCGTTCGGGGTGGCGATCCTCGGTGCGGTGCTCTCGGCCGGGCTCTCCGGCGGGCTGGCCGACCGGCTACCCGGCGCGGTCGCCCAGCTCGCCCCCGCGCAGCAGGCGCAGTTCGCCGGTGCCGGTACGGGCTTCTCGGTCAACGAGCCGGCCCGGATCCTGGCGCTGCCGGCTCCGGTCCGGGCCGCCGTGCAGGAGTCGTTCGTCGACGCGCTGCACACCGTCTTCCTGGTCGCCGGGCTGATCGCCCTGCTGGCGGTGGCGGTCACCCTGGCGATGCCGAACAGCGAGCTGCGCGGCGGACCGCCGGCCGCCTCCGGCGAGCGGCTGGTCCGGGACAGGAAGGGCGACGCGGCCACCGAGATGGAGGCGAACACCCAGACGCTGATCTGACCTGGTTGGCGGGCTACTTCAGGACGACCTGGCCGGTGCGCTCGAACGCGGCCAGGTCGTCCAGGGTCTCCAGCACCGTGTCGGAGACCGGCGCGGGCAGCGTCCCGGGCGGGAAGAAGCGCGCGTCGGTGGTCTCGTCGGTGCTGGTCAGCAGCTCGCCGGACCAGGCGTCGACCCGGAAGGCGACGACGAAGAGCTGGTACGTGTCGCCGTACATGTTGGTGAAGGTGCGCTCCGGGCCGGTGTACATGGCGAACGGGGTGACCTCGGTGGCCTTCAGCCCGGTCTCCTCCCAGACCTCGCGGACCGCGCACTCGGCGATCGACTCGCCGAGTTCCATCGCGCCGGCCGGCAGCGCCCAGTAACCGTTGTCGGAGCGCTCGATCAGCAGTACCTGGCCGGCCGTGTCGCGTACCACGCCGCGGGCGCCGACGAACATCAACGTACGGTCACCGGCGAGGGCGCGGAGCTGGCCGAGGTACGACTCGGCCCACGGGATACTGCTCATCGGCCTGCCTTTCAGGGTGGTCAAGGTGTGAGCTGCGACACTAGGTTGTGCTCCATGCGTAGCACGATGATGGACGCACCCCTGCTGATTTCCCGCATCCTCGAACACGGCAGCACGGTGCACGGCGGTGCCGAGGTGGCCACCTGGCTGGGCGACGGCTCGCGCCGGATGACGTACGCCGAGGTCGGTGCGACCGCAGCCCGGCTCGCGCACGCGCTCCGCGACGATCTCGGGATCACCGGTGACCAGCGGGTGGCGACCTTCATGTGGAACAACGCCGAGCACCTGGTCGCCTACTTCGCGGTCCCGAGCATGGGTGCGGTACTCCACACGCTCAACATCCGCCTCTTTCCCGACCAGGTGGCCTACATCGCCAACCATGCCGAGGACCGGGTGGTGCTGGTCGACTCGACGCTGATCCCGCTGCTGGCCAGGGCGCTGCCCGACATGTCCACTGTAGAGCACGTGGTGGTGGTCGGCGGCGGTGACCCGGCTCCGCTGCGCTCGGCCGGGGGCGGCCGGATCGCCGTACACCACTGGGACGACCTGCTGCGGGACCGGCCGGACCGGTACGACTGGCCCGAGCTGGACGAGCGGGACGCCGCCGCCCTCTGCTACACCTCGGGCACCACCGGCAACCCGAAGGGCGTCGCCTACTCGCACCGGTCGATCTGGCTGCACTCGGTGCAGATCTGCCTGCCGGAGTCCTTCGGGCTCGGCCCGACCACCCGGGAACTCGCCATCGTGCCGATGTTCCACGCGATGTCCTGGGGCATCCCGTACGCCGCCTTCCTCTCCGGCGCCTCCCTGGTGATGCCGGACCGGTTCCTCCAGGGCGCCCCGATCGCCGCGATGATCGCCGCCGAGCGGCCGACCCTGGCCGGCGCGGTGCCGACGATCTGGACCGACCTGCTCAACCACCTGGACGCCAACGAGGTCGACACCTCCTCGCTGACCGAGGTGATCGTCGGCGGCTCCGCCTGCCCGCCCGCCCTGATGCACGCCTTCGCGGAACGGCACCGCATCGACGTGATCCACGCCTGGGGGATGACCGAGATGTCCCCGCTCGGCTCGGTGGCCCGGCCGCCGGCCGGAGCGACCGGCGACGACGCCTGGCGCTACCGCTACACCCAGGGGCGGGTGCCGGCCGGGGTCGCCGCCCGGATCGTCGGCCCGGACGGCACGCAACTGCCCGCCGACGGCAAGGCGGTCGGCGAACTGGAGGTCCGCGGCCCGTGGGTGACCGCCCGGTACGTCGGTGACGACGAGCCCGATCCGGAGAAGTTCCGGGACGGCTGGCTGCGTACCGGTGACGTCGGCACGCTCTCCGCCGACGGTTTCATCACCCTCACCGACCGTGCCAAGGACGTGATCAAGTCCGGTGGTGAGTGGATCTCCTCGGTCGAGTTGGAGAACGCGCTGATGGCGCATCCGGCGGTGCTGGAGGCGTGCGTGGTCGGCGTACCGGACCCGCGCTGGGACGAGCGTCCACTCGCGACGGTGGTGCGCCGGGAGGGTGCCGGGACGGGCGCGGTGGAACTGCGGGAGTTCCTCGCCGAGCGGGTGGCCGGGTGGCAGTTGCCCGAGCGGTGGGCCTTCGTCGACGCCGTACCGAAGACCTCGGTGGGCAAGTTCGACAAGAAGCGGGTACGCGCCGACTACGCCGCCGGCACCCTCGACGTGATCGAACTGCCGACCTGACCCGCACGTCGACGGCCAGCTACGCAGGTCCCCGTCGACCCGTTGCCAAGTCGATGTTGCGGCGGGAAGGATGTTGACCACGTGGAGGGGGCGAGCGATGCGAGCGGTGGCGGTGACGGCACTGGGCGGTCCCGGTGTGCTGCGGGTGGTCGAGTGGCCGGATCCGACGGCCGGCCCCGGCGAGATCCTCGTGCGGGTACGCGCGGCGGCGGTGCACCCCGCCGACCTGGCCGCCCGGACCGGGCGGATCCCCGGCGGCCCGATCGAGCCGCCGTTCCTGCTCGGCTGGGACTTCGCCGGTGACGTGGTCACGGTCGGGGAGGGGGTCACCGGACACCGCCCCGGCAGCCGGGTGGCCGGAATGGTGCCCTGGTATCTCACCCGGGGCGACGTCGGCGCGTACGCCGAGTTCGTGGTCGCCCGGCCGGACTGGCTGGTCGCCGTACCCGACGAGCTGGACGCCGCGGAGGCGGCCACGGTGGGGCTGAACGCGCTGACCGCCCGGCAGGGGCTGGAGATGATGTCGCTGGCTCCCGGGTCGACGGTGCTGGTCACCGGGGCCAGCGGCGGGGTGGGCGGCTTCGCCGCCCAGTTGGCGGCCCGGGCCGGCCACCGGGTGGTCGCGGTGGCCAGCTCCGACGACGAGGAGTGGGTACGCGGCCTCGGCGTCGCCGAGGTGCTGCCCCGCTCCGCCGAGCTGGCCGGCCTCGGGTTCCCGGCGGTCTTCGACGCGGTGCCGGTCGGGGCCGCGGCCGGAGCCGCGGTCGCCGACGGCGGCGTCCTGGTGACGACCCGGCCGGTCCCGCCGCTCGAACCGCCGCGCGAGGTGCGGCAGCAGACGGTCATGATCCGGCTCGACCAGCCGATGCTCGCGGAGCTGATGACCGAGGTGGCCAAGGGGCGGCTGCGGACCCGGATCGCGGCCTCGCTGCCGCTGGCGGAGGCGGCCCACGCGCACCGGTTGGTGGAGGCGGGACGACTGCGCGGAAAGGTCGTCCTCATGCCGTAGCGGCCCGGCCGTCCACCGTCGACACCGCCGTGCGGATGGAACCGCGCCGATGTTGGGCCGGATGGGATAGCGTCGTCGGGTATGAGCGAGCCGTGGCCGGCGGGCCGCGCGGCGCCGGTCGACGGCGGCGCCGATCGCACCGTTCCCGAGCCCGGTCCGGTCGCCGCAACCGGGGAACCGCAGCCGGGACTGCGCGGGGTGGACTACGCCGCCGCCGCCGAGTGCCTCTGGCGGTGGGTGGCGGCGCCCGCCGACGCGGTGGTGACGGCCTTCCTGACCGGGTACGCCCGGCTCGCCGCCGCCGACCGTCGAAGGCTCCGTGCCGAACTTGGGCCCGACGAGCTGTACACGCTGCTCACCTTCGCCCGCCGACGCGCGCTCGCCGCGATCCGTACCGAGGACCGGGCCGAGGTGCTGGTCGCGTTCGACGCGCTCTCCGCGATCGAACTGCACCGGATCGACTGGCGGGACGTCTGGGTCAGCGGCGCCCTGGTGTCGTACGCGGCGGAGCGGCTCGGGCTGCCGCCGGCCGAGGCGGTACGGGGCGCGGCCGAGCGGGCGGATCCGGAACTCGCGGCGCTGCTCGCCGAGGTGACCCGGGACAGCGTCGACCTCGCCGGGGAGTGCGGCTACCGGGTGCTGGCGACGCCGACCGGCCGGGTACTCGTCGACGACGAGGGCGGGGCGTACGCGCCAGCCGCCGACCTGGCCGGGCTCGCCTTCGAGGCCGCCGCGATGCTGGAGGGCGACCGCTACCAGGTCGGCCAGGTGTCGGTGGCGGCCACCCTGCCGACCAGCTGGCTGGACGCCGCCCGGCAGCCGACGGCGCCCGCCGCACCGCACCGGCTCACCGGCTGCGCCTACCTGCACGCCACGCCCGGAGATGCCACCGCCGACCAGCGGTACCTCGGCCTCTTCCTGGCCGAGGCGGGCAGCGAACCGGACGCGGCGACGATCGCCGAGGCGGCGCTGCGGCACCAGGAGCGGGAGGCGGCCGGCTGGGCGGTGGCCGCCGGCCGGCTCTGCGCGGTGCTGGTGGCCCGGTCGACGCTCTCCGGGCTACGGCCGGGCGAGGACCGTAACTCGCTCGCCCGGTTCGGCCCCCGGCTCACCGCCATCCTGTCGGCCGGAGCCGCACCCGTCGGCTGAGCGGTCCACCCTGCCGCCCGCGCCCGGAAGCCCGGTTTCGGGCGAGCCGCCGATTCGGATGTCACCGGATGACCCGCCGGGAGGTCGTACTTGGTGAACGGGCCGGTGGGCAGGGGATGGTGTGGACGGACATCAGGCAATTCGAGAGGTGTACGCGGCTTCGGCGGCGCGGCTGGTGGCGCAGCTCTTCGCGGTGACCGCCGACTACGCCGAGGCGCAGGACGCGGTCCAGGAGGCGTTCGTCCGGGCGCTGACCCGGGCGGGGCGGTTCCGGCAGGTCGACAACCCGGAGGCGTGGCTGCGTACCGTCGCGCTGAACGTGGCCCGGAGCCGGTTCCGGCGGCAGTTGCGGCTCGACCGGCTGATCCGCACCGGCCGGCTGACCGGCGCCGAGGCCAGGGTCCCCGAACTCTCACCCGATCACGTGGCACTGGTCGCCGCACTGCACCGGTTGCCCCGGGCCATCCGGGAGACCGTGGTGCTGCACCACATCGGCGACCTGCCGGTGGCCGAGGTCGCCGCCACGCTCGGCTGCTCGGTGGAGGCCGTCAAGAGCCGGCTGGTACGCGGCCGGCAGGCGCTCGCCGGACACCTGGACGAGCAGACCCGGCCGGCCACCGACGGGCCGACCGCCCGGCCGAGCCGCCGCTGACCCGCCCGATCCCGCAGTCGTCACGTCGTACTCACACCGGAGGATCTCCATGCCGGAACTCGACTTCTCCGGCCTCGGCCAGGCTGCCCAGGCCGCGTTCAAGCCACACTTCGCCGACGTGGAACGCCGGGCGCGGCGCCGACGGCGGCGTACCCGGGTGGCCGGTGCCGCCGCGTTGGCCGCCGTGGTCGCGGTCGGCGGCGGGGTGGTCTGGCGGGCCGTGCCGTCGGACGAGGACGGTGCCCGGTACGGCACCCTCGGCCCGCCGGTCGCGCTCGACAGAACCCCCGACTTCGTCCCGACGCCGGGCCCGAGCGCCTCGCCGGGGGCGCCCACGCCGGCCGCGCCCACCGTGACCGGCCAGATGCTCGTCGGCGACCTGGACCGGCTCTACCTGCGGTACCGCGACTGCCAGGGGGAGAACTGCGCGATCCGGCTCGCCGCCACCGCCGACGGCGGCGCGACCTGGGCGTCGCACCCGCTGCCGGTGCCGGACAACAGCCTGGTCGACCTGCGGGCGGTGGGGCCGCGGACGCTGGTGGCCGAGGTGCAGACGATGCCGAAGCGCGACGACGGGATGATCGAGGCGGACCGGATCCGGCAGTTCTGGCTCGCCAGTACCGACGGCGGGATCAACTGGCGGGAGATCGAGATCACCGAGGCGCCGGCCGTGCCGGAGACGTACCGGCCGGTGGAGTGGATTCCCGAACCCGACGGGCTGACGGTGCTGGCGGCGGACCCGGCCACCGGGGAGGTCGTCCGGCTGGCCGAGAAGCTGCCGCTGCACCACGCGCGGGTGATCGAGGGCGGGACGGCGGCGGGCGGACTCTGGGTGACCGGCTGGACCGACCGGACCATCGGCTCGCGGCAGGAGGAGAACGGCACCGTCTCGGAGAACGTGGCCATCTACAGCGGCAGCGCGATCCGGATCAGTTGGGACGGTGGGCGCAACTGGCGGCAGTCGGTGCTGCCGGAGGAGGTCGAGGCGGGTGGCGACGCGGGGGCCTCCGCACTGGCGGTCGGCGACCAGGTCGCGTACGCGGTCGGCCAGGTCGACGGGGAGTTGCGGGTCTACCGCAGCGTCGACCAGGGGCGGAACTGGCAGCGTACGGCCGCGCGGGCCCAGGTCGGCGACCGGATGATCCACGCCGCGGTCCGGCCCGACGGCGTGCTGCTGATCCAGGCCGGCATCCTGGCCGGCGAGAACCCGATGATGTTCGAGGGCCTCGACCGGGGTGAGCGGCTGCGGGAGATCCCGGTCGGCCCGGGTGCCTCGGCGGTCGCCGTACCGGGCGGCTACGCCCAGACCGGCAACCAGGACTCCTCCGGCGGCTGGCTCTCCCCGGACGGCATCACCTGGTCGTACGTCGGACCGCCCACGATCAAGCGCTGACCCGTCCGGTGGCGTCGGGCCGGGCCCCGGTGTGAGCCCGGCCCGGCAGCGGTCGGAATCCGGCGGCGGTCAGGACTCGCTGGTCACCACCAGCACCTTGCCCACCGCCGAGTTCTGCACGGCGGCGTGCGCCTGGGCCACCTCGTCCAGCGGGTAGTAGTGCAGCGGCAGACCCGCCTCCGTGCCGATCCGGAGCACTCCGGACGACGCGGCGGCGGCGACATCCGTCACGGCCTGCGCCTTGGCCACCACCGGCAGCGTGTAGACCAGCACGAACTGCCAGCGGATATTCGGCACCATCAGCGGGCGTACCGGCAGGGTGAGCGTGGCGCCGCCGTCGTCGGCGTACACCGCGACAGCGCCGTTGGCGCCGATCACCTGACAGTCGATCTCGGCGTTGCGGGCGGCGGCGACCTCGACGATCGCGTCCACCCCGTCCGGCGTGATCTTCCGGACCTCGGCCACCACGTCCTCTTCGCGATAGTTGATCACGTACGAGGCGCCGGCCGCGACCGCGAGCTGGGCCTTCTCGGCACTGCTGACCGTGGCGATGACGGTGGCGTCGGCCCATCGGGCGAGCTGGATGGCGGCGTTGCCGACCGCGCCCGCCCCGCCCTGGACCAGCACGGTGCGCCCGGTGAGCGCGCCGACGTCGAGGTGGTCCGGCATCGTCTCGCCGGCCGTCAGGCAGCGGTGCGCGGTCAGGAACGGGATGCCGAGGGCCGCGCCGAGGTCGAAGGAGGCCGAGCCGAGCCGCACCACCTGCCGGGCCGGTACCACCGTGTACTCGGCCGCGGTGCCCCACGGCCGCTGCCAGGCCGCCTCCCAGACCCAGACCCGCTCGCCGGTCAGCTTCGCGTCGACACCGGTACCGACCGACTCGATGATCCCCGCCCCGTCCTGGTGGGGAATCTGCCAGCCGTGCCCGGGCGGCGCCCCGGAGCCGTCGCCCTGCCGCGACTTCCAGTCGGTGGGGTTCACCCCGGAGACGGCGACCCGGACCAGGACCTCGCCCGGACCCGGCTCCGGCACCGGCCGTTCCACCACCTCGAGCACGGACGGGTCGCCGGTGCGCTGGTAGACGGCCGCCCTCATCGTCGACTTCCCCGGTGCTGTCACGCCGATCACCTCTCGTCTCGATCCGCCGGCCGGCCCGCCGACCGGTGCACGGCGGGCCGCGCACCCCGCACGCGTTACGACCCGATCACCATCTTGCTGCCCGTACGGGTGGATTCGCCGGAGATCCCGTCGCCGGATGCGGGTGGGCGAGGTCACAGATCCGGCCCGACCGCCGGATCCGGGTGGTGGAGCGACGAGGAACACGCCGTGAAAGCCCAGTCAGGGATCGTTCAGGTTTGTCGGGTAGGACTGATGGGCAAGGGTCCGTCTGTCGAGGGCGCCGGCCTGCCGGGCGGTTCCGCCGGAGGTGGCGGCCGGGGCGGACGGCGTTGGCGCGGAGTCGACGGAGGCGTTCCGGGGCGCCCGTGCCAGCGACGTACGAGTCGCCCGGACCGTCGGGCGCGGCCGACCGGAGACGTGGAGACGCAGATGGGAACCTCAGCCGAGCCTGCGGTGACGGCTGCGGTCGTACCGTCGGCCGGCCCGGCCGGGGGCCCGTCGGCGGGGCGGGCGGTGGGCTCGGCCGGTGGTCGGGACCGGTACCTGGACCTGTGGCGGGCGGCCGCGCTGGTCCGGGTGGTGACCTATCACGTGCTCGGCTGGATCTGGCTGACCGTGCTCTTCCCGGCGATGGGGCTGATGTTCGCGCTCGCCGGCTCGCTGATGGCCGGCTCGCTGGACCGTACCGGCCCGGGTGCCGTCGGGCGGCGGCTGCGCCGGTTGCTGCCTCCGCTGTGGGGCTTCGGGGCGGTGACGCTGACGCTGCTGCTGATCACCGGCTGGCGTACGGCGCCGGCCGCGGCACTCGGCTGGGGCGAACTCGTCTGGTGGGTCTTCCCCGCCCGTACCCCGCCGGTCGGCGACCAGTCGTGGGCCTGGGCCTACAACGTGGTGCTCTGGTACATCGTCACCTACCTCTGGCTGGTACTGCTCTCGCCGGTGCTGCTCGCCGCGTTCCGTCGCTGGCCGTGGCAGAGCCTGGCGCTGGCCGTGGCGCTGCCGATCGCCTTCCGGTTCAACATCGTCAACGTCGGCGGGTACTTCAACGAGCAGGCGCTCAACGTCAGCACGTACCTGGCCTGCTGGCTGCTCGGTTTCGCGCACCACGACGGGCTGCTGCGCCGGATCCCGGCCCGGCGGTACGCACTCGCCGTCGGGCTGCTCGCGCTCACCGGGGCCGGTTGGGTGCTGGCGGTCGGCTGGTCGACCGGCAACTACGACCTGAACCGGATCGCGGGCGGCAACACCCTGTGGTCGATGGCGTTCGTCGCGACGGTGCTCCGGTTCCGGCCCCGACTCGACTGGCTGGGCCGGATCCGCCTGCTGGACCGCCTCGTGGAGCTGTTGAACGCCCGGGCGGTCACCATCTATCTGTGGCACCTGCCGCTGGGCGTGCTGGCCGGGGCGCTGATCGCCCCGCTGGCCGTCTCCGGCTGGGTGCAGACCGTCACCGTCCGGCTGGCCGCGGTCTGGCTGCTGGTGGCCGTGGCGGTGGCGCTGTTCGGCTGGATCGAGGATCTGGCCGCCCGCCGCCGGCCGGCGCTGGTGCCGGCCCGGGTCAGCCCGGGCCGGCGTGGGACCGCCCGCGGCGCGCCGTCCGGGAAGGTCGCCGGAGCCGGGGTACCCGCGACCACGGCCGGGACCGCTCCGGCCGCGCCTCCTCCGACGGCCGTGACCCCGGCGGCGGCCGTGACCCCGACAGCCGTGACCGCGGCGGTGCCGGCCGCCTCGGGGGCGCGGCACTGGCACCGGGCGATGGCCTCCACCGTGGCGGTGCTGGCCGTCGGGCTCGGGGTCATGGCGCTCAACCTCTGGCCCGGGGTGACCACCCGCAGCCAGGCCCAGCCGTCCCCGGCCGAGGTCACCTACCACCTCTCCGACCTGCCCATGCTGCTGGACGGCAGTTCGGAGCGGCCGTCGCCGACCCCGGCGACCGGAACGGGCCCCGGCTCGGTCACCGTGCACGGCCAGGTCTATCCGCGTGCGGTGCTGACCGCCGCGCCGAGCCGGGTCCGGGTGCAGCCGCCCGCCGGCTGCGAACGGCTCCGGGCCGTGATCGACGTCGGCGCCGACGACGTCGAGGTCGCCTTCGCGGTACGCGCGGACGACGTGACCGTTTTCGAGTCGGGCGTACGCAGCCGGGCGGACAGTGCCGAGCGGATCGACGTGGCGATCGCCCGTGCCAGCTTCGTCGACCTGGTCACCAGCAGCCCGTCCGGTGGCGCGGTCGGTGTCTGGGCGGATCCCCAGTTCGTCTGCGCCCCGTAACGCCGGCCGAGCGCCGGGGCGGCGGCTGCGCGGGCGGTGTCCGGGGCCGCGACGGCGACCGGTCCGAACGGTGTCCGGACCTGTCGCGGGGCCGGGCGGCCGGCGGTCAGCGTGACCGGAGCACCACGTCCTTGCTGAGGTCGGCCCAGCCGGCCTCCCGGGCCCGGGCGACGGTGTCGCGCAGTTGCGACTCGTCCACCGGCTGCTCCCGGCCGGCCTGCTGGAGGGCGACCGCGAAGTTGGCGCAGAGGTATTTCAGCAGGTCGTCGTCGGCGTGCAGGATCTCGCAGATGCCGGCGACGCGGCGGCGGTGGAAGAGCCCGGCCATTCCCTCCAGGGCGGCCTGCTCGTGCCCCTCTACGTCGATCTTGAACAGCAGCGAGTCGTCGTCGCCGAGCCGGATCCGCTCGTCCAGCCGGAAGCACTCCACCTCGACGCCCCGGTCGTTGTGCACCCGCAGCGAGGCGACACCGGTGTGCTCGTGCAGGTAGAGGCGGGCGGTGCCGGGCCGGTCGCTGGCGGCACCCGCGTGCAGCACGGTGCCCGGATAGTCACCGGTGGCCGCCGCGACCGTCTTGCGCAGCCAGGGCAGGACGGCCGGGTTCGGCTCGACCAGATGCAGTTCGCGCAGGCCGTAGTAGCAGGTCGAGAAGGCCACCTCGCCGTAGTTGGCGCCGACGTCGATTGCCACGGTGGGCCGGATCTCGGAGACCAGGCGCCGCCAGGCGGCGACCGCCTTCCGGTCGAGGTTTCCCTTGTAGACGGCGAGTTCGGTGCCCCGGATGTCGGTGTGGTCGGCGTGCAGCACCACGCCGATCTCGTTGCGGAACGCCCCGGCCCGGGTGCGCAGGGCGATCCGGTGGGCGGCCCGGCGGACGTGGTGCGCACCGGACTGGTGGTAGGCACGGCGCAGCGTCGATCGAAAAGTTGGCATACCGTTGACCGTTCTCGCTGATCATTGGGGTTGTCACACGTCCGGTGGTCCGCCGGCGCTCCCCGGACGGTCCGGCGGCGGTGCCGGCCAGTTTCGTTGCGGTACGGGCGGTGCCGGCCGTGCCGGCTCATCCGCGCCACACCTCGCCCTCCAGCGACCTCCTCCAGTAGGGCCTGCTCCTCGGGCATGTTACGCAGACAATCACCTAGAGCAACAGACCCGATACGCAACGGAGTAATACGCGGGATTCCTTCGGGTTTTCCCTGGTGGTGCCCGGGGTGTGGGACAGTCCCGGCGCACCCGGGCGTACGCCGCACAAACCCCGTTGTCCGGCGCTGTTCTGCCGGCGCCGGAGGTCTACCCCGGGTACCCCGGTGGAGGTGGCCGGCGTCCGGGTCAGCCCCGGCCGTCGGGCCGGCGCGGTCGGAAAGCCGACAGCGGTCTGCTCGACCGTCAGGCGGCCGGTGCCGAGACCAACCCGGCGAGGACACGGTGCAGGCGTGCCGCGGTCTCCGGGTCGAACTCGGGGCGGGTCAGGTCCACCGGCGTGTCCCGCCGGAAGGCCGTGAGCGGTCGGTCGGGCGGGTCGGCCAGCAGGTCGCGCAGTGCCGGGGTGACCTGCTCCACCCGCGCGGCGAAGAGCCGGGCCAGCACCCGGACCAGGGCCCGGGTCGGTTGCCGGAACGGGTCGGCCAGCCCGGTGTCGACGAAGAGCGGGTTGTAGAGCACGTACCGGATCCCGCTGCCGGCGTGCCGGGCCGCGAAGGAGACCCCGAGCAGGTCGTTGGCGCGGGCACCCTGCATGGTGGCCCGGAAGCCGCTGTACCGCCGTCGCAGTTGCAGGTCGTCCCAGTGGATCCGACCGGCCCGGATGCCGCCGGTGCCGCAGAGGTTCAGGATCACCGGCCGGTCCGCCCGGGCCAGCGGCTCGCGCAGCAGTTCCGGCAGCAGGAACCGGCTGAGTACGTACAACGCGAAGGTCCGTTCGAAGCCTTCCACGGTCTCGGCCCGCCCGGTGTGGTAACGGCCGGCGCAGAGCACCAGGGCGTCGATCACCTCGTACCGGGCCCGCAGTTCCTCGGCGAGCGCGGTCGTCCCGGCCACCGAGCCCAGATCGGCCCGGTGGACGGCGAGCCGGTCGGGGTACCCCCGACGGGCCGCCTCGGCCCGCAGCGCCGCGCCGGGCCCTTCGGTGCTGCCGATCGCCACCACCCGGGCGCCACCGTCGAGGAGTTGCCGGACCAGCCCGGCCCCGATGCCCCGGGTACCCCCGGTGATCAGCACTGTCCTCACCCGTCGTCTCCTCCCCGTCGCGGATAACCTGATCCTCGGCTTGCTGACGGACGGGCGAAAGAAGGCACATCGATGTCCCCTGACGAGGTCCCGGCCGAGGCGCCGGCCCCGAGCCCACCGCCGAACCCGACGGTCGGCATCCGGGTGCCGGTCACCGAGGCGGACCGGGCGGCCTGCTCGGCGCAGGACGTGCTGCACCGGGTCGGCGACAAGTGGAGCGTGCTGGTGCTGTCGCTGCTCAGCCGGCGGAGCTACGGCTTCAACGAACTGGACCGGGCCGTCGTCGGGCTCAGCCGGCGGATGTTGACCCGTACGCTGCGCGGGCTGGTTCGCGACGGGCTGGTCAGCCGTACCGGCCCGGTGGCGGTCGCCGGCCGGGTCGAGTACGCGCTCACCGGCCTGGGGCACTCGCTGCTGCCGCTGGTGATCGCGCTCGGCGAGTGGGCGGTGGCCAACCAGCCCGCCATCGTCCGGGCACGGGCCCGGGACGACGCCCGGGCGGGCGGAGAGCTGTCGGCGGCAACCACCCCGCGGGCGGGGAGCACCCGGCACCGATTGCGGTGATCGGGGAGTGCCGTGCCGGCGTACGGGGGACGATGGCCGCATGCGGGCGGTGCTGATGCGACGACACGGCGGACCGGAGGTCCTGGAGATCGTGGAGGTTCCGGCGCCGGAGGCGGGCGCCGGTCAACTCCTCGTGGACGTCGCCGCCGTCGGGGTCAACTTCGCCGACGTCTACCAGCGGCAGGGCGTCCCGCCGTACGCGGGGGAACTGCCGGCGGTGCCGGGGCAGGAGGGTGCCGGCACGGTCGCCGCGCTCGGACCGGGAGTCGAGGACTTCGCCGTCGGCGACCGGGTGGCCTGGGTCGGCGTGCCCGGCGGGTACGCCGAACAGGTCGCGATCCCGGCCGAGCGGGCGGTGCCGGTGCCCGGGCACGTCGACTTCCCGGTCGCGGCGGCGGCGATGATGCAGGGGTTGACCGCGCACTACCTGTCGCACACCACCCATTCCGTGGCGGCCGGCGAACCGGTCGTGGTGCACGCCGCCGCCGGCGGGGTCGGCCTGCTGCTCACCCAGCTCGCCAAGCTGCGCGGCGGTGTCGTCGTCGGCACCACCTCCACCGACGAGAAGGACGAGCTGGTCCGCCAGGCCGGTGCCGACCACGTCGCCCGGTACGACACCTTCCTCGACACGGTCCGCGAGGTGACCGGCGGCGCGGGCACGGCGGTGGTCTACGACGGCGTCGGCCGGGCCACCTTCGACGACAGCCTGGCGGCGCTGCGTCGCCGTGGCCTGCTGGTCGCGTACGGCGCCAGCAGCGGGCCGGTGCCGCCGTTGCAGACCGAGCGGCTGGCCGCCGGAGGCTCGCTCTACCTGACCCGGCCGACCCTGCCGCAGCACATCGAGACCCGGGAGGAGTTGCTCGGTCGGGCCGCCGACCTCTTCGGCTGGATCGGCGCCGAGCGGCTGTCGATCAGGGTCGGCGCGACGTACCCGCTCGCCGACGCGGCCCGGGCGCACGCCGACCTGGAGGGCCGGCGTACCAGCGGCAAGTCCGTGCTGCTGCCCGGCTGAGCCGGGTGCGGGCCCCCGGGGCAGCCGGGGCCGCGCCGTTGTCGGTCAGTTCCTCGACGTCGGCCGGCTGGATTCCCGGCCCGTGCCGGGTGCCGGTTCCGGTCCGGCCCCGGGGTCGGTCGCCGGGACCGTTTCCTCGGTGAGGTCGGTGACGTGCGGCAGGACCACCGCGGCGAGCTGTTCGGCGTCCGGGTCGAGCGGGTACGACCCGTGCGGGATCGCCACCACCCGCATCCCGGCGGCGGCGGCGGAGCGCACCCCGTTGCTGGAATCCTCGACCGCGACGCAGCGACCGGCCGGCACGCCGAGGCGCTGCGCGACCGCGAGGTAGGCGTCCGGGGCCGGTTTGCCCCGGGGCACCTCCTCGGTGGAGAGCGTCACCCGGAACTGCTCGGTCAGCCCCATCGCGGCCAGGGCGACGTCGATCAGCCGGCGCGGGGAGGAGCTGGCCAGCCCGAGCGGCCAGTGCCGGGCGAGCCGGCGGACCACCTCGGGCGCGCCGTCGATGACCGGCAGGCTGCTCTGGTATTCCCGGGCCATCGCGTCGACCACGTCGGTCGCGATCTGCTCGGCGCTGCCGGGTACGCCGAGTTCGCCGAGGTAGCGGGCCCATTCGCCGGTGCTCATGCCCATCAGCCGGCGCTGGGTGTCGGGCTGCCACCGGCCGCCGTTGGTGTCGACGTAGCGTCGACGGACCCGTTCCCAGACCGGTTCGGAGTCCACGAGTACGCCGTCCAGGTCGAAGACCACCGCATCCACCACGGCTCCATCCTGCCCCAGCCGGCCGGTGCCGGCCGCCCGCATCCCGGCGGAACTCGCCTCGGCGGGGGATCACGCGGCGGGCTTGAGCACCACCTTCGAGTAGCCCTCGTCGCGCCTGTCGAACCGGTCGTAGCCCTCCGGCGCCGCGTCGAGCGGCAACTCCTTGCTGACCACGAAGCTCGGCCGGGCCCGCCCGGCGACGATCAGGTCCCGCAGATACCGGTTGTACGCCTTGACGTTGGTCTGCCCGCTGCCCATCCGGAGCCCCTTCTCGAAGAACTTGCCGACCCGGAACAGCAGCTCGCCGTTGCGGGAGTGTTCGTCGGGTGCTCCGGGATCGTGCGGTACGTAGAGTCCCACCACCCCGATCCGACCGGTGGCCCGGACGATTTCGACCAGGCTGTTCAGCACCGACGCGGGCTGCTCCTCGCCGCTGGCCCCGGTGCCCTGGTAGCCAACCGCGTCGACGCCCTTGTCGGTGCCGTTGCCGTCGGTCTGGTCCCGGATCTGCTGGACCGGGTCGCCCTTGCCGAAGTCGACCGGGATCGCGCCGATCGACTCCGCGAGGCGCAGCCGGGACGGCACCCGGTCGACCAGGAAGACCTTGGCGGCGCCGATCAGCATCGCCGAGTACGCCGCCATCAGCCCGACCGGGCCGCCGCCCATCACCGTGATGGTCTCGCCGGGGCGCAGCTCGGTCATCGCCACCCCGTGGTAGCCGGTGGGGAAGATGTCGGCGAGCATCGCGAAGTCGTTCTCGTGCTCGTTGCCGGGTGGCAGTTTCAGGCAGTTGAAGTCGGCGAACGGCACCCGGAGGTACTCGGCCTGACCACCCCGGTACGGCCCCATGTTGACGTACCCGTAGGCGGCGCCGGCGAAGCCGGGGTTGGCGGTGAGGCAGTAGCCGCTGTTGCCGGCCAGGCAGTTCGGGCAGAATCCGCAGGCGACGTTGAACGGCATCGACACCCGGTCGCCCCGCTTGACGTGCGCCACACCGGGGCCGACGTCGACCACGATGCCCATGTTCTCGTGCCCGAAGACGATGCCCGGCTCCGCGCCGGTGCGCCCCTCGTACATGTGCAGGTCGGAGCCGCAGATCGCGCTGCTGGTCACCTGCACGACCACGTCGTTGGGGTCCTGGATCCGAGGGTCCTCGACGTTCTCCACCGCGACCTCGCGCGGCCCGTGGTAGACCACTGCCTTCATGCTCGCTCCCTCCGGCCGGGCGCGGGGCGGTGCTGTCGTCCCCGATCCAGCCTAAGCGGATGATCTTCAGATAACGGGCGAATCACTTCGGGGGCCGGCATTGAAACGATCGTGGTGGGTCGGGGCTGTCGCCCCGGTCACGGATCGCCGCCCGCCGGCAGGGTTCGACCGGCGCCGCACGTCGGTGAGGTATTGACAGGTGCTCATGGGTGCCGCTATTTTCGGCGGGCATGTCTTGAAACGATTCACAGACTGCCGAGTCGAACCGGAGGTCGCCCATGTCCCGGAAGTCGTCGACCAGACACGACCGCCTGCTGGGCGCCGGCACCGCGCTCGCCCTGCTGGTGGCGCTCGGCGCGGCAGCCAGCCCCGCCGCCGCGGAACCCTCGGCGACCGCCGCCGGCCCGGGAACCGTCGCCGGCTCCCCGACCGGGCGGGCCGCGCAGGTCGAACCGACCGTGGTCACCAGCTTCGACACCAGTGCCGCCGGGGGTGGCGCCCGGCCGCTGCTCGGCGACGTGACCGGGGACGGCCGGCTGGACGTGGTGATGATGCAGCCGCACTACACCGCCGACGACCGGTACGAGGGCGCGCTGGTCGCCGCACTGACCGCGTACGACCTGGACGGGCGGCTGCTCTGGCAGGCCGGCACGGTCGACCCGCGCGGGCGCAACAACGGCAGCGACATCCCGGCGCAGGTGCACGACGTCGACGGCGACGGGGACAACGAGGTCGTCGCGATCATGCACCCCGGCGGCGACACCACGGCCGAGGGCCGGTTCATGGTCTTCGACGGCCGGACCGGCCAACTCGTCCGGGACTTCGCCCTGCCGGACCGGCTCGCGCACGACGCGATCATCTTCGCCAACCTCAGCGGCGGGAACACCGCCCGGGAGATCGTGCTCAAGGACCGCTACGACACGGCCTGGGCGTTGGACAACCAGGGCAACCTGCTCTGGACCCACCGGGGCAACACCGGCCACTACCCGTGGCCGTACGACTTCACCGGCGACGGGCGCCAGGAGATCATGGTCGGCTACGACATGCTGAGCCCGGACGGCGAGCTGCTCTGGCGGCACCAGGGCGACGGGCACGCCGACACCATGTGGATGGCGGACATCACCGGCAACGACGAGCTGGAACTGATCCTCGGCGGGGACGCGGCGGTGGCGCACGACGGGCGTACCGGTGCGGAGATCTGGCGCAACGCCGACATCGTCGAGACCCAGAACATCATGACCGGCGACTACCTGCCGGAACTGCCCGGCCTGGAGTCGCTCGGGCTGGACCGGATCGACCGGACCGCGCAGGGCTACGACGGACTCTTCCTGCTCGACGAGCAGGGCCGGCACGTCTGGCGGGAGACCCGCGAGACCCGGGGCTGCTGGGGCTCGATCCCGGAGCCGATCCACAACTGGACCGGCGACTACAGCGATCTGATCATGGTGTGGAACCGGGGCTGCGGTGAGCCAACCACCATCATGAACGGCGCCGGTGACGTGATCAGCACCCTCGACTCCGGCGCCCGGCTCTGGCACGCCGACTTCTGCGGCGACGACAAGGAAGAGGTCATCGAGTACGTACAGGGCCGGTCCGTGACGATCAAGAGCAACGGCCCGTGCGACCTGGCCGCCAAGGTGACCGGGCACCCGCTGCCGCAGGCCAAGCGACTGTCCAACTACACCCGGTACACCGCCGGGGACAGTCCGGTGACGCTCTCCGCCGGCCGCCCCACCGGCACCAGCGGGGCACTGCCCGGCCAGCCCGGAGGGCTCGCCGTGGACGGCGACCCGGCCACCGCCTGGCGGGCCGCCTCCACCGGTACCGGCCAGAGCTGGCAGGTCGACCTCGGCCGCTGGTACACGCTGACCGGGATCGAGCTGACCTTCCCCGCCACCGACCTGCGGGACGCCTGCACCCGTACCCTCTCCGGCCGGCACACCGGGCCGCTGACCGTACCCGCCGGGGTGACCTGCCTGGCCCCCGGCGCGACGGTGACCGGCCCGGTCACCGTGCTGCCCGGCGCCTCGCTGGCCGCCACCGACGCCACCGTGACCGGCCCGGTCTCCACGCTCGGCGCCCGGTCCGTGCAACTGCGCGGGGTGCGGATCACCGGCGCGCTCTCGGTGGTCGGCACCACCGGCCGGCTGGTGGTCACCGGAAACCAGCTGACCGGGCCGGTCAGCCTGGTCGGCAACCGGACCGGCGAGACCCCGGTGATGCTCTCCGCGAACACCGTGCGCGGCGCGCTGGCCTGCGCCGGCAACCTGCCGGCCCCGGTACGCGACGGCGGGCCGAACACCGTCGCCGGGCGGGCGGCCGGGCAGTGCGCCGACGTGCCGGCCGGTGACCCGCACGGCGCCGAGTTCCGGTACGGCTACCTGGTGGAGACCTCCACCGACGGGCAGCACTGGGTACCGGTGCTGGACCGCACCGACAACACGCTGACCAGCTCGACCCAGCGGGGCCTCTTCACCGGGCTCGGCAGGCATGTCCGGGTCACCGTCACCGACCTGCCCGAGGTGCCGTACGCCCGGGCCGGGCTGGCGGAGGTGGCGGTGCTCGGCAACCGCTGAGGGAGATCCATCGACGAAACAGCGCCGGATTGGCCGCCAGGATAGCGGCCAATCCGGCGCTTTTTGCTGGTCGAGTCGGGTATCAGACCAATGTTCCTGACTGGTCACTCAGATTCGGAATGATGTCTGACATTGACATCGATCATCATCTGAGGGGGCGGACATGGGACGGCAGGTGGCGATGCGGGCTCTGCTGGTGGCCACGCTGGGCGTGACGGGGGTGCTGCCGCCCGCCCCACCGGTCGCCGCCGCACCATGGCCGGCCCGACCGGGCGGGGCCGAGGCGCGGGCCGCCGTCCCCGACACCTGCCCGGACGGCGGGACCGGCTGCGTGGACGACACGATCGCGCGACTGCGGGAGCGGTTCGCCGCGCTCGGGCAGTCCTGCGACCACCACGCCACCTTCACCCTCGCCTACCTGCGGACCACCCAGGGCTTCAAGTGGGGGCGGGACCAGGCCGGATACTTCGCCGACAACACCTGGGTCAACCGCGAGGGCGCGCTCTTCGCCGAGTACTACTACCGGGCGTACGACGACTGGGCCGCCGGGCGGCGCTCCGCCGTACCGGGCGCCTGGCTGGCCGCCCTGGACGCGGCCCGGTCCCGCCGGCTCAGCGGGGCCGGTGACCTGATGCTCGGGATGAACGCGCACATCAACCGGGACCTGCCGTACGTGCTCGAACGGGTCGGGCTGACCGCACCGGACGGCAGCAGCCGCAAACCCGACCACGACAGGGTCAACGAGATCCTGGCCGCGGTGATGGACCCGCTGCTGGCCGAACTGATCGCCCGGCTCGACCGGGACGGCTTCGAAACCGGCATCCCGACCAGCGCCGCCCTCGGGCTGCTGGTCAGCTGGCGGGAGCAGGCGTGGCGCAACGCGGTCCGGCTGGCCGGTGCCCGCACCCCCTTCGCCCGGACCCTCGTCGAACTCGACATCGAGTCCAGCGCGGTGGCGATCGCCACCGGAATCGCCACGCTGACCAGCTACGTCCCGCCGTTCACCGGGCCGGGACCCCGGGCCGCGCACTGCGCCGAGCGGCACGACAGCGCGCCGCCGGTGGCGTACCCGTTCGGCGTGCCACCGGCGTACTGAGTCTCCGGTGCCGCTCCGGTACCCGAGCACAACTGATCGGCCGGTTTAAGTAGCGCGGCCGAGGCAAACCGCCGACCGGGGATCGGAAGGGGTATCCGGTGGCGGGAATCGGGCGGGCACCGCGGCAGTGGGCCGGGCGGCGGTGATCGTCCGGGCGGTGCTCATCCTCGTCGCGGTGGCCGGCGGCGCCTTCGTGCTGAGCCTGCTGCTCGGCCGGGCGCTGCGGCCGATCGGCCGGGGACACCGGCTCCGGAACTTCCTCCAGACGGCCCAGGTACGCGGCCAGCGGGCGTTCAGCGTGCTGTCGATGGCGCTGGCGGTGTACTACGCGCTGCCGGCGACCGGACTGCCGGCGGAGACCCTGGAGCACCTTCGGCACTGGGACCTGCTGGTGGCGATCGGCACGGCCGGCTGGCTCACCACCAAGGTCCTGCACGTCGTCGAGGAGTCGATTTACCGGCGGCACCCGCGTACTCCCACCGACGAACGCGTCCGCCGGACGCACACCCAGGTCCGGGTGGTCCGGCGGGCGACCGTGGCGCTGGTCGTCCTGCTCACCATCGGCACGATGCTGCTCACCTTTCGCCCGGTCCGGGTCCTCGGACTGTCCCTGCTCGCCTCCGCCGGGGTCTTCGGCCTCGTCATCGGAGTCGCCACCCGGCCCATGATCTCGGCGGCCATGGCGAGCATCCAGATGGCCTTCACCGACGCGCTGCACATCGACGACGTCGTGGTGGTGGACGGGCAGTGGGGCCAGGTGGAGGAGGTCCAGTTGACGCACGTGGTGATCCGCACCTGGGACGAGCGCCAGCTCATCCTGCCCAGCACCTACTTTGTCAGCAAACCCTTCGAGAACTGGACCCGGTTCGGCGCCAGGGTGGCCGCCGCGGTGGACCTGGTGCTGGACTACACGGCCGATCTGGAGGAACTGCGGGCGGAGGTGGGGCGGCAACTCGCGACATCCTCGCTCTGGGACCGCGCCGGCTGGGGACTCCAGATGACGGACATGTCCGAGCAACACGTGACGGTCCGGATCACCGTCACGGCCGAGGACGGCCCGAGCGCGTGGAACCTGCGGTGCGAACTCCGGGAGGGGCTGGTGAGGTTCCTCCGGGACCACCACCCGCAGTGGATGCCACGCCGCCCGCACTACGAGGCCTGACCGTGAACGTGGCGGTCGGCTCAGGCGGACTTGCGGGGCGCCTTCTTCGGGGCGGCCTTCTTCGTCGCGGCCTTCTTGGCCGTACCCGACTTGGCCGCCGCCTTCTTGGCCCCGGCGGCCTTCTTCGCCCCGGTCGACTTCTCCGCCGTCTTCCCGGCCGCCTTCTTCGCGCCGGTCGCCTTCTTCGCCGCCGCCGCCTTGGCGGACTTGGCCGACGAGATCGGGGTGGGCTGGCCGGCACCGGCCCCGGCCGGCTCCTCGCCCCGGGCCGCCCGGGCCCGGTCCACCGACGCCCGCAGCGCCGCCATCAGGTCGACCGCCGCCGCCGGTGCCTCCTCGACCTCCTCCGGCTGCACCACCTCCCGGCCCTCGACCTTGGCGTCGATGACCTCCTGGAGGGCGGCTCGGTAGTCGTCGGTGAAGACGTCCGGCTCGAACTCGCCGGCCATCGAGTCGATCAGGGAACTCGCCATCGCCAGCTCCGGCGGGCGTACCTTGATGTCCTCGTCCAGGAAGCCGAAGTCGGGGCGACGGATCTCGTCCGGCCAGAGCATGGTGTTGAGCAGCAGCACGCCCTCCCGGACCCGCAGGGTGGCGAGCTGTTCCCGCTGCCGCAGCGCCACCTTGACGATGGCCACCCGCTCCGAGTCGGTCAACGCGTCCCGGAGCAGCACGTACGGCTTGGCGGCCGCACCGTCCGGCTCCAGGAAGTAGGCCTTGTTGTAGAGGATCGGGTCGACCTGCTCGGCGGGGACGAACTCCAGCACGTCGATCGCGTGCGAGGTACTCAACGGCAGCTCGGCGAAATCCTCGTCGGTGAGGATGACCATCTCGCCGCCGCCGATGTCGTACCCCTTGGCGATGTCGTCGTAGCTGACCTCCTCGCCGTCGATCGAGCAGACCCGCTTGTACTTGATCCGCCCGCCGTCGGTCCGGTGCACCTGGTGGAACCGGATGTCCTTCTCCTCGGTCGCCGAGTAGACCCGTACCCCGATGGAGACCAGTCCGAACGAGACCGCTCCGCGCCAGATAGCCCGCATGATCTCGACCTTTCCCCTCTCCGGGCGGATATTCACCCCGTCGAGTGAAAGTGCCCCCGAGCAGCGGGTATCCCGCCGTTTGCCGGTGGGCGACGACCCGTTCGATCCAGGATCGCACCGGATCGAACCGGACGCGAGTGTTTCGGCGTGGACCTAGAGTGAGGATCGTGCCCGGCACCCCGGTCAAGCCGATGCTCGCGGTCACCGGGGAGCTGCCCGCAGGCCCCGGCTGGGTGCATGAGTTCAAGTGGGACGGGGTGCGGGCCGTCTCCGACTTCGCCGGCGACGAGCTGCGGCTCTACGCCCGCTCCGGGGTGCAGATCACCGCCGCCTATCCGGAACTCGCCCCGCTGGGCGCCCAGCTCGCGCAGCGCGGGCTCGCCGACGCGGTACTGGACGGCGAGGTGGTGGTGCTGACCGAGTCGGGGCAGCCGTCGTTCACCGCGCTCGCCGAGCGGATGCACGTGCGGGAGCCGGCCCGGGCCGCCCGGCTGGCGGCGAGCCTGCCGGTGACGTACATGATCTTCGACCTGCTGCGGCGCGACGGGACGGACCTGACCGGGTGGCCGTACCAGCGCCGCCGGGAGGCGCTGGAGGCGCTCGGCCTGGCCGGGCCGCGCTGGGCGGTGCCGCCGGTCTTCCCGGACGGCCGGGCCACCTACCAGGCGGCCGGCGAGCACGGGCTGGAGGGCGTGGTGTCGAAACGGGTCGACGCGGTCTACCGGGCCGGGGTCCGCTCGCCGGACTGGGTGAAGGTGAAACTGGAGGTCACCGACGACTTCGTGGTCGGCGGCTGGCGGCCCGGCGTACGCCGGATCGGCGGGCTGCTGGTCGGGGTGCCGGCGCCGGACGGCGGGCTGGTCTACCGGGGTCGGGTCGGCGGCGGCATCGGCGCGGCGATCGAGCGGGAACTGCTGGCCGTGCTGGAGCCGCTGCGCACCGGATCCTCGCCGTTCGTGACCCCGGTACCCCGGGAGGATGCCCGGGGCGCGATCTGGGTAACTCCCCAGATCGTGGTGGAGGTGAAGTACGGCCAGCGCACGCCGGACGGCCGGCTGCGGTTCCCCCGGATCCGCCGGCTGCGCACCGACAAGACTGTGGCGGACGTCGATGGCGCGTGAACAGCGGGTACGGGTCGAGGTCGAGGGCCGGAGCCTCGAGCTGTCCAATCTGGACAAGGTGCTCTATCCGGCGTCCGGGTTCACCAAGGGGGAGGTGATCGACTACTACACCCGGGTCTCCGAGGCGCTGCTGCCGCACCTGCGGGACCGGGCGCTGACCCGGATCCGCTACCCCAACGGCGTCGACGGGAACTTCTTCTTCGAGAAGAACGCCCCGGCCAGCACCCCGGACTGGGTACGCCTGGAGCGGCTGCCCGCCCCCGGCTCCACCAAGGGCCGGGAGATGCTCGACTACGTCGTCTGCGACGACCTGCCGACGCTGGTCTGGCTGGCCAACCTCGCCGCGTTGGAACTGCACACCCCGCAGTGGCAGGTCGGTGCCCACCCCGACCTGATGGTGATGGACCTCGACCCGGGCGCCCCGGCCGGGCTGGTCGAGTGCTGCGGGGTCGCGCTGCTGATCCGGGAACGCCTCGCCGCCGACGGCATCGCCAGCTATCCGAAGACCTCCGGCAAGAAGGGCATGCAGCTCTCGTGCCCGGTCTCCGGCGGGCAGTCCGCCGACGTCGTCTCCGGGTACGCCCGCCGGATCGCCGAGGAACTCGCCCGCGAGGCACCGAAGTCGATCACCGCTCAGATGGCGAAACGGCTCCGCCCCGGCAAGATCTTCATCGACTGGAGCCAGAACAACGCGGCGAAGACGACGGTGGCGCCGTACTCGCTGCGGGCCCAGCCGACGCCGTCGGTCTCCACCCCGCTGACCTGGGCCGAGGTGGAGGCCGCCGCCGACGGGGAGGCGGGCGCCGTCCGCCAGTTCCCCGCCGCCGAGGTGCTGGACCGGATCGAGGAGTACGGCGACCTGCTGATCGAGCTGCTCGACGGCGGCCCGGAGCTACCCGTCCGGTGACCCCGATCCCGGCCGCAGGGCCGGTGAAGCCGAGGTGAAACCGGCGGCTGCCACCCTCGACCTCGTCGTGTCCGGCCGAGGCACCCGGGGGGAAGCGTGCCGTACTTCAAGGCGGAGCCTGCCGTCATCCGCGAGTTCGGCGCCGAGATCGCCGGCCTGGTCGACGACGCCCGGGCCGCGCAGCGGTACAACGAGCGCTGGCTGGAGATCAGCGGCGCCCGGGGCCCGCTCTACCAGACGGTCTTCGACGCCGTCGCCAGGGTCAAGGGGACGCTGACACTCTCCTACGCCCAGCTCGCGAACGTGCTCACCCTCTCCGCCGAGGAGGTCGACCGGGCCGCGGACTACTACCAGAACACGGACGTCGCGTCGGCCGAGAAGTTCGACCGGACCTACTGAGCGGGCCGCGGAGAGGAGCAGGACCGGCATGGCCGCACCGATGGACGACCTGATCGAGCCGAAGCCGCAGGACCCGATCCCGGACAGCATCGAGAACGTACTCGGCCTACCGCAGTACATCAGTCCGTCGTACTGGCTGGGGCGGGCGGCCGAGTTCGTCTGCGGCACCAACCCGTGGCAGTGGCTCGCCGAGGAGTTCACCGGCGACTGGCAGGCGTTGCAGACGGCCGGCCGGGCGGTGCAGAACCTGGCCGGGTTCAACGACGCCTGCGCCAGCGCCATCAACTCCGCCGTCGCCACCGTCGGGTACGGCTGGGAGGGGAACGCGGCCGACGCCGCCGACGAGTACTTCAGCGAGATCGTCCGGGTACTCAGGGGACAGATCAGCGCCCTGGTCTCGCTCGGCCACCAGCTCGAAACGACCGCGTTCAGCGTGTACGAGACGGCCGGCGCCCTGAAGGGGCTGCTGGAGGGGCTGACCGACCTGCTGATCGCGATCGGCGTCGAGATGGCGGCGACGGCCGCGTCGGCGCCCACCGTGATCGGCCCGATCCTCGGCGGCGCCGGCATCGCCTTCACCGCCAGCCAGGCCGTGGCGAAGTGGCAGCAGATCCTCAGCGTGCAGAACCACATCTGGAACATCGTGCAGGCGTACACCGGGGGTGGTCGCCGGGCTGCTCGGCGAGGTGGAGAACGCGAAGCTGCCGTACCTGCCGGCCCGGGAGTACGACCACCCCGCGGTGCGGCCGCCGCAGCAACCACCCGTTTCCCACCACCGGGACTGAGCCGGAGCCGGAAGAGCCGATGACCCGAGACAACGAGGAAGAACCGCTGATCGACGTCGCCGGAGGCGACCCCGCACTCTCCCGGCGCCTGCGCGAGTCGCTGAGGATCCTCGGCGAGGAGACCGACGACCCGGAGTTCCGCCGGCTGGTCGCCGACGTGCTCGACGGCCGGCGCGGACTGCGCGAGGTGGTCACCTCGCCGGTCTTCGCCTCGGTGCTCGACGCCCGGGTGGACCACTTCGTCCAGCGCTGGGACGAGATCCCCGAAGAGGAGCGGGCCGAGCTGGCGGCACAGGGCGAGCGGGAGCACGCCGCGCTGCGCGAGCGGCTGGAACGGGAACGCCGCGACCGCGAACGCTGGCGCCGCGACCACCCCGACGGCTGGTGAGCCGGATCGTGGGTCGCCGACGGCGCTGCCGGTTCCGTTCAGTCGACGCTGGGCAGCGAGGGGCCGAGCACGTCGTCGGCGTCGACGATCGTGTACGCGTACCCCTGCTCGGCGAGGAAGCGCTGCCGGTGTGCGGCGTACTCGGTGTCGATGGTGTCCCGGGAGACCACCGTGTAGAAGTGCGCCTGTCGGCGGTCCGCCTTCGGCCGGAGCACCCGGCCGAGGCGCTGCGCCTCCTCCTGGCGCGACCCGAAGGTGCCGGAGACCTGGATCGCCACCGCCGCCTCCGGCAGGTCGATCGAGAAGTTGCCGACCTTGGAGATGACCAGGGTGGAGATCTCGCCGGCCCGGAACGCGTCGAAGAGGCGCTCCCGCTCCTTGTTGGTGGTCGAACCCTGCACGATCGGCGCGTCCAGCGTCTCGCCCAGCTCGTGCAGTTGGTCGATGTAGCCGCCGATCACCAGCACCTGGTCGGCCGAGTGCCGCGCGACCAGCGCCTTGACCACCGGGAGCTTCGTCCGGGCGGTCGCCGCCACCCGGTAGCGCTCCTCCGGCTCGGCGACCGCGTACGCCATCCGCTCGGCGTCGGTCAGCGTGACCCGTACCTCGGTGCAGTCCGCCGGGGCGATCCAGCCCTGCGCCTCGATGTCCTTCCACGGCGCGTCGTACCGCTTCGGGCCGATCAGCGAGAAGACGTCACCCTCCCGGCCGTCCTCCCGGACCAGGGTGGCGGTCAGGCCGAGCCGGCGCCGGGCCTGGAGGTCGGCGGTGAACCGGAAGATCGGCGCCGGCAGCAGGTGCACCTCGTCGTAGATCACCAGCCCCCAGTCCCGGGCGCCGAAGAGGTCCAGGTGGGTGAAGGCGCCGCCGCGCCGCGCGGTCAGCACCTGGTACGTCGCGATGGTGACCGGGCGGATCTCCTTGCGCTCGCCCGAGTATTCCCCGATCTCCTCCTCGGTCAGCGAGGTGCGGGCGACCAGCTCCCGCTTCCACTGCCGGCCGGCGACGGTGTTGGTGACCAGGATCAGCGTGGTCGCCTTCGCCTCGGCCATCGCGGCGGCCCCGACCAGGGTCTTGCCGGCACCGCAGGGCAGCACCACCACCCCCGACCCGCCGGCCCAGAAGGTCTGCACCGCCTCCCGCTGGTACGACCGCAGCTCCCAGGCCGGCTTGCCGTCCGAGCCGCCGGTGGCCAGCTCGATCGGGTGCGCCTCGCCGTCCACGTAGCCGGCCAGATCCTCGGCCGGCCAGCCGAGCTTGAGCAGCGCCTGCTTGAGCCGGCCCCGCTCGGACGGGTGCACGACCATGGTGTCGTCGTCGACCTTGGCGCCGAGCATGCCGGCGAGCTTCTTGCTCTTGGCGACCTCGATCAGGACCATCCGGTCCAGCGCCCGCAGCACCAGGCCGTGCGTCGGGTGCGCGGCCAGTTGCAGCCGGCCGTACCGGTCCATGGTCTCGGCGACGTCGACCAGCAGCGCGTGCGGCACCGGATAGCGGGAGAACCGCAGCAGCGCGTCGACCACACCCTCGGCGTCGTGCCCGGCCGCCCGGGCGTTCCACAGGCCCAGCGGGGTCAGCCGGTAGGTGTGCACGTGCTCCGGCGAGCGCTCCAGCTCGGCGAAGGGCGCGATCGCCATCCGGCAGGCGAGCGCGTCGGGATGGTCGACCTCCAGCAGCAGGGTCTTGTCCGACTGCACGATCAGTGGTCCGCCGCTCACGCTCACGCCCTTCCGTCCCAGGTCGGGCGTCTCACGCGCCGACCCTCCAGTCTTGCACGATGGATAACGAACCGGAAAAATTCTTCACCTGGCGCAACCGAAGCGGTACTCCCGTGCGTCTAGCTGTCGACGGCTTCTGGGGAGGGCAGATGGTACTGACGCGTCTCGGCACCGGTCTGATCACTCTAGTGGCGGTCACCCTGTTCGGCGCCGGTGCGTGCGCGTTTGATCCGCAGTCGGACCAGTCGGGAGCCGCCGGGGGGCTCACGCCGGTCGGAGCGGAGAACGCAACGGGGGCGAGCGCGCCGCCCGCGCCGGACCAGGGAGCAGCAACCACCCCCAGCCCGCGCAGGCCCGCGCCGACGACGAAGGCGCCGCCGGTGAAGAAACCGGCGAAGAAGCCGGCCCGGACCGGTTCGCCGAAGCCGCCGGCCGGCTGCCCACAGGGGGAGCGGCAGCGCGAGGTCGAGGGCTACCTGGCCCGGCTCGGTGGATTCGGCGCCGTCACCGTCGACGGCCGGCAGTCGGCCGCCGACTGCGCCGCCATCAAGAAGTTCCAGCGCCGCTACGACATCCGGCCGGCCGAGGGCCGGGCCGGACCGACCACCGCCGACGTGGCGCGGCGACTGGCCCGCACCGACACCGGCAGGTGCAAGGCCGGCAGCGGGACCACCTTCTGCGTCGACCTGACCCAGCAGACCGTCTGGGCGATGCGCGGCGGCAAGGTGGTGATGGCGCCCACCGTCACCCGGACCGGCATGTCGGGGTACGCCACGCCGGCCGGCACCTACAGCGTCAACTTCCGCAACCCGAAGGAGTGGTCGGACCCGTACGAGGTGTGGCTGCCGTACTGGCAGCGCTTCGTCGGCGGGATCGGCTTTCACGAGACGACCACCTACCTGCACAACAAGGCGATCGGCTCGCACGGCTGCGTCAACCTGCTGCCGGTCGACGCGCGGCGGATGTGGCAACTCGGCAAGGTGGGGACCCGGGTGCACGTGCTGGGCCGCCGGCCGGGGACCTGACGCGACTTCGGCCGGTGAACCTGTCATATCGGTCCGCCAGGTGCGAGTCTGGACTCTCCGAACAGACGCCCGCGGCGGGAGGTTCGCAGATGACGGTCGACGGCGAGGTGAGGTCCGAGACAGACCCCCCGACCGCCCCCGGGCCCGTCCCGGCGCCCGTCTCCCGGGCCACCGTCGCCGCCTACGCGACCGTGGCGGTGCTGCTGGCCTGCTGGGTCCTCTTCGGCTGGCTGGTGCAGCAGCAGGGCTTCGTCAACTCGCTCGGCGAAGGGCTCGGCGCCGCCTTCACCCTGCTGCTCATCGTCTCCGTGGTCGGCTCGCTCCGGCAGCACCCCCGGGACTGAGCCGCCCTCACTCGTCCAGCACCGCCGCCGTGATCCGGTGCAGCGCGAAGGTGTGCAGCATCTCGGTGCGCTCGTCCTCGGCCCGCAGGTAGCCGGCGCCGATCGAGACCGGCCGGACCAGCCGGGACGCGGTGGCGCCGTGCGCGTCGACGTAGCCGACCCAGACCAGCGCCTTGTCCCGGACCGCCTGCTGGAGTACGGCCAGCGCCTGGGTGTGCGCGTGCGCGGTCGGCATCCCCGGACCGGTCCCGCCCGGCCGTCCGGCGCCCCGGACCGAACTCGGCGCCCGGCGGGCCGCCCGGGCGGCGGCGTCACCCCGGCGGATCTGCTCCACGATGCCGAGCAGCCGGGGCGTGCTCAGCCTCGGCGTGCCGAGTGGATCGGCGACCCGGTTGGCGACCGAACCCCGGGCCGGCGCCCGCCGTACCTTCGGCCGGGTCAGCACCGTCGCCCCGGACGCGTCCTCGGAGACCGGGGCGTACCCGGCCTCGCGCAGCGCGGCGAGCAGCCGCCCCACCAGGTGCGGGGTGGTGAGCACGGTCGGCGCCAGCCGGCGCAGCGACATCGGGGCGAGCCGACGGTCGGCGAGTACCTCGGTCAGCAGCGCCTCGTCGTCGCTGCGCAGGTACGCCCCGGCGGAGCCGACCCGGAGCCCGCCGTGCTTGCGGGCCACGTCGTCGATCAGGTACGTCAACCCCTGCGGGACCGGCGTGCGGGAGCGGCGCCGGAAGAGCGCGTGCAGGTCGTCGGCGGCGTACCCGGCGTCCAGCGCCCGGCGCACGCTGGCCCCGGTCACCCGGTGCACGCTGGCTCCGCCGGCCGACTCGTGCTCGGCCACCGCCGCGAGTTCGGCGGCGACGGTCGGCTCCGGCGGCCCCGGCACCACCACGGTCAGGTCGGCCTGCACCAGGAAGTGGTCGACCGGTGCCGGCAGCAGCGCGTCCAGGGCCCGGACCGCGGCCGAGCCGCCCCCGGCCGCGCCGCCCGCGTCCGGCCGTACGCCGAGCGGATCGTCGCCGGGCTCGCCGGGCCGGGTCTCCCCGGCGGTCCACTGCGCCAGCAGCAGCCGGCCGTACGTGGTGAGCGCGCCGAGCCCGGTGACGCCGAGCAGCGCCGCCTCGGCGAGTACCTCCCGCTGCCCGGCCTCCCGGCCCAGGCTCCGCCGGGGCGAGCGCCAGGCGAGCAGGTCGACCACCTCGTCGACGCTCGGCGCGGCCCCCGGTTCGAGATCGCCGAGTACGCCGAGGACGGCCCGGCGGACCGCCGGCACCCCGGCCCGTTCCGCCTCGGCCGACAGCACCGTGATCGGCCGGTCCCGGTCGTCGCGCTGGCCGACCAGCCCCACCTGCCGGGTCATGGTGAGCCAGGCCCGGGCCAGGTGCTCCCAGCGGTGCGCCAGCGAGGCGTCCCGCCAGCCCTCGTAACCGGCGGACGGCAGCATCTGCTGGTCCGCACCGTTGCGGGCGGTGACGGCACCGGGCAGGTCCAGCTCGCCGAGCAGCCCCGCCGCGTACGCCACCTCGAGCAGCAGCGCGGCGGTCGGCTCGTCCAGCCCGGCCGCCCGGGCCAGCCGGCGCAGGTCGCGTACCCCGAGCCCACCGGAGCGGAGTACCGGGGCGGGCTCGGCGGCGAGCTGGTCGAGGAGCGCCTCGGTGTGTCGTACCGCCTCCATCGCCTGGCCGGCCCCGGCGGAGTCGGCGGCCTTCGGCTCCCGGGCCGCCCCGGCCACCGTCGGCGGGGTCGGGCGGAGCGGGCCGAGCGGGCCGGAGTCGCGGCGCAGCAGCAGGCCGACCTCCCGGGGGAGTTCGACGGCGGTCGGCTTGCCGGCCGGGCCGCTGGGCTCGGTGACCGGCACCAGCAGGCGGTTCTCGACCAGCCAGGAGACCGGGGAGGCGGCGCCGGACGGTGCGGCGGCCGGCAGCGTGCCGACCGGGGGGCCGGCGGCGAGCCGGTCCAGGATCGCCCGGGCCGGCGGCGGTGCGGCCAGCAGGGTGCGGCGCAACCGGGCCGGGTCCGCGACCAGCGCGGCCGTCTCCGGGTCCAGTTCCGCCGCCGGCCGGCCCAGCCCCGCCGGGTACGGCGAGCAGACCTCGTCCACGCCCGGCACGACCCGCAGGGCCTCCTCCGGCCCGTACAGCAGGAAGAGCGCCCGGAGCCGGTCGACGGCAGACCGCACGGCGGTCCGGTCCGGCTGGCGGCTGGTCCCGGCGGCCAGGGTGAGGATCTGCTCCGTCGACGTCTCGCCATGATCCGCGTCACGGGTGAGCCGGGCCGCGTCCAGGATCCGCAGGGTGAACTCGTCGAGCCCGTCCAGGGCCCGGGCCACCGAGACCCGGGACTGGGCGCGGACCGCCAGGGCGGACAGATCGGTCGGTACCGGCACGACGAGGTCCGGACGCAGCCGGAACAGGGCGGCCAGCGCCTCGTCGGGCAGCGCCCGCAGATGGTCGGCGAGTGTGGTCATCGTCTTTCCACGCTATCCGGCCAGGCGCCGGTCGTGCGCGTCGGTCGCCGAGCGGGACCGAGGTGGCTCCCGCCGATCGTGCGATCATGGCGGCGTGACCACCCCAGCCGTCGGATTCGATCTCGACCTGACCCTGCTCGACACCCGACCGGGGATCGCCGCCGCCTACCGGGCACTCACCGCCGCGACCGGGGTGTACGTCGACGTCGACACCGTCGTCTCCCGGCTCGGCCCGCTGCTCCGGACCGAGATGCAGAACTGGTTCCCGCCGGAGCAGGTGGACGAGGCCGTCGAGGCCTACCGCTCGCTCTACTCGGAGTACGCGATCTCGCTGTCCCCGCCGCTGCCCGGCGCGGTCGAGGCGCTGGCCGAGACGCGGGCGGCGGGTCTGCGGGTGGTGGTGGTCACCGGCAAGTACGGCCCGCTGGCCCGGCAGCACCTGGAACACCTCGGCATGGAGGTCGACGAGCTGGTCGGCGAACTCTTCGCCGAGGAGAAGGCGACCGCGCTGACCGCGCACGGCGCGGAACTCTACGTCGGTGACCACGTCGCCGACATGGTCGCGGCGCGGACCGCCGGCATCCCGGGACTCGGGGTGACCACCGGCTCGCACGACGCCGACGAGCTGCGGGCGGCCGGCGCCGATCTGGTGGTCGCGGACCTTACCGGATTCCCGCAGGCGCTTCGGCGGCTGATGCGGCTAGCCTTGTGAAGGACAGCAATCTCATCAGGGAGTCGAGGTTTTCAGGTGCCGACGGGTCGAGTGAAGTGGTACGACGCCGCCAAGGGATACGGGTTCGTCACCAGTGACGAGGGTGGCGACGTGTTCCTGCCGAAGGGCGCGCTGCCGGCTGGTGTCACCGACCTGAAGGGCGGCCAGCGGGTCGAGTTCGGCGTCGTGGACAGCCGCCGGGGCGCGCAGGCGCTCGGGGTGAAGCTGCTGGACGCGCCACCGTCCATGGCGGAGCTTCGCCGCCGGCCGGCGGAGGAGCTGCACGGCCTGGTCGAAGACATGATCAAGGTGCTGGAGGCGAAGGTCCAGCCGGACCTGCGTCGCGGCCGGTTCCCCGACCGCAAGACCGCGCAGACGGTGGCTCAGCTCGTCCACGCGGTCGCCCGCGAACTGGAGATCTGAGGGGTCAACCCGGCGGCCGCCGCCCGGCCGAGCAGGGCGTCGACCGCGGCCTGGCCCTCGGCGCCCAGCTCGGCGGTGAACTCGTTGACGTAGAGCGCGATGTGCCGGTCGACCACGTCGCGCTCCATCTCCTGGGCGTGCGCGAGCACGTACTCCTCGGTGCCGGCCGGGTCGGCCCAGGCCCTGCGCACCGAGTCGCGGATCCAGCCGGTCGCCTCGGCCGGGTCCACGGCACCCTTGCGGGCCAGGATCGCGCCGAGCGGGATCGGCAGCCCGGTGTCGTCCTCCCACCACTGCCCGAGGTCGACCAGGGCGGTCAACCCGTGCCGGGGGTACGTGAACCGGGCCTCGTGGATGACGAGTCCGGCGTCGTACCGGCCGGCCGCCACGCCCGGCATGATCTCGTGGAACGGGACGACCTCGATCCGCGCCGGTGGCCTCCGCGCCGACCAGAGCCGGAACAGCAGGTACGCCGTGGTCCGGTCGCCGGGCACCGCCACGGTCGCCCCGGTCAGGTCGGCGCGGTCGGTCCCGTCGCCGCTGCCCGCGCTGCCGTCCGGTCCGGCGCCCCGGGTCAGCACCAGTGGCCCGCAGCCCCGGCCCAACGCACCGCCGCAGGGCAGCAGGTGGTAGTCGTCGAGCAGCCAGGGCAGCGCCGCATAGCTCACCTTGACCAGGTCGTACGCCCCACGTTCGGCGGCGGTGTTGGTGACGTCCACGTCGGCGTAGGTCACCTCGACCGGCGGGGCGCCGGGCACCAGCCCGTGCACCAGGGCGTGGAACACGAAGGTGTCGTTGGGGCAGGGCGAGATCGCCAGGGAGAGCGCCACGGCTTCACGCTAGTCCCGACCACACCCGCCACGCCCGGCACCCGCTGCCCGGTTGCCTGGGTCACCTCCGGCCGATACGGCTGACCCTGCGTCGCCCCGGCTGACGAGGCGCGGCTCGGGCCCCGGGTTGGGGCCGGGTCAGAGCTTCGGGCCGACCGTGCCGAAGGCGGCGGTCAGGGCGGCGAAGGCGTCACCGATCCGCCACGCGGAGCGGTCCCGGGGCCCGATCGGGTTGGAGATCGTACGCAGTTCGGCGAAGGGGAGCCCGGCGGCGACGGCGGCGCTGGCCACCCCGTACCCCTCCATCGCCTCGGCCACCGCGTCCGGGTGCCGGGCCAGTAGGGCGGCGGTGGTCGCGGTGGTCCCGGTCACGGTGCCGAGGGTGAGGACCGCGCCGGTGACCGCCTGCGGCAGCCCGGCCCGGAGCACGTCCAGCAGCGCCGGGTCGGCGGGCAGGGTGGTGGTGCCGAAACCCAGCTCGTCGAGGGTGAGGAAACCGTCCGGCGACTCGGCGCCGAGATCGGCCGCGACGCTGCGGGTCGCGATCACGATCCCGCCGACCGGGGCCCGGCCGGGGAAGCCGCCGCCGATGCCGGCGCTGACGACTCCCCGGTACGGCCGTCCGGCCGCCTCGGCGAGCGCGATCAGCCGGGCGGTGCCGGCGGCGGCCGCCGCCGGACCCACCCCGACCGGTGCGACGGTGACCGTGTCGCCGGCCAGGCCGGCCCGTACCGCCTCGGCCTCGGCCGCGACGGCCGTGACCACGAGTATGCCGTCGTGCACTACTTCCCCCGGCTCTCCCGGCGCGAGCCCTCGTCGCCGGGCCCGGTGCCGGGCACGGCGGAGGAGGGACGGTAGATGTGGTAGCCGGGCGGGGCGAGCTCGGTCTCCTCGTCGTCCTGTGGCGCCGGGCCGCCGGCCGGCTCGCCGTCACCGCGCCGGTTGAGCACCGGGGCCGGGGAGGTGGGCGCCGGGTCGTCGGTGGAGCGCCGGTCGTCGGACGGCTCCGCCCCGGCCGCCGGTCCGCCGGGCTGCCCGGGTGCGGGGCGGGCCGGCTCGGTACGGCTGGCCTCCGGCGCGTCCCCCTCGGCCATCGCCCGCCCGGAGAGCCGCTCGCCGCGCAGCCGGGTGGCCACGGCGAACGCCCAGACCGTACCGACGGCGGCGAGTCCGGTGAGCAGGCCGACCCCGATCCGGCCGTCCAGCGGTACGAGACCGAGCCCGCCGCCGGCCACGAAGGCCAGCATCAGCACCGTCTCGGAGTGCGCGAACCCGGTCGCCCGGAGCCGTTCCGGGACCCGTTCCTGGATGGAGGCGTCGACGGCCAGTTTCGCGATGCCGCTGGTCACGGCGGTGACCAGGCAGAGCAGGGCGACCAGCAGCAGGGAGAAGCGGAGCGTGGCCAGCACACCGACCCCGGTCACCACCACCAGGCCGGCGGCCTGGAGCGCGACCGGCCGGTGGATCCGCAGCCGGGTACCGAGGGCGGTGGCCAGGAACGTGCCGACGCCGAGCCCGGCGCCGACCACCCCGAGTGCCACCTCGGCGCCGTACTGGCGGCCGAAGAGTTCGGTCTCCAGGTCACCCGCCTTGATCGCGAAGGCGAGGAAGAGCAGCAGGAAGCCGTAGATGCCGCGCAGGGCGGCGCTTCCGACCAGAGCGCTGATCACCAGCCGGCCGCCCGGGCCGCTGCGGCTGAGCGCCCGTTCCCGCCCGTTCCGGCCGGGGCGGAGCGCCTGGAAGGCCCTCGGCACCGTCTCCGGCGGGTCGGAATCGGCCCGGGGTGGCAGGCGCAACGCGATCACCATGCCGACCAGGAAGATCACCGAGGCGACTCGGAGCGGCCACTGCGGGCCGAACCAGAACGCGGCCAGCCCGATCGGCACGACCGCGCCACCGGCGATCGAGCCGTACACGCTGGCCCGGGCGCCGGCCTGGGAGAGTCCGATCCCCGCCGGCAGCAGCCGGGGCACCGCCGCGGACCGGGCCACCCCGTACGCCCGGGAGAGCGCCAGTACGCCGAAGGCGGCCGGGTAGAGGCCGAAGCCGTGGATGTAGTCCGAGATCAGCCAGGCCAGGAAGGCCCGGCCCAGCATGGTGGCGGCCAGGGCGTAGCGGCGCCCGTGCCGGAAGTGGTCGAGCAGCGGCCCGACCACCGGGGCGAGCAGCGCGAACGGCACCATGGTGATCAACAGGTAGAGCGCGACCTTGCTCCGCGCCTCACCGAGCGGGGCGTTGAAGAAGATCGTCCCGGCCAGGCCGATCGTGATCAGCGTGTCGCCGGCACACGAGGCGGCGTGCAGGTCGAAGAGCCGGACCATCCCGGTCTCGCCGCCGGCGCCCTTCGCGCGTACCCGGGCGACCCGGCGGCCTGTCCAGCGGGCGCTGCCGAGCGAACCCCGGAAGAGCAGTCGGACGGCCCGGATCCCCGTACCGACGACACGCCCGGGGACCGATCGCCCAGAGCGGGTGAACAGCGGCATGAGCATCATCCTCGCCCATCCGGTCGACGACCGTCGGATCTGTGCCGAGATATCTCTGCGGAGAAACGTGCCGGGGAGTGCCGCCGACCCGCCGTCAAGGATAGGCAAGAATGGGTGAGTGACCAGGAGCACCGCGGCCAGAGCCGCCCGTCTCGATCAGGTCTGCGCCAGCGCCGTCGACGTGGCGCGGGAGGGCATCACCGAGGTCGACCCGGCCGACGTCGGCGACCACCAGGGGGCGGTCGTCGAGGGCGACCGGCTCGTGACGCATCTCTTCGAGTGCCGGATGGCCGGCTACCAGGGCTGGCAGTGGGCGGTGACGGTGACCCGGGTGCCGCGCAGCCGGCACGTCACCGTCTGCGAGACGTTCCTGCTGCCCGGCCCGGACGCGCTGCTCGCGCCGAGCTGGCTGCCCTGGCAGGAGCGGCTCCAGCCCGGTGACCTCGGCGTCGGCGACCTGCTGCCCACCCCGCAGGACGACGAACGGCTCGTCCCCGGCTACCTGCTCTCCGACGATCCGGCGGTGGAGGAGACGGCCTGGGAGCTGGGCCTCGGGCGCCCCCGGGTGATGTCCCGGGAGGGCCGGATCGAGACCGCCCAGCGGTGGTATGACGGGGATCACGGGCCGAGCGCGCCGATCGCGGTCGCCGCACCGCGGGCCGCCCGCTGCGGCACCTGCGGCTTCTACCTCCCGCTGGCCGGTGCGCTGCGCCAGTCCTTCGGCGTCTGCGGGAACTTCTTCGCCCCCGACGACGGCCGGGCGGTCAGCGCCGACCACGGCTGCGGGGCGCACTCGGAGACGCTGGTCGAGTCGCCGGAGACGCCGGTCGACGAGTTGCCGACGATCTACGACGACAGCGAGGTCGAGGCGATCGCGGTCAGCCGGGCACCCGGCTCGGTCGAGGCCGCCGAGCCTCCGGAGCCGTACGGGCACGGCTGAGGCAGCTCACCGGCGGGCGCGGCGGCGGTTGGCGTCGTGCCGGAGCATCACGGCCAGCCCGGCGAAGCCGGCGAGGAAACCGGCCAGGCAGGTCCAGAGCCAGTGCTCGCGGCCGGTGTCGGCGAGCCAGTCCCGGAAGAAGACCAGCAGCACCAGCCCGACGACCGCCCAGATCACGATCCCGGCGACGGCGAACGGGACCATCGGCGGGTCGAGCGGCTCGATCCGCGGCTCCTCCTCCGACATCGCTCCAGCGTACGGGCCTGCTGGTGGGGCATGGTAACCGGGAAGGTCTTTGTTGGTAACCGGTGATCTGGGACGATGCCTCGATCAACGATGACCTGAGCACACTCGTACACCCCCTGCGAGGACCTGATGGACAACGCCCCGACAAAGCCGGAGGGCCGCTCCGGCGCCGGTAACGCCTTCGACCGGTACTTCGAGATCACGGCGCGCGGCTCGACGGTGGGCCGGGAGGTGCGTGGCGGGCTCGCCACGTTCTTCACGATGGCCTACATCGTGGTGCTCAACCCGCTGATCCTGGGCAACGCGGTCGACGGTGACGGCGCCCGGCTGGCCATCCCGGCGCTGGCCGCGGCGACCGCCCTGGTGGCCGGGGTGATGACGATCCTGATGGGTGTGGTCGGCCGGTTCCCGCTGGCGCTGGCCGCCGGGCTCGGCGTGAACGCGCTGGTGGCGTTCGAGATCGCCCCGCAGATGACCTGGGCCGACGCGATGGGTCTGGTGGTGATCGAGGGCCTGATCATCGCCGTGCTGGTCTTGACCGGGCTGCGTACCGCCGTGTTCCGGGCGGTGCCGACCCAGCTCAAGACCGCGATCGGGGTCGGCATCGGGCTGTTCCTGACGATCATCGGGCTGGTCGACGCCGGGTTCGTCCGGCGGATCCCGGACGCCGCCAACACCACCGTGCCGGTCGGGCTGGGCATCGGCGGCAAGCTGGTCACCTGGCCGGCCCTGGTCTTCGTACTCGGGCTGCTGGTCACGCTGGTGCTGGTGGTACGCCGGGTGCGGGGCGCGATCCTGATCGGCATCCTCACCTCGACCGTACTGGCGATCGTGGTGGAGGCGATCGCCAAGGTCGGCCCGTCGACGGTGGACGGGAAGCCCAACCCGGCCGGCTGGTCGCTGAACGTGCCGGCGTTGCCGGAGCGGGTGGTGGACGCCCCCGATCTCTCCCTGCTGGGTCACTTCGACCTGCTCGGCTCCTGGCAGCGGGCGGGTGTGCTGGTCGCGCTGATGTTCGTCTTCACGCTGCTGATCACGGACTTCTTCGACACCATGGGCACGATGGTGGCGGTCGGCCAGGAGGGCGGGCTGCTCGACGAGCAGAAGATGCCGCCGCGTACCCGGGAGATCCTGCTGGTCGACTCGATCGCCGCGGCGGCCGGCGGTGCGGCGAGTACGTCGAGCAACACGTCGTACATCGAGAGCGCCGCCGGGGTCGCGGAGGGCGCCCGGACCGGGGCGGCCAACCTGGTCACCGGCGGGTTGTTCCTGCTGGCGATGTTCCTGGCCCCGCTGGTCGTGGTGGTGCCGTTCGAGGCGGCCTCGGTGGCGCTGGTGATCGTCGGGTTCCTGATGATGACCGCGGTGCGGACCATCGACTGGAACGACTACGAGATCGCCATCCCGGCGTTCCTGACCATCGTGCTGATGCCGTTCACCTACTCGATCTCGAACGGCATCGGGGCCGGCGTGATCAGTTTCGTGCTGGTCAAGCTGGCCCGGGGCAAGGCCCGGGAGGTGCACCCGCTGCTCTACGGGGTGGCCGCGCTCTTCGTGGTCTACTTCCTGCGCGGCCCGATCGAGGCTGTGCTGTTCTAGCCTGTGGAACGGCACGGCGCCGGGTCCCGGTGACAGTGGTCATAATCGGTGGTCGTTAGCCAAGCTTATTAGTTAGGCTAACGACCGTGACGGAGTGGACGGTGATGGCGAAGCACATGCCACCGGCGCAGCTCGCGACGTTGTTGCGCGACGCGATCACCCGACTCAACCGACGGGTACGGCAGACCCGGCCGGTCGGCGACCTCACGGGGACCCAGCTCTCCGCGTTGACCAGCCTGGAGCTGGCCGGCGCGCTGACACCCCGCGAGCTGGCCGACACCGAACGGGTCCAGCCGCCGACGATGACCAAGATCGTCGCGAGGTTGGAGGAGCGCGGCCTCGTGCAGCGCACCCCCCATCCGACCGACGGTCGGCAGGTCATCCTCTCGACCACCGACACCGGCCGCGCGATGCTCGCCCAGTTCGACCGGGCCCGCAACAGGTGGCTGGCCGTCCGGCTCGCCGAGCTGACCCCGGAGGAACGCGACGCGCTCCAGCGCGCCGCCGAGATCCTGCAGAAGGTGGCGCGCGACTGACCGCCGCAGACGACCGGGTCCGCTTCGTCCGCTAGGACCTTCCGGCCGCAATGCCGAGGCCGGAGGTCGGGATGACGCGTACGACCCGAGGAGGCGCACCCCGAGTGCGGGCAAAGCTGAGCACCACCTTCCAGTCCCTGACGGTTCGCAACTACCGGCTCTTCGCCACCGGTCAGTTCATCAAGCTGATCGGCGTGTGGATGATGTTCACCACACAGGACTGGCTCGTCCTGGATCTCTCGGACAACTCGGCCTCCGCGCTCGGCGTGGTCATCGCACTTCAGTTCACCCCGGTACTCCTGCTGACCCTGCTCTCCGGCCGCCTCGCCGACCGGTACGACAAACGGGTGCTGCTGTTCATCGCCAACTGCACCTGGAGCCTCCTGGCGCTCGGCATGAGCGTGCTGGTCATCACCGGTGTGGTGCAGCTGTGGCACGTCTTCGTCTTCGCCGGCCTGCTCGGGGTGGCGAACGCGGTCGAGACACCGGTACGCCAGTCCTTCGTCTCCGAACTCGTCGGCACCCCGCTGCTGCCCAACGCCCTGGCGCTCTCCGCGGCCACCTTCAACTCGGCCCGGATCATCGGCCCGGCGGTCGCCGGGGTGGCGATCGCCCTCTTCGACGTCGGCCCGGTCTTCCTGGTCAGTGCGCTCAGTTCGATCGCCCCGGTGGTCTGCGTGGTGCTGATGCGCCCGGCCGAGCTGCACCGCGAGGAACTGCCGCCGCTCGCCGAGCGGGACTCCGCCCGGGTGATCGACGGACTCCGGTACGTCGCCCGCCGCTCCGACCTGGTCCTGCCGATGGTGCTGATGTCGGTGATGGGACTGGCCCTGTTCAACTTCCAGCTCACCCTCTCGGCGCTGGCGAAGACCACTTTCAACACCGGTGCCGCCTCGTTCGGCCTCTTCACCACCGCGCTCGCGGTGGGCGCGCTCGCCGGGGCGCTGGCCGGCAGCGGCCGGCGCAGCCGGCCGTCGGTGTGGGTGGTGCTCGGCGCCGCCGTGGCGACCGGCGCCTGCGGCACCCTGGTCGGGCTCGCCCCGACGTACTGGCTGGTGGTGGCGTTGCTGCCGCTGACCGGGTTCTTCATGGTCTTCTTCGCCCAGGCGTCCAACCAGCGGGTGCAGCTCGGCGTCGACGCGGCCTTCCGGGGCCGGGTCATGTCGCTCTGGGTGCTGGTGTTCCTCGGCACCAACCCGGTCGGCGCGCCGATCATCGGCTGGATCGCCGAGCGCTACGGCGCCGGTGCGAGCATCTGGATCGGCGGCCTGATCTCGCTGGCCACCGCCGGGACGGCGCTGATCTGGCAACTGCACCGCACCGGTACCCGGGTGCGGCTGCGCATCCTCCCGCTGCCCCGCTTCTACGTGGTGCACCCGGCCGACACCTGAGTCACCCGGACGCCGTGCCATCGGCCGTCCACCCGGGCCGTGCCATCGAGGATCCACCCGGACGCCGTGCCATCGAGCGCCGCCGGTCGATGGCGCGGCACCCTGCGGGCGTCGGACCCCTCTGGTTAGCTGGTTCCATGCTGCGCGTGCGACTTCTGGAGTGCCTGGCTGCCGACCAGGCCCGGCTGCGCCAGGTCGCCTCCGCCGATCTGGCCGCCGCCGTGCCGAGCTGTCCGGACTGGACCGTCGCCGACCTGGTCCGGCACGTCGCAATCGTCTACCTGCACAAGGTGGAGTGCATGCGGACCGGTCGGATCCCGTCGGCGTGGCCGCCGGACGTCTCCGGTGAGGAGCCGTTGGCGCTGCTCGACCGGGCATGTCTCGCGCTGCGCGCCGAGTTCGACAGTCGGGATCCGGGCGCGCTCGCCCCCACCTGGTACGACCCGGACCAGACCGTCGGCTTCTGGCTCCGGCGGATGGCACAGGAGACGGTCGTCCACCGGGTGGACGCGGAGCTGGCGGGCGCCGGGCCCGTGACGGAGATCCCCGCCGACCTCGCCGTCGACGGCATCGACGAGGTGCTGCGGATCTTCCTGGGCTACGGCAGCCGGCGATGGCCCGAGCGCTTCACCGACGTGCTCCCCGATCCCCCGATCCGGGTCCTGGCCAGCGCCGGGCCGGCGAGCTGGCAGGTCCGGCTCGGTCCGGAGGGTGCCACGGTCACCGCCGACCGTGCCGCGGTCGCCCGCGCCACGGCGGCGGCGGGCGACGACCGGCCGGAAGCGGCAGCCGCCCGAAGGTCGGCCGGTGCCGGCGGCGGGGCGTCGGCGACCGGCGACGCGGCGACGTCCGGGGCGGCCGACGATCCGCCCCCCGAGGCCGGACCGGCGGCGACCATCAGCGCCACTCCCGAGCAGTTGCTGCTCTGGCTCTGGCGGCGCTCGGCCGACGACGCCGTCCGCTGGGCCGGCGACCGGGCGGCCGTCGACCGGCTGCGCCTGGCGCTCGCTCCGGCGACCCGATGAATGTTCGTTGATTGCAAAACCGGTGGCGGGCCGGGTTGCCGCCGGTTAGCGTCGGAGAACGTGGCCGTCGTGCATGCTTTCGCGCTGCCGCTGGCTCTTCTTGCCATCGCCTGCCTGCCGGTCGTCATCGCCGCACTGATCTGCGCCGACGAGCTGATCGACGGCTCCGCCCGCTGGCTCGCCGGCCACCGGGACAGCCGCCGGTCGCGGCGGGCGATCGAGCGACTCGACCGGGCGTTCGAAGTGGACGCGCCCAGCACCGAGGTCGATCCAACCGAGTTGGACCGGGTGGACCACCCGGCGATCGAACGGATCGCCGCCGACCTGCGCCGGCTGGGCGACCAGCGGCTGCGGATCGCCGGACGGTCCCGGCTCTGGCAGGACGCGGTGCTGGGGGCGTACGACGACCGGCTGCGCCTGGCCAGTCGGTGCCTGGGTGTGGCCGAACACCTCGGCGATCTCGACGGCGTCGACCTGGAGATCGAGCGGGTACGCGTCGAGGGCGAGTTGCAGGCCGCCGGCCTGGTCCTGCCCTCCCCGCACGCCGGCCCCCGTCAGGGTGGCAGTTGAGCCGCCCGCCGGCACGACACCGCCCGGAGCGGCGCTGAGATGCGGCTCTTCGTGGCCGTCTATCCGCCGCCGGAGGCGCTGGACGACATCGTCGCGCAGACGCGCCGGCTCCGGATCGGCGCGGCGGCCGAGACCGGGATCAACGTACGGCTGACCGCCCGGTCGACGCTGCACGTCACGGTCGCCTTCCTCGGCGAGGTGCCGGACGACCGGCTGCCCACGGTGGAGGAGACGCTCTCCCGGGCCGTCGGGGCGTGGCGGCACCCACCGGTCCGGCGTCGGCGCGCGGCCGGACCGGCACCGGTCGCGCCGGGCGGGGCACCGCAGCCGCGGCCGGCGCCCCGGCTCCAGCTCGGTGGCGGTGGGCGGTTCGGGCGGGGACGGTTCACGGTGCTCTGGGTGGGGCTGCTCGGCGAGGTGGACGCCCTGCGCCAGCTGGCCGTGACGGTGCGGCGAGAGCTGCGCAGGTCCCGGCTGCCGTCCGACCTTCGGCCGCTGCGGCCACACCTCACGCTGGCCCGCCCCGGCGACCGACTGGACCGGGAGAGCCTCGACGAGGACCTGCGTACTCTCGACGGATATCTCGGGCCGTCCTGGCCGGCGACCGAGCTGGTGCTGGTACGCAGCCACCTCGGCCCCCGGCCGACGTACGACCGGCTGGCGACCTGGCCGCTCTGACCGCGCGTCCCGCCCCGGATCGGCGCCACCGGGACGCCGTCCGGGCGGGTCAGCACCAGGTGCCGGCCGGCGGCATCGTCCCGGTCGCCAGATAGGCGTTGACGGTCTGGTCGACGCAGGGCAGCGACTCGTCCCCGTTGACCCGGCGCGCGTACATGCCGTGCGCCCGGATGTCGACGGTGACCAGCCGGGACGCGGTCAGCCGCTGGTGCAGGTCGACCGCGAGGTGGTACGGCGAGTTGTCCCGCGTCGCCTGCACCATCAGCACCGGCACGTCGTGCGCCACCCTGACCGGCGCCTCGGCCGGGGTCGGCCAGAAGGCGCACGGCGTGACGTTGTTCCCCAACGGACCGAAGATCGGCTGGCTGCTGCGGCTGTGCTGCACGTTGCGCCAGTACGGCGCGGCACCGTCCGGCCAGCGCGGGTCGGCGCAGAACACCCCGAACGACGAGGCGAGGATGTTCTCGATCATCGGGTCCCGCAGGTCCAGCAGAGTCAGCATCTCGGTCAGCTCCGCCGACCAGCTGACCGTCCGGCCGACGACGGCGGCGACGAGGTCGCCCAGCGTCCGGGCCAGCACCGGGTCGTCGGCCTCGTTCCCCAACCACCTGCGGATCAGGAACGGCAGGATGTTGTCGTCGACCAGGTGGCCGTCGACCTCGACGGGCCGCCGGGCCAGGGCGTCGACCAGCCCACGGACCGTCGCCTGGACCTGGGCTGGGGTGGAACCGAGCCGGTAGCTGTCGTGCCGGGCCGCCGCCCAGCGCGCCCACTCCGCGAGGGCCGCCTCCGCCCGGCCGGCGCCCGCCTGGTTGAGCGCGTACTCCGACTCCACCGCGGAGACGCTGTCGAGCACCATCCGGTCCACCCGGTGCGGAAACAGCTCCGAGTAGACGGCACCCAGGTCGGCACCCCACGAGACGCCGTAGTAGGACATTCGGGATTCGCCCAGGGCGGCCCTGATCCGATCCATGTCCCGGGCGACGTCACGGATGCCGGCGTACGGCAGCAGGTCGGCGTTGCGTTCCCGGCACCGGCGGGCGAAGTCGGCCGACAGCCGGGCCGACTCCAGGAAGCCGGACCGGTCCGTACCGGCCGAACGCCCGACATCGCGGAGGGTCATCGGACCACAGGTGATCGGCGCGCTGCCGCCGACGAACCGCGGATCGAAGCCGATGAGATCGTACTGATCGGCCGCCGCGCCCAGTTCGGGCCGCAACCTGGCAGCGAAGTCCAGCCCGGGGCCACCCGGACCGCCGGGATTGACCAGGAGGATGCCGCGTCGGCGGGTCGGATCGGCGGCCCGGATCCGGGACACCACGAGGTCCACCACGTCGCCGTCCGGACGCGTGTGGCGCAACGGCACCCGCAGTACCCCGCACTCGGCTCCGGCCGCGACCAGCGCGGCGTCCGTGCACGGACCGAAGCTGAGTCGGCCGGCGGATCGACCGTCGGAGGTCGTGGCTCCGGCGGCCGCCGGAGCCGAGGCGGTGGTGCCGAGTACGGCGACGACGGCCGCACCGGCGATCAGTCGCGAAACCCAGGTCATCGACGTTCCTTCCGGGCGAAGGATTGCGGATCACCGGTGACGCTATTGATCGCGGCCTCCACGGTCGACCCGGCAGTCCTCCGGATCGGCGGTACCGCCAGCCGTACCCGGGGCGGTGCGACTACCAGGCCCAGGCCTCCGGGCCGGGACCGCCCTTGCCGAGCGGCGGGAAGAGTTCGTCCAGCCGGGCCAGGGTGTCCTCGGTGAACTCGACCGCCAGCGCGCCGAGCGACGCGTCGAGCTGGTCCAGGGTCCGGGGGCCGATGATCGGGGCGGTCACCGCGGGCCGGGTCAGCAGCCAGCCGAGCGCGACGTCCGCCGGGTCGTGCCCGAGTTCGGCGCAGAACTTCTCGTACGCCTCGATCGCCGGCCGGCGCTCGGCGAGCAGCTTGCTGGCGTGCTCGCTGGTGCTCCGCGCCGCCCCGCCCTCGGCCAGCTTGCGGAGCGCCCCGCCGAGCAGCCCGCCCTGCAACGGCGACCACGGGATGACCCCGAGGCCGTACTCCTCGGCGGCGGGCAGGACCTCCAACTCCACGAAGCGGTTCATCAGGTTGTAGACGCACTGCTCGGAGACGAGCCCGAGGAAGTGCCGCCGGTTCGCGGACTCCTGCGCCCGGGTCAGGTGCCAGCCGGCGAAGTTGGACGATCCGACGTAGAGCACCTTGCCCTGGGCGACCAGGGTCTCCATCGCCTGCCAGATCTCCTCCCACGGGGTGCTCCGGGAGACGTGGTGCATCTGGTAGAGGTCGATCCAGTCCGTCCGCATCCGGCGCAGCGACTCGTCGCAGGCGCGTACGATGTGCCGGGCGGAGAGGCCCTGCTCGTTGGGCCAGTCGCCCATCCGGCCGTACACCTTGGTCGCCAGCACGACCTTCTCGCGCCGGCCGCCGCCCTGGGCGAACCAGCGTCCGAGGATGTTCTCGGTGACGCCCTCGCCGACCTTGCGGCCGTAGACGTTGGCGGTGTCGAAGAAGTTGATTCCGTGTTCCAGGGCGCGGTCCATGATGGCGAAGCTGTCCGGCTCACCGGTTTCCGGCCCGAAGTTCATGGTGCCCAGGCAGAGCCTGCTCACCGACAGACCGGTCCGGCCGAGATTGGTGTATTCCATTGTTTCACCCTGCCACGCCGATCCGCCCAGTGTCGATCATGAGACGGGCGGATCGGCGGAGGTGCGAGGGCGTCAGGAGGTCTCGCGGGCGGCGGGGCCGCTGCCGAAGAGGACGTCGTCCCAGCTCGGCAGGCGCTTGCGCGGCTTGCCGGAGGCGTCACCGGACTCGCCGGAGCCTGGCCCGGTGGCGGCGCGACGCGGCCGGAGCACCGCCAGCGACGGCACCGCCGGGACCTCCTTCGGAGCGTCGGCGTCGTCGTCGAACGCGGAACCGGCGCCGCCGCCGAGCAGCGCGGCGGCACCACCGGCGACCGGACGCTGCCGGGGCGCGTCCGGCGAGGCCATCGACGCGGCCGGGTCGAGACCGCGACCGGCGGTCGAACCGAGCGGCCGGTCGAGCCCGGCGAGCAGCGCGTCCCGGCCGGCCCGGATCGGATCCCGGCCGGGCCGGGCGTGGTCGCCGGCCGCCGCCGGCAGGCCGTGCCCACCACGGCCCGGCTCCACCCGGGACGGACCGGGCAGCGCGTGACCGCCGCGTTCCGGCGCGGGCTCCTGGCCGAGCAGTGGCGCGGGGCGCTCGGCGCAGAGGTACTGCGCCATGTCGTCGTGCGGCGTCACCGCCTGGCGGGCCTTGTCGAGATCCCAGATCGCCTGGGCGGTGGCCTTGCCCGAGGGCCAGGTCGCGATGATCCGCCAGGTGCCGTCGTCGCGCCGGTAGGCGTCCCAGGAGATCTTCTCGGTGTCGATGCCGTGCTGGGAGAGCCGGCCGTCGACGATCTCGGCGAGCGGCGCCTGGTTCTCCGCGTTCTTCAGCCGGGTCCGCCGGGCGTGCTGGGCGAGCATCGCCCGCTCCTGGAGCACGGGGCCGGCATAGCGCAGCACCCGGTCGACCGGAACCCCGGCGATCCGGGCCACGTCCTCGGCGGACTCGCCGGAACGGATCCGGGCCTGGATGTCCCGTGGCGACAGCGAGGGTGCCGGCTCGGTGCCGGGACCGACCGCGGTCAGTGGCGCGCTGCCGGGCTCGTTGTGCAGGACCGTCGCGACCCGTTCGTCGATCGGCAGCGCGAGAAGACGGCCCACCTCGTCGGTGAGCACCATGGCCTGGCCGTCCTCGGAGAGGGCGACGAAGCGTACTGGCCGCATCGCGTTGCCTCCGTCCCGCCTCGCTGGCCCCACGCCACAGGTCAGACACCCGGGCGTCCTCGTCACACGGTACGCTGCTCCGTCACCCGTTGGGGAGAGGCGCGCCCGCATGTCGCGGGTGAGCTGCACGAATTGATCACTCGGGTCGGGCGGTCCGGCCGACCGGCCCGACCCGAGGGACGGTTCGACTCAGAGCCGGTCGACCACGTAGTCGACGCAGGCGGTCAGCGCCTCGACGTCGCTGGGCTCGACGGCCGGGAAGAGCGCGATCCGGAGCTGGTTGCGGCCGAGCTTGCGGTACGGCTCGGTGTCGACGATCCCGTTCGCCCGCAGCGCCTTGGCGATCGCGGTCGCGTCGACACCGTCGGCGAAGTCGACCGTGGCCACCACATTGGAGCGCAGTGCCGGATCGGTCACGAAGGGTGTCGCCACGGCGGAACGCTCGGCCCAGCCGTACACGATCGCGGCGCTCTCGGCGGTGCGCTTGGCCGCCCAGGCCAGCCCGCCCTGCGCGTTCATCCAGTCGGTCTGCTCGGCGGCCAGGAAGATCGTGGCCAGCGCCGGGGTGTTGTACGTCTGCTCCAGCCGCGAGTTGTCGATCGCGGTGACCAGGTCGAGGAAGGCCGGGATGTAGCGCCCCGAGGACTTGATCTCGGTGGCCCGGGCCAGCGCGGCCGGCGACATCAGGGCGAGGAAGATCCCGCCGTCGGAACCGAAGCACTTCTGCGGGGCGAAGTAGTAGACGTCGGTCTCCCGGACGTCCACCTCCAGGCCGCCCGCCCCGGAGGTCGCGTCGACCAGCAGCAGCGCGTCGTCGTCGGCGCCGGCCACCCGGCGGATCGGCACCGCGACACCGGTCGAGGTCTCGTTGTGCGGGGTGGCGTAGACGTCGACACCGGCCTCGGCGACCAGCGACGGCGCGGTGCCCGGGTCGGACTTGCGCACGGTGGGCTCGCCCAGGAACGGCGCGTCCTTCACCGACTTGGCGAACTTGGCGCCGAACTCGCCGAAGCTGGCGAACTGCGCCCGGTCGCGAACCAGTCCGAAGGTGGCCACCTCCCAGAAGGCGGTGGTGCCGCCGTTGCCGAGCACCACCTCGTAACCCTCGGGCAGGGAGAAGAACTCGGCGATGCCGCGACGCAGCCGGGCCACCTGGTCGCGTACGGTCTTCTGCCGGTGCGAGGTGCCGAGGTAGGTCGTGGCGACGTCGGCCAGCGCGGAGACCGCCGCCGGACGCACCTTGGAGGGGCCGCAGCCGAACCGGCCGTCAGCGGGTCTGATCTCGTCGGGAATCCGAATGGTCGATACGTCAGCCACGGTTACGAAGATCCTTCCGGTGGGCCGAGCGGGCCCGGGAGCCGAGCGGTTGATCCGGCGACGCTGCCGCCACCCCATCCTCGCACCTCCGCCGGGCCACCCGGAGGACGATCCCACGCCGCCGGCTGAGTTCTGCCCCACAATCCGTCGGGTGTAAGGAAGGGCCCCCGCTTATACAAAAAGCGATAAGCGGGGGCCCTTCCTTACACCTCAGGCGTTGTGTGGGACGGCGTCCCAGCCCTCCACCTGGGTGGGCTTGCGCGGGCCGGGGCCGGTGTACCGGGCCGCCGGCCGGACCAGCCGCTTCAACTTCTTCTGCTCCAGGATGTGCGCGCTCCAACCGCCCATCCGGGCACAGGTGAACATCGAGGTGAACATGTGCGCCGGTACCTCGGCGAAGTCGAGCACCACGGCCGACCAGAACTCGACGTTGGTGGCGAGCACCCGGTCCGGCTTGCGGTTGTGCAGCTCCTCCAGGGCGGCCTTCTCCAGCGCCTCGGCGATCTCGAAGCGCGGCGCGCCCAGCTCCTTGGCGGTACGCCGGAGCACCCGGGCGCGCGGGTCCTCGGCCCGGTAGATCCGGTGCCCGAAGCCCATCAGCCGCTCACCCCGGTCGAGTACGCCCTTGACGTACCCCTCGGCGTCGCCGCTGCGCTCCACCGCCTCGATCATGTGCAGTACCCGGGACGGCGCACCGCCGTGCAGCGGGCCGGAGAGCGCGCCGATGCCGGACGAGATGCAGGCGGCGGCGTCGGCACCGGTCGAGGCGACGATCCGGGCGGTGAAGGTGGAGGCGTTCAGGCCGTGCTCGGCGGCGGAGATGAAGTAGGCGTCGACGGCCTTGACGTGCCGGGGGTCGGGCTCGCCCCGCCAGCGCTTCATGAACCGCTCGACGATGGTCTCGGCCTTGTCGATCTCCTTCTGCGGTACGGCCGGCAGGCCGAGCCCGCGCGCCGACTGGGCGACGAAGGAGAGCGCGGTCACCGAGACCCGGGCCAGGTCCTCCCGGGCCTGCTCGTCGGAGATGTCGAGGAACTGGGAGAGCCCCCAGTACGGCGCCAGCATCGCCACCGCGGACTGCACGTCGACCCGGATGTCGCCGGAGTGCACCGGCACCGGGAACGGTTCGGCCGGAGGCAGGCCGGGACCGAACCGGCCGTCCACGAGCAGCGCCCAGACGTTGCCGAAGGAGACCTGGCCGATCAGGTCCTCGATGTCGACCCCGCGATAGCGCAGCGCCCCTCCTTCCTTGTCAGGCTCGGCAATGGCGGTCTCGAAGGCGATCACGCCTTCCAGCCCCGGTTTGAAGTCGGACATGCGCGCTCCTGGATCGGTCGTCCGTGCATTCGGGGCTCACCCGGCGGTGCCCGGCGTGAACCCGTGGCGAACTCTGCGATGTATTCGTGCCATCTTGCCTGCTGGGTAACTAACTTTGCGAGAGGTCAGGGTTGTGCTACGCGCGACACGGGGCGGCAACGACGGGCCCGCTCGGGCGCGCCCGACGGCCGACCGGGTCGGCGCGGGTTCCCCGCCTCCAATCGACGGACGAGGATGTGACGTGATGCGGGACACACCGCCGGCCGGGCTGCGTCGGGAGTACGGGTCTGCCGACGGGCTCGCCGAGGACGAGCTGGCGCCCGACTGGTGGACGCAGTTCCACCGCTGGTTCATCGACGCGGTCGGGGCCGGGTTGCCGGAGCCGAACGCGATGGTGGTGGCCACCGCCGACGCGCAGGGCCGGCCCAGCAGCCGCACGGTGCTGCTGAAGGGGTACGACGAGCGCGGGCTGGTCTTCTACACCAACTACGGGTCGCGCAAGGGCACCGAGGCGCGGCTCAACCCGTACGCCAGCCTGCTGTTGCCGTGGTTTCCCATCCAGCGCCAGGTGGTGGTCTGCGGCACCATCGGCCCGGTCGACAGGGCCGAGACCGAGGCGTACTTCGCCGGCCGGCCGCGCGGGTCGCAGCTCGGGGCGTGGGCGAGCCCGCAGTCGGAGGTGCTCGCCGACCGGGCCGCGCTGGACGACCGCTTCCGGGCCGTCGCGCAGCGGTTTCCCGACGGCGTACCGGTGCCGCCACCGCCGCACTGGGGCGGCCTGCGGGTGGTCCCGTCGACGGTGGAGTTCTGGCAGGGACGGGCGAGCCGGCTGCACGATCGGCTGCGCTACCGTCGGACCGGTGCGGACGACTGGATCATTGAGCGGCTGGCGCCTTGACCGCCGCTGACTCCGCCGAGCCGGCCGCCGCCGGGAATCCGCGGTCCGCCGGCCGGTTCTCCCGGTGGGCGATGGACGTACGTCCGCTGCGGGTGCCGGCGTACCGGCGGCTCTGGATCGGCAACGGCGTCTCGATGTTCGGCTTCCAGCTCACCGCCGTCGCCGTACCGGTGGAGATGTTCGCGCTGACCAGGGAGTCGTTCTGGGTCGGCCTGCTGGGTATCGCCGGATTCGTCCCGCTGCTGGTCTTCGGCCTCTGGGGCGGGGCGGTCGCGGACGCGGTGGACCGCCGCAAGCTGCTGCTGGCCAGCTCGATGCTGATGTGGCTCTCCACCGGAGGACTGCTGCTCCAGGCGCTGTTCCGGGTCGGCAGCCCGGTCCTGCTGCTGGTGCTGGTCGCGGTGCAGACCACCGCCTTCGCGGTCAGCTCGCCGGCCCGGCAGGCGATCATCGCCCGGCTGGTGCCCACCTCGCTGGTGCCGTCGGCGAACACGCTCGGCTACACCACCTCCACCGCCGGTGGGGTACTCGGTCCGCTCGCCGCCGGCCTGGTCTTCTCGGCCGGGTCGGTCGAGGCGGTGCTCCCGGTGGCGTACGGGGTGGACGCGCTGCTCTTCACCGTCTCGCTCTGGGCCACCTACCGGCTGCCGTCGATGCCGCCGCTGGACGACGGCGGCTCGCCCCGGCGGGCCGGCCTGGCCAGCATGGTGGACGGGTTCCGCTATCTGGCCACCACCCCGGTCCTGCTGCTCTCCTTCGCCGTCGACATCATCGCGATGGTGCTGGCGATGCCCCGGGCGCTCTTCCCCGAGGTGGCGCAGGAGCGCTTCGGCGGCGGGTCGGCGGTCGGCTGGCTGTTCAGCGCGATCGCGATCGGCTCGGTGCTCGGCGGGCTCACCTCGGGCTGGATCAGCCGGGTCCGCCGGCAGGGCCTGGCCCTGGTCTGCGCCGTGGTCGGCTGGGGGCTGGCGATCGCCGCCGCCGGGCTGGCCCGGCAGCTCTGGCTGGCCGTCCTGCTGCTCGCGGTGGCCGGGGCGGCCGACCTGGTCAGCGCGGTCTTCCGGCAGTCGATGTTGCAGGTCTACGCCCCGGACCGGCTGCGCGGCCGGTTGCAGGGCGTGAACATCACGGTGGTGGCGGGTGGCCCCCGACTGGGCGACCTGCGCGCCGGCAGCACCGCCGCCGCCTTCGGGGTCGGCGTCGCCTGGGTGGGCGGCGGGGTGGCGGCGGCCGTACTCGCGCTGCTGCTGGGGCTCCTCTTCCCGGCGCTGGCGCGCTACCGGGCGCCGCAGCCCGACGACGAGGACGCCGGGGGCGGCGACGGGGACCGGAGGCCGGGTGCGGGGGCCGGTTCCGGGCCGGCCGGTGCGGTCGCCGGCTCCGGCTCCGCCGGCGGCGCGGCGTCCGGCCAGCCGGGCGCCGCCGCCGGGTAACGGCTATCGTCCCGGCATGGACAACGTCACAACGGCGACCCGGCCGCTCTCCGGTGCACAGTGGACGATCTCTGCCGCCGGCCAGGAGGCCGTGGTGGTCGAGATCGGTGGAGGGCTGCGGGCGTACCGGGCGAACGGCGTCGACTACCTCGACGGGTACGCGGAGGACGAGCTGCCGGCCGGCAGCGCGGGTCAGGTACTCGCACCGTGGCCGAACCGGATCCGCGACGGCCAGTACACCTTCGCCGGCCAGGAGTTGCAGCTTCCGCTGACCGAGCCGGCCCGGCACACCGCGATCCACGGTCTGGTCAACTGGCTGCCCTGGCGGCTGGTCGAGCAGCGGCCGGACGCGGTGGTGGTGGGCTGCGAGATGCCGGCCCAGATCGGCTACCCCTGGCCGCTGTCGCTGCGTGCGCAGTGGGAGGTCGGCGCCGACGGGCTGCGGGTACGCCACGAGGCCACCAACGTCGGCAAGACGCCCTGCCCGTTCGGCTTCTCGGTGCACCCCTACCTGCGGCTGCCCGGAGTCGCCGTGGACGACCTGCGGCTGCGGGTACCGGGCCGCAGCCGGCTGCTGCTGGACGGCCGGCTGCTCCCGATCGGGGCGGCGAAGGTGACCGGCGGGGAGTACGACTTCACCGAGCCGCGCCGGATCGGGCCGGCCGTACTCGATCTGGCCTTCGGGGACCTCGACCCGGCGCTGGTGCAGGAGTGGGGTTCCAGCGTCACGCTCTCCGGCCCGGACTCGGCGGTGAGCATCTGGGCCGACCCGTCGTTCGGTTGGTGGCAGGTCTTCACCGGGGACACCCTGACCGGCGACCGCTATCGGCGGTCGGTGGCGGTCGAGCCGATGACCTGCCCGCCGGACGCGTTCCGCTCCGGCCGGGACGTGATCGTCCTCGAACCGGGACAGACCTGGCAGGGGAGCTGGGGCATCCGGCCCGGCGCCTGACGCCTCGGCGGAGCCTGGAGGGGCGCGCGATGGAGTTCTCGACGGTGGTCCGGCGGCGGCGGATGGTGCGCAACTACGACCCGGACCGGCCGGTACCGCCGGAGTTGGTGGACCGGTTGCTGGAGCATGCCGTCCGGGCTCCGTCGGCCGGGTTCTCCCAGGGCTGGGCGTTCCTGGTGCTGACCGAGCCGGCGGACCGCGAGCTGTTCTGGACGGCGACCACCCCGGACCGGGCTGAGGTGTTAGGAGGGGGCCCTTCATCTACCGAAAACGATAAGCGGGGGCCCTTCCTTAACCGGTGGCTGACCGGGATGCGGCGGGCGCCGCTGATCGTCGTACCGCTGGCGGACCGCTCCGCCTACCTGGACCGGTACGCCGAGCCGGACAAGGGGTGGACGGACCGCGACGAGGCCCGCTGGCCGGTGCCGTACTGGTACGTCGACACCGGGTTCGCCGCGCTGCTGATGCTGTTGACCGCGGTGGATTCGGGGCTCGGCGCGTGCTTCTTCGGCATTCCGCCGGAGCGCACCCGGTCGTTCCGGGAGGCGTTCGGGGTGCCGGAGGACTTCACCCCGATCGGCGCGCTGAGCATCGGTTACCCGGCACCGGACCATCGATCACCGTCGTTGCGACGCGGTCGCCGGCCGGTGGAGCAGGTGGTGCACCGGGGGCGGTGGGGCTGACATCTCCGCCGGTGCGGGAACGGCGTTGTCACCGAAGGTAGTAACGAAACTGACATCCGTGGACAAACCAAGAGCTCGTCGGAGGTCGCTAGGCTGACGGACGTCATTGGTACGGTGCGGCTCGGGCAGGTGGCGGGCCGCCGGAGTAGCGGCAAGGGGTCGGGCCAGCACGGCCATGGGGAGGGGAGCGTGCCGTCGTGATCTTCAAAGCGGTTCGGGACGGGCGTCCCTACCCGGACCACGGGCTCACGTTGAAGCAGTGGGCAGAGATCCCGCCACGTCCGCTGCGCCTCGACCAGCTCATCACGACCAAGCGGGAACTCGCGCTGGACAAGCTGCTCGCCGAGGACTCCACCTTCTACGGCGACCTCTTCCCGCACGTGGTGCAGTGGAGCGGCGGTCTCTATCTGGAGGACGGGCTGCACCGCGCGCTGCGCGCCGCGCTCCAGCAGCGCAACCAGATCCACGCCCGGGTGCTGGTGCTGCCGGCCTCCTGAGCCCGGCGGGGCCGCGCTGGCTAGGGTGGCGGTCATGACCGAGGCAACGGCCGGGACACCCCCGCTCGACCTGCTCGACCTGGACGGTTCGCTGACCGAGGAGGACCGCCAGATCCGGTCCGTCGTGGGCCAGCTCGTGGCGACCCGGGTACGCCCGCACGTCGCCGACTGGTACGAGACCGGCCAGGCCCCGGTGCGGGAACTGGCCGTGGAGTTCGGCAGGCTCGGCCTGCTCGGCATGCACCTGACCGGGTACGGCTGCGCCGGCTCCTCTGCCGTCGCGTACGGGTTGGCCTGCCTGGAGCTGGAGGCCGGCGACTCCGGGGTACGGTCGCTGGTCTCGGTGCAGGGATCGCTGGCCATGTACGCCATCTGGCGGTACGGCTCCGAGGAGCAGAAGCAGCACTGGCTGCCCCGGATGGCGACCGGCGAGCTGATCGGCTGCTTCGGGCTGACCGAGCCGGACCACGGCTCCGACCCCGCCTCGATGACGACCCGGGCCCGCCGGGACGGCTCCGACTGGGTACTGACCGGCGGCAAGATGTGGATCACCAATGCGCCGGTCGCCGATCTCGCCGTCGTCTGGGCACGTACCGACGAGGGGGTGCGCGGTTTCGTCGTACCCATGGCGACGCCCGGGGTGACGGCGCGGGAGATCCGGCACAAGATGTCGCTGCGCGCCTCCTCGACCGGAGAGATCGTGCTCGACGGGGTCCGGTTGCCGGCGGACGCCCTGCTGCCGTCCGCGACCGGGCTGCGGGCCCCGCTGAGCTGCCTGACCGAGGCGCGGTACGGCATCGTCTGGGGTGCGCTCGGCGCCGCCCGGGACTGCCTGCACGCCGCGATCGACTACGCGACCAGCCGGGAGCAGTTCGGCCGGCCGATCGCCGGCTTCCAGCTCACCCAGGCCAAGCTGGCCGACATGGCGGTCGAGTTGCAGAAGGGCTACCTGCTGGCGCTGCACCTGGGCCGGCTGGCCGACGCCGGCCGGCTGCGGCCGGAGCAGGTCAGCGTCGGCAAGCTGAACAACGTCCGGGAGGCGATCGCGATCGCCCGGCAGTGCCGGACCATCCTCGGCGCGAACGGCATCAGCGGGGAATATCCGGTGCTCCGGCACGCCAACAACCTGGAGAGCGTGCTGACCTACGAGGGGACGTCCGAGATCCACCAGTTGGTGATCGGGCAGCGGCTCACCGGGCTCTCCGCGTTCGGCGGCTAGCCCGGCGAGCGTGCCGGGTCAGGCCACCTTGCGGGCGGAGCGGAGCGCGGTGGCCAGCGTCTCCAGGGCGGCGGCACTGCCGGCGTACGAGAACCGGGGCTCGCTGTTCCAGCCGACGATCTGGTTGGCCTTGACCGCCGGAAGCTGTTGCCAGGTGGGCTTGCCGGTCAGGTCCTTCGGCTGGAGCGTGGAGCTGCGGTTGTCCAGCAGCAGCAGGTCGGCCGGGTACTTGTCGGCGTTCTCCCAGCTCAGGCTCTCGAAGTAGCCGCCGTCGTCGAGCTTGCCCGGCACCACGACGTCCACGCCGAGGGACTTGTAGTAGAGGATGTCGGAGTTGACGCCCGGGTTCGAGGCGTAGAAGAGGTCCTGTGCGGCGGAGCAGGCGAGCACCCGGATTCCGGGGTTCGCCGCGACGGCCTCCCTGATGCTCGCGGCGGCGGTCTCGAACCGGGCCTTCGCCTCGGTGACCTTCGCCGCGTTCAGGTCGGCGCCGAGCGCGGCGGCGAGTTCGGCGTGCCGGCCGATCACCCTGTCCAGCGGGGCCCGGGAGGCGACCAGCGCCACGGTCGGGGCCAGCGGGACGATCTGGTCCTTGCTCTCGTCCGGCACGTACCAGAGCGAGTTCTTCTCGTACTCGTGCGTGACCAGCAGTTGGGGCTTGACCGAGGCGTACGTCTCGATGTTGAACTCGCCCCAGGTGTTGCCGATGACGGTCAGCCCGGCCACCGGCAGTTCGCCGGCCTGCACGTCGGCGCTGCCGTCGGCGCGCTTCGTCGGGCCGAAGACGCCGACGAGTTGGTCGGTGACGCCGAAGTCGTAGAGCGCGGCGGCGGTGCCGACGAACGCGACGACCCGGTCGGGCCGGCTCGCTGCGGCGGCGGTCTGCCCCCGGTCGTCGGTGAAACTCCACGCGCCGCCGGATCCGGTCTCCGTGCCGGGATCGTCGTCCTGGCCGCAGGCGCCGAGCAGGGCGGTGAGGCCGAGCGCGCCGGCCGCGCCGAGCAGGTTGCGGCGGGTGAACTGACGAGGGTGCGGCATGGCGTGGTGCTCCTTGGCTGACCGCTGCGCACAGCGGAACTCTTCGGTCCGGGGGCGATCTCTGTTCGCCGGGCATGAGGTTAGCCTGACCTAACTTGGAGTTGTCAAGTCGCGGTGGATCCGCGCTGACGCCGCTGACCTGCCGGTTGACCCGGCACGGGGCCCGAACGGAGAGCGCGCGCACTCGCCGCCGTGCCGGGTCCGGGCGGGATTAGAGCCGGCGGCCGGGGGTAGCCCGTCCCGTGGAGGCCGGAGGTATCGCCGAGCACGGGCTGCTGGCCGACGGGCGCAGCGCCGCGCTGGTCGACAGCTCCGGCTCCGTCAACTGGTGGTGCCCCGAGCGCTTCGACGCACCCTCGGTCTTCTGCCGGCTGCTCGACGTCGCGGGTGGGCACTGGTGGATCCGGCCGGCCGGGCGCTTCGAGGTGCGTCGCGACTATCTGCCCGACACGCTGGTGCTGCGTACCGTGTTCCGGACCGAGCGCGGCGAGGTGTCGCTGACCGACGGACTGCTGCTGGAGGCGGGCGCCCGGGGACACGGCATCGGCCGGCGATCCCCCGGAGTACTGGTCCGGGTGGTCGAGGGGCTCTCCGGGACCGTCCCGATGGTGCTGTCCTACTCGCCCCGGTTCGAGTACGGCCGGCGGACCGCGTACCTGGTGTGGCGGGACGGGCAACTCGTCGCCACCTCCGGGCCGACGACGTTGGCGCTGAACGCCCCGATCCCGTTGACCGTGCACGAGTCCGAGGCGACGGCCGGGTTCGCCGTCGGTGCCGGCCAGCGGGACACCTTCGTGCTCGCCTACCGGCCCACCTTCCACGAGATGCCGGTGCACCCGGTCGACGACGCCGACGCGTTCGGCGACACGGTGCAGGGCTGGCGGTCCTGGGCGGCGCACCACGACTACCAGGGCCGCTATCCCGAGCTGGTCCGGCGCAACGCCCTGGTGTTGCAGGGCCTCACCTATGCGCCGAGCGGCGCGGTGGTGGCCGCCGCGACGACCTCGCTGCCGGAAAAACTCGGCGGCGACCGCAACTACGACTACCGGTACGCCTGGCTGCGCGACTTCAGCCTGACCCTGCGGGCGCTCTGGGTCGCGGCCTGCCCGACGGAGGCGAACCGGCTCTTCGGCTGGGTCGCCTCGGCGGTCGGCCGGATCGACGGCCAGCCGGTACCGATCATGTTCGGCGTCGAGGGGGAGCGGGACCTGTCCGAGCGCCGGATCGAGACGCTGCGCGGGTACGCGGACAGCAGGCCGGTCTGGGTCGGCAACGAGGCGTGGCGGCAGCGTCAGCTCGACGTGCCGGGCGAACTGCTGGACGCGGCCTGGCGGCTGCGGGACTACCTCGACCCGATGGGTGCGGAAGTCCGCGACCTGCTGCGCAGCCTCGCCGACCAGACGGTGCACAGCTGGCGGGAGCCGGACGCCGGGATGTGGGAGGCCCGGGACGCCGCCCGGCACTACGTGTCGTCCAAGGTGGGCTGCTGGGTGGCGCTGGACCGGGTGGTGCGGTTCGGTGCCCGGCTGGGCGACCCCGACGACCTGGCCCGCTGGGCGACGGCCCGGGACGAGATCCGGGAGACGGTCCTGCGGGAGGCGTGGAACGCCGAGGTCGGTGCCTACACCGGAGCCTTCGGCTCGGACCAGCTCGACGCCAGCGTGCTGCTCATGCCGATCGCCGGCTTCCTGCCCGCCACCGACGCCCGGATGCGGGCCACCATCCGGCTGGTCGAGGAGCGGCTCTCCCGGGGCGGCCTGGTCCGGCGCTGGGCCGGCGATCCGGCGGCGTTCACGATCTGCTCCTTCTGGCTGGTGCAGTGCCTGGTGCTGGCCGGTGAGCGGGACCGGGCGGCGGCGATCTTCGAGAACGTCGCGGGCGTCGCCAACGACCTCGGACTGCTGGCCGAGCAGGTCGACCCGCACACCGGCGAGCAGCTCGGGAACTTTCCGCAGGCGTTCTCGCACATCGGACTGATCGGTGCGGCCTGGGAACTCACCACCGCCTCGGCCGAGGCGGTACCGGAAGGGGGAGGAAGCTGATGACTGGACGGCTTGCGGGAACGACGGCGCTGATCACGGGTTCGGATTCCGGGATCGGTCAGGCCACCGCGGTCGAGTTCGCCAAGGAGGGTGCCGACGTGGTGGTGCACTACCTGCACGACCACGACGGCGCGCAACATACCCGGGAGCAGGTGGAACAGGCCGGTCGGCGGGCCGTCGTGGTGCGGGGCGACATCAGCGAAGAGGAGCAGGTGGAGGCGATGTTCGACACCGCCCTGGCCGAGTTCGACGAGCTGAACGTGCTGATCAACGACGCCGGGGTGGACGCCTCGGGCATCCCGGTGATCGACCTGGACACCGAGACCTGGGACCGGGCGATCCGGGTCAACGTCTACGGGGCGTTCTTCTGCTCGCGGCGGTTCGCCCGGCACCGCCGGGACCGGGGCGGCAAGGGCAAGATCATTAACATCACCTCGATCCACCAGGAGGTGGCCCGGGCCGGCGGCTCCGACTACGACACCAGCAAGGGCGCGCTGCTCAACCTCGCCAAGAGCATGGCGCTGGAACTCGCGCCGATGGGGATCAACGTCAACAACATCGGGCCCGGCATGGTGCTCACGCCGTTCAACCAGCGGGCCATCGACGACCCGAAGTACCTGGAGGAGCAGGTGCAGAGCATCCCGTTCAAGCGGGCCGCGGAGCCGGTCGAGATCGGTCGGCTGGCGGTCTTCCTGGCCAGCTCCGACGCCGACTACGTCACCGGGTCGACGTACTTCATGGACGGCGGCCTGATGCAGAACCAGGGTCAGGGGGCCTGAGGCGGAGGACCGCAGTCGGGAGGAGAAGCCGTGTCCCGCTATCCACGCAAGATCGTCCCGATCGACCACGTCGAGCCCTGTGACCGGCGGATCCGGGCCCTGCTCAACGGCGAGTGGGTCTTCGACACGGGCGGCGCCCGGTACGTCTGGGAGTGGCAGCACTATCCGCACTACTACATCCCGCTCGCCGACGTACGCCAGGACCTGCTGGTCGACGAGCACGACACCGAGCAGTACGCCGAGGGCACCGCCCGGCAGTACGGGCTCCGGGTGGGCGAGACCTACCACCCGGGCTGTGTACGGGTGCACACCGGAAAGTCCGTCGATGGGCTGACCGACATGGTGCGCTTCAGGTGGGACGCCCTGGACACCTGGTTCGAGGAGGACGAGGAGATCTTCATGCACCCGCGCGACCCGTACACCCGGGTGGACGCGCTGCGGTCGACCCGGCGGGTACGGGTCGAGATCGACGGCGAGGTACTGGCCGAGACGGGCTCGCCGGTGCTGGTCTTCGAGACGGGCGTGCCCACCCGCTACTACCTGAACCGGACCGAGGTGGACCTCGGCCGGCTGATCCCCACCGAGACCGAGACCGCCTGCCCCTACAAGGGCCGGACCAGCAACTACTGGTCGGTCCGGATCGGCGACACCACGCATCAGGACGTGGCCTGGGCGTACGACTTCCCCAGCCACCTGTTGCAGCCGATCGCCGGGATGGTGGCGTTCTTCAACGAGAAGGCCGACATCTTCGTCGACGGCGAGGCGATGCCCCGGCCGGACACCCGCTGGTCGCGGTAGGGCCACCGGGTTGCCCGAGGAACTGCTGGCCCGCGTCGTCCAGGTGCTGGTCACCGTCGTCGAGGCGGTGGGGGCGGCGGTGATTTTCGTCGGCGCGGTCTGGACCGCCGGCCGGTTCGTGGTGGCCGGAATCCGTCACCGGTCGGCCGCCGTCTTCACCCCGATCCGGCTGTCGCTGGGCCGGTTCCTCACCCTGGGGCTGGAGTTCCAGCTCGCCGCCGACATCCTGCGTACCGCCGTCTCGCCGACCTTCGGACAGCTCGGCCGGCTGGCCGCGATCGCCACCATCCGGACGGCGCTGAACTATTTCCTCGGCCGGGAGATCCGGCAGGAGCAGCGGCAGCTCGGCACCGCGGACGGTCCGGCGGCCGACCGGCCCGGCCCGGCCGGCGAGGGGGTCGGACGGCGGTGAAGAATCTCGGCACCCTGCTCACCGCGCTCGCCCTGGTGGCGGCCATGGTGACCCTGCTGACCACCAGATCGTGGCGTACGGCGTTGCGGGTGCTGCTCGACCTGCTGGTGGCGGCCGGTCTGATCCGGCTGGCCACCCTGGAGAGCTGGACCGATCTCGCCGGTGCGGCGATCGTCGTCGCGCTCCGCCAGCTCGTCTCGGCGGCCCTGCTCGGCTCCGGCCGGCCCGGTGTTGGGGCCGGGCCGGCCGGAGACCGGGTGGTGGTGGGATGGTCCAGGATGAGGCGGCCGGGAACGGATACGGGCCGGACCCGCTCCCGACCGACCTCCTAGAAGCCGCGCCTGCTGTTCGGGTCCGAGGCGACGGCGAGTACCTGCTGGAGGCCCCGGTAGGCGGCCTTGGGCTGGAAGTTCTCGTCCAGCGGGGTGGCCGAGCCCTGACCCTCGAAGAAGCCGGGAACCCAGGAGTACTTGTCGGTGAAGCCCCACACCGTGAACATCACGCAGCGCGGGGTGAGCAGGCAGGCCTGGAGCAGGGTGTTGAAGCTACCCACCTGACCGGCTTCCTTGTAGGTGTCGACCGGCAGGAAGAACCGCACGTCGACCTCGGTGAACGCGGTCTCCAGGCCGAGCCTGTCGAACCGGGCCAGGTTCTGCGGCGCGTCGATCGGCAGCGGGTACTGGAGGTCGAGGTGGCCCTGGAAACCCATGCCGTGCAGCGGCACCCGCTGCTTGCGGAGCTGCTTGGCCAGCTCGTAGTAGGCGGTGCTCTTCGGGTTGATGTTGTCGATCGCGTAGTCGTTGAGGAAGAGCTTGGCCCGCGGGTCGGCGGCGTGCGCCCAGCGCAGCGCGTCGGCGATGTAGTTCGGGCCGAGGTGCTGGCGGAAGATGGTGTCCCGGAGCACCGGGGCGTCGCCGTCGGTGAACGCCTCGTTGACCACGTCCCAGGCCCGGACCTTGCCCCGGAAGTGCTTCACCACCGTGGTGATGTGGTTGCGCACGATCTCACGCAGTTCGGCGGAGTCGATCGAGCCGTCCGCGACGCCGTCGGTCAGCCAGGCGGGGGCCTGGCTGTGCCAGATCAGGGTGTGGCCGTGCACCTTCTGCCCGTTGCGCCGGGCGAACTCGACCAGTTCGTCCGCCGGGCCCCAGTTGTAGGTCCCCCGGGTCGGCTCCAGTTCGGCCCACTTCATGACGTTCTCGGCGGTGACCGCGGAGAACTCCCGGGCCGCCCGCTCCCGGTACGGCGCATCGGTGGCCAGCGCGTTCATGTCGATCGCGGTACCGATGCCCAGGCCGTGCTTCCTGGCCAGTACCCGCAGCGGAAGGTCCGTGGACGTCCCACCGGTTACGTGTGCGGCCGAGCCGCCCTTGGTCGCAACGGCGTTGATCGGCGCCTGGGTCGGAGCGGCGGCGGTGGCGGTCGACGGCCCGACCGTGTAGAGGGCGCCGGCCGCGAGCACGCCGACCAGGGCTATCCGAAGTTTTCTCATCGAAGCAAGGCCTCCAGGGTGTGGTTCTCTGTCAGCCGCCGGTCGGAACCGGCGGGAACCGGCGCGCAGGGGACGGATGCGCGTCGATCGCTACCGGAACGCGGATCGGGTACGGATTTGCTGCCGAGCGAACTGTCGGAGATCCGACACTCTGGAGGTTGGATCGATATTGCTCGAAGATCGCCGGAGATGGTGGGAGACGCGAGGGTGGTGGTCAGCCGGTCTGCGCCATCGCCGCCGCGAACTGCTCCGGGGTCAGCTTCCCCTGGAACAGCCGGCGCAGGTTGTCGAGGAGTGCGGTCGCCGCCGCCGGCTCCAGCGCCTGGTCCCAGGCCAGCCCGTACGACGGGGCCCGGGTGACCAACTCGTGCACCGAGGTGGCGAACTCGGCGTGCCGGGTACCGCGCAAGCGCTGCGCCGCATCCGTCACCGGCGGCACCTCGCCGTCGGCGACCAGGGCGTCCAGGTAGTCGTCCGACGCGACGGACCGGACGAACTCCAGCGCCGCCTCCGGATGCCGGCTGCCGGCGACCACCGAGAAGTAGTGGGTCGGCACCCCGACCAGGTCGGCCGGATCCCCGGCCCCGCCGGAGACGGCCGGGAACGGCACGAAACCCAGCTCGCCGGTGGCCACGAAGTCCGGGTTCCGGGCGAGCTGGGTCGGATACTCCCAGGTACCCATGAGCTGCATCGCGGCCCGCCCGCGGGCCAGCCGCCCGGACGCGTCGCCGTCGTCGTAGGCGACGGAGGCGAAGTCGGCACCGAAGGCGCCCCGCTCGACGAGGGCCCGTACCTCCCGCAGCGCCTGCGCCACCGCCGGCTTCGACCAGGCGCCCGGACGGCCGGCGACGATGTCGGCGGTGGTACCCGGACCGCCGATCCGCTCGGCCAGGTACATCACCCACATCAGCTCGGTCCAGCCCTGGGCGCCAGCCAGCGAGATCGGGGTGATGCCGCGCGCCTTGAACGTCTCCACCAGGGAGAGCAGCTCGGCGTAGCTGCCCGGCGGCCGCACGCCGGCATCGGCGAACACGCCCTTGTGGTAGAAGAGCACCACCGGGTGGGTACCACCCATCGGGATGCCGTACTGCCGGCCGTCCACCACCCCGCCGGCCAGAGTGCTGGGCAGGAACCTGCCGGCCGTGCCGGGCTCGTCCCGCAGCGCGGTCAGGTCGGCGAGCAGCCCGTCCCGGGCCATCCCGGACAGGCTCGCCCCGCCCCAGGTGGCGAAGACGTCCGGACCCTCCGAGGAGCCGATCCCGGTACGCAGCTTCTGCTTGTACTCCTCGTTGCCGAAGGTGACGAGTTCGACGTCGAACCCGGCGCCCCGGTTCTGCCGGTTGACCAGTTTCCGCAGCGCGGGCTCGTCGCCCGGCTGGGTGATCGCCCAGACCCGGATCGTCCCCGACGCCTCGTCGGCGGGCGGCGCCACCGGCGGCACCGTCCGGGTCAGTTGCGCCCCGGCCAGGGTCACCGCCAGCACCAGGACCGCCGTCGCCAGGCTGGCCAGTCCGGCCCGCTGTCGACGCCTGCGCCGATAGCGCCCGCGGATCGTGTCGATCGCCCCCGGGTCGGCCGCCGGCAGGGCGTGCTGTGCCTGGGTCAGGGTGGCGGCAAGCTCCCGGTCGAGCCGCCCGTCGTCCACCGGACCTACCTCGTCAACCACGTCCGCTCCGAATCGTCGACTCTGAGGGCGCCAGGTGCGCCCGTAGCACGCGCTTGGCTCTCGCGTACCTGCTGGAAACCGTGCCCGGAGGTTCGTCACAGATCCCGGCGATCTCGCTGAACGTGTAGCGGTACAGCACGTGCAGCACCACGACCGTCCGTTCCGCCTTGCCGAGCTGCTGCAACGCCTGCCAGAGCGCGCCGTTGCCCACCGCGGTCGCGGCCGGATCGTCGGACCGGTGGTCGACCTCGTCGGTCGGCACCTCACGACGCCACCGCCGCCACCGACTCACGTTGCGGGTCACGATCACCTGCCGGGCGTACGCCTCGGGATTCTGCCCGGCCTTCGGCCACCGCTGCCAGACCTCGACCACCGCGATCTGGGCCAGGTCGTCCGCCTCGGCCGCGCTGCCGCTGATCAGGTACGCGAACCGCCGCAAAGCGTCCAGCCGCGCCCGAGCGAACTCCTCGGCGTCGCTGAACGCACCGTGGGCCACAGGGTCCTCCTCCGGGCTCCCAAACGCCGGCCGCCGTCGATTCGCTGCACCTCGAACCTAGCGGTCCGGGTGTTCCGGTTCACCTGTCGGATACGGTGCTCCGCCGCTCGGCCAGTTCGACGGCGTTGCGGAACAGCATCGCCACGGTGGTCGGGCCGACCCCGCCGACCCGGGGAGTGATCGCCCCGGCGACCGAGGCGCACGACTCGTCGAGGTCCGGCAGCAGCCGGCGGCCGGCGTAGCGGATGTGCTGCATCAGGATGGCGTGCACCGCCGGGTCCTCGTTGGTGGGTGTACGACGCGGAGTCGAGCCCGGCGGTCGCTTCCCGGTGGTGCTCCACCCGACGCCAGTCACGACCGCCACGGCGAGCCTACCTCCGCCCCGCTCGGCGCCGCCGCTGATGCCGCCCTGAGCTGCGCAAACATGAGGCGGGCCCGGGTCGGTACTCCTCGACTCGCGGGTGTCGTACCGGGGCCGTACCGTTTTCTCCAGGTGCTCCTTCGACAAGGACGGTGAGGGCGGATGTCCCGAGAAGGCGATGTCAACCAGCCCACGCGTGAGTTCCCCGGTTATGCGAAGGGGCAGGCCACGCCACCCGGCCCGGCCGACCCCTGGTCCGACGGCACGACGCATGAGGAGACCCGGCCGCTCGACGCCGACGAGTCCCGACCGGAGCGCTCCGACCCGGAGCCGACCGGTGGCGGCCGGTGGGGTCGTGGCGTGTTCGTCCTGGTCGGCATCATCGGCGTGGTCGCCGTGCTGGTGCTCGGCGTGCAGGTCAGCGGGATTTTGCCGGACTGGCGCAACCCGTTCGCCAAGGAGGAGACCGACCGCAGCCAGCCGCCGCTGCTGAAGTCGATCCAGGACCTCAGCCGGTACGTCGCGGCGGAGGGGAACTTCGAGGTCGTCGTCGACCTGGAACGCAACCGGAAGTACGTTCCGGACTTCCTGCTCGGCGAGCGCACCCTCTTCGTCGGGGCCGGCACCGTCGACGCGTACGTCGACTTCGGAGCGCTCCGCGACGACGCGGTGGTCGTCTCCGACGACGGGAAGTCGGTGGAGATCAAGCTGCCGGCACCGCAGCTCGGTGAGGTCAACCTCGACCTGGAGCGGAGCTACGTCTTCGCCGAGAAGCGCGGCATCCTCAACCAGCTCGGCGAGGTCTTCGGCGGCGACCCCAACCGGCAGCGCGAGGTCTATCTCAAGGCCGAGCAGAAGATCGCCGAATCGGCCAAGAGCAGCGGGCTCGGCGAGCGCGCCCAGGAGAACACCCGGAAGATGCTGGACCAGTTGCTTCGGTCGCTCGGCTACGAGCGGGTGACCGTCAGCTACGTCCAGCCGTGACCGTCGCCGCCGCCCTGAGCACGCTGGCGGCACCGTCGGCCGACGAGCCGCCGATGCTGTTCGGGGCGGCGATCTGGTCCATCCTGGTCATGGCGGTGGTCCTTGTCGCCAACCTGGTCGTACACCTGCTGCGTAACTGGTTCGGCCCCCTCGACCGGCTGGTCGAGGGGGCCCGGCAGGACGTCTACCTCAACCACGTCCGGGGGCCGGCCGCCGCGGTGCTCGTCGCGGCCACCAGCGGGTACGGCATCAACATCGTCACCGGGGACGCCGGCTCCCTCCTCGGCTACCTCGGCCTGCTGATGGCGCTGCCCCTGCCACTGGCGATGGTCGTCTGGGCCGGTGTCCGGGCGGTACGGCAGGCCGACTTCGAGCAGGTGTGGCCGCCGGAGTCGATCCCGGTCGACGACCGGGTGAAGGTGCGTTACGTGCTCCGGCGGGTACGGGCCGAGGCGGAACGGCTCGCCGGGTTGCCGACCGGGGAGGTGGACCGGCTCGGCAGGCTGTTGACGAGGCTCTCCGACGAGACGGTGCCGGCGCTGCACGCCCGGCGGGACCGTGATCTGCGGCAGTGGCTGCGCGACCATCCCGTCGTCTCGGTCGGGCTCGCGGTCTGGAGCGGGCTCACCGTCGTCGCCGTCGGGATCGCCCTGGCGTCCCGGTACGACGGGTTGTGGCGGCTCGTCGGGGTCCTCGCCACGTTCGCGATCGTGGTCCTCGGCCTCCAGGGCGGGCTGCTGAGCGTACTGCGTCGGCGGAGCCGTTACCGGTCCGCCCTGCTCGCCGACGAGGTGGAGCAGACCGCCGGGGGCATCCGGCGGCGCATCACGCAACTGCGGCTGGGCCTGGAGACCGGGCCGGGTGCCCTGCCCGGCCGGCAGCGCCGGCGGGGCTGACCGCCCGGCCCGTACCGCGGGTCAGTGCGCGGCGACGTAGTGGCGGTCCTCGTTCGGCATGATGATCCAGAGTGCCAGGTAGATGACCACCTGCGTGCCGGGCAGCAGCAGCGAGAGGATGAAGAGCAGTCGCATCATCCCGGCGGACATGCCGAAGCGGCGGGCCAGGCCGGCGCAGACTCCGGCGATCATTCGGTTGTCTCGGGGGCGGGTGAGCTTGCGGCTCATCGACGTCTCCTCTGATAGCGGTGGAACGGGCGGCTGATTCCACGGTAGGAACGGGAGGTCGGGCCGCCCTCGGTCTCCAGACGGATCCGGACACCGCGTACCCGTAGGTACTTACCCGGGCGGGGCCGGCGGACACCCGCGTCCGGTGCCGGCACCCGGACCGATCTGCTCCGGCGGCCGTCCGCGCGGGTCCGGGCCGGGGCCGGGTAGGCTCGCGGACCGGCAGCTCAGGGGCGATGCTTGGGGAGAGTCCCGGCGACCGTCCCGGGGCCAGGGCCGGCAACGGGGCCGGCCGGGAGGAGTTTCGATGATCAGCGCCTTCGACCTGTTCACGGTCGGGATCGGGCCGTCCAGTTCGCACACCGTCGGCCCGATGCGGGCCGCCCGGACCTTCGCGGCCGGGCTCAAGGCCGACGGGCTGCTCGCGGAGACGGCCAGGGTACGGGCGGAACTCTTCGGCTCGCTCGGTGCCACCGGGCACGGGCACGGCAGCGGGCCGGCGGTACTGCTGGGGCTGCTCGGGGAGGCGCCGGAGACGGTCGACCCGGACCGGGTGGCCGAGACCGTGGCCGGGATCCGGGCCAGCGGCCGGCTGGCGGTACTCGGTGCGCACGAGGTCGACTTCGACGCCGACCGGGACCTGGTCCTGCACCGGCGCCGGTCGCTGCCGTTCCATCCGAACGGGATGACCTTCACCGCGTACGACCCGGCGGGTGAACCGCTGCGGGCCCGGACCTACTACTCGGTGGGCGGCGGGTTCGTGGTGGACGAGACCGCGACCGGCGCGGACCGGATCAAGCCGGACAGCACCCGGGTCCGGTACCCGTTCAGCACCGGCGCCGAACTGCTGGCCCTGACCGCCGAGACCGGGCTGCCGATCAGCGGGATCATGCTCGCCAACGAGCGGGCGTGGCGCAGCGAGTCGGAGATCCGCGCCGGCCTGCTGGAGATCTGGCGGGTGATGCGGGAGTGCGTGGACCGGGGCAGCCGGCGGGACGGGACGCTGCCGGGCGGGCTGCGGGTCCGGCGCCGCGCCGCCGAGCTGCGGCGGAGCCTGGAGGCGGATCCCGGTTCGGCCGACCCGTTGCGGGTGATGGACTGGGTGACGCTCTTCGCGCTCGCGGTCAACGAGGAGAACGCCGCCGGTGGCCGGGTGGTGACCGCCCCGACGAACGGCGCGGCCGGGATCATCCCGGCGGTACTGCACTACTACACCCGGTTCGTGCCGGGGGCGTCCGAGGAGGGCGTACTCCGCTTCCTGCTCGCCGCCGCCGCGATCGGGGTGCTGTTCAAGGAGAACGCCTCGATCTCCGGTGCCGAGGTCGGCTGCCAGGGCGAGGTCGGGTCGGCCTGCTCGATGGCGGCGGCCGGGCTGGCCGAGGCGCTGGGCGGTACGCCGGCCCAGGTGGAGAACGCCGCCGAGATCGGCATGGAGCACAATCTCGGGCTTACCTGCGATCCGGTCGGTGGCCTGGTGCAGATTCCGTGCATCGAGCGGAACGCGGTGGCCAGCATCAAGGCGATCACGGCGGCCCGGCTGGCGCTGCGCGGCGACGGGGAGCACGCCGTCTCGCTGGACAAGGTGATCAAGACGATGCGGGAGACCGGCGCCGACATGAAGGTCAAGTACAAGGAGACCGCCCGGGGCGGGCTCGCGGTCAACGTCATCGAGTGCTGAGCGTCGGATACCGGGCCGGTCGCGCATGATGGCGGGCGGGCGCCGTTCGGGTAGCGTTGGCGCGTTACCCGGGACGGTGTCGCAGCCCGGCCGATCCTTATTTGGGGCGATTTTCCCGACTGCTACCCTATGTCGGGCTCGACCGGTCGGACCATGACGAGCACGGGAGGCGGCGGTGACGTCTGGCGTGGCGGCGGTGTGGTCACACCGCAACACGCTCCGGCTGCTCGTCCGGCGGGACCTGGCCGTCAAATACCAGCAGTCGGTGCTGGGCTACCTCTGGTCGTTGATCGAGCCGCTCGGCATGGGCGTCATCTACTTCTTCGTCTTCGGCGTGCTCTACCGGTCGGCCACCGACCGGCACCTCGGTGACGCCGCCGAGTCGTACCCGCTCTTCCTGATCACCGGCATCTTCGCCTGGATGTGGACCAGTTCGGCGATCGGCGAGGCGACCGCCGCGCTGACCGGACAGGCCCGGTTGATCACCACGATGAACCTGCCCCGCGAGGTCTTCCCGATCGGCCGGGTCGCCGGCCGGTTCGCCGAGTACGTCGCCGGGCTGCCGATCCTGGTCGCCGTCGCGATCGTCTACGCCTCGCTCGACAAGATCGAGTTCGGGGTGTCGCTGCTGGCACTGCCGCTGGCGATCCTCATCCAGGCGACCCTGCTGGTCGGGATCGCCCTGCTGCTCTCCTCGCTCAACGTGCTGATGCGGGACATCGAGCGGCTGATGCGGCTGGTCACCCGGGTGCTCTTCTACGCCACCCCGATCATCTATCCGCTGACCCTGGTCCGGGACTCCACGCTGCCGGACTGGGTCAAGATCATCTACGAGCTGAACCCGCTGGTCGGGATCTTCCAGCTCCACCACGCGGTCTGGTACCCCGACGAGTTCCCCGACGCCCGGCTGCTCGGAGTGGCGGTCGGCGGCAGCCTGCTCGTGCTGCTCGCCGGCTGGTGGGTGTTCCGCCGGCTCGAACCCGCCGTCCTGAAGGAGCTGTAGTGGCCGGGGCGATGGTGCAGGCGGAGAACCTGGGCATCCGGTTCGTCCGCAACCGGCGGCGCAACCTGCGGCTGCGGGAGATGTTCATCCACCGGGGCGGCCGGCAGCCCGCCGCCGGGGTCTTCTGGCCGCTGCGCAACGTCTCGTTCACGGTCGCCCCCGGCGACACCGTCGGGATCATCGGCCGCAACGGCACCGGCAAGAGCACCCTGCTCCGGCTGATCGCCGGGGTGCTGATCCCGGACGAGGGGCGGATCCGGGTCGGCGGGGCGGTGGCACCGCTGCTGGAACTCTCCGCCGGCTTCTCCAACGACCTGACCGGGCGGGAGAACGTGCACCTGGTCGGCTCGCTGCACGGGCTCAGCCCGAGCTTCCTGCGCCGGCACTTCGACGAGATCATCGAGTTCTCCGGCGAGCAGATCGCGAAGGCCATCGACACCCCGGTCCGGCACTACTCGTCCGGGATGAAGGTGCGGCTCGGCTTCTCGGTGATCGCCCAGCTCCAGCACCCGGTGCTGCTGATGGACGAGGTGACGGCGGTCGGCGACGCCGACTTCCGGAAGAAGTGCTACGACACCATCGACCGGCTGATCGCCGAGGGCCGTACCGTGATGCTGGTCTCGCACAACGAGAACGATCTCACCCGGTTCTGTAGCCGGGGACTCTACTTCGACGGAGGACGATTGCGGGTGGACGGCACCATACGCGAGGCTCTTGACGCATACCACGACGTGGTCAGGCCGTGATGCTGGCGATCCTGCTCACCCCCACCCGGCCGGGCGCGCCGCTGACCCGCCCCGACGGCATGCCGCTGGCCGCCGGACTCCGCGAGCAGTTGCGCGCGGCCGGCGCCCGGGACGTGGTCAGCACCGACGATCCGGGCGAGGTCGCCGTGCTGGTCGGCACCGCCCGGGAACCGGTACTCCTCTGCTCCGGCGACCTGGTCGCGCACACCGCCGTACTCCGGCACCTGGCCACCAGTCCGATGCCCGGCACCGTCGCCCTGGTGCTGCCCGAGCCGGGCGCCGGCCCGGTCGGGGTGGTCGAGGACCGCAACCAGGTGGTCGCGGTCGGCGCCCCCGCCGGGCAGGCCGGCGCCGTCGGCACGCTCACCGCCGCGCCGACCGGCGCCTCCGGCGGAGCGGTACGCGTCGGCGTGCCCGACCTGCCCGCACTGGTCGCCGCGGCCCGGGCCGTCGCCGAGGCGCCCGCCGGCCCGGCCCCGCTGCTGGACCGGCTGCTCACCGCGCTGACCCGCCCCGAACCGGCGACCGGCACCGGCATCACGATCTTCGCCCACCGGGTACGCCTGCTCGTCGCCCGTCGGGTCGCCGACCAGGCGGCGCTGGCCGAGGCGGAGGCGGCGGTGGCGGCGGTCGACTCCGACCGGGCCGAACTGCGGCTCTCGGTCAAGGAGAAGGACGACTTCTTCACGACGTACTTCGTCAGCACCTGGTCGCCGTGGGTGACGAAGCTCTGCGCCCGGCTCCGGCTCACCCCGACCGGGGTGACCGCGATCTCGGTCGCCTTCGCGCTGGCGGCGGCGGTGCTCTTCGCGTTCGGCGACCGGCCCGCGCTGGTGGCCGGCGCGATCCTGCTCTACCTCGGCTTCATGCTCGACTGCGTCGACGGGCAGCTGGCCCGCTACACCCGGCACTTCAGCCCGTGGGGTGGCTGGCTCGACACCATCGCCGACCGGGCCAAGGAATACCTGGTCTACGCCGGCCTCGGCATCGGAGTCGAACGGGCCGGCGGCCCCGGTTGGGCACTGGCGATCGCGGCGATCACCCTGCAGACCGTCCGGCACATGACCGACACCTGGTACGGCGCGCTGCACGACGAGGCGGCCAAGCGCCCCCGCCCGGCCGGGCAGGCCGGTACGGGTGGGCTCGGCGACCGGCTCAGCCAGGCGTCGAACCGGGTGCAGGCCGACACCGGCTCGTTCACGTACTGGGCGAAGCGGACCGTGGTCTTCCCGATCGGCGAGCGGTGGGCACTGATCGCGCTCACCGTGGCGATCTTCAGTCCGCTGGTCAGCCTGGTCGCCGTACTGGTCTGGGGCGGGTTGGCGGCGGCGTACACGCTGGCGCTGCGTACCCTGCGGGCCCGGTCGATGCGGGTGGCGGTACTGACCGGCGTCGACACCACGCTGCACCGCGACGACGGGCCGGTGGTCCGCTGGCTCGCCGCGCTCGGCCGGGGTGCCGGGCTGTCCGGGCCACTGCCGCTCGCCCTGCTCGGGGCGGCGGCCGGGCTGGCCCTGCTCGGCGCCGGGCTGACCGGGGTCGGCACCGGACCGGCACGCTGGCTGGTACCGCTGGCGGTGCTGGTCGCGCTCGTCGCCGGGCTGCCGGCGGCGGCACCGCACGGCGGCGCGCTGGACTGGCTGGTGCCGGCGGCGCTGCGGGCCGCCGAATACCTGCTGGTGATCGGGGCCGGGCTGCTGGTCGACGCGGACGGCGCGGTGATCTTCGCGCTCCTCTTCGTGCTCGCCCTGCGGCACTACGACCTCACCGCCCGGCTGGAGAAGCGGGAGCGTGCGCCACTGATGCACACGCTCGGGCTGGGCTGGGACGGCCGGCTGATCCTGCTCGCCGCCGCCGTACTCGTCGGCCCGGTCGCCGGCCGGGTGGCGCTGCTGCTGCTCGCCGGCTATCTATCGGTGATTTTCCTGGTGAACGCGCTCCGTGGCTGGGTACCCAGGGACATTCCCGCGCCACGGCAGCCGGCCGACGCCGCCGTCGGGTCCGGTGGCCACCCCACCGCCTCCGACACCTTCGCGACCGCCGGGGCCGGGGAGGGGTCCGCCGCGACCCCGGAGCGACCGGACCGGACCGGGACGCCGCAGCGGCGGGAGTGGGACGGATGACGCCGCCGGTGGGGTGACCGGGCACCCGCACGGGCGGCGCGGCGGAGAGGGACGCATGACGCTGCCAGCGGGGGTACGGCGCCGATGGCGCTGATCAGTTTCGTCGTGCCGGTCTACCGGGTGCAGGGCTACCTGCGGGAGTGCCTCGACTCGATCCTGCGCCAGCCGGTGACCGACGTCGAGGTGGTGGTGGTCGACGACTGCTCGCCGGACAGCTGCGGCGAGATCATCGCCGAGTACGCCGCCCGGGACGATCGGGTCCGGGTGGTGTCCCTCGACCGCAACGTCGGGCTGGGCGAGGCCCGCAACGTCGGCCTCGACCTGGCCACCGGCGAGTACGTCTGGTTCCTGGACAGCGACGACTGGCTGGTCGAGGGCTGCCTGCCGGCGGTGGCGGAGCGGCTGCGCCGGGTCGGGCCGGAGGTGCTGCTCGTCGACCACGTGCGGGCGTACTGGGACCACCGGACGCTCGGCAGCGGCCTGGACCGGGCGGTGCCGGACTCCGGCGCCGAGGTCTTCACCGTCCGGGACCGGCCGGAGGTGCTCGGCGTGCTGCACACCGCCTGGAACAAGCTGGTGCGCCGCAGCTTCCTGGTCGGGGCCGACCTGCGCTTCGGCCCCGGCTGGTACGAGGACGTGTCGTTCAGCTATCCGGTGCTGCTCGCCGCCGGCCGGATCAGCGTGCTGGACGTGGTCTGCGTCAACTACCGGCAGCGGCGGTCCGGTGCCATCACCCGGACCCGGGACGACCGGCACTTCGAGGTCTTCCCGCACTGGCACCGGGTCTTCGAGCTGATGGCGCGCTGGGGACCCGAGTACGACGACCTCCGTCCGCTGATCTTCGAGCGGATGGTCTGGCACTACCTGATCGTGCTCGGCAACGGGCGGCGCCTCTCCCCGGAACTGCGCCGGAGCTTCTTCGACCAGGTGGTCGCGGACTACCGGCGCTGGCTGCCGCCGGGCGGCTACCGGGTGCCGGGCGGGGTCGACGGGCTGAAGCACCGGCTGGTGGCCGGCGGGCACTGGCGGACGTACGCCGTGTTGCGCGCGCTGCACCACTCCCGGCGGCGGGGCGGGGCGGGGCGGCTCGTCCGGCGGTCGCTGCCGTTGTCGCCGTCGCGCCACCCGACCGCCCCGGTGGCGCTGTCCCGGCTGCCGGCGGCGCTCTCCGAGGCCGCCCGGCTGGGCCGCAAGGCGCTGCTCCGGGCCTACTACCACGCCCAGTTGCGCCGTCCGGTCGATCCGGCGCTGGCGCTCTACGCCGCGTACTGGTACCGCGGCTACGCCTGCAACCCGGCGGCGGTCTACCGGAAGGCCCGGGAGTTGGCCCCGTGGATCCGGGGCGTCTGGGTGGTACGCCGGGACCGGGTCGCCGACCTGCCGCCCGGGGTGCCGTACGTGGTGGCCGGCACCCGGGCGTACTTCCGGGCGCTGGCCCGGGCGCGGTGGCTGGTCAACAACGTGAACTTCCCGGACTACGTGGTCAAGCGGCCCGGTTCGGTGCACCTGCAGACCCACCACGGCACCCCGGTCAAGGTGATGGGGCTGGACCAGCAGCGCTATCCGCACGGCGCGGCCGGACTGGACTTCCCTGGGCTGCTGCGCCGGATCGACCGCTGGGACTACAGCGTCAGCGCCAACACCTTCTCGACGCAGATGTGGGAACGGGCCTATCCGGCGGAGTACCGGACGCTGGAGGTCGGCTATCCGCGCAACGACCGGCTGGTGAACGCCGGGCCCGCGCAGGTCGAGGCCGTCCGGCGCCGGCTCGGCATCGACTCCGGCGAGCGGGTGCTGTTGTACGCGCCGACGCACCGGGAGTACCGGCCCGGGTACTCGCCGCCGTTCGACCCGGCCGCCCTGCTGGAGGTACTCGGTCCGGCCGGCCGGCTGCTGGTCCGGGGCCACTATCTCGACCCGGGTGCCTGTCCCGCCCCGGCAGCCGCGGCGGGTCGGGACCGGGTGCGGGACGTGACGGACCATCCGTCGGTGGAGGAGCTGTACCTCGCCGCCGACGTACTGGTCACCGACTATTCGTCGGCGATGTTCGACTACGCCACGCTGGACCGGCCGATCGTGGTGTACGCCCCGGACTGGGCCGAGTACCGGCGCGAGCGCGGGGTCTACCTGGACGTGCTCGCCGAGGGGCCGGGGGTGGCGGTGACGGGCTTTCCGGAGCTGTTGGCGGCGTTCCGCAGCGGCGCGGTGTACGCCCCGCCGGCCGCCCTGGCCCGGGGGCGGTTCCGGGAGCGCTTCTGCGCCCTGGACGACGGCCGGGCGGCCGAGCGGGTGGTCCGGCGGGTCCTCCTCGACGAGCCCGACTGAGCGGGCGCGGGACTCCGCCGCAGTCGTACACATGTTCCATCCACAGCCTGTGGATAGTACGTGTGTACGACGGGGGTGGGCTCAGTCGACCGGGGTGGACTGGCGGCGTACCCGCTGCCGGACCCGGTCGGCGGCGAGCCCGGCGTACCGGCCGGCGACGAACCGGGTGGCCGAGGCGAGCGACCGGATCCCGCCGACCGGGATCGTCTCCACTCCGGCCAGGGCCGCCCGCCGGGCCCGCTTGTCCGGCCGGACCACCAGGCGGGGCCGGGGGGAGACCCACTTGTTCTCCGGCAGCAGCCGCAGGTCGGCCACCCCGAAGTCGTCGCCGCTGACCCAGCGCCGCCCGGCCACCTCGGCGACCACCTCGTCGAGGGCCTCGTCCGGTCGGCGTACCCGCAAGGCACGGCTGCGCGCCGAGGTGCGCCAGAGCGACACCCCGTCGTCCGGTGCCGTCGCCCCGACGGTCAGCAGCCGGACCAGGCCGACCTGCCACTGGTCGGCGACCGCCAGCAGCCGGCGTACGGTGTCGGCGTCGACCCCCAGGTGCGACCCGAGTTCCAGCAGGTACGGCGAGGGGTACGCGGTCGTCGGCGGCTGCCCGGCCAACTCCACCCGGGGCTCCGAGCGGTACGTCGCGGCGAGCAGCCGCCGGTCCAGCAGCGGGTCGGCGAGTACCGAGCGGCGGTCCTCGGTCAGTTCGGCCCACTCCGCCACCAGCACCACCCGCAGGTCGGTCTGGTCACCGGCGAGCAGCCGGTCGACGCAGGTGCGGACCATCTCGTACGGCCCGTCGGCCCGGACCACCGCCACCACCAGCGGTACCGCCCAGCTCCGGTGTGCGGCGGAGCGCAGGTAGCGGGGCTGTGGCATCAGGTCGGCCAGGAACGGCCGGTTGTACCGGCGCAGCGCCTCGCCCCGGGTCATCATGTGCGACGGTCCGAGGTGCCAGCTCCGGGCCCGGGGTTCGGGCACGAAGACCGCACCCGCCTGGGCCAGCCGGTAACCGAACTCGGTGTCCTCGCCGAGCCGCAGTTCGGGGTTGAGCCCGCCGGTCTCGGTGTAGAGGCTGCGCGGCAGTGCGGCGGTGGCGCCGACGTGCGCCCGGAAGTTCAGGTGGTCGCCGCCCCGGAGCTGGTCGGTGTCGGCGATCAGGCGTTCGACGTACTCGTGCGGCTCGGAGTCGTCGAGCCGGAAGAGCCGGTCGACGGTGCCGGCCGCGCAGCTCTCGGCGACCTGTTCCGGGGTGGGCCAGCCGGCGTCCACGAAGCGCTTGTAGCCGAGGGTCACCACCTCGTCGCTGACGTGCTGCCAGCGGGCCTGCGCGGCCACGTGCTCGGGGAAGACGACCATGTCGGCGTCGAGCCAGTGCAGGATCTCGCCGTCGCTGCGCGCCGCGCCGACGTGCAGCGCGGCCGACCGGCCCCAGCCGTCACAGTGGTCGGCGACCCGGAGCAGCCGGCAGTTGTCGGGACGGATCGGGGGCAGGACCAGCGGCGGGTCGCTGCCGTCGTCGACCACCACCACCTCCAGCAACCCCGACGGGTACGTCTGGGCGCGCAACGCGGCCAGGGTGAGGTCGAGTGAGGGTTGGCAGTCGTGGGCCGGGACGATCAGCGAGACGGACCGGGTCGGCTGCCAGTCGCCCAGCTCGGGTGGGGTGAGCCGACTCCAGTCGTTCCGAAACAACCGGACCGGGGGATGGGCCGTCGTGGCCCGGGTGCGGCTGGACACGCCGCACAGTGTAACTACCCCGTCGCCGTGAGCTGATAATCGCGCGCCGCGTGGCGGGTGTCGGTCGAAATCGGCCGGCACGTCGACTACCGTAAGTGCCTTCGCGATAGCGCCACGTAGGCTGGCGCCGGTGCTCGGCCGACGAAGGGATCGGCGTGCCAGGCAGGGACGACCCGGAGAAGTACCTCCGCTGGCGGGTTGCCGTCGGCGAACCCGACGGCCGGCGGCGGTGGTCGCCGGTCATGTTCGGCTCCCGGCTGACCCGGATACCCGGCCCGCCCATGCCGACCCGGGTGCCCGCACAGGGCGCGGCCGAGCCGGTGACCCGAGACCGCTCCGGGCCCGCCTGGCAGCGGATCTTCGTTGCCCGGATGGCCGTCGCCGCCCGGTCGGTGACCTGGCTGCGGCACCTGCTCGACCATCCGGTCGGGCTGACCCGGGTACGCCGGGTCAACGTCGTCGTGCAGGACTGGGAGATTCCGCAGCGCGGCTGGTCCGGCCGGCTCGGCCCGGTACCGCACCTGCTCGCCCAGCGGATCACGCTGCCCCGGCACGACCGGGGCCGCGCGGTCGTCGAGATCGAACTGCGCTGGTCCGTACCGCTGCGCTCGGTGCTGGCGGCCGTGTTGCCGCTGCTCACCCCGGTCCGTCCACTGCCGACCCCGGGCAGCCCGGAGGTGACCGCCCAGGACGTCTTCCCGGGCTGGCTGGGCGCCGGCCCCGGCCTCGCGGTCGCCGCCGGGCAGTTGCCGGGCAACCCGGCGGTCCGACCGTACGACCTGGTGCTCCGGCCGGACGGCGGTGACCCGTCGGTGGCCGGCGACGGGGCGGGGACGGCGTACCGGGCCCGGCTGACCGTGGACCGGCTCGGCGTGCCGGACACCGAGGACGGCGGCCGGACCGGGCCGGTACTGCTCGACGCCGAACACGCCGTCCCGGTCGGCCGGTACGGGCCGTTCGGGCCGGATGCGCCCCGGGCCGAGCTGACCTTCTCGCCCGGACCGGACGGCGGGAGCTGGCGGATCCGGGGACCGGCCGGGCTGGACCGGCAGGGTCGGCTCGACCGGCCGTGGCTGACCGAGCAGGACTGGGCGGCGCTGGCCGGGATCGGGCTGCTGCACTGCGTGGTACCCGGACTGCGGCCCCGGGCCGAGGCCGCCCTGCTGCTGCACCTGGCGCTGGCCGGGGTACTGCTCTGGGCGCCCGGCCTGCCGGTCTCCTGCCGGGCGCAGTTGGCCGACGAGGTGGTCGAAGTGCTCCGCGCCCCGCTGCCCGACCGCCCCGGCGGCCGGCCCGACCCGCGGACCGAGCTGGAGTGGGAGGCCCGGGCGGTGCGCCAGCGCCGGGCGGTGTTGCGCCGGCACGCCCGGGGCTTCGCGCTGCCCCGGTTGGCGGCGGTGACCTTTCCCGGCCTCGGCGCGCTGCCGCCGGTCTCGGTGCTGCTGGTGACCCGGCGGCTGGAGCACGTCCTCGACGCGGTCGCGGCGGCGGCGGCACAGAGCTATCCCGAGCTGGAGATCGTGCTCTGCCTGCACGGCACGGGCCTGCCGGTCGAGCTGCGCCAGCGGCTGGCCGACTGCGGCCGGCCGGTGGAGGTCGTCGAGGTGCCGGCCGGGCAGAGCTTCGGCGAGGCGATGGTCGTGGCGACCGCCCGGGCCCGGGGCACCCTGGTCACGAAGTTCGACGACGACGACACGTACGGGCCGGAGCACGTCTGGGATCTCGTTCTCGCCCGGCACCACTCCGGCGCGACGATGGTCGGCAAGGCGGCCGAGTTCGTCTACCTCGGCGCGCTGGACACCACCGTGCGGCGGGACGCCGGGGCGGCCGAGAGCTTCGCCCCGGTCGTGGCCGGCGGCACGATTCTGATCGGCCGGGGCGATCTGGCCGAGGTCGGCGGCTGGCGCCCGGTGCCGAGTTCGGTCGACCGGGGACTCATCGACCGGGTCCGCCGGGCCGGTGGGCTCGTCTACCGGACCCATCCGCTCGGCTACGTCTATCAGCGTCGGCCGGCCGGACACACCTGGGATCCGGGGCTGGAGTACTTCCTGCGGGACGGCGGCGCGCAGTGGACCGGGCTGCCCCGGCACGGTGAATTCGGTACCTCCGGCACCGATCCGGGGCGCCCGACCAGCCGGTGGAAGTTTCATCAGCGGAGGTCGAATCGAGTCTGGTAACCGTCATGTCACAACGTGAACATGGCACGTTTACCCGATGGGATTCTGTGATGATCCTCGTCACAGTCATTCCCGGGGCCGGCCATAACGCTGCGGGGAGGTGACGGTGACTACCGTCGCGCTCAAAGACGTCACGAAGGTATTCCCGGATGGGACAGTGGCGGTCGACAACGTCAGTCTCGACGTCAACGACGGCGAGTTCATGGTGTTGCTCGGGCCTTCGGGCTGCGGAAAGTCCACCGTACTCAGGATGGTCGCCGGTCTGGAGGACCCGACGACCGGCGCCGTGATGCTCGACGGCGAACTGGCGAACGACCTGCCGCCACGGGATCGTGGAATTGCCATGGTTTTCCAGGATTTCGCGCTGTATCCACATATGTCGGTGGGGGCGAACATTGCCTTCCCGCTCCGGCTCTCCGGCGTCGAGGAAGGGGCCCGTGGCGAGCGGGTCGCCGACGTGGCGAGTGCGCTCGGGATCGGCGACGTACTCGGCCGCAAGCCCAGCCAGCTCTCCGGCGGGCAGCGGCAACGGGTGGCGATGGGCCGGGCGATCGTCCGGCGCCCCGGACTGTTCCTGATGGACGAGCCGCTCTCCAACCTGGACAGCGGCCTGCGGGCGGAGCTGCGGGCCGAGATATCCGGGCTGGTCCGCGAACTCGGGGTGAGCACCATCTACGTCACCCACGACCAGGCCGAGGCGCTGACCATGGCCGACCGGGTGGCGATCATGCGCAAGGGCGTCCTCCAGGACGTCGGGACCCCGACCCAGGTGTACGGCCGCCCGGCCACCCTCTACGTCGCGGCGTTCCTGGGCAGCCCCCGGATGAACCTGCTGGAGGCCACCGTCTACGTGCACCTCGACCGGTACGTCGCGCTCAACCTCGGCGAGCAGGCGCTCTATCTGCCCTGGGACGACATCCGGGCCCGGGCGGTCGCGCACTACCACGGCGAGCGGATCGTGGTCGGGATGCGGGCCGAGGCGCTGACCCCGGTGGCACCGGACACGCCGGGCGACGTGTTGCAGGGGCGGATCCGCTACCTGGAGCACCACGGGCACGAGTCGCTGGCGTTCCTCGACATCGGGGCGACCGCGATTGTCGTCGACGACCTGGGTGGCCCGGTGACCGACGAGCGCCCGGCCGGCGGTGGCCGGGGGCTGCGGCGGCTCGGCCAGGTGATGCAGCGGCTGACCGGGCGCGCCGTCGGGTCGGGTCAGCATCCCCAGGAGGAGCGGGGCGGCCGGGGCGGCAGCGTGCTGGACCCGGGCCGGCACCACCGCCGTCCGGCCGAGCTGGCGGTACGGTTGGCGCCGTACCCGGCGGTCACCTCGGGCCACCCGATGGCCGTCTCGGTACGCATGGACGCGGTGCACTTCTTCGACGAGCGCGGCGACCGGATCGACGTGGGGTGGCGCTGACCGACCCACGTCCCTTAGCGTCTGTCGATTCCCCCATTCATAGTGGTCCCGTTAGGAGAGCCGCTCGTGTCACAGGAACGACCCGGCCTGCTCGTGATCGAGCGGATACTCCGCGACCGGCAGAGCATCTGGCAGCAGATCGTCGCCGAGCGCGACCTGAACGCGCTCACCGGTCAGATGCTGGCCAGTTCGGCGATCGCGCTGGCCTGTTACGGCGCCGTGCTCGGTGCCTTCCACAGCGTACTGATGGCCCTGACCTCGGCGGTGAAGCTGCCGCTGCTCTTCCTGGTCACGCTGGCCATCTGCCTGCCGACGCTGTACCTGTTCAACCTGGTCTTCGGGGCCCGGCTGTCGATACGGCAGGCCATCTCGATGGTGATGGTGGCGATCACGGTCACCTCGATGCTGGCCGTGGCGTTCGCGCCGATCAGCCTCTTCTTCCTGATCACCGCGCCGAACTACGCCTTCTTCAAGTTGCTCAACGTGGCGATCCTGACCCTGTCGGCGCTGGTCGGGCTGCGCTTCCTGACCGGTGGCATGCAGGTGCTCAACGCACACGGCCTGCTCGCGCCGGCCGCCGCCGGGACCGCCGGCCAGCCGGCCGTTGCCGCTCCCGCGCAGGCCAGCGCCTGGGCGGCGCCCCAGCCGGTGACGGCGCCCCAGCCGGTCGCGGTCGGCGCCGTGAACGGCGAGACTCCGTCCCCGGCGAGCACGGCCAACGGGGACGGGCCGGCTCAGCCGGCACCGGCCACGGCCGCCCAGCCGGCGGTCGCCACGCCAGCCCCGGTCGAGGCGGCGGCCCCGGCTGCCGCGCCGACGGCTCCGTCCCAGCCGGCTGCGGTGCAGGTGCCGCCGGGCCAGGCGGTTCCGGGGCAGATGATCGGGGGACAGTTCGTGCCGCAGTACGGCTACCGAGTGCCGGATCCGCACCCGATCGGTCGGCCGGCAGCGCCGCACTCCACGTCCGGCGGCCCCCGTCCGGCGAGCATGACCCTGCTGCACATCTGGATCCTGCTCTTCGGGTTCGTCGGCACCCAGTTGGCGTGGACGCTGCGGCCGTTCTTCGGCGACCCGGAGCGGCCGTTCGCGCTCTTCCGCAGCATCGACGGGAACTTCTACGCGGAGATCCTGCACAGCCTGGGCAAGCTCTTCTGAGGTCGTCGGGGGCCTTGCCGACAAAAGTTACCAGCGAGTAGCGTACGGCCATGTCTCCCGACGTACAGCAGATCGCCGCCGGCCTGCTCGAGGCCGTACCGTTCGCCCGGACCCTCGGCTTCGAGCTGGTCGAGGTGACCCCGGACGGGTCCGGCGGGATCCTGGCCGTCGTCCGGCTGCCCGACTCGCCGCCGACGCACAACCACGTCGGCGGCCCGCACGCCGGTGCGCTGTTCACGCTCGGCGAGACCGCCTCCGGCGCGGTCGTGCTCGCCGCGTTCGGGCAGCTCTTCGCGCGCGCGGTGCCGCTGGCCACCCGGGCGGAGATCCGCTACCGGCGGCTGGCGATGGGTGCGGTCCGGGCGACCGCCCGGCTGGGCCGCCCCGCCGCCGAGGTGGTGGCGGAGTTCGAGTCCGGCGCCCGGCCGGAGTTCCCGGTCTCGGTGGAGATCGGCACCGAGGACGGCGTGTCGACCACCGAGATGACCGTGTACTGGACGCTCAAGCCGCGCTGACCACGGCTCCCCGGAGAGCCGGTCCGGGTCCCCCTGAACCGTCCCTGAGTTCCGCCGCCCGCGGTGGACGACGACCTCATATGAAGGCAGGCTACATGTAGTCAGCTGAGATATGGGGAGGTGTCGGAATGGCCGGCGGGGGATCGCGGCTCTGGCTGCGGGTACTGCTCGGAGTCTTCTCGGTCGTCCTGCTGTTCTGCGGGGTCGGCACGGCGGTGGGCACCTGGGTCTGGACCCAGAACGTCGTCGACACCCGTGGCGAGGTCGACTTCGTCAACCGGCTGGCCGTACCGCCACTGGCCGAGTCCCGGATCGACGGCCAGGGGCGCCGGGTCTTCGACCTGCGGGCCCAGCCCGGCCAGCGCGATTTCGGCCAGGGCGGCAGCACCGCCACCTGGGGCTTCAACGGCGAATACCTCGGCCCGACACTGCGGGCCAAGCGGGGCGAGCAGGTGCTCGTCAACGTCGTCAACGGGATCGGCCGGCCGACCAGCGTGCACTGGCACGGCATGCACCTGCCGGCGGCGATGGACGGCGGCCCGCACCAGATGGTCCGGCCCGGCGCGACCTGGTCGCCGCAGTGGAAGATCGACCAGCCGGCCGCCACGCTCTGGTACCACCCACACCCGCACGGCGAGACCGCCGAGCACGTGTACCGGGGACTCGCCGGGATGTTCATCCTGGACGACGAGCCGTCGGCCGCGCTGGCGCTGCCCCACCGGTACGGCGTCGACGACGTCCCGCTGATCGTGCAGGACCGCAAGTTCGGCTCCGACGGGCGGTTCGACGAGAGCCGCTCCAGCCTCGGCGGCGTCGGCATCCTCGGCGACACGCTCCTGGTCAACGGGACCGTCGGGCCGTACCTGGACGTCACCACCGAACGGGTCCGGCTGCGGCTGCTCAACGGCTCCAACGCCCGGACGTACGACTTCGGGTTCGCCGACGACCGCGCCTTCGCCCTGATCGGCACCGACGGCGGCCTGCTGGAACGCCCGCACCGCACCGGCCGGATCCAGCTCTCGCCCGGCGAGCGGGCCGAGATCGTGGTGTCGGTGCGGCCGGCGGAGCGGGTGGTGCTGCGCAGCTACCCGCCGGACCAGGGCGTCGAGTTCCTCGGCGGCCGCTTCACCGGCGGCGACGACACCTTCGACGTACTCGAACTGCGGGCCGCCGGCAACCTCGCGGCGTCGCCGGAGGTGCCGGACCGGCTGGTACCGGTCGACCGGCTCGACCCGGCCTCGGCAGCGCAGACCCGGCGGTTCCGGATGAACGGACGCCAGATCAACAACCGGCCCATGGACATGGACAGGATCGACTTCGCGGTCACCCGGGACACCACCGAGATCTGGGAGATCGAGAAGCAGGACGCCACGCCGCACAGCTTCCACGTGCACGACGTGCAGTTCCAGGTGCTCTCGGTGGACGGCCGGGAACCGCCGCCGGAACTGGCCGGCTGGAAGGACACCGTACTGCTCACCGCCGGCGACTCGGTGCGGATCATCGCCCGGTTCGCCGACTACACCGACCCGAACATGCCGTACATGTTCCACTGTCACCTGCTCGACCACGAGGACCTCGGCATGATGGGACAGTTCGTGGTGGTCGAACCGGGCCAGCGACCGGGCCGACCACCCGGCGGGCACGGGCACGCCCAGCACCGCTGACCGGATGGGCTCCCCCGGCGGCAGGATCGCCGGGGGAGCCCGACGGGCGCATCGGCGTGGCCGAACCCGAAACCGTGCCGCGCGATGGCTTCCCGGTTAGGTTGTTAGGCGTGTTGGGCCTACCCGCGCACGTGACCGCCTGCCTCTTCGACCTCGACGGCGTACTGACCCAGACCGCCCGGGTGCACAACGCCGCCTGGGCGGAGACCTTCGACGACTTCCTCCGGCGGTGGGCGGAGGCCACCGGTGAACCGTTCCGGCCGTACGACCCCGGGGACGACTACAACCGGTACGTCGACGGCCGCGCCCGGGCCGACGGGGTGCGTACCTTCCTCGCCTCCCGGAACATCACCCTGCCGGAGGGCGATCCGGACGACCCGCCGACCCTGGACACCGTCAACGGGGTCGGCAACCGCAAGAACGTCCTCCTGCTACAGCGCATCCACACCGACGGTGTGCTGCCGTACCAGGGATCGGTGGACTACCTGCACGCCGCGCGGGCGGCCGGGCTGCGCCGGGCCGTCGTCTCGGCCAGCGCCAACGCCGCCGACGTGGTCGCGGCGGCCGGCCTCGAACCGCTGATCGAGGCCCGGGTGGACGGCGTCGTCGCCCGGCTGCGCGGGCTGCGCGGCAAGCCCCGTCCGGACACCTTCCTGGCCGGCGCCGACCTGCTCGGGGTCCGCCCCGACCAGGCCGTGGTCTTCGAGGACGCGTTGGCCGGGGTGGCGGCGGGCCGGGCCGGAAACTTCGGCTACGTGGTCGGGGTCGACCGGGTGGGCCAGGCCGACGCGTTACGCGCACACGGCGCCGACATCGTGGTGCGCGACCTCTCCGAACTACTCACCGGAGCGGGCGGCGACCCGGCGGCGAGCGGTCGGGACGGTGCCGGAACGGCGCAGGCCGGGCCGGAGGTGGTCCGGTGACTGCGAGGAGGGGCCGATGATCCGGGAACGGGCCTATCCCGTCGAGCCGTGGCACGTCCGGGAGACCCGGCTCGACCTGGACGTACTCGCCCAGTCCGAGTCGGTGTTCGCGCTCTCCAACGGGCACATCGGGCTGCGCGGCAACCTGGACGAGGGCGAGCCGCACGGCCTGCCGGGAACGTACCTGAACTCCTTCTACGAGCTGCGGCCGCTGCCGTACGCGGAGGCGGGTTACGGCTTCCCCGAGTCGGGCCAGACGATCGTCAACGTCACCAACGGCAAGCCGATCCGGCTGCTCGTCGACGACGAGCCCTTCGACGTCCGGTACGGCGAACTGCTCAGCCACGAGCGGGTGCTCGACCTGCGCGGCGGCACCCTGCAACGGTCGGTCGAGTGGCGCTCCCCGGCCGGGCGTACGGTGCGGATCTGCTCGACCCGGCTGGTCTCGTTCACCCAGCGCTCCATCGCCGCGATCGAATACCGGGTGGAGCCGGTCGACGGCCCGATGCGGTTGATCATCCAGTCGGAACTGGTCGCCAACGAGCAGCTTCCGGCGCAGAGCCGCGATCCCCGGGTGGCGGCGGTGCTGGAGTCGCCGTTGCAGTCCGAGGAGCAGCTCGTGCACAGCGACGGCGCGCTGCTGATCCACCGCACCAAGGCGAGCGGGCTGCGGGTGGCCGTCTCGATGAGCCACGAGGTGTACGGGCCGGAACGCAAGCTGGTCGGCACGGAGGCGTACGAGGACTGGGCCCGGACCACCGTCACCTCGGTGATCAAGCCGGGTGAGCAGCTCCGTCTGGTCAAGTTCGTCGCGTACGGCTGGTCGAGCCGCCGGTCCCGCCCGGCGCTGCGCGACCAGGTGGCGGCGGCGCTGGCCGGCGCCAAGTTCTCCGGCTGGGACGGGCTCTGCACCGAGCAGCGCAGCTATCTCGACACCTTCTGGGACGACTCCGACGTGCGGGTGGAGGGCGATCCGGAGGTGCAGCAGGCGGTCCGGTTCGGTCTCTTCCACGTGCTACAGGCCGGCGCCCGGGCCGAGCTGCGGCCGATCGCGGCGAAGGGCCTGACCGGGCCGGGCTACGACGGGCACGCGTTCTGGGACACCGAGACGTTCGTACTCCCGGTGCTGACCTACACCCTGCCGTCGGCGGTCGCCTCCGCGCTGCGCTGGCGGCACTCCACCCTGCACCTGGCCCAGGAGCGGGCCCGGACGCTGGGCCTGCGCGGCGCCGCCTTCCCGTGGCGGACCATCCGGGGTCAGGAGACCTCGGCGTACTGGCCGGCCGGGACGGCCGGGTTCCACATCGCGGCCGACATCGCCGACGCGGTACGCCGGTACGTGCAGGCGACCGACGACGAGCAGTTCGAACGCGAGGTCGGGCTGGAACTGCTGGTCGAGACCGCCCGACTCTGGCGCTCGCTGGGGCACCACGACCGGCACGGCCGGTTCCACCTCGACGGGGTGACCGGGCCGGACGAGTACACGGCGGTGAAGAACGACAACGTCTACACCAACCTGATGGCCCAGCGGAACCTGCTGGCAGCCGCCGACGCCGCCGCCCGGCACGGCGAGGAGGCGTGGAAGCTGGGCGTCGACGACGAGGAGACCGCCGCCTGGCGGGACGCCGCGCACGACATGCACATACCGTACGACCCGGAGCTGGGCGTGCACCCGCAGGTGGAGGGCTTCACCCGCTTCCAGGAGTGGGACTTCGGGGGCACCCCGCCGGAGCAGTACCCGCTGCTGCTCAACTACCCCTACTTCGACCTGTACCGCAAACAGGTGATCAAGCAGGCCGACCTGGTGCTGGCGATGCACTGGCGCGGCGACGCGTTCAGCGACGAGGAGAAGGCGGCGAACTTCGCCTACTACGAGCGGCGTACGGTCCGCGACTCGTCCCTGTCGGCCTGCACCCAGGCGGTGCTGGCGGCCGAGACCGGGCACCTCGAACTCGCGCACGACTATCTGGGCGAGGCGGCCCTGATGGACCTGCACGACCTCAACCAGAACACCCGGGACGGCGTGCACGTCGCCTCCCTGGCCGGGGCGTGGATCGCCCTGGTGGCCGGGTTCGGCGGGATGCGCGACCACACCGCGACGCTCTCCTTCGCACCCCGGTTGCCGAGCCGGATCGACCGGCTGGAGTTCTCGCTCCGCTACCGGGGCGTGCACCTGCGGGTCGACGTACGGCCGCACGAGGCGACGTACGAGCTGCGCGACGGCGAGCCGGACGACGCCCTCGAGCTGCTGCACCACGGGGAGAAGGTCCGGATCACCTGCCTGGAGTCGGTGACCCGGCCGATCCCGCCGGCCCGCCCGACCGGTCCGCAGCCCGCCCAGCCGGCCGGCCGCGCCCCGGTCCGCCGCACCCCGGAGAGCGAACCCAGCTGACCGTCCCACCTCGACGGTCCACTCCGACAGGCCAGGGGTGGACCGGGGCGTGGCGGCTCGGCTCAGACCAGCGACAGGTGTACGTGGTTGGTGTGGTCGCTGGACGGGTCGCCGTGTGCGCCGCCGTACGACTTCCAGCCGATCGTCGGCAACCAGATCTGCCGGTACCAGATCACGTACAGCACCCCGAGCCGGTCGGCGTTGCGGACGAAGAACGCGGCGAGGTTGTTGCCGTACGTCCGGTCGGCGCCGGTGGCGGCACCCCGGAAGCCGCCCGCCTCGGCGGAGAAGTCGCAGGCCCGCCCCTTCGGGTGCTCGTACGGCCCACCGGAGCGGTAGCAGCCGGTGAAGCGGCCGAACCCGGCCCGGCGTGCCTCGGTGTAGGCGTGCAGGGTGCGTGGCGTGACGCAGCCCGTGGTGGTCGGGTCGGGCTGGCTGCACGACTGTGGTGGCCAGGAGCCGTCGGCGGCGCGCGGCGCGGGTCGGGCCACCGGTGAGCTGGCGCTGACGAAGCCTCCGGTGGAGGCGCCGCCGACCTGGGCCAGCGCCCGCTCGGCGGCCTGCTTCTGCCGCAGCATGATGGCGAGTTGGCGGCGTTCCTCGACCACCTCGGCGTCGAGGGCCTGCTTCGCTCGGGCGGCCCGCTCCCGGGCCTGGCTGAGTGCGCGCAGTACGTCGTTGTCCCGCAGGGCCACCGCCTCCAGGCCACGGGCGCGCTCCAGGAGTTCGTCGGCCGAGCCGCTGTGCAGCAGTACCAGCACCGGGCCGATCCGACCGGTCTGGTACGCCGTCCGGGCCACCTGTTCCACCCGGGGCCGCAACTGCGCGATCCGTTCCTCGACCCGGCGTAGCTCGGCGACGATCCTCGCCTGCCGGGCTTTCGCGTTGGCCAGCGCGTTCCTGGCCTGTAGGTAGCCTCGGCCGGTCGATTCGAGCACGTCCCGCAGGAGCGGGGTGTCGCCTTCGTCGCCGAGGACGGCGGGGCTGTTCGCCTCCGCGACGCCGGGCCGGAAAGCTGCCCCGGCGAGCGCGCCGAACGTGGCGAGCAGGGCCAGGGCCAGCGGAAACCGCCGACGTGTGGATCCCGTCATGCATGTCCCTCCGTCGCCCGCCTACCGAGTTAGCTGACGGGTTCGGGACGGAACAAGTCCCTACCGCGGTTGCGGACTCACCCCACCTACCTGGGTCCCCGGTTCACCCGAAGGTGATTCGGCGGCGGTCACGCCGGCGCGGAGGGGTGCGCCACCGGGCGAAACCGGGGTCAGCTTACCTGATCAACTAGGTCGAACAGGTGGATTTCGGAGCGACCCGGCGTGGAAGTTGTGCCGATCGTCGACTCCGGGCCGGGCGGCTACCTGCGGCCGCCCGGCCCGGTCCCGGCTGAGGTCAGCTCATGTCGTGGTCAGCCGCGCGCCGCCCACACCGGACTGTCCACGTAGTGGTTGTCGTAGCGGTCCTGGGTCTCGCCGACCTCCTGCCAGGTGGCTTCGCCCCGGTGCACCCGGTCGAGGAGCCGGTAGTAGTCGAACCGCGGCCTGCCGGGGGTGATCACGACGAGGAAGTCGGCGTCCTGACCGGCGGCGGGGGCGAAGGCGTGCGGGGTGTTCGGCGCAACGAAGAGCGTGTCTCCCTTGTGCAGGGTGTGCAGCGCGTCGCCGACGAGCATTTCGAGGGCGCCGTCGATAACGAAGAACAGCTCGCCGGAGCGGGTGTGCAGGTGCGGCGGGGCGCCGTCGGTGCCGCTCTTGAGCAGGGTGCGGTTGCTGGTCAGGGTGCCGCCAGTGTGCTCGGGGTCGAGTAGCAGGGTGATCACGCTGGTCGGGTCGCTCTCCAGAACCTCGGCTTCGGCTGCGCGTACCAGGGTCATTGTCGGCTCCTTCGTCGTCCGCTGATTCCTGGACATTACGAGTCCAGGATCAGGTCGCGCTAGCGATCATGACCGGCGTCACAAGTTCTGGACATGTAGAGTCCAGGACTATGCGGATGAGCCAGGGCGTCGAATGGGCCCTCCACACGTGCCTCAACCTGAGCTGGCTGGACGACCCGGTGCCGACCGGTACGCTCGCGGCGTTCTACGAGCTGCCGCCGGCCTACCTGAACAAGCAGCTCCAGGCCCTGGTCCGGGCCGGGATCCTGGTCTCGACCTCGGGGCCGCGCGGGGGCTTCCGGCTGGCCCGGGCCCCGGAGGCGGTCTCCCTGCTGGACATCGTCGCCGCGATCGAGGGCCCGGAGGAGCTGTTCCGGTGCGACGAGATCCTCCGCAAGGGGCCGGGGGAGCATGCCGGCGTCGACTATCGACAGTCCTGCGCGTTCGCCCAGGCAATGCGTGGCGCCGAGCTGGCCTGGCGACGGGAGCTGGCCGGCAAGAGCGTGGCGGACGTCCGGGCCGACGTCGAGCACGGGCACCCCGAGGCCCCGGCCAACACCCGGACCAGGATCGCGGAACTGCGCTAGCGCGGTCTTCGGTCACTTATGCGGGCGCCACGACGTGCGGTGGGCGAGCGGTTACGTCCCCGGTTCCCGTACGTACACGCCCTTGCCCTGATGGCCGACGATCAGCCCGGCCTCCCGCAACACCAGCATCGCGTTCCGGACGGCGGTGTTGCTGGCGTTGTACTGGGCGCGCAGTTCGGACACCGATGGCAGCTTGTCGCCGGGCTTGAGTTCACCGGAGGCGATCTTCGCTCTGATGTCGGCGACGATCCGGGTGTAGATGGGCTCGATCGGCATGGTGGAAAGCTCTCTGCTTGGCGGCCCACCAATTCGATCACGTCGCGATCCCCGGCATCAAGCACATGGTGCTTCTAGTGTTGACTGTGCGTACATTGTCCTCTAAGTTTTGCCTCTGGGAGACCTGCTTGGCGGCGGTGTCATCCCACGAACGAGGAAACCCGGACTCCTGGACGGGGGGCCACGGCGCTCCTCCCGGTCCGCAGCGCGAGAAAGGGCGGTGGACTACCCCGTTGCCGTACCGCCGATCGGGCTGCGGTGGCGGGGCGGAATGGGTCGGCCGGACCCGAGACGGCCGACCCATTCTTTCCAGGGAAAATCCCAGCAGAAGGGACTACGACGTGCGGCATCTGCTCCGGCGCATCCTGACCAGACCGAGAGCGTCCACCCGGTTGTACTCGGTGGTCGGCGGACACCGCTCCGCGTCGTACCCGCCGATGCGGCCCTGGCAGGTGCGGAGCCGGCGGTTCCGGATCACCTGGCGTGGCCTGGACCCCGACGAGGTGGTCACCTTCCTCGACCGGGTCGCCGACGAGATCGGCGGCCTCCAGGCCGAACTGGCCCGCAGCCGGCAGGAGACGGCCCGGATCAAGGACGCGCTCCGGCGCTGGCAGTCGGCCCAGGCGCGACAGCCGTTGGCCCGATGATGGCCGTCGAACTGCACCGGTACGTCATCCACCTGCCGATCCTCACGACCGACCTGCTCCGGGCCCGCGTCCTGGCCCGGACCGCCGCCCGGGCGCTGACCTTCCTCTGCGTCGACGCACAGGAGACCACCGTGTCGGAGGAGCAGCACCAGGACGTACGTCATCGGGTGTTCTGCCCCCGGCGGCTGCCCGACGGCCGACGCTGTGGCCTGCGGATCGACCACGACGTTCCGTGTACCGGGCGGCGGTTGCGGCGGCGTTCGATATGACGGCGACGGTCGCCGGTCAGCCGCGTGCGTCGAGCGGAACGTGCAGCTCCAGGTGCGCGGAGAGGGCGCGAAGGAAGTCCGGGGCGTCGAAGACGGCGCCCGCGGAGGCGACGCCGGTGGTCCTGGTCCGGCCGGTGAGGATGCGGTCGACGGCCTCCACCGCGAGCGGGGCGCTGATCGCGTAGATGTCCTGGCCAGCGGCGACCACCCGGCGTTCCGTGCCGCCGGAGCGGACGAGGACGTCGACGACGAAGGTCTGCGCGGAGCGGCCGCGCTCGTCGACGGCGGTCGGTGCCGAGGCGCCCGGCGCGGCCAGCTCCCTCGCCGCCGTGGCGGTCATGTAGGTGCGCACCTCCGGTACGGCCAGGTGGCTGGGCACGGTGACGATGTCGGCCATCGAGAACTCGCCGATGACCTCCTGGGCGCCGAGCGGAGCAGGGAAGGGCCACTCCAGGATCGGCAGGGCGTCGTCGTGGTACTCCAGCCGTCCGCCGGTGTAGCGGACGCGGCGGCCGCCCCGGCGCTGCCCGGAGACCGTGCCCGAGGCGAGCGTTCCGGCGGTGGGGTGCCAACCGCTCAGGCCGTACGCGATGTGCGCCTCGTCCGCCGCCGTCCAGTCACCCATCGCGGTGGTGACCAGCAGATCGCCGAGGCCGCCGTAGAAGGCCATCGCCGGGACCACCACGAGGTTCGCGGCGCGGGCCCGCTCGGCGAAGTGCGCGAACGTGTCGACGTTCGCCTCGATCTCGGCCGCGACGTCGACGTACGGGATACCGGCGCGCAGCGCCGCCTCGACCAGCGGGGCGGCGGTGCTGGCGAATGGTCCGGCGCAGTTGACCACGGCGGCCGCGCCGTCCAGCGCGCGGTCGAGCGAGGCCGGGTCGTCGACCGACGCCTGCCGCCCCTCCAGTCCCGGTCGGGTCTGCGCCAGTGCCAGCAGCCGGTCCCGGTCGCGCCCGAGGAGCAGCGGGACGTACCCCCGCTCGCGCAACTCGGCGACCACGAACCGCCCGGTGTGCCCGTACGCGCCGAAGACCGCCACCTGCCGACCCGATCCCATTACCGCTCCCACCAGCTCGAAGTGATCCACTACGGAGATCCTGTCCCCGTCGGCTCACCGATGCCAGTGTCCGGAACGACATGACCCGTACAATTTCCGACATGAGTTCTTTCCCGCGCTCGGTGGCGGTCGCCGCAACCGACGGGATGCTGCACTTCGAGCTGGCCATGGCCTACGAGGTGTTCGGCTCCGCGCCGGACGCCCTGCCCGGCCCCTGGTACGACGTCCGGGTGAGCGGCACCCACCCCGTCCGGGTCGGCCGGTTCCTGCTGGAGCCGGACTGCGGGCTGGACCGGCTGCCGGACGCCGACACCGTGATCGTCCCGGCCCTGGCGGACGTCGACGAGGATCCGCCGGCCGACCTGGTCGAGGCGGTGCGGGCGGCACACGAGTCGGGCGCCCGGGTGGTCTCGCTCTGCACCGGCGCCTTCGTGCTCGCCGCCGCCGGCCTGCTGGACGGACTGCGCGCCACCACGCACTGGGCGCACACCGAGCAACTGGCCGCCCGCCATCCCCGGGTCGAGGTCGACCCGGACGTGCTCTACGTCGACAACGGCAGCGTGCTCACCTCCGCCGGCAAGGCCGCCGCGATGGACCTCTGCCTGCACCTGGTCCGCCGCGACCACGGCTCGGCGGTCGCCAACGTGGTCGCCCGCCGCCTGGTCGTGCCACCGCACCGGGCCGGTGGCCAGGCCCAGTTCGTCACCACTCCGGTGCCTGCCCAGGACGACCATCCGCTGGCCGAACTGCTTCCCTGGGTGATGCGGCGGCTGGACCAGCCGCTCACCGTGGAGGACCTGGCGCGCCAGGCGAAGATGAGTTCACGCCACCTGGCCCGGCACTTCCACGCGGTGACCGGCACCACCCCGCTGCAATGGCTGCTGACCCAGCGGATCCGCCGCGCGCAGGAACTGCTGGAGACCACGGACGACAGCGTCGACACCGTCGCCTCAGCCGCGGGCATGGGCACGGCCACGACACTGCGCCGCCACTTCCAGCGCACCATCGGCGTACCGCCGGACACCTACCGGCGTACCTTCCGGGCCTAACGGTCGCGAGGGTCCTCGGAGTACCGCTCACCGCTGGACGGCATCCCCACCGCGTCGCGGGGCGGCGTCCGGCGCGGGTCGTCCAGCGACCTCGCCTTCGCCGCCTCGTCCGCCCATTCGCTCCGATCGGGATTCTGCTGCTGTCCCGCCTCGTCGGCGCGGGCCGAGCCGGACTTCGCCTTGCCGGGTTTCTGGCGGGCCATGACGTCCCTCACGTTCCTCTGCCGGTCGGCGCGAACGCCGTTCCGGTACCTGTCGGACGATCCGGCCTTCCCCGGCTGGGTACCGGCAAACCCCACCACCGCAGCGGCCACCGGCGGGCGGTTGAGCCCGGCGCCGCCGGGTAAGGCCGACGAAGGGCGGCGTGGCGGGAAAGGCGGAGTGCCGGTACGACCGACACGGACCGGAGAGTCGCGCCGGGAAGAGGCATGGGAGGCAGCCGGATGGACATCCGGACCAGCGATACCACGATTCCGGCCGGAGACGTACGGCTGACCGGCGACCTGGTCGTGCCCGCCGACGCGCGCGGGATCATCCTGTTCGCGCACGGCAGCGGCAGTTCCCGGCACAGCCCGCGCAACCGGATGGTGGCCGAGGCGCTCAACCGGTACGCCCTGGCCACCGTGCTGGTCGACCTGCTGACCCGGGACGAGGAGGCGGTCGACGACCGTACCGGGGCGCTGCGCTTCGACATCGGCCTGCTCACCGGCCGACTCGTCAGCATCGTCGACTGGCTGGCGACCGGCGAACCGGCCGGGAGGCTCCCGATCGGCCTCTTCGGGGCGAGTACCGGAGCCGCCGCCGCGCTCTCCGCCGCCGCGCAGCGCCCCGAGCAGGTGTACGCGGTCGTCTCCCGGGGCGGCCGCCCAGACCTGGCCGGCGCCGACCTGGCACGGGTACGCGCCGACACCCTGCTGCTGGTCGGCGGGCTGGACGACGAGGTGCTGCGGCTCAACAACCAGGCGCTGACCGAACTCGACGCCGGCTCGGAACTGCGGGTGGTACCGGGTGCCAGCCACCTCTTCTCCGAGCCCGGCACGCTGGACCAGGTGGCCCGGGAAGCGGCGGAGTGGTTCGTCGCCCATCTCCCCGGCTGAGCTACCCCTCCGACTGATCGACGCGCCGGGCCGAGACCCGGACCGGGCGGACGTGCACCGGTTCTCCATACTCGAAGGATGACGGCGGTGCCCCGCGACCTGAGTACGACGGACCTCGGCTACCTCAACGGTGGTGCCTGGGGCGCCGTCCGGGCCGGGCTGGTGACGCTGCACGGCCGGGGCGGTGTGACGGCCGCCCGGCCCGGCAGGCTCAGTCGGACCGGTGGCCTGCCGGCGTACGCGGAGCCGCTGGAACGGGCCCTGTTCGCCGCGCTGTACGGCACGATGTCCCCCCGGGAGGTGGCCGGCCGGCGGCGGGTCCGGCAGGCCCTGGCGGAGCAGCGGGAGGGCCTGATCGGGCTGGGGCTGCTCCGCCCGGCCTGGCGCCGGCTGCTCCTGCCGGCCACGCTGCTGCTCGTGCTGCCGATGCTGGTCGCCCGGCTGGTCGCGGCCGACCTGCTCGGCGTCGGCGTCGGCCTCCTGGTGGTGCTGGCATTCGTCGGAATGGCCGGCTGGTTCCTGCCCCGGCGCACCCTCTCCGGCGAGCGCACCCTGCGCGACGCCCGGCGCCGGCATCCCCTTCCGGTCGGCCCGGACAGCGGTCCCGCCGGGCTCGACCCGGGGTTGGCGGTGGCGCTCTACGGCAGCGCCGGGGTTCTGCCGGCGGTGCGGGAGTTCGTCCGGGACAGCGGGCTGCTCGACGGCGGGACGTGGTCCCGGTTTCTCGGCCACCCCACACTGGACGGCTCGATGCCGGCCGGCGGGGCCACCGGGCACGCCTGAGGGCGACCGGTAGCCGTAACGCACCGGGCCCGGCCCGGGAGCGGGTCCCGGACGGTCAGCCCAGCCGGGGAGCGGGCTGACCGGTCAGCTCGGAGCGGGTCGCGGCGGGCCGCTGCGCCGGCTCGGTCGGCAGCACCGGAAAGCCGTCGGTGCGGTAACACAGCTCGTCGGAGGTGATGATGCCGACCTCGTGCTCCGGCAGGTCGGCCAGCCAGCGCAGCCCGGCCTGACCCATCGCCACCCCGGCCGTCGCGTACGCGTCGGTGCGGCCGAGGTCCGTGCCGACCACGGTGACCGAGGTCAGTTCGGTTGCCGGTGCACCCCGATACGGGTCGATCACGTGGAAACCCCGCTCGTACGTGCCGGAGGTGGCGACCGCGAAGTCGTTCCCGCCGAGCACCCAGCAGATCTTGTCCTCCTGCCACGGGTGCCGGATGCCGATCCGCCACGGCTCGCCGGGCCGGGGGCCGCCCCGGGCCCGGATGTCCCCGCCCGCGTTGATCCAGTGCGAGCGGCAACCCGCCGCCAGCAGCCGGTCCGAGGCCACCTGCACGGACCAGCCCTTGACGTAGCCGGACGGGTCGAACCGGCCGGTCGCGTACGCGTCGAAGTAGCCGTCGGTCTCCCGCCACAGGTCGGCGCAGGTCTCGACCACCAGCCGCAGGTCGGCGGAGCAGTCCTGGATGGACAGCTCACCCCGGTCGAAGCGGTTGACCTCGCTGTGCTCCTTGTAGGTGCTGAACCGCTCGTCGACCTCACGGAACCAGTCGAACGTCTGCTCGGCCAGTGCCTCCAGGCGCCGGGCCGGCAGCGGATCGGTGAGCTGCACGCTGATCGGCGTACCCATGATCTGCTCGACCCGACGCAGCCCGGTGGTGCCCATCGGAGTCAGGCCTTCGCCTTGTCGAGCGCCGACTGGAGGGACGCCTTGTAGGCCGCGCTGGTCAGGCTCGCCCCGGAGACCGTGTTCACCTTGCTGGCGCTGGTGGCGGCGAGCGACTGCTGGCGCAGCTTCGGGATCGCGCCCTCGTTGATGCTGGCGCTGGTCGGATCCTCGTCGGGATAGGTCGCGTCCGCACTGGTGACCTTGCCACCGGCGACCTTGATGGTCACCTTGATGGCGCCGTAGTCGTAGTTGGCGGTCGCACCGACGAAGGTGCCGTCCTTCAGCCCGCCGGCCGGCGCCTTGGCCGGCGGCTTCTTGGCCGGCGGCGCGGTGGTCTTCTTCCCGGCCGGCGCCTTGGCGCCCGGCGTCGGGCTGGCGGTCGCGTCGCCGGCATCCTCCTCCAGCGCCACCTGGGCGGGGTCGTCGGTCGAGGTGCCGAGCTTGGCACCGATCAGCAGGGTGGCGCCGATGGCGGTGCCGAGGACGGCGAAGGCGGCGCGACGCACGGGATGTACCTCCGTAGGGGGTGGATTGCCGAGGGGATCGGAATCTGTCCTGGGGCTCAGAATTCGAACGGGTCGAGGTGGATCTGCCGGCGCGGTACCCGGAGCTTGCGCATCGTCCGCATCGAGACGTCGACCAGGCCGGGCGGCCCGCAGAGGTAGACGTCCCGACGGCGTACGTCCGGCACCAGCTCGCGCATGCCCTTGGCGGTGAACAGGTGCCGGGGCGCCGGGTCCTCGCGCGAACCGATGACGTACCAGACCTGGGCGTTGCGGGACCGGGCCAGGAAGTCCAGCTCGTCGCGGAAGAGCAGCTCCTCCTCACTGCGGGAGCGGTAGATCACCACCGTCTGCTCGGGCAGGTCCTCCAGCAGCGCCCGGATCGGCGCGATGCCGCTGCCACCGGCGATGAGCAGGGCCCGGGGCCGGATCGCCCGGTCGGCGGTGAAGACCCCGGACGGTCCCTCCGCGAAGATCCGGGTGCCCGGCTCCAGGTATTGCAGCGACTCGGTGTGGTCGCCGACCACCTTGACGGTCAGCCGCAGCCACTGCTCGTTCGGCGCCGCCGAGAGCGAGAACGGGTGCGCCTGCCACCAGCAGCCCTTGGTGAGGAACCGCCACCGGAAGTACTGCCCGGCCCGGGCGTCCAACTCGTCGAGGCGGTTGCCGGAGATGTAGATCGAGACCATCTCGAACGCCTCCGGCACCACGTCCTCGACCCGCAGCCGGTGCCGCAGGTTGAAAGCGATCGGGGAGATGATCCGTCCCCAGAGGACACAGACGATGACGAAGACGTAGAGCCCGGCCCAGAAGTACTGCCCGAAGCCGGGCTTGGACAGCTCCTGCCCGGCGGCGAACTGGTGGCCGTAGCTGAACAGCAGCACCAGATAGGTGCTCAGGTGCAGGTAGTACCAGAGTTCGTAGTTCATCATCCGGCGGATCGCCCGGATGGCCAGCAGCGCGATGCCGACCAGGATGCCGGTGGCCACCGTCGCGCTGATCATGTCCTCGTACGTGCTCAGCAGCGACCAGGTGCCCTCGACGATCGGGGTGTTGGTGAGCTTGCTGTAGCCGACCGCGATCAGCCCGGCGTGCGCCAGGATGGCGAGCAGCAGGAAGGCGCCCAGCTCCCGGTGCCAGATCAGCAGCGAGTGCGCCCCGATCCAGCGTTCCAGCCAACGCACCCGGCTCATCAGCAGCACCTGGGCGAGCAGCAGGAACCCACCCACCATGCCGGTGAGCCGGCCACCGGCGATCAGGATGTCGGCGGTGGTCCGGATCGACCCGGCCGGGGTGTTCAGCCACCACAGCTCGACGCTGGTCGCCAACGCCGACCAGAAGACGATGTGGAAGAAGAGCCGGCCACTGCGGTCGTACGGCTCGACCTCGGCGGTCTCCCGGTGCCGGGCCGCCTCCGCCGCCCCGCTGATCGGGTTCGGCCGGTACGCCGGTGCCGGCGCCTCCTCGGCGTACGACCACGGCTCGCGGCCACGGGCCGAAGCCGGTTCACGGCCACGGGTCGGAGACGTCCAGTCGCCCTCGGACCGGGTCGGCTCCGCCGGGGCGTACCGCTCGAACTCGTCGTACGGTTCGCGGTCGCGCCCCCGGGGTGGCCGGTCGTAGGGGTCCTCGGACGGCACCCGGGGCAGCAGGCCGGTCACCCATTCGGTGAGCGGCTCGGCTGTTTCGACATCCCGACGACGAGTCACGAAGAATATGTACCGGTTGGCGGTGCCGGAAACCAGTCCGAGCGGCCCGCTTAGTTCAGTCTTAAGAATCGCTTGGCTGGGGGCTAAGGAAGCGACCGCGCGGTGGCCCGGGCGCTCTCCCGCCCCCGGACCACCGCACCCCCCGTTGGTCGACTTCCGTCGATCCACCGCCACGGACGGTCGATCGTCACCCACTCAGCCCCGCCGACCCGCCCCCTCCCGAGCGGCGAGGGGGCGGATCACGTGCCAGGCGCCGTCAGCGGGCCGGGGCGACACAGAGGATGAAGTCCTCCAGCGTGCCGATCGCGCCGTCCTGGTAGAGGTACTGCGTGTAGTCGGTGGACTCGCAGGCGGACTCCTTGATGGTGCCGTCCTTGCGTAGCAGTACCTTGAGCGCGCCCTTGGCGCCGCAGCTCGCCTCGTCGACCTCGTCGGTCGCCTCGTCGATGGTGAGGCAGTCGCCCTTCTTGAACTGGTCGAGGTTGCCCTCGATCGACTCCTCTCCCGGGGTCGGCGAGGGCTTGCCCTTCGGCGGCGTCGCCTTGGCGCTCGCCGTCGGGCTCGGGGTCGTGTCGGCGGCCACGTTCGACGGCTCGTCGTCACCGGCCCAGAGATACGACGCGATGCCCCCACCGCAGCAGAGCAGCACGACACCGAGGACGATGCCGATGACCAGCGGCGCCTTGCTCTTCTTCGGCGGAACCGGCGCGTCGAACTGTGCCGCCGGCCCGGCCGGTGACGAGGGCGTCGACGGGTAACCGCCCGACTGCGGGTAGCCACCCGACTGCGGGTAGGACTCCGACGACTGGGAGTACGGGCTGCCGCCCGACTGTGGGTACGGACCGCCGGACGACGGGGCCTGCGGGTAGCCGCCCGAGGAGGGCGGCGGGTAGCCGGAACCGCCGCCCGCCGGACCGCCGTACCCGCCGGGCTGGCCGGAATGGCGCGGGTCCTGGGGCGGCTCTCCGGGACCGTAGCCCGGAGGTGGATATGTGGACATCATTGCCTTTCGCGATGAACTGTAAGGTCGCGCCCCCTGCGAGGCCCGTTGGCCGAGGCCGTTGGGGAGCAGCGTTCGGAGCAGCAGCATTATGGGCCCACCCGGCTCGCCCGGCGCGCCCGGACCGGGACGGTGGCGGTGCACGTCGATGGTCGGGTGCCCGGCGCTCGATCCGGTGTCAGGGACTTCCCCGCACCCGAGTCCCCCCGAACGCCGACCCCCGTGACCGGCCCGCCCCCCGCGGGCCTCTAGCAGCTTGGGGATGTCCGCCACACAACTGCCACACGATTGCCACACGCCACGCCGCCGCAACCCAGCCGCACCGCCCCATGCTGGGCAGACACCGTAGTACGGTTTCATGTCCGTGATTTGCCTGCGGCTCAGGGAGACGGCGAGTGAGGTTCGGGGTGCTCGGGCCGCTGCGGGTCTGCACGGACTCCGGCGCCGAACTGGTGCTGCGCAGCCGACACCAGCGCACCGTGCTCGGCGCGCTGCTGGTCGGTGCCGGCCAACTCGTCACCGTCGACCGGCTGGTGCAGACGCTCTGGGGTGACAACCCACCGGCCTCGTACGCCTCCAACCTCCAGACCTACGTCTCCCGGCTCCGGGAGCGGCTGCCCGGCCTGACCATCGAGCACCGCAGCGACGGCTACCTGCTGCGGGTGCGGACCGACGACCTCGACGTACTGGTGTTCCGGCGAGAGGTCGCCACCGGCCGGGCGGCGCTGGCCGCAGGCGATCCGGCGCTGGCGGCCGACCGGTTCCGGCGCGGGCTGCGGCAGTGGCGGGGACGGCCGCTCGCCGACCTGACGGTGCCGACGCTGGAACCCGAACTCGCGCAGTGGGAACTCGAACGGGTCGGCGCCCAGGAGGACTGCGTCGACGCCGAGCTGCGCGCCGACGGCGACCTCGCCACCGTCCTGTCCGAACTGCACCAACTGGTGACCGAGCACCCGATGCGGGAACGGCCGTACGGCCAGTTGATGGTGGCGCTCTACCGCGCCGGGCGCCGGGCCGACGCGCTGGCCGCGTACCAGCGGGCCCGGGAGATCCTCGTCACCGAGCTGGGCGTCGAGCCGGGGCCTGAACTGCGCCGGTTGCACCAGGCGGTCCTGCGCGGCGAGGAGCCGTCGGTGGGCCGGGTCGGCAACCGGCCGGAGGTCGCACCCCGGTCGCCGTTTCCGGTCTGCCAGTTGCCGCCGGCCCTGTCGGGCTTCGTCGGCCGAGCCGGCAGCATCGAGCGGATCGAGCGGTTGCTGGCCCCGGCGGACGGCGGGGTGCCGGTGGTGGCGGTCTCCGGCCAGCCCGGCGTCGGCAAGAGCGCCCTGGCGGTGACCGTGGCGCACCGGATCCGGGAACGGTTCCCGGACGGGCAGCTCTTCGTACACCTGGCCGGTGCCTCGGCCGCGCCCCGGGATCCGGCCGCGGTCCTGGCCGACCTGCTCCGGGTGCTGGGCGTGCCCGGTTCGGCGCTGCCGCAGAACCTCTCCGCGCTGGCCGCCGCCTACCGGGCCCGGCTCGCGGACCGCCGGGTGCTGGTCGTCCTCGACGACGCCGCCACCGCCGCCCAGGTCCGGCCGCTGCTTCCCGGTACCCCCGGCAGCGCCGTGCTGACCACCAGCCGGCGCCGGCTCAGCGGTCTGATCGACGCCCGGCACCTGCCGGTCGGCCCGCTGACCGACGACGAGGCCCGGGCGCTGCTCGCCGACGTGGTCGGCCCGGAGCGGGTCGCCGAGGAGCCCGGCCAGGCGGCCCGGATCGCCGCCGCCTGCGGCAACCTGCCGCTGGCGGTGCGGATCGCGGGTACCCGGCTCGCCACCCGGTCGTGGCCGCTGGCGATCCTCGCCGACCGGCTCGACGACGAGCGGCAGCGCCTCGACGAGCTGGCCGCCGGAGACCTCCAGGTCCGGGCCAGCCTGGCGCTGAGCGTGCAGGCCCTCTCCCCGCCGACCCGGGAGGCGTTCGGCCTGCTGGGTTCGCTCGGCCCGGTCAGCTTCGCGGCCTGGGCGGTCACCGAGCTGCTGGAGAGCGCCGACGCCGACCGGATACTCGACGAGCTGGTCGAGGCGAGCCTGCTGGAGGTGACCCGGCCGCCCGACGGCGCCGAACCGCGCTACCGCCTGCACGACCTGCTCCGGGTCTACGCCGAGGAACTCGCCGCCGCCGACGACCGTTCCGCACCGACGCCGGACCGACCGTCGTCCACGATGGAGGTTCCGGGGCGGCGGGCCGGGGCGCAGCGCCGGCTGGTCGCGGCGGCCGCCGCGCTCGCCGGCAGCGCCGCCCGCCGGCTGCCCCGGACCCTGACCTGGGCCCGCCTCGCGGAGCCGGCCGGAGGGGTACGCCCGCCGCGCGCCGCCGACCGGGCCGCCGCCGACCCGCTCGGCTGGTTCAGCGCCGAACTCGACCTCCTCACCGGCCTGCTCGGACTCGCACCGCAGTGCGGTGCCGAACGAGCCGCGATCGACCTCGCCGAGCGGCTCGCCCCGTTCTGCTGGGTGCACGGGCACTGGACGGCACTCCAGGCGGTGCAGCGGCTGGCCCGGCAGGCCGCCGAGCGGATCGGTGACGACCGGACGATCGCCCGCGCCGACTTCGTGATGGGCCTGCTGCAACTGGCCCGGGGCGACCTGGCGGGCGCGGCGCGGCGGCTGCGCGACGGTCGGGACCGTTACGAGCGGCTCGCCGACCGGCACGGCCTGGCCTGCCTGCTCAGCGACGAGGCGGTGCTCTACGACTACCAGAACCGCGCCGAGGACGCCGCGTCGACGGCCGAGCGGGCGGTGGCGCTCTTCCGGGCCGAGGGGGACCCGCTGGGCGCCCTGCTGGCCGCGCCGGTGCTCTCGGCCGCGTACCGGGGGCTGGGGCGGCTGGACGAGGCGCTCGCGGTGGACGAGGCGGCGGTGGCCGAGGCAGGTGAACTGGGTGCCGCCGAGATCGTCACCGCCCGCTGCCTGAACGCGCTCGCGGTGACCCGGCTGCTCCGCGACGAACCGGCGCTGGCGTACGCCGCCGCGGAGCGGGCCGTGGCACTGCTGCGTACGGTCAACGACCGGTACGTGCTACTGGCCGCCCTGCGCCACCTCGCCTCGGCGGCGATCTGCCTCGGCCGGCGTGCCGAGGCGGTGCACCGGCTCCAGCAGAGCCACGACCTGGCGGTGCAGTTGGGCGACCGCCCCTGGGCCACCGGCCTGGAACGGGACCTGGCGGTGAGCTGGATCGGCGAGGGGCGGGCGACGGCGGCGGTCGGCGTACTGCGCCGCTGCGCGCGCACCTTCGAGGAGATGAGCATGCCGTCGGCCCAGGCGGCCACGCTGAACATGCTCGCCCGGGCGTACGACGAGACCGGTGACCGGGAGGCGGCCCGGGACGCCCGGTTCTGGGCCGGGATCCTCAGCGATCCCCGGGACACCCGTACTCCGGCGCTGGCCGGCATCGTGCTGCGGCTGGCCGACGCGCCGGGACTGGTGAGCAGCGGCTCCTGACCGCCCGAGCCTGAGGTGTAAGGAAGGGCCCCCGCTACAACAGAAAACGATATGCGGGGGCCCTTCCTTACATCGGGAAACGTCGTACCCGGCCGGTAGTTTTGGCAGGTGAACCGTACCGATCGGCTTTATGCCCTGGTGGAGGAGTTGCGCGCGGTCGCACCCCGACCGCGCAGCGCACGCTGGCTCGCCGACCGATTCGAGGTCGACGCGCGCACGATCAGGCGGGACATCGGCGCCCTACAGGAGTCCGGCGTGCCCATCTACCCCGAGTTGGGTCGGGGTGGCGGCTACGTGCTGGACCGGGCCTACACGCTGCCGCCGGTGAACATCACCCCGCGCGAGGCGATCGCCGCCGCCGTAGCGCTGGAGACGATGGCCGACACCCCGTTCCTCGACGCGGCGCGTTCGGTGCTGCACAAGATCCTGGCGGTGATGCCACCGTCCGGCGTGGAGGCGGTGACCGAGCTGGCCGGCCGGATCAGGCTGACGGCGCTGGAGCCGGTGCCGGCGGCGGCGCCCGCCCGGCAGGTGCTCCGGACCGCCGGTGACGCGCTGCTCAGCCGCACCGTGCTGGCCATCGAGTACGTCGACCGCAACGGTGCCGCCTCGCAGCGGCTGATCGAGCCGGTGGAGCTGCTCGGCGCCGGCCGGCTCTGGTATCTGGTCGGCTGGTGCCGGCTCCGGCAGGAGGTACGCGGGTTTCGGCTGGACCGGATGCGCCGGGCCGCACCGACCAACGAGACGGCTCCGCCCCGCGCGATCGAGCCCGCCTGGCGGGGTGGGTTGGACGTGCCGGCGACCCGGCTGCGACTGCCCGGACGAGTGGATTCGTCGGGAAAAGCGGACAGGATGCTGTCCTGACCTGCGTCGAGAATGGTGGGTGACGAGGCCGGCGCGGTGCCGCCGACGTGATCGGCGGGCCGGGCCGGATCACCGCCCACGGGAGGACTCTCGCGATGACCATCAACACCAACCACAGCTCGGTCGTGACCCCCGTCGACTCCCGACCGATGCTCTGGCAGAACTGGATGGCGCTGCGCAACGGCGACCGGTCGCTCGTCGAGGAGATCCTCGCGCCCAGTGTTGTCGCCCACCTGCCGGTGCCGGGCGGGTCGCCGGAGCAGGTCCGGGGCCGCCAGGCGCTGGTCGCCTGGGTCTCCGGCCGGCACGCCGGCTGCCCGGACGCGCAACTCGCCGTCGAGGTCGGCCCGATCATCGGGCCCGACCTGATCGCCGGTCGGTGGAAGCTCACCCGGGCCGGCGACGACCCGGACAGCGTCTGTCCACACCGGATCGTCGTGGCCTGCTCCGGGGTCGACATCCTGCGGGTCGACGGTGACCGGATCGTCGAGTACTGGAGCCACGACGACAGCGTCCGGCTGGACCGCTGCCTGACCTACAGCGCCGCCTAGTAACGGCCCGGGTGCGGGGCGGGACGGTACTCGTACCGCCCCGCACCCGGCCCTCCCCACCGGCCGGGCCGGTGTCCCCCGTCGACGCGGTCCGGACACCGGCTCGCCCGGCGTACCGGTCAGGCGGGTGCGGCCTCGCCCCGGTAGCTGCCGAACGACCAGCGGTTGCCCTCCGGGTCCCGGACCAGGATTTCGCGCCCGCCGTAGTCGGTGTTCCGTCGGTCCTGGACCACCTCGGCACCGGCGGCGACCGCCCGGGCATAGAGCGCGTCCACGTCGTCGGTCACCGCGTACGCCCCGAAGCTGCCCGGCCGCAGCGGCCACGGGTCCGCTGGATCGTCCCGGGCGGAGCCGAGCATGATGCCGCCGCCGGGCGGCCAGCGGAGCTGGGCATGATGCACCACGTCACCCTCGGCGCTGACCATGACCTCCTCGAAGCCGAACGCGTCGACCAGGAACCGGATCAGCCCCCGGGCGTCCCGGGCCCGCAACGTGGGCCAGACCTGCGGCGGCGGAGGCGAGTTGACTGTCATGCGGCCGAGTCTGCCGACCCGGCCCCCGCCCCGGCTTGGACGTTTCGGAACCCGCCGCCACCGGCGTTCCGGAACCCGCCGCCACCGGCGTTCCGGAACCCGCCGCCACCGGCGTTCCGGAACCCGCCGCCACCGGCGTTCCGGAACCCGCCGCCACCGGCGTCCCGGAACCCGCCGCCACCGGCCTCTTCGGCCAGCCATCGGCTCGGCGGGCAGCCGGCGAAGGCCCGGAAGTCCCGGTCGAGGTGCGCCTGGTCGTAGTAGCCCGCCGCCACGGCCACCTCGGCCAGCGCACCGGCCCGACCCGGCCCGGGTGCGCGCTGGAGCAGCCGGCGGGCCCGGTCGAACCGCACCACCCGGGCGGCCCGCTTGGGGCTCAACCCGATCTCGACCCCGAACGACCGGCTCAGATAGCGGGAACTCCAGCCGGTCTCCCGGGCCAGTTCGGCGACCGGCACGGTGCCGCCGCTGGCCAGCAGGCGCCGCCAGGCGTGCACGAGTTCGGCCGGGAGCCGGGTGTCCGGGGCGAGCCGTTCGGTGAGCAGCCGGTCGAGCAGCGCGAAGCGTCCGGCCCAGCCGTCGGTGCCGTGCAGCCGTTCCCGGAGCTCGTCGGCGAAGGGCCCGAGCACCGTACCGGCGTCGAGGTCGGTGTGCGCGAGTTCTCCGGCCGGCAGCCCGAGCAGCGCCCGGGCACCGAGCGGGCTGAGCGCCAGTTGGATCCCGGACTGCCGGCCGGGGTGTGCGATCAGCGCGGGCGCGGTGTGTAGGCCGCCGAGCAGCGTGTCGTACCGGCCCGGCGGGGCGGCCGGATCCGGGTGGACGGCCACCACCAGCGGGTCGTCGAGGGTGACGATCAGCGTCAGGTACGGCGACGGCAGCCCGCGGTGCCGCCCCGGCGGGTGGCCGCTCTCGCGGTAGCCGACGTAACCGGCGAGATACGGCCGCAGTGCCGGCGCCGGACACCGCTCGACGAACTCCGACCTCGGCTCGTTCGGCACCCTGTCACCTCCCTCGCGGGTCCGACCAGCCTATGTCCGCCGGCCGGGCGCGGCGGCGGGCGTTTGCGGAGTATCCCGCCGGGTAGCCCCGGACCAGGCGGTGGAGGGGGAGGATCATGCGGATCGGCATCGTCGGCACCGGGCACGTCGGCGCCACCCTGGCCCGGTTGTTCAACAAGGCGGGCCACGAGCTGGCGGTGGCCAACTCGCGGGGGCCGGAGACGCTCCGTGGGCTCGCCGACGAGCTGGGCGAACGGGTGCATCCGGCGACCGTGGCGGAGGCGGCCCGATTCGGCGACGTGGTGGTGGTCTCGGTACCCGTCGGCCGGTACGCCGAACTGCCCGCCGAGCCGATGAGCGGCAAGACGGTGATCGACACCGGGAACTACTATCCGGATCGGGACGGCCGTAACCCGGAGCTCGACCAGGACCGGACCACCTCCAGCGAGCTGCTCCAACGGCACCTGCCGGAGGCACACGTGGTGAAGGCGTTCAACACGATGCGCTGGGACCACCTGCGCGAGTACGGCCGCCAGTCCTCGGCGCAGCGGCGGTACGGCATCCCGGTCTCCGGCGACGACGACCGGGCGAAACGGCAGGTCGCCGACCTGATCGAGCAGGTCGGGTACGAGCCGGTGGACGCCGGCCGGCTCACCCAGGGGCGCCGGCACCAGCCCGGTACCCCGGTCTATCTCGCCGACCTGGACGGCGCCGAACTGCACAGCCGGCTCGGCGCACCGTAGCGCGACAGGTCACTCTCCACCGGGCAGGTCACTCTCCACCGGGCGGCTGCGGCTCCACCGGGCGGCTGCGGCTCCACCGGGCGGCTCCGGCTCCACCGGGCGGCTCCGGCTCCACCGGGCGGCTCCGGCTCCACCGGGCGGCTCCGGTTCCACCGGGCCAGCGGGGAGTCAGTCACTTCTGCGGCGGGTTCCGTCCGGCGTCGCCGGGTTTGGTCGGGCCCGTCCCGTGCTCCTCGCCGGTCCGCCCGTCCCGGTCGTCCGGCGGGACCCCGTCGCCGTCCCGGTCGCCGCGCGCGTCCCGGTCGTCGCCGTTGGCGGCACGCCGGTCGGCCGCCACCGTGTCGACCACGTTGTAGAGGACCGCGGCGATCGGTACCGCGACGAAGGCGCCGACGATCCCGCCGAGCAGGGTGCCGGCGGTGACCACCAGCAGCACCACCACCGGGTGCAGCCGGACCTGCCGTTTCATGATCAGTGGTTCGAGCAGGTTCCCCTCGGTCTGCTGCACGGCGATCACCGCGGCCAGCACCAGCAGCGCCGTGGTCGGCCCCTTCGCGGCCAGCGCGACGAGTACCGCGATGCTTCCGGCGACGGTGGCCCCGATGATCGGCACGAAGCCGCCGAGGAACGTGATCACCGCCAGCGGCAGCGCCAGCGGGACGCGGAGCAGCACCAGGGCGAGCCCGATGCCGAGCGCGTCGATCGCGGCGATCAGCATCGTGCCCCGGGTGTACGCGCCCAAGGTGTGCCAGCCGGCCCGACCGGCCGCCGCCGCCCGGGGGCGGGACCGCTCCGCCACCCGGCCCAGCACCCATCGCCACATCGGGCGCCCGTCCTTCAACAGGAAGAACAGCAGCACCAGGACCAGCAGCAGGGCGCCGGCCGCCTCCGCCACGGTCGCCGCGCCGCTGACCGGGTCCGGAGCCGACTTCTGCACCCCGGTCACGGCCTGCCGGGTCAGCTTGTCGAGCTGCTGCTCGCTGATCGGCAGCGTGCCGGTGAGGAACTCCCGGGTGCGCTCCAGCCCCTGGTCGAGCTGTTGGGCCAGGTCGGAGAACTGGTCGGCGGTCAGCCGCCAGACCAGCAGTACGGCTCCGCCGAGCAGCGCCAGCAGCAGCAGTACGGCGGCCAGCGCGGCGAGCGCGGGCGGAAAGCGGTACCGGCGCAGCCGGCTGGCCACCGGATCGAGCAGCCCGGCCAGGAACAGGGTGGCCGCGAGCGCGATGCTCAGCGGTGCGAGCCGGGTGGCGATCTGCGCCAGCACGTACGCCCCGGCCGTGACGACGAGCAGGCAGGCACTGGCCAGCACCGCCCAGCGCACCAACCAGGGGAGACGGTCCAGTAGCTGGCTGGGGCGTCCGCCGTACCCGTTCGAGCGGTCGGCCGCGTTGCCCATGTCCGCCTCCTGTCGACCTCGGCGCCACGGGTACCCGCCCGATGCCCGGGCGACACCTGCCGCTGTCGGCCGATCTGTGCGGTTCCGGCGGGAAAAGCTGCCCGCGACCCGACCCGGTCAGGAGGCGGAGCCGGGCTGCCGTTCCGGCCGGCGGGGAGGCACCACGCCCGACGTCCGGCCCGGCGCCGGCGAGTTGTGCCCCGACGGCGACAGGTTCCGGCCCGGTGCCGGCGAGCCACCGCCCGGGGTCGACGAGTTGCCGGTCGGCGGGGCGGCACTCCGGCTCGGCGTCGGCGCGTTCCGGCGGCGCAGCGCGCGGCGGTAGTAGTCGTCCCGGTGTGCGAACTCGACCGGCAGCGAACCGGGCAGGTCGACACCGCGCCGGGGGTCGGCGAGGGCGTCGGCGTGCAGCGCGAGCCCGGCGCGGCTGAGCAGCGCGTCCCACTCCGGCGGGGCCAGCTCCACCATGGCCGGATTGGCCAGCCGGAACCCGGCGACCGCCCGCCGGATCACCGTGGCCAACCGGCGTACGCTCTGCCGCGAGTCGAGCGGCCCGCCGGAGAGCGCGAGCGCCGGCCGGCCGATGGCGCGTACCGCGTCGCAGACGACGAGCAGCCGCTCACCCGTCACCGCCGGGCCGGTCTGCGGACCGGCGCCGGGGGCGAGGATGCGCAACCCGGCCGGCCACTGCCAGCGAATCTGCCCGGTCACCACCCGGCTGGTGACCGGCCCGGTCCGGCGCCGGTGCCGTGGATCGGCCCCGAGCCCGGGCGCGGGTCCGATGTGGCAGTCCACGCAGACGTACGTCAGTCGCCGGTCGGTGACGGTCACCTCGGCCGGACGCGGCAGCGACCAGGCCAACTCGTCCGGGCCGGCGTGCGGGGCGAGCAGGTATCCGGCGACCTGGACCCGGTCACGCCACAGCACCCGCTCGTCGGTGTCCAGCACGAGCCGGCGGTGCCAGTCGAGCCGGGGGAAGTAGGTGTCGTCCTGGTCCGGGTCGTCGAAACGGTGGGGCCGGATGAAGAACGGGGACGCGTTCTCGGTCATGGGGGAGGGCCTCCCGGGTACGGGACGTCGTACCTTCTAGGCTGGCGGACTTCCGATCCGCTGTCACGACGGTTGTTGGGGGGTCGGACGCTCGGCTGACCCGCGGACGGCCGTTGGGTGACGGATGCTGGATCTACGGCCGCGTCGAGGTGACGCCGTGGGGATCGGCGGCCCGCTCCGCGCCGGCTAGTTGCCGATCTCGTCGGCCCGGACGAGTCCGTCCTCGATGGCCCGGGCCAGCAGCGCGGCCTTGGTGGCGGCGGGCCGGCCGGCCCGGGCGTACTTGATCCGGGCCCGGTCGACGTACTGCTTGACGGTGTGCTCGCTGATGTTCATCCGGCGCGCCACCGACGCCTTCGACATCGACTGGAACCAGAGCAGCAGCGCCTCGCGTTCCTTGTCGGAGAGCACCGGTCGGTCGGTGCGCCGGTCGCCGACGATCGCACCGGCCAGCGCCGGTGGCACGTACGGCCGGTCGCTCGCCGCCGCCAGTACGGTGTGCACGCAGTGCTCCCGCCCCTCCTGCTTGGCCAGGAAGGCGACCGCACCCGCGTCCAGGACGGCCAGGATGGTGTCCGGGTCGCTGTGTTCGGAGTAGACCACCACCCGCCGGCCGGCGCCGCTCAGCTCGGCCACCTTGTCGATCACCATCCGGCCGCGCAGCCGCAGGTCGAGCAGGATCACGTCGGCCGGCGGTTGGCCGGCGGCGAGTACCGTCTCCGGGTCCTCGCCGGTCGCCACCACCGCCAGCCGTGGCTCGGCGGCCAGCCACGAGCGGATCCCCTCGATGACCACCGGATGGTCGTCGACGATCGCGACCGTGATCCGCGATCCTCCCGGGGTCACGCCGCCCGCCACCGGGTCTGCACCCATACCAGTTCCTCGTTCTCCTCGTAGACGTACTCGACCTCGCCGCCGGCAGCGGAAAGCTCGTCGTCGCCGATTGCTCCGACGGTGTCACCGGGGTCGACCGGCTCGGACGTGATGATCGACGTGCCGGGCGTGGTCAGGCTCACCACGACCTCGTCGGGTTGGCCGACCACGGTCAACCGGGCCCACCGGGTCGCGGCGGCCAGGGTCGTGGTCAGCGGTTCGGCGAGCTGGCGGCGGATCTCCACCGGCAGTGGCGGCAGCGTGCCGACGGCCACGAAGTCGACCGGCAGGCCGTTGCGTTCCACCACGTCGACGCAGGCGCGCAGCTCGTGCAGCAGCGGGTCCGGCACGTCGTCGGACTCGGCGATCAGGCGGCGCAGCCGGGACGCCTCCAGGGCGCAGCGGCGCTGCACGGCCGGGTCCGCCGGATCGGCCCGACCCTGCGCGAGTTCGGTCAGGATGGCCCCGGCGGTCCGGTCCAGGGCGGCCAGCCGGTCCCGCCGGGTCTGGTGGGTCCGGCCGGCGGCGGCCCGCTCGGTCTCGATCGCCGTCCGGGCCGCCGCCGCCCGGGCGGTGGTGCCGGCGAGGGTGCCGAGCAGGTTGACCGCGATCATCATCGCGATGGGCAGCGTCGCGTTGCCGTAGACGGCCATCGCGTACCGGCTCAGGTCCGCGGCTCCGCCGCCGCGCAGGGACAGCACCCCGACCAGGGCGATCGCGGCGCCGACCGCCAGTACCGCGACCAGGGCCGGGATCCGGCGACCCCAGAGCAGGAGTACGACGAACCAGCCGAGGGTCGCCCAGCCGAAGTTGGCGGAGTCGAAGACCAGCGACCCGGGTACGCAGGCGAAGACCACCACGTCGACCAGGAGCAGTACCCCGACGAGTGGCCAGGTCGGCGAGGGGGTCCCGCGCAGCAGGTTGACCGCGGCGATCACCCCGACCGCGCCGAAGACGAGCCACCCGCCGCCGACGAGCCAGGGCAGCCGGTAGTGCTGCCATTCGGCGAGTACCGCCGGCAGGTTGATGGCCAGGTGCCAGCCGAAGGCGATCAGCACGGCCGCGATCCGGGGGCCACGTTCGACGGTGGCGGTGACCGTACCCGCCGCACCGCCGGCCAGGTCAGTGGACATCCGGCCACTCCAGCCGGATCCGGGTGCCCCGGCCGGGCGTTGAGGTGACCTCGGCCCGGCCGCCGACCGTCGCCATCCGGCCGTGCACGGACTCCCGCAGGCCGTACCGGTGCCGGGGGACCGTGGCCGGGTCGAAGCCGGGCCCGTCGTCGACCACCTCGACCGCGACGGTGTCGCCGCTGCGGCACAGTCGCACCGAGGCGGTGGCTCCCGGTGCGTGCCGAAGCACATTGGACAGTGCCTCGCCGGTGCTGTGGGTGACCGCCTCGGCGACCGGGGCCGGCACCGTGCACGGCTCCAGTGCCGCGTCGGCCCGCAACTCCGGCAGCCGGCCGAGCAGTGCGCGCAGCCGCTCGTCGAGCGCGATCAGCCGGACCTCGTCCTCCGGTTCGACGCCGGACGCCGACCGGTCGCCGGCCAGGCCGGCCAGGGTACGCAGGTCGGCGGCGGCCCGTTCGCGCAGCAGCGGTGAGCGCCCGGCGACCGCGCCGAGACCGACCACGGTGAGGGTGGAGAGCACCGTGTCGTGCAGGTCGCGGTTCTGTTGCCGTTCCGCCGCCCGGGCGGCCCGCGCGGTCACGGCGGCCCGGGCGGTCTCCTGGTAGGCCGCGAAGGCGGCGTCGGCGAGCCGGCTGCTGCGCCGGGCCACCCCGGCGAGCGCGGCCGCGCTGCCGGTCTGCACGACGAGGGTGACCGCGTGCCCGACCGCCTCGGTGTCGTCGCCGGCCAGATGGGCGCCGAACCCGTACGCGGCGGCCACCAGCAGCCCGGCCGGGACGGAGCGGGCGGGCGAGAGGACGAACTGGGCGACGATCACCGAGGTGCTGGACTGGATCGCCACCCAGCTCACCTCGCCGGGCAGCACCTCGGCGGCGACCACGTTCCGGATCAGCAGGCAGGTGCCGACGGTGAGCAGGATGTCGACGGCCATCGCCGGCACCGGCCGTCGCTCGCGGACCACCAGGACCGCGAAGAGCACCGACCAGGCGGTCAACAGGCTCACCACGACGACGAGCAGCGGGGTGGAGACCGGTGGGGTACGCACCGCGAGCGCCGCGACCGCGCAGGCGATCCCGCAGGTGAGCCGGAGCAGGGCCGGGAAGATCGTGTAGACCCAGCCCAGCGCGCTCGCCGCCGGCATCTCGGCGGCCGGTGGCGGGTCGACCGGCCCGGGTTGCCCGGCCGGGGCGGCGGCGGTGCCGGGGGAGACAGTCAACGTGCCCGATCCTCCCGTCGCTCCGCCGCGGCGGCGGCACGTCCGAACCGGACCTCGCCCCTAGACATCGATGTCGAACAATAGCAGAGGCATAACGGCTGGTTTGCCCCAGATGACACCCGTTGCCGGCCGTCTCCGGTCGACGGAGACGCCGGACCGGCCCGGCGCGATTTGACCACCGGACGGGGGTCACGGTGACGGCCGGACGGGGGTCAGTGTGACAGCCGTACGGGGGTCAGCGCGACCCGTACGGTCGGTCGGACGGCTGTGGCGGGACCGGGTAGTCGAGAATCAGGCGTGGTCGTTGGCGGGTGGCACCGCGTTGACCGGCATCCGGTACATCCACACCGGATAGTCGACGTTCGAGGCGCCGCCGGAGAGTCCCGGGGTCCGGTTGAGCTGGGCCGCCGGGATCCAGAGCTGCCCGGTGCCGTCGAGCCAGAGCGCGTCACCCCAGACCAGCCGGGGATCGGCGACCAGCGTCTCGATCCGGCGGTCCAGGCCGATCGCCAGGATGCGCCGCCGGTCCACGTCGCTCAGATAGATCACCCCGGCCGCGTCGATCGCGGTACCCCCGGTGGTCGGGGTGTCCACCCACGGCTCGACCTGCTGCGCCACGACCTCGGGCGGAATGTCCGGGTCGTCGAGGCAGCGCGTCTCGATCCGGTGCAGCGGCCCGGAGGCGGGCTGGTAGTAGAGGTACCGCCCGTCCGGCGAGACCTCCAACTGGTCGGCGTGGATCCGCAGTTCCCGGCCGTGCGCGTCGCGGAGCATCTCGCCGTCCGCCCGCAGCGGGCGGCGCGCGACGGTACTGGCGTGCCCGTCGAGTACCCGCCGGCACGCCCCGGTCGCCAGGTCCAGCACGATCAGCCCGGGTGCGCCCGCGTCGGTCAGGTAGCCCATCCGACCGTTGAACCGGACGTCGTCGACATAGCTGTTCGGCCGCAGCGCCGGCCCGAGGTCGTAGCTGCGGACCACCGTCGCCGACTCCGGCTCCACCACGATCAGCCGCGGACCACCGGGTACGACCGGCAGCCCGATCCCCGGACTGCCGGCATCGACGATCCAGAGGTTGCCGTCCGGCCCGATCCGCAACCCGTTGACGTGCACGAAGGCGCCCTCGGGATCGAGGTCGTCGCGTATCTCGTTCCAGGCGGCGTCGGGATAGGGGACGATCCGGCCGTCCGAGACGACCTCCCCGACCTGGATCCCGGGGCCGTCGGCGGAGGGGAAGCTCACGAAGACCCGGCCGTCAGCGGTGGTTGTCACGCCGGTCCAGACCCGGTCGGCGGCGGTCACCGGACGCAGCCGGGGATTCTCCTGGATGGTGGGGCGCACGCCGCCGAGCCTATCGTCGGACACGCCCCGGAAAGTCCCTTTTATTGCAGCTCAATGCTCATACCGTGGCCCACATGCCGATCCCGCCGTACGTCGCCCGGTTGCGGGCCGCAGTCGGATCCGAACTGCTGCTGCTGCCCTCCGCCTCGGTGCTGCCGGTCGACCCGGCCGGCCGGCTGCTGCTGGTACGGCACCGGGGGCACACCGAGGGGTGGGGGCTGGTGGGCGGTGTGATCGAGCCCGGCGAGTCCCCGGCCGAGGCCGCCGTACGGGAGGCCGCGGAGGAGATCGGGGTGCGGGTGCGGTTGGTCCGGCTGCTCGACGTACTGGGCGGGCCGGAGTTCGAGGTGACCTATCCGCACGGCGACCGGGCCGCGTACGTCACCGCCGTCTACCAGGCCGAGATCGTCGCCGGGACACCCGTGCCGGACGGTGACGAGGTCGGCGAGGTCGGCTGGTTCGACCGGACGGAACTTGCCGCCCTGCCGCTCAGCCGGTTTGCCCGAGCCGTGCTCCGGACCACCGGGTACCTCGGCGGATCGCCGGGGCACCAGCGGCGCTAGTCAGGGCATTTACGGCGTTTCGGGTCATCTCCTCGGGCACGATGGCCGGGTGGAGTTCGCCCCGGCCGAAACGCCCGCCCGCCGCCGGCCCGCCGGTGCGGTGGTACGCGGCGTACTCCATCACCTGTCCGTCCGGGACGGCGGCCACGACGCCGGCCGGTCGGCTGCCGGTACCGGCTGACGGGCGGCCCGGGTGGACGGCGTCATCGACACCCTCACCGCACTCTCCGGCTGGGCGGCGCTGCTGGTGGTCGGCGGGCTCGCCTTCGGCGAGTCCGCCGCGTTCGTCGGGCTGTTCCTGCCCGGCGAGACCGCACTGCTGCTCGGTGGCGCGCTCGCCGCGACCGGCCGGGTGAGCCTGCCGGCGATGGTCGTGGTCTCCACCGTCGGCGCCATCGCCGGGGACAGCGTCGGGTACGAGATCGGTCGCTGGACCGGCCCGCCGCTGAAACGCAGCCGCGCCGGGCGCTGGGTCGGCGAGGAGCGCTGGGGTCGGGCCGAGCGGTTCGTGGCCCGGCACGGCCCGCTGGCGGTGCTGCTGGGCCGGTGGGTCGGGGTGCTCCGGACCCTGGTTCCGGCACTGGCCGGGATGAACCGCATGCCGTACCGCCGGTTCCTGCTCTTCAACGCCCTCGGCGGCGCGGCCTGGGCGACCACCGTGGTGATGGTCGGCTACCTGGCCGGCGCCTCGTGGCGGCGGATCGAGAACCACCTCGGCGAGGCCGGTGCCGGCCTCGCCGCGCTGGTGGTGCTCTGCCTGGCGGCGTGGTGGTTGTTCCGGCGACGGCGCCGCGCCCGACGCGGGGCCCGGCCGTGACCGGGCGGGCGTCACCGGCGGTCAGCGGGCCCCGACGGGTACGTCGACGATGCTGGCCAGCAACTCCTGGGCCCGCCGGGCCCGGTCCATGTCCTCCCGCTGGATGCGGTCGATGAACTGCCGGATGTCGTCGTGCCCCTCCGCGTCGTTCTTGTACTGCTCGTAGACCTGACCACCCTTGAGGGCGTGGTACTGGATCGACACGAGGTCATAGACGATGTTGTCGGCGTGACCGTGGACCTTACGCATCGTGGTCTCCCTCCCTCGGCTTCCGTCGCCGGCTACCCCGTTACCGGCCGTTGAATCACCACCGGCGGCTCGGCCGGGGCGGTCCGCTGGTCGGCCGGCGAGCGGCTCGGCCGGGGACGGGGTCGGGTTCGGGGGCGGGTCCGGGTTCAGGGGCGGTCAGTCGGCGTTCGGCCAGGGTGAGGCGGCCACGACGACGCCGTACAGCAGGTGGTCGGCGAGCAGTGCCATCCGTTCCCGGGCATCGTGGTGGCGGCGCTCGTCGATGCCGAGCAGGGGCGCGAGGCCCGCCTCGAAGACCGCCCAGAAGGCGAAGCCGTACGCCGGACCAATCCAGGGCCGCCGCCGCAGCGACCGGGGCAGCAGGCCGAAGAGCATCCCGCCGCCGGCACCGTAGGCCCAGTGGACCAGTTCGACCAGGGCCTGCCGGCGGTCCACCGGGATCCGCCGGAACAGGCTCGGCGCGGTCTGCCGCAGGACCTCCTCGGGCGGGGTGCGTTGGACCAGCCCGAGGCCGGTGGTCCCCTGCCGGAAGCCGGACATCGCCATCGCGGCGAACGCCCCTCGGGTGGTGCCCCGCAGCGCCGCCGAAGCCGCCCGCCTGGGGTGTCGAACCGTCACCTGGGGCTCCTCTCCGTGCCGGCGAGCCGTGCGCCGCCCTCGCTGCTACCCGGGCAGAGCGCCGGGAAACCGGAACCAGGGCCGGAACTTCACGGGTGACCCGGCGCGGCGATCAGCCGACCGGGTAACCGACGCCGACCCGCCGGCCGCCGTTCACCGATCCACGGCGAGGCGTACGCCGAGACCGATGAAGATGCCACCGGTCGCGGCGTCGATCCGGCGGCGTACGGCGGCCCGGCGGCGCAGCCAGCCGCCGATCCGCCCGGCGAACACCCCGACGGCGCCGTCCACCAGGAACTCCAGCCCGATCAGGATGGCGCCGAGGATCGCGAACTGTAGCCAGACCTGCCCCAGCGCCGGGTCGACGAACTGCGGCAGGAACGCGATCGTGAAGGTGACCATCTTCGGGTTGAGCAGGTTCGTCAGCAGCCCGCTCAGGTACGCCTTCCGGCCCGACAGTCCACCCCCGGTCGGCAGCTCGGCCCGGGCATCGCGGCGGTGCCGGATCAACTGCACGCCGAGATAGATCAGGTAGGCGGCGCCGACGATCCGGACCACCGCGAACGCGGTCGGCGCCGCCGCGAAGAGCGCGGCCAGTCCGGCCGCCGCCACGGCCACGTGCACCGCCTCGCTGGTCGCCACCCCGGCGGTGGCGAGCAGGCCGGCCCGGGAGCCGCCGCGCATCCCGCAGCCGAGCACGAAGAGCATGTCCGGACCAGGCGTGATCATGGCGATGATCGTGGTCAGGGTGAACGCCAGTAGCAGATGTTGGTCGATCGGCATCCGGAGATCCTTCCACCGGTGCCGCTGCCTCCGGTACCGAAAATGGCTGGGCCCGGCCCTCCGGCGGCGCCTAACCTGCCAGCGGCGACAGCCGCGAACGTCGAGTCGTTGCCGAGGGAGCCCTGTTGGCCAGCACCGACCGGCAGCCCGTCGAGGTGCCGACCGACGAGGCGCTCGTCCGCCGGCTGCTCGCGGCCCAGTTTCCGCAGTGGGCGGAGCTGCCCGTCGTGCGGACCCGGGTCTGGGGGACCGACAACGCGATGTACCGGCTCGGCGGCGACAGGGTGGTACGCCTGCCCCGCTTCGCCCGGTGGGCACCCCAGGTCGACCGGGAGCACCGGTGGCTGCCCCGGCTGGCCCCGCACCTGCCGTTGACCGTCCCCGTCCCGCTCGCGCTCGGGCAGCCGGCCGAGGGCTACCCGTTCCGGTGGTCGGTCTATCCGTGGCTCGACGGCGAGAACCCGGCGCGCGGGGGCGGGCCCGACCCGGACCGGTTGGCGCGGGACGTGGCGGAGTTCATCCGCGCGTTGCGCCGGATCGACCCCACCGGCGGTCCGGCACCGGACGCCAGCAACGCCTTCCGGGGCGTACCCGTGGGCGACAGCCGGCCGTCCCTCGCGACGGACGGCAGCCTCCGGCGGCGGATCGCGGCCCTGGCCGGCCTGGTCGACATCGACGCGTTGACGGCGGTCTGGGACGCGGCGCTGGCGGCGGTGCCGGCCTGGGACGGCCGGGGCGTCTGGATCCACGGCGACCTCGCCGCCGGAAACCTGCTCACCGTCGACGGCCGGCTCCGCGCCGCGATCGACTTCGGCTGCCTGGCCGTGGGCGATCCGGCCTGTGACCTGATGGTCGCCTGGACGCTGCTGCCGGCGGGCAGCCGCGCCGTGTTCCGGGCCGCGCTGGAGGTCGACGACGCCACCTGGGCGCGGGGCCGGGGCTGGGGTATGGCGATGCGGGTGCCCGCACCGGAGGACTTCTCGACCGCCGACCCGGACCGGGCGGCCTACGCCCGGCGGATCGTGGCCGAGTTCGTCGCCGACCACCGGCAGGCCGGCTCCGGGGACGAAGGGGCCGGGCACGAGGAGGCCGGGGATCGATCCGGGTTCCGGCTGTCCCGGGAGTCGCCCACCGCGTGAGCGCCGGCCCGTCCAGTTTCCTGGTACGCAACGGTGCGGAGGACCACGATGGTCCTCCGCACCGGTCGTGCCGTCGGTCGGTCAGCTGGCGCTACAGGTGGGTGACATCCCTGTGCCGCTGCCGGTGCCCTGGAAGCCGAACTCGGTCGACTGTCCGGCGGCTATCCGGCCGTTGTAGCTCACGTTGGTGAAGGTGACCGCGCCGCTGGTGCCACTGCGGTTCGCGTTCCAGGAGTTGGTGACGCTCGCCCCGGACGGCAGGGTCATCCCGACCGACCAGCCGTTGGTGCCGGACGAGCCGGCGGTCACCCGTACCGTGGCCACGAATCCGCCATTCCAGGAGTTCAGCGACACCGTCGCGGAACAGCCGCCCGGCCCCTGCGTCGGCGGGTCGGTGGGCGGGTTCGTGGGTGGGTTCGTCGGGGGGTTGGTGGGCGGGTTCGTCGGCGGGTTGGTCGGGGTGACGCCGTTGTTCAGCGCGCTGAGCGTCGCGTCGTACGCCGGCTTCTTGTTGCCGTTGCAGTCGAAGAGCAGCGGGGTGCCGCCGCTACGCCACGAGTCGCAGTCCCGTACGCCCCACACGGTGATGCCGGTGCAGCGGGCGACGGCGAGGCAGTCGTTGACCACGTTGCGGTAGGTGTTCGCCTGGGTGGTGCCGGAACCCTCGATGTCCAGCTCGGTGATCTGGACGTCGACGCCGAGCGCCGCGAAGCTGGAGAGCGTGGTGCGGTAGTTGCTCGGGTACGGTGAGCCGCTGTTGAAGTGCGACTGGAGGCCGACGCAGTCGATCGGTACGCCGCGCTGCTTGAAGTCCTGCACCATCCGGTACACCGCCTGGGTCTTGTCCCAGGTCCAGTTGTCGGTGTTGTAGTCGTTGTAGCAGAGCTTGGCGTTCGGGTCGGCGGCGTCGGCGGCCCGGAAGGCGGCCTCGATCCAGTCGTTGCCGGTGCGCTGGAGGTTGGAGTCGCGGCGGGCGCCGCCGTTGCCGTCGGCGAACGCCTCGTTCACCACGTCCCAGGAGTCGATCTTGCCGGCGTAGTAGCTGGCCACCCGGGTGACGTGGTTGAGCATGGCCTGCCGCAGCGCGGTGCCGGACATGTTCTGCATCCAGCCCGGTTGCTGCGAGTGCCAGGCCAGGGTGTGGCCGCGGACCTTCCAGCCCCGGCTGGTCGCGTGGTTGACGATCCGGTCCGCGTTGGTGAAGGTGAACTGGTTCTGCTGCGGCTCGGTCGCGTCGATCTTCATTTCGTTCTCGGGCGTGACCTGGTTGAACTCGCGGTTCAGCACGGTGGTGTAGGTGCTGTCGCTGAGTTTGTTCGCGGCCACGGCCGCGCCGAAGTAGCGCCCGCCCCGCTCCGCCGCCGACGCGCCGAGCGTCGTCGCCGCGTTGGCGGAGGAGGCGAAGGTGAGGGCCGCGCCGGCGGCGAGCACGCCGACGGCGAGTGAGACCAGTGCGGCACGTGGGCCGGGTCCCGCCATCAGGCGCCTGGGGTCAGGGACGGTTCTGCTGCTCATGACCTGTTGCCTCTCGGGTCCGGGAAGGGGTGGTGTGCGGGTGTGTCGTCGATGCGCCCGTCCGCTGTGGTGCCGGCTCGGTGGACGGTGTCGGCTGGATGAGCGGCCCGGGACGACCCGAGCCCGGACGACCTCGGCGAGCCCGGCGCAGAGGTCGCCGCGGCGACTCGTGTCGTGGTCCGAGCGACGACCACGGCATCCGGCGCCAGCGGGGTAAGCCCGTGTCATGGGCATGGGACTGGGGGTTCAGAGACACTCAACCTTACCGTTGTATCGACAAAACTCGATTCACGAGGCTAACGGAAAGATTCCGAAACTTCAATCGCCCCCACTCGGACCGTATCGGCGCAGGCAAGGATATGGACAGCTTTCACCGGTATTCCGAAGTCCGGTCAGGCCAGGCATAGTCCCTGGTAAAGAGCATCAGGCAAAGCGGCGTCGGGTGGGCGCGGGTCAAAGCCCGGACGACCGAAACCTTTCGGCAAACGTGCCGCATCGCCGGCATCGTCCGTCCTGAGTGGGATTCGTCGATAACGATGGATGGGGCCCGGATCGCGGCGATCTCACGAGTCCGGATCGGCGGAATTCTCCCGCCCTGCCGACGACGACCCGGGCGTACCGGCTTCGGCGGCGACCTCCGCGAGCCGCCGCCGCAGGAACGCCCGTTCCGGTTCGTTGCCAACCAGGTCGAGCGCCTGACGGTACGCCGCAGCGGCCTCCCCGGCGCGACCCAGCCGACGCAGCAGGTCCGCCCGGGCAGCCGGCAGCAGGTGGTAGCCGGCCAGCCGGCCCTGCTCGTCGAGCGCGTCGAGCAGCCGCAACCCGGCGGCCGGACCGTCCCGGAACGCCACCGCCACCGCCCGGTTCAGTTCCACCAGCGGTGACGGCGCCAGCCGGGCCAGTACGTCGTAGAGCGCGACCACCTGCGGCCAGTCCGTACCGGCCACGTCGGCGGCCTCGCTGTGCAGCGCGGCGATCGCGGCCTGCACCGCGTACGGGCCGGGGCGGTTGGTCAGTGCGCCGGGCACGAGCCGCCGGCCCTCCTCGATCCGGTCACGGTCCCAGAGCGTGCGGTCCTGCTCGTCGAGGAGTACGAGGTCGCCCTCGGGGGTGCACCGGGCGGCCCGGCGGGCGTCGACCAGCAGCAGCAGGGCGAGCAGCCCGGTCACCTCCGGTTGCCGGGGCAGTAGCCGGTGCAGCAGCCGGGCCAGCCGGATCGCCTCGTCCGCCAGGTCGGCCCGGACGAGCTGGGGACCGCTGCTCGCCGCGTACCCCTCGGTGAAGATCAGGTAGATCACCCGGAGAACCTTGGGGAGCCGGGCCGGCAGTTCGGCGGCGTCCGGCACCCGGAACGGGATCCGGGCGGCCCGGATCTTCCGCTTCGCCCGGCCGATTCGCTGGGCCATCGTCGGCACCGGGACCAGGAACGCCCGGGCCACCTCGGTGGTGGTGAGTCCGGCCAGGCAGCGCAGGGTCAACGCGATCTGCGTCTCGCCGGGCAGCGCCGGGTGGCAGCAGGTGAAGAAGAGCGCCAGCCGCTCGTCCGGCAGGTCGCCGCCGTCGGCCGGCTGGGGTGCGGCCGGCTCGTGCCGGACGGCCTCGGCCTGGAGTACGGCCAGCCGGGCCGCGTAGGCGCGGTCCCGGCGCAGCCGGTCGACGGCCCGACGCCGGGCGGTGGTGAGCAGCCAGGCCGCCGGACGGGTCGGCACACCCTGCACGGGCCAGTGCAGCAGGGCCGCCTCGATCGCGTCCGAGGAGACCTCCTCGGCGAGGTCGAGGTCGCCGAAGTGCCGGACCAGGGTGGCGAGCAGTCGCCCGCGCTCCTCCCGGAAGACCTGCTCCAGAATGTCGGCGGTCGGCCGCTCGCCACCGGACACGGCTAGCCGTCCTGACCGCCGTCGACCGGGCCGCCCGGCCGGAGCCGGCCGCCGGACCGCCCGGCCACGGGCGCCGTCGTAGCGCCGGTCACGGCTGCTCGAACTCCATGACCGGTCGAATCTCGACCTTGCCGCGCAGGGCCCCGGGGCAGCGGGCGGCCCAGCCGATGGCGGCGTCCAGATCCGGCAGGTCGACCAGGTAGTAGCCGCCGAGGATCTCCCGGGTCTCGGCGAACGGTCCGTCGGTGACGGTCGGCTCGCCCTCCCCGCGGACCTGCACCGTCGTGGCGGTCTCGGTGCCCTGCAACGCCTGGCTGGCGAGCATGGCGCCCGCGTCGGCGAGCAGTTTGTCGTACGCCCAGTACGTGTCGATCTCCGCCTGGATCGCCTCTGGATCGGTCGGTTCCTGGGCCGGGTCGCCGTAGATCAGGAATATGTACTTCACGTCGATCTCCTCCGTCTTCGTTCCGTTCCGCCTGGATCCGGCTGCCGGTGTCAGCGGCTCGCTCCGGATCGGAGGGCAGCGGACTACTGCACAGCATGACGACGAACGGGCCCGCCGGAAACGACAGCCCGGCACCAACTTCCCGCCGACCTGCCCGAGCGGTTCGGTGGCGAGGTCGTGACCGAGCGGCGGGGCGTACCCGGGGCGGAGAATGGCGGGATGCGGATTGCGGTGACCGGCGGTGCCGGGACGGTCGGACGGTTCGTGGTCGACCACGCGTTGGCCGACGGGCACACGGTGGTGGAGATCGACCGGCCGTCGGCCCGGTACGTCAGCAGCGGTGTGCCGCCCGAACTGGTACGCCGGCCCGCCGACGTGACCGACTATCCGGCGCTGCTGCGGGCGCTGGACGGCTGCGAGGCGCTGGTGCACCTGGCGGCGTATCCGAAGCCGTGGGACGAGCCGGACCACGTGGTGCACAACGTCAACGTCACCGCCAGCTACAACGGGCTGCGGGCCGCCGTCGAACTCGGGATCACCCGGGTCTGTCTGGCCTCCAGCGTCAACGCCGTCGGCGGCGGCTACAGCCGGAAGCCGCGCTTCGACTACTTCCCGCTGGACGAGCGGCACCCCAGCTACAACGAGGACCCCTACAGCCTGTCGAAGTGGCTCGGCGAGGCGCAGGCGGACAGCTTCGCCCGCCGGTACGCGGAGCTGCGCATCGCCAGCCTGCGGCTGCACGCGGTGGTACCGACCCGGCCGAGCACCGAGCCCGGGTCGGGGAACTGGGCTCTGGCCGTCCGCGACCTGTGGGGGTACACCCTGGGCCGGCCGGCGGCCCGAGCCTGCCTGCTGGCGCTCACCGCCGACTTCACCGGCCACCAGGTCTGCTACGTGGTCGCCCCGGAGACCACCTCGGGCATCCCCAGTGAACAGCTGCGCCGCGAGCACTACCCGGACGTGCCGGTCCGCGGCGAGCTGCACGGGAACCAGGGCTTCTTCGACTGTACGAAGGCGGAGCGGCTGCTCGGCTGGCGCCACGACGGGTAGCCGGGGTGCCCGGCGACGGGCGCCACTCCGACAGTTCGACTTTCCTTGACAAGAAGACTTGTCGGTGGCAGGCTTGCCGCATGTTCGACATCGCAGTGATCGAGGATCCGGCGGCGGCCGAGGCGTCGCTCGACCCGATCCGGGCGCGGCTGCTGGCCGAGCTGGCCGAGCCGGCCTCGGCCACGATGCTCGCCGCCCGGGTCGGCCTGGCCCGGCAGAAGGTCAACTACCATCTCCGGGCACTTGAGCAGCACGGCCTGATCGAGCTGGTCGAGGAGCGCCGCAAGGGCAACGTCACCGAGCGGGTGATGCGGGCGACCGCGGCGTCCTACGTGATCTCCCCGGTGGCGCTCTCCGCCGTACGGCCCAATCCGAGCCAGTCCCCGGACCGGCTCTCGGCGCGGTGGCTGCTGGCGGTCGCGGCCCGGCTCGTCCAGGACGTCGGTGCACTGATCACCGGCGCGGACCGGGCCGAGAAGCGGGTCGCCACCTTCGCGATCGACGCCCAGGTGCGGTTCGCCTCGGCGGCCGACCGGGCCGCCTTCGCCGAGGAACTGGCCGGGACGGTCACCAGGCTCGTCAGCAGATACCACGACGAGTCCGCACCCGGCGGCCGCGACCACCGCGTGGTGGTCGCACTGCACCCGCACGTCCCGGCCGAACCGGAGAGCCCCGAACCCACCGGTTGACCGTGCCACCGGCCCGCGCTGGCACCTCTGCTGGCGGGCTGCGGCGACGCGCACCGGACAGACATCCCGACGAGGCCGGCACGGTCGGCCTGGTTCCGCACGTCAGCGAATTGGAGACTTCTACCGTGGGACACGAATTCGAGCTGCGCAAGGAAATCGAACTGGCCGGGACGCCGGACCAGGTCTGGGCGGCGATCGCCACCGGCCCCGGCATCGACTCCTGGTTCATGGGCCACACCGAGGTGGACCCGCGCGAAGGCGGCCGGAACACGTTCGCCATGGCCGGTCACACCGAGGAGTCGACGGTGACGGCCTGGGAGCCCGGCAAGCGGTTCGGGTACGGCACCGAACCCGGCCCGGACGGCACGTTCATGGCGATCGAATACCTGATCGAGGGGCGTGACCAGGGCAGTACGGTGCTGCACCTCGTGCAGAGCGGTGTGCTCGGCGACAACTGGGAGACCGAGTACGAGGCGATGCGGAACGGCTGGGACATGTACCTGGCCACCCTGGCCGCGTACGTGCGGTACTTCCCGGGCCGGCACGGCACCCAGGTCGCCGCGTTCCGGCCCGGTGCCGGCGAGCCGGACCAGGTGTGGGCGGCCGTGGCGGGGGCGTTCGGCATCACCGGCGCGATCACCGAGGGCGCACCGGCCCGGCTCACCCTCGACGGACTGCCGCCGATCGAGGGAGTCGTCGACATCACCGGCCTGCCCACCTATTTCGGGGTACGCACCGACGACGCGCTCTACCGGTTCCTGCACTCCGGCACCGACCGGGGCAGCGTGCTGGTCCTCGGCCACCACATCTTCGCCGACGACGTGGACCAGGCCCACGCCGAGCGGGTCTGGCAGGACTGGGCCGCCCAGCTTCCGATCCGCTGACCTGATCCCGACCACACCCGGTGTACGACCCCCGGAGACCGGATCGGGGTCGTACACCGGGTGGAGTACCGATTTCGACTCCGATCGGCAGACGTGCCACGGCACACCGGTTACCTAGCGTCGGGGCATGGCACAACGACGTCTGCGCTGGGTCGGGCTGGTCGTGGCACTGGTCGGGCTCACCTTCAACCTCGGCTGGTTCTTCGTCCCGCCGCACGTCTGGCTCGACGACCCCGGTCTGGTACCGATGCCCGAGGCGCTGCTCGGCTGGTGGGTGATCGCCATCGGCGTCGTACTCGTGCTCCGGAGCCTGCGGCCGCGGAGCCGGCGGTGACGGCGGTGACGGCGGAGCCGGCGGTGACGGCGCTGACGGCCACCCGGCGGAAGGTGCTCGGCTGGCTCGGCGCCGGCACCGGCCTGCTCGTCGCCCCGGCCGCCGGATACGCCGGCTACCTCTGGGCGGAGTCCGGGCGAAGCAACGTCGGTACGCTGTCGTTCCGCAACCGGCTGCCGATCCCACCGCTGCTGCCGCCCACCGCCGACGCCGACGGGCGCAAACGGTTCCGGCTCACCCTGGCGGCCGGCCGCACCGAACTGCTCCCCGGCACCAGCACCACCACCTGGGGCGCGAACGGGCCGATCCTCGGCCCGACGCTGCGGGCCCGGCGCGGTGACCGGGTAGCGGTCGACGTGACCAACAACCTGCCCGAGACCAGTTCGGTGCACTGGCACGGCATGCACCTGCCGGCGGTGATGGACGGCGGCCCGCACCAGCCGATCCAACCCGGCCGGACCTGGCAGCCGTACTGGACGGTCGAGCAGCGGGCGGCGACCCTCTGGTACCACCCGCACCTGCACCGGCGTACGGCGGCGCACGTCTACCGGGGTGTCGCCGGCCTGTTTCTCGTCGACGACGACGAGAGCGACGCGCTGCCGCTGCCCCGCCGGTACGGCGTCGACGACATCCCGCTGATCCTCCAGGACCGGAAGCTGCACGACGACGGCACGCTCGACGAGTCCGGGCTGGAGTTCGGCGGGTTCTCCATCACCGGCCTGCTCGGCGACCGGATCCTGGTCAACGGCGGCTACGACCCGTACCTGGCGGTCGACGCCGAGCTGGTCAGGTTCCGGCTGCTCAACGGCGCCAACGCCCGGGTCTTCTCCGTCGGGTTCGCCGACGACCGGGAATTCTCGCTGGTGGCCACCGACGCGGGGCTGCGGGACGCGCCGCTGCCGCTGCGCCGGCTGATGCTCTCGCCGGGTGAACGCGCCGAGATCGTCGTCCGGTTCCGCCCCGGGGAGGAGGTGCTGCTGCGCGGCTTCCCGGCGCCGATGGGCGGCAACGCGCTGATCCGGCGACTGGCCGGCGGTGCCGACACCTTCGACCTGCTGAAGATCATCGCGGCCCCGGCCCTGCGGCCGTCGCCCGCGCTGCCGCCCCGGCTGGCCGCCGCGCCGCCGGTGCCCGCACCGACCAGGGCCGAGCCGACCAGGGCCGAGCCGTACCGGATGACGATGGGGGACTTCCGGTTCGACGAGCGGGTGATGGATCCGACCCGGATCGACCGGGTGGTCCGGGCCGGTTCGGTGGAGACCTGGGAGATCGGCAACACCGGCGGGATCCCGCACAACTTCCACGTGCACGGCGCGGCGTTCCACCTGCTCGACGTGGACGGCCGGCCGCCGGCACCGCAACTGGCCGGGGAGAAGGACACCGTGTACGTGCCGCCGGGCGGCCGGGTCCGGCTCGCCGTACGCTTCCTGGCGCATTCCGACGTACGGGCGCCGTACATGTTCCACTGCCATCTGCTCGCCCACGAGGACGCCGGCATGATGGGACAATTCATCGTCGTCTCGGCCCGGGACGAACCCCGGGTGCCGGCCGACCTCGCCGGCACACATCCGGGGCACGGGAAGTGAGGTCCGATGCGCCGGTTGGACGTGCTGCTCGCGCTGGTCAGCGCCGTCGCCATCACGCTCGCGACCGAGGTGGCCGGTGAGCCGTCCAGCCGGGACTCCACGGTCGCCGCCGCCGCCCTCGGGGTGACGACCGGCGGGCTACTGCTGTTCCGGCGCCGGCATCCGGTGCTGGTGCTGGTGCTCTCGCTGGTCGCCATCATGGGCTACAACCTGACCGACTTTCCCAGCGTCTCGCCGATCTGGCCGCTGCTGCTCCCGCTCTACACGGTCGCCCGGGCGGGGCAGCCGTTGATCGGGGCGGCGGTCGGAGTCTCGACCCTGCTGATCTCCACCGGCTGGGTGATGAATGCCGGTGTCGAACCGCTCCGGCTGCTCGACGGGGCACTGCGGGAGGCCGCCATGCTGGCCCTGGCCCTGGTCGCCGGCATCGCGTTCCGCACCGCCGAGCTGTACGCCGGGGAGGCCGAAGCCCGGCTTGCCGCCGAGCAGGCGGAGCGGGCCCGGGAGTCGGCCCGGCTCGTCCTCGCCGAACGGATCCGGATCGCCCGCGAACTGCACGACGTCACCGCGCACACCGTCGCGGTGGTCGGGATCCAGCTCAACCTGGCCCGGGAACTCCTCGGGCGGGACCCGGACGCCGCACGGGACCTGCTGGACGGCGCCCGTCAGGTCAACGTGGACGCGATCGACGAACTGCACCGGGCGGTACGCCTGCTGCGCGAGCCCGGCGCCGCGACCGCGCCGGAGCTGCGCTCCCCGCCGGACGAGACGCAGCTCGGCACGCTGCTCGAACGGGCGGCCGAGGCCGGCCTGACCACGGCGTTCGAGCGCGAGGGGGAGCCCCGGCCGCTGCCGCCGACGGTCGGGCTGACCCTGTACCGGATCGCCCAGGAGTCCGTCACCAACGTGCTACGGCACGCGGACGCCCGCTCGGTGACGTTGACCCTCCGGTACGCCCCGGACGGCGTCGGCCTCGACATCCGCGACGACGGCACCGGCTCGGACGTCGGTTTCGACGGCACCGGCGGTGGTTCCGCATCGGCACCCACCGTCGGACACGGCCTGACCGGGATGCGGGAACGGGCGACCGGACTGGGCGGCACCCTGCACGCCGGTCCGCTGCCCGACGGCGGGTACGCGGTCAGCGCCTGGTTGCCCCGGACGGTCGCCGCCACCGGCGGCGGGACGTCGGTCGATGCTGACGGTCGGAGCCGGATGGTCGACCCGGACCGGGCGGCGGAGGTCAAGCCGGTGCGGGTGGCGGGGGTCGACTCCGAGCGGGTGGCGGGGGCGACCGGGGAGCCGGGCGGGATGCGACGATGACGATCCGGGTGCTGCTCGCCGACGACCAGCCGCTCGTCCGGGCGGGACTGCGTGGCCTGCTCGGCCTGGACGGCGACATCGAGGTGGTGGCGGAGGCTGCCGACGGTGCGGAGGCGCTGAGACTGGTCCGGCAGATCCGACCGGACGTCGCGCTGCTGGACATCCGCATGCCGGGGCTGGACGGTCTGACCGCCACCGCGCGGATCACCGCGGATCCGGCCACCGCCGGGGTACGGATCATCGTGCTGACCACGTACGAGATCGACGAGTACATCTTCTCCGCGTTGCAGGCCGGGGCGAGCGGCTTCCTGGCCAAAACTGTCAACCGGGAGGAGCTGTGTCACGCGGTCCGGGTCGTCGCGGCCGGCGAGGCGCTGCTGAGCCCGAGCGTGACCCGGCGGGTGATCGAGGAGTTCGGCCGGCGGCCAGGACCGCCTGCGGATGCGGCGGAGCGGCTCGCCGGGTTGACCGAGCGGGAACGCGAGGTGCTGGTACTGGTGGCGGGCGGGCTGAGCAACGCCGAGATCGGCCGGACGCTGCGGATGAGCCCGCTGACCGCGAAGACCCACGTCAGCCGGACCATCACCAAGCTGGGTGTCCGGGACCGCGCCCAGCTGGTGATGCTGGCGTACGAGTCGGGGCTGGTCGCGCCCGGCGGAGCCGCCGGCTGAGTCGCCGTCGATGTGGGTTTGCCGGCGTCCCGGGCCGGTGGGGTCACCGGCGTCCGTCGGCGTCGGGGGCCGGGGCGGTGTCAGGGCCGGTCGACGGGGTGACCCAGAGGCGGTCGGCGTTGCCCTGCCGGACGGCCTCCTCGTAGGCGCTGACCTTGTTGCTGATCAGTTCGAGGCAGTCGTGGAGTTCGGCGATCCGGTTCAGTACCCGCTGCCGGTGCGCCCGGAGCAGTTCGAGGCGCTCGGCCTCGTTGCCCGGGCCCTCGCCGACCAGTTCGGCGAGTCGGCGGATCGTGGCCAGCGGCATTCCGGAGGCCCGGAACTTCGTACAGTTGTCGAGCCACTGCACGTCCCATTCGCTGTAGACGCGACGGCCGCCGCTGCTACGGCGTGGCCGCGAGGCCAGCAGCCCTTCCCGCTCGTACAGCCGGAGGGTGTGCACGCTCAGGCCGGTGCGTTCGGCCACCTGCCCGATGCTGAATTCCACAGGAGTGTCGAGCATGGCCCGGAGCATACGCGCGCGTTGACCTAGACCACGGTCTAGCGAATAGCTTCGCTCGCATGGCAGTGACAGCAGGCAATTGGCATCAAGGTTTCGATGTCCGGGGCGTGATCGGGGCCAGGATAGGAGCTGGGGGGACGGCCGAGTTTGGTGCGCGGAGTACCGCCGAGGAGGTGGTGCGGGGGATCGACCTCTCCGGCCGGCTCGCGCTCGTCACCGGCGGGTACTCCGGACTCGGCCGGGAGGCGACGGCCGCGCTCGCCCGCGCGGGTGCCCAGGTGGTCGTACCCGCGCGGCGACCGGCGGTGGCCCGCGCCGCGCTGACCGGGATCGACGGGGTGGAGGTGGACGAACTCGACCTGGCCGACCTGGGCAGCGTACGGGCCTTCGCGGACCGGTTCCTGGCCTCCGGCAGGGGCATCGACATCATGATGAACAACGCCGGCATCATGGCCTGCCCCGAGACCCGGGTCGGCCCGGGCTGGGAGGCGCAGTTCGGCGTCAACCACCTCGGGCACTACGCGCTGGTCAACCATTTGTGGCCGGCGATCAGGCGGGGTGGGGGAGCCCGGGTCGTGGTGCTCACCTCACGGGCCCAGCACCCGGCGGCGATCCGCTGGTCCGATCCGCACTTCAGCCGGGGCTACGACAAGTGGCAGGCATACGCCCAGGCGAAGCGGGCGAACGTGCTGTTCGCGGAACGGCTCGACACGCTCGGCCGGGAGGTGGGGGTACGGGCGTTCTCGGTGCACCCCGGTCACATCCTCACCCCGCTCCAGCGGCACCTGAGCCGGCAGGAGATGGTCACCGCCGGGTGGGTGGACAAGGACGGCAACCTGTTGGACGCCGAATTCAAGACACCGGAGCAGGGAGCGGCGACCCAGGTCTGGGCGGCCACCTCCCCCCGGCTCGCCGGAACCGGCGGGCGGTACTGCGAGGACTGTGCCGTCGTCGACCAGGAGCTGGACGCGGACGGGGCGGCGCGGTTGTGGGTACTGTCGGCCGAGTTGACCGGCGTCGACGCGTTCGGGACCCGGTCTTGACCTTGGCGCATCTTGAGGGCTCGCTCCGTACCGGTGGGCAGGCGGTGGCTCAGGGGTGCGCGGATCGTCCGGCGCATCATCGGAGACTTGTCCGCCTGCCCCTCGGGCGACCCTCGCCTGTCCGGACCGCTTGATGTCGGGTACGCCTGGCGTGGCGTACCCGACGTGGACGGGGTCGTCGACGGCACGGCCAGTGTTGATCGGGTGCAAGCTCCCTGCGGTACGCTGACAGCCGCCGCCAGGTCGCCTGGCGTCGCCCGCCCTCGTAGCTCAGGGGATAGAGCAACGGTTTCCTAAACCGTGTGTCGCAGGTTCGAATCCTGCCGGGGGCACCAGCACGGGGCCCTGAGTTGCCCCCGAACCCCCCGCAAGCACCTAGACGATCGCATCGGCTGGGTTGTCTGCGGCGACGACGGTCCAGGACATCAGCATTTCGACCCCACCACCGCACGGCGGCTGGCCGGGGTACTGACCATCGTCTCCCTGCGGCTACGGCACCCGTGAGGTCTACTTGTCGTCTGGGTCGAGGCCGAGCATGACGTAGGGCGTGCCCTCGCCGAACAGGAGCTTGTGACCTTCGGTGCCTTCGGCGGCAGCCTCGGTGCTGCGCGGAAACATGGCCTGCTCGTAGGCGGCGATGGCGGCTTCGACGTCGTCGGGGTGGGCGGCGATTGCCTTGGCGAGTTCGGAGCCGTCGTACATGGTCAGGTTGGCGCCCTCGCCGTTCGGGGCCGTGAGGTGGGCGGCGTCGCCGAGCAGGGTCACTCCCGGCACCCGATCCCACCGGTGTCCGATCGGCAGGGTGTAGAGGGGGCGCAGGACCGGCGGAGTGTCGCTGTGGGTGATCAGCGCGGTGAGCTCGGGGGCCCACCCCTCGAACTCCTGCGCGATCCGTGCGGCGGCTGCGGCGGCATCGGTGAAGTCGATGGTGGCGAACCAGGACTGCGGCGCGGTGACGAACACGTAGTTGTGCAGGGTGCCGCCCCTCTCGCGGTGCGCCAGAAGGCCCTTTCCCGGCGCGAGGGCGTACATCGCTCCCTGGCCGACCGCCTTCGCGGTGGTCGGGTGCCGGCGCTCGCTGTCGAACAGGTGGGTTTCGATGGCCGACATGCCGGTGTACTCGGGGGTGGCGTCGGACAACAGCGACCGGACCCGTGACCAGGCGCCGTCCGCGCCGACCAGCAGGCTGGTGACAATTGTGGTGCCGTCATCGAAGGTCACCTCATGGCGGCCTTCGCCGAGGGGAGCCACGCCGCTGACCCGGTTGCCCCACTTGACGCTGCCGGCAGGGAGGGAGTCGAGCAGGATCCGGCGCAGGTCGCCGCGGAGGATCTCGGGGCGCCCGCCCGTGCCGTCGTCGGGCTGGTCGGCCAGGACGGTCCCGTCGGGGAGGAGGAACCGGCTCGCCTGGCGGCCCGCCAGGACGAGACTGCGGAACTCCTCGATCAGGCCGGCCTCCTGCAGAGCCAGTTGGCCGTTGTAGTCGTGGATGTCGAGCAAGCCGCCCTGGGTGCGCGAGGTCGGGGAAGTCTCTCCCTCGTAGACCGTTGCCGGGATGCCGTGAACGTGCAGGACGCGGGCCAGCATGAGGCCGCCGAGGCCGGCGCCGATGATCGTGACGGGAGTGGACATGGTGCACCTCCAGGGTCAAGCGCGCGCGACGACGGACGCCGGGTCGAGGCGTACCCCTTAGTCTCTTCACGAAGCTTACCCGGTCTCTTTACCAGGTAAGCTTACCCAGTAAAGTTAACACGTCGAGGAGTCGCTGCACATGCCCAATCGAGGTGACCGTGGTGGGTCGAAGACCCGGGCGCACATCGCTGACGTCGCGACCGGGCTGTTCCTGGATCGTGGCTTCGACAACGTCACGCTGGTCGAGGTCGCCCGCGCGGCGGGGGTGTCGAAGATGACCGTTCTCACACACTTCGATCGGAAAGAGGACCTTCTGCTCGACCGTCTTCCCGACGTGGTCGAGATCGCGCGGGCCACCGTCCGCGAGCGGGCGGACGATGTCGGCCCTGTCGAAGCGATCCGTCGGACCCTCCTCGCCCTCACCGAGGAACGGCACGGCCTGTCCGTGCTGGAGGAGGGGATCGAACCGTTCATGCGGGTCGTCATGGAGGCGCCGACGGTGATCGCACGCCTTCGCGTGTTCGAGCACGAGATCGAGGCGGCGCTGGCCGAGGAACTCGAATCCGACAAGCGCTTCTCCGGGGACAGCGCGCTCATCGCCGCGCTCGTGGTCGCCGCCTACCGCGTCGTCGCCGTCGCGACCGTCCGACGCCGGCTCGCCGGCGATGACCTCGCCGACATCGCGACGGCCCATCGACAACGATTGAACCAAGCGTTCGACGCGATCGAACACGGCATCTCGGCCGCACCCCGACCCATAGCTCGGCTATGACCCCGGATTCGCTCAGGGGCTGCTACTCCACTCCGTGGCCACGCATCCCTGCCTCAGCAGGCGCCGCGAAGCTCCTCCCACATCGCCCGGGTCATCTCGTACTCGACCTCGCCGAGGTCGGCTCCCGGTGGCGGGGCATCCCAGGTGGGGAAGTAGGTGCGGACGTAGCGCATACCGACGGCGTTCATCACGCCTTGGGACCCGACGTTCACGGTCATGGTCTGCGCGATCACCCGGTGCTGCCCGACGACGTCGAAGGCGTGCCGCAGCAAGGCGCGGGATGCCTCGCTGGCCAGCCCTTTCCGCCAGTACCGGCGGACGAGGCGGTAGCCCAGGTCGGCAACGGTCGGGTCGTCGGGTTGGTCGGGGCCGTGCGCCGGTGGAAGCATCATGAGTCCGACGAAATCGCCCTCGTCCTCACCTGTCGGCGACGTGGAGTCACGCGCGCCGCCGTCAGACCCGAACGCCATCCAAAATCCCAAGCCGTCCACCTTGCGTGCCAGCGCCATCCTCTGCGCGTGGGACGCGACCACCTCGTCCCTGGAGCGCGCCCGGCCACCGAGGTAGCGAAGCACCTCCGGGTCGGAGTCGAGCTGGATCTCCAGCTCGAGATGCCGGTCGACAAGGGGGACCAGCAGCAGGCGGTCGGTGCGCAAGATCGGTTGAGGCACGCGGCAACGATTCCATCATGTGGCCAGCAACGCGACCCGATTTAACGTAGGTCACGCGCGTCCACCGATCGCGACAAGCGTCCACCGATCGCAACAAATTGCGTCTGACCGTCCGTGGCTTGTCTTCCTGCCGACACGGCTGGTGCGACCAGAAGACACTGGGGGAACGAGATTCCGCCTGTGGTTGCAGGTCGGCAATGACTGCGCTTACCGCCGGCTGGTTGGTTCTGAATTCACCCTACCTGGGTGGCCATCGCCGCAGTCGTTCGATGTGGCGTCGCGTCGGCGGTGATGGTGAACGGGTGGCGCAATCGACGCATCGCCACCTCACCGCAGTCGGATACCCGAGGCGCGGGCTTCTCTTCCGCTGCGGTGGACGGAGCGAGAAACTGTGCCGCGCCGTAGGCGACAGCAGGGGTCGGGCCCGGGAAACGCGGGACGCCGGCAACCGGGTGCCGGTCGTCGCTGAATCCGCCGGAGACCGGCCTCGGGTGTGTGTTGGGTGTGCGCGGTGACGTGGTGATCACGGTTGTGCGATGCCTTCCTCGAACGGCACGTCGCAACGAAGGCAGGGGCCGCAGGCCACGGGACATCGCAAGAACGAACCTGGACAAATGATCGGGCTGAAACGCCGAACGGTGGCCCGCTGAACCAGTCGGGCCGCCGCGGTCGAAGCGTGGATCAGAGCGAACGGATATCCGTCGCCTGCAGGCCCTTCGGCCCCTGGGTGATGTCGAACTCCACCCGCTGGTTCTCCTCAAGGCTGCGGAAGCCGCTCGCCGAGATCGCCGAGAAATGGGCGAAAACGTCGGCGCCGCCGTCGTCCTGGCTGATGAAGCCGAAGCCCTTGTCGCCGTTGAACCACTTCACGGTACCTGTAGCCATGTCTGCTCCTTCGCAGGCTGTTGGAGACCGCACTGTGCGGACTCGCACGCCGCCGCGTTGATCACCCGCGTCGGAAACGACACGAAAACGAAAAGCGCCCGATGGGTTTGGATAACCCATCAGGCGCCGAAACGTCTACGGAAATCAAAACTGCAACCGGGTAACCATAGCACACAATCTCTCCCTCGCCGCCGGACCCATGCGCGCGGCTCGCTCACAGCACCGCGCCGCGAGGCGCAACCTCGATCGCTGCGACGCCTCGGCCGTAGAGTACGACGAGCCGATCACCGTGTGTCGTGTGCAGCACTCCCGAATCCTGCGCCAGGGTCGAGATCGCGTGTTCCACCAGCTCGTCCTCGTCGGAGACCTCCGGTTTGTCGTACGTGATGTCCATGCGGTCGCCGCCGATGAGCCGGACGCGTAGCACCGTGGTTGCCATGTCCTAGAAGCTAGTCGAGTGGGGAAGCCAGGGGCAGTGCCGAGGGGAGCCACCTTCGCCGGGATTCAGCCCCCGAGCTGGCGGCGGCACCGCCGCGGGTGGTGCGGGTAGGATGGGTGGTGGATCAGTCCGTCAACATCGTTGGCGGGCCAGCGCCTACCGGGCGTGCTGCCCAGGTCTCGGCAGTGTCCACGGGACAACCTCCAGGTTTGAGGGCCGAGCGTTGGCAGACCATCCGATCGCCATCGACACTTCAGTGTGCTGACGGGCAACGCCGCGTCCGTTGCCGGCGGCGACCAGCGACGGCGTGCGGCAAATCGTCGTGCGCGAAGACATGCCGCGCGTCCAGTGGCTGGTCATCCCCTTCGGGCGGCCCTTCGGAAGACCCTCGGTCCAGGCACAACGCTCCGGCGTCCGTCAGTGATCCTGCCCGGGGCTTGCGGCGCGACTGCGGCAGGTGGGCGCCGACCTGCCTGGCCGAACGAGCAACACCCACACCACAGGAGAAGGACATGACCTTCGTGTTAGCCCCGCCCGCGGTCTCGCCGGCACCCTTGCGCCAGCCCACCAAGACCCTCCGGGAAAAAGGGGCAGACAGTTTTCACGCCGTGCTCGCCGGGGTCCTGGCCGCCGGGCTCGAGGATGCTCTCGAAGCGGGTGACCACCCGAGAGCGATCAGCTTCATCAACCGCGGCTTCGCGGAAGGAAGTCCGCAGCTTGGCTGCGACCTTCTCTGCCGGGCCATTTCGGTTGTCGGGACAGCCCGGACCTGGACCGTGCAGCTCGCGCCCCTGCGGTCACGGTAGCTGCCCCGGTCAGAAGGTCCGTTGCGCCACGAATCGCTGCCACGCGTCTACCGCCCGGCCTTCCGCGACGCATCTGCCGGCGTACGGCCTACCTGACCGGGCCGGAGGGCCCGACACGGTGCCGGTGATTCGCGTACGCACCAGGTCACCTACCTGTCGCCGGCCAGCGGATCGGGGCGCCGACAACGGTGACGCCCCGATCCCCGACCTCCCGACCGGTACGTGGCGGAGCCCGGTCCACCACCGCTATCCAGGTCCCGTCACCGGCAACGCCACACCACAGCCTGGATCTTGCCCTTCGCATCGTCCGACTGTCCGGCGATGACCCGCCCGTCGTCGCTCAACGTGCTCGCGATGGTGGCGAGCCCGCCCGGCGGTTGGCCGGCGAGGTCCGGCAGGACCACCGTGGCGGTGTCGGTGCGGAGTACCGCACGGCCCTGCCGGTTCGTGCCGACCTGCCAGCCGTGCGCGTTCGTCGTCTCGGCTCCGAAGCGCAGTTCGGCGAAGACCCGCACCTCGCCGGTGCGGACGTTCCACCGGACCGCCCGAGCCACGCCTGCCTCGCCGGTGTCGCCGGTGTCGCCGGCACCCTGCAACCCGATCGCCGCTGTCTCGACGCTCGCCACGCCGGCCGCCCAGCCGTTGCGGACACTGAAAACGCTCGCGCTCACCGCCGGCTTGCCGTCGAGGGTCGGCATCGGCAGCGGGCGGTGGGTGCCGTCCGGGAACCAGACGTACGGTACGACCGGCGCGATCCCCGCCGCAGACGGCGCAGCTGTCCCGGCCACCGACATGGTGCCCACCACCGTGCCGTCCTCGTCGATGTCCCGGGCCGTCGCCTTCGACGCGCCGGGCGGCAGCGGCAGCCGGCTCGGCTCGGCGGTCGCCGATGGCCAGACCAGCGCGGCGTCGCTGGAGTCGTCGCCGGCGATTGCTCCGGCGTTGTTGATCGCGTAGGCCGACCCGCGCCGTACGCCGGGCAGCTTGGACACCTTGCCGTCGTGGTAGACGTACGGGACCGGGCCGGTGTCCGCCTCGCCGTCACCCGCGAAGCTCCAGCCGACCGCCGTGCCCGTCGAGTTGACGTCCTGCAACGACTCTTCCAGGTCGCCGGGGAGCATCACCTTGTCGGCCCTGCCGTCGTGCCAGATGACCGCCTGGTAGCCGCCGGCCCCCGGATACGAGCGTCCGACGAGGTACCGGCCGGTGGGGTCGGCGCCGGAGACCAGTGCCGCCGGGGCGTTGTCCGGCGTGGGTAGCCGGTCGAGCGTGCAACTGCCGGGCGGGGTTGCCGCCGGTACGCTCCAGCCGGCGGTGCCGGGAGCCGCGTACGGGGCGGCGACAGCGGTGCCGGAGGTACCGGTCGCCGTGGTCTGTGCCGCGGGGGAGTGCCGGAGCGCTCCCGTCGCGACGGACGCACCGGCGAGGGCGAGCGCGGTCACCGCGGCGGCACCGGTGTACCCGATGCCGCGACGGACACGGCGGCGCCGCCGCCCGTCGGCGATCGCACGCCGGACGTCCACGCTGGACGGACCCGGCGGCTCCCCGTCCAGCGACATCAGCAGGTCAGTATCGTTCGACATGTCGACTCCTCAGTTCAGGGCGGGATGACGTACGAACCCCCGCTCGTCGAGCAGGCGTCGCAGCGTCGCCAACCCTCGGGAGGTCTGGCTCTTGACGGTGCCGGACGAGCAGCCGAGCATTCTGGCCACCTCGTCGACCGGCAGGTCGTAGAAGAACCGCAGCACCAGTACGGCCCGCTGCCGGCGGGGCACCCGGGCCAGCTCCGCCCGGATGACCTGACGGTCCTCGATGCCGTGCTCCTGCGCCGGCTCGGGCTCCGGCACCTTCTGGAACAGCCGGACCCGGGCCCAGGCCAGCCGCCGTTCGTCCAGGTACGTCCGCACCAGCATGGTCCGGACGTACGCGTCGAGATGGTCGGCCGCCTGCGCGCGCTTCCACTTCACGTACAGCGTGGTGATGGTCTGCTGGACCAGGTCGTCAGCGCGGTGCTCGTCTCCGACCAGGAGGTACGCCAGCCGTCGCAGCGCGGGAATCCGCCCCGTGACGTAGTCGACGTACTCCCGCTCCGAGGCATCCCGCATCGTCCGTTCCCCTCCGTTGGGTCATCCCCCCTCAGACGGGTGCGGATGGCCACCCGGTTGTCCGGCCGACGAATATGCCCGGGTGATTTTCCGCATCCACCCGGCCGGGCAACCCCGCGACGGTCCGAACCCTTCTAAGGGACGTGAATCTCTCGATGGATGGTGTGTGGCTGCGCAGGCGCAGGCGCCAACTTACGGTCGGGCTACCCACCGTGGCAGTGTTGCTGGCGGCGTCCGGAGCGGCCCTTCCCGGCACCGCGGACGCAGGCCAGGGCGGTACCCGGGACGCGGCGACCCTCGGCACCCCGGCCTCGCTGCTGGCGGCCGGGCGGACGTACACGGTGACGCTGTTGACCGGGGATGTGGTGACCGTCCGGGGCACCTCGTCGGGCTGTCCCACGGTGAGCGTGCGCCCCGCCGAGCCGAGCGGCGTACTGACCCGCAGTTGCGGCCCGGACGGGCACGTACGGGTGGTACCGGCCCGGGTCGCCCCGCTGCTCGACACGGTGCTGGACCCGGCGCTGTTCGACGTGACCACGTTGATCCTCAACGGCTACGACGACGCCCGTACCCGGGAACTGCCGCTGATCGTCCGTCCCGGCGGGCAGGCCCGGCAGGCGAAGGCCGACCCCCTGGTCGCCGGCCTCAGCGGGCTCCGGGAGCTGCCGAGCATCGCGGCGGTCTCGGGCCGGCGCTCGAAGGCGGCGAGCGCGGCGTTCGTCAGGTCGCTGGCCGCCACCCGCCCGGCCGCGCTCCGCTCGTCCGACTCGTCGCCGAAGGTGTGGCTGGACCGGCGGGTGCGGGCGACCGTCACCGCCCCGGCGACCGCGAACGGAACCGGCACAGCCACCGCGAACGGCACCGGCACCGCGACCGCGAACGCCCCCGTGAACGGGCGGTGGGACCGGAATCTGCGCCAGATCGCCGCGCCGCAGGCGTGGGACGCCGGCTACACCGGCAAGGGCACCCGGGTCGCGGTGCTGGACAGCGGGATCGACGCCACCCACCCGGACCTCGCGGGACAGGTCGCGGAGAAGAAGGACTTCACGGCCGACGGCGGTGACGCGGGCGACCGCCTCGGCCACGGCACCCACGTGGCGGCCACGATCGCGGGTACCGGCGCGGCCTCGAACGGTGCCCGGCGGGGCGTGGCGCCCGACGCGCGCCTCGTCGTCGGCAAGGTCCTCGACGACAACGGCGAAGGCACCGACTCACAGGTGATCGCCGGAATGGAGTGGGCGGCGAGCCGTGCCGACGTGGTGAACATGAGCCTCGGCGGCTGGGAGCCGAGCGACGGCACCGACCCGATGTCGCTCGCGCTCGACACCCTCACCACGCGGACCGGGGCGCTCTTCGTGGTCGCGGCCGGCAACTCCGGACCGCTCTACGGTACGGTCGCCGCACCGGCTGCCGCCGCCAGCGCGCTCACGGTGGGCGCGGTGGACGGCGACGACGTACTCGCCGACTTCTCCAGCCGGGGGCCGCTGGTCAACACCGGTGCCGCCAAGCCTGAACTGGTCGCGCCGGGCGTGGACATCGTCGCCGCCCGGGCCGCCGGGACCACCCTGGGCCGGCTGCTCGACCCGCAGTACGTCTTCATGTCCGGTACCTCGATGGCCGCCCCGCACGTCGCCGGAGCGGCCGCCGTACTGGCCCAGCGCCACCCCGGATGGAGCGGCGGGCGGCTCAAGGCGGCGCTGACCGGTGCGACCGTCCCGGTCACCGACGGCGACACCTACACCAGCGGCAGCGGGCGGCTCGACGTGGTCCGGCCACTGTCCGGAGTGGTCAGCGCCGAGCCGGTGGTCAACCTCGGCACCTTCGGCCATCCGCAGTCCGGTACGACCGAGGCGAAGCTGTCCTGGGCCAACACCGGGACCGGCCCGACCACGGTCGACCTCTCCGTGGCGGTCGCCGACCAGAACGGTGTCGCCGCGCCGGCCGGTGCCGCCGTGCTCTCCGCCCGTCAGCTGAACCTCGCCGCGGGGGCGAGTGGCGGCGTCACGCTGCGCGTGGACCGCGCCGCGTTCGCGGCCCGGCCCGGTCGCTACACCGCGGTGGTCACGGCCGGCACCGGCGGCCGGGTGGCATCGCGTACGCCGGTGACCTTCCACGTGGAGGCACCCAGCCACGACCTCACCGTCGAGACGACCGCCATCCCCGGTGCGCCGGACGGGGCGTCGGGGTGGGCCACGGTGGTGGTGGTCAACCTCGACGACCAGGCCCGCTACACCCAGGTCGACGGCGGTGAACCCGGTGCCACGCTGACCTTCCGGGTGCCCGCCGGCCGGTACAGCGTGATGGCGACTTTCATGTCCTGGTCACCCGAGGACGAGCGTGCGGTCCTGGCCGGCGACCCGGATTTGACGGTCGCGGGCGACACGTCGCTGCGACTCGACCTGACCAGGGCCCGCCCGGTTTCGGCGACCGTGGACGGCGTCGCCACCGAGGCGGCCTCGCTCGGCCTGACCTATCTCCAGTACCCCCGGCGGGGCGTCGGTTGGTACGACTTCGCCTTCGCCTGGGGCGAGGCGGCCAGGGCCGGGAACGTGTCGGCGGTACCGAACGACGGGACCGGCATCGGGACGTTCGACGCGTACGCGGCCTTCGGCCTGGTCGCGCCGGGCGGCGGGCAGAGTCCCTATCTCTACGACCTGATCCACCGGTTCGACAACCGCATCCCGGACAACCCCGTCTACCGGGTCGACGCTGCCGAGCAGGCCACCCTGGCCCGGATCGACCAGCGCTTCCACAGGCTGGACCGCCCGGACTCGGCCACCGGGCACAAGCGGTACGGCTTCGGCCCGGAGGGGGTGTACATCGCCGAGACCTACACCGAGTCGCTCTCCGGCGACCGCGTCGACTACGTCTCACCCGGCCTCGACTGGCTGGACGAGGCGTTCTGGGACGGGATCGTCACCCAGGAGGCGCCGAGGCGGTACGCGCCGGGCAGCCGGCAGTCGAAGGTCTGGGTCCGGCAGCCGCTGCGCTCCGACTGGTACGACGAGCCGGCGGTCTCGCCGAGCGCCTGCGCGCCCCGGGCACCGAGCCGTACCAGTGGCAACCTGCACATCGAGGTCGTCACGCTGACCGACCAGCACGGGCGGTTCGACTGCCTCGCCGACGGTTGGGACCTCGACATCCCGCGTACGCTCACCCTGCAACGTGACGGGCGGACCGTGGGCCAGGTCAACGGCTCGATCGCCGACTTCACGGTGCCACGGCAGGCCGCCGACTACCGGCTGAGTTACGACATCGACGCCAGCGCCGCCCTGCCGGTCTCCAGCCGGGTCAGCACCTCCTGGACCTTCCGGTCCAGCGGGCCGTCCGGCACCGGGAGCGTGCCCCTGCCGCTGCTGGCGGTCGACTACGAGCTGCCGCTGGACGGGGCGAACCGGCCGATCGCGTCCGGCACGGCGACCTTCACCGTCCGCCAGGCACACGGCGTGCCGGCACAGGCCATCACCGCCTTCACCCTCGCCGCCTCCCTGGACAGCGGCGCCACCTGGCAGTCCGTCCGGGCCGACCGGTCGGGCGACGGCAGCTACCGGGCCCAACTGCCGCAGCCCGCCGCCGGCCAGACGGTGTCGTTGCGGGTGACGGCGCAGGGCAGGGCCGGTAGCGGCATCGAGCAGACCATCCTGGACGCCTACCGGGCCGGATGATCCTTCCGGTACCAACAGCCGAGGCCCGCGGACAGCAGTTGTCCGCGGGCCTCGGGCCGGGCGAGGTGGTGCCTGGTCAGGACTCGCGGTTGAAGAGCCGCTTCGACCAGAGGTACCCGCCGAGCGCGATGGCGGCGCACCAGGCCAGGGCGATCCAGGCGTTGTTCCCGATCGGCCCGCCCAGCAGCAGGCCGCGCAGGGTTTCGATGATCGGCGTGAACGGCTGGTACTCGGCGAACCAGCGCAGCCCGGCCGGCATGGAGTCGGTGGGGACGAAGCCGCTGCCGAGGAAGGGCAGCAGCACGAGCGGCATGGGCAGGTTGCTCGCGGTCTCGACGGACTTGCTCACCTGGCCGAGCGCGACGGACAGCCACACGAGTGCGAAGGTCACCGCCAGCAGGAAGCCGGCCGCGGCCAGCCAGCCGCCCAGCCCGGCGGTGGGCCGGAAGCCGACCAGTACCGCCACGCCGATCACGACCGCCAGGCTGAACACCGTCTGGATCATGCTGCCCAGGACGTGTCCGGTCAGTACCGAGACCCGGGCGATGTGCATGGTGCGAAACCGGGTGATGATGCCCTCGGTCATGTCCATGGCGATCGAGATCGCGGTTCCCTGGACCGTGGCGGTCACGGTCATCAGGATGATCGCCGGGGCCACGTAGTTGGCGTACGCGGCCCGCCCGCCGGCCGAGCCGCTCACCGCCCCGCCGAGTCCGGCGCCCAGCGTGCCGCCGAGTACGTAGACGAAGAGCAGCAGGAAGACGACGGGCATCCCGACGAGCATCAGGGTCATCGACGGGTACCGGAGCATGCGCCTGAGGTTGCGGCGCAGCATCGTCGCCGAGTCGCGCAGCGGATGGAGCCGGAGACTCGCCGGGGCGGGGCCGGCGAGGGCGGGGGTACTCATCGAGCGGTCACCTTCTCGTTCGTGGGGTTGCCGGTGAGGGCGAGGAAGACGTCGTCGAGGTCGGGAGTGTGCACGGAGAGTTCGTCGACCTCGACGGCCCGGTCGTCGAGCCGGCCGATCAGGGTCTTCAGCGAGCGCAGGCTGCCGTCGCTGGGCACCCGCAGGGCGAGCGCGTCGGCCTCGCGTGCGGCCTGACCCAGTACGCCCAGCGCGGCATCCAGGTTCTGCGGGTCGGCGAAGCGCAGCCGAACGTGTCCACCGGGGATGCGCCGCTTCAGTTCCTCCGCGGTTCCCTCGGCGACCACCCGACCGTGGTCGAGGACGGCGATCCGGTCGGCCAGTTCGTCGGCTTCCTCCAGGTACTGGGTGGTCAGGAAGATGGTGACGCCGCTGGCCACCAGGTCCCGGACGATCTGCCACATGTTCCGGCGGCTGCGCGGGTCCAGCCCGGTGGTCGGCTCGTCGAGGAAGATCACTTGTGGGTTGCCGACCAGGGTCATCGCCAGGTCGAGCCGTCGCCGCATCCCTCCGGAGTAGGTCGCCGCCGGTTTCCGGCCCGCGTCGGTCAGGTCGAACTGTTCGAGGAGTTGGGCGCTGCGTCGCCGGCCCTCGCCCCGGCCGAGGTGGTGCAGATCCGCCATCAGCAGCAGGTTCTCCTCACCGGTGAGCAGGTTGTCCACCGCCGAGAACTGCCCGGTGACGCCGATCGCGGCGCGTACCGCGTCCGGCTCGCGGGCGAGGTCGTGCCCGGCGACCGATGCGGCACCGGCGTCGGCGTGCAGCAGGGTGGACAGAATCTTGACCGTGGTGGTCTTTCCGGCACCGTTCGCGCCGAGCAGCGAGAAGACCGTTCCCCGTCGTACGTTCAGGTCGAGACCGTCGAGCACGACGTGGTCGCCGAAGGACTTGCGTAGTCCGGTCGCGACGATCGCCGGCCGGGATTGCCTGCTGGTCATGGTTTCCTCTCTCTGGGGCCAGAGGTGGATCAGGAGCGGTGGACGGTGATGTCGCCGTAGGAGGTGCGGCCGCGCACCTGCACGGTCTCGTCGGTCTCGCCCGGGCGGGTGGTCTGCTCCATCAGGTTGCGCACCTGCCCGAATCCGGTGTTCACCTCCAGCCAGGCGGCGGTGCCCTCGGCGACGCCGACCTCCAGGTCGCCCATGGCGGTCTCGAGTACGACCGAGCCGCGGACCACCTCGCCGAGCCGGATGGTGCCGTTGGAGGACTTCGCGTCGACGCCGGCACCGGCCCGCTCGATCCGGATGTCACCGTTGGCCGCGCGCACCCGTACGTCGCCGGTGACCGAGTCGACCGTGGTCTCGCCGTTCGAGTTCTTGATCACTGCGGTGCCCTCGATCTCGCCGATCCGGACCTTGCCGGAGCCGGTGGAGATCTCGGCGTTGCCGGTGATGCCGTCGGCGGTTACGTGACCGGCCGCCGTCTCCAGCCGGAGCGGGCCGGTTCGTTCGAGCCAGACGTTCCCGGCGGAGGTCTTGACCCGGCACTCCCCGAGTCGGCCGGCACAGCGGATGTCGCCGACCTGCATCTCGGCGGAGATCTGCGAACCGCTGGGCAGGGCGATCGAGACGTCGACCGACCTGGACCTGCGGGAGAAGTCGAAGGGACGCGACTTCGGGCCGATCACCCGGAGTATCCCGTTGGTGTAGTCGACGCGTACCTGTGCGGCGGCCTTCACGTCCGACTCGTCGGCCTCGTCGGTCGGGCGGACCTCGACCACGGTGTCGGTCCGGTCGCTGGCGGTGATCCGCACGGCGCCGACGCCGAGTTCGAGCGTGACGGAGATCGATTCGGGCGTCTCGAAATTAGGCATGGTTGTCCCCACATCGTCGGTAGCTGAGTCGTCCCCGCAGGTCGGGGGACGTGGAAGGAAGGAGAAGCGTGGTGTGGCTAGCGCACCCAGCCGCTGAAGCGCTGCTGGGTCCGTTTCCCGCTGGTGTGTGTCTCGGGCCGCGGGGCGCGGTCGGAGCGTTGCAGGCCGGTGGCGGCCGCCCGGACCAGCCAGGCGTTGACCGAGCGGCCCTCCTTGGCCGCCGCCTCCTCGATCGCGGCCTTGAGCTGCTCCGGCAGGCGTACGTTGATCCGCGCGGCGGGACCTTCCTCGGCGATCAGCGGGTCGGTCTCCGGGCCGCCGTCTACCGGTGCCGTGACGTCCTTGGCGGCGGACTCGAGTGGCTCGGCGGGTGGCGGGGTCACGACGAAGCTCGGATCGCGTCCGCGCAGCCGCAGCTCCACCGAGCCGGGCGCCAGGTCCCGGGTGATCTCGTCGGCGGCGGCCGAGAGCGCGTCCAGCAGCGTCATCCGGATCGCCGATTCGAGCGAACCGGTCAGGCGCTCGACCAGCACCCGCGACTCCTCGCCGCCGGCTTCGGCGAGCGTGGCGAACTCACGTCCGAGGTTGCTCACGTACGAGGTCAAATCCATGGTGCCATCATGGCACACGGATGGCACCACTGCCTAGCCATCTTGGCTCAGTCTGGTGCCATGCGTGGTGCCATTCGATGTGTCGAGCCGGATAAGCGCAGCTCAGAGCCCCTATTACTCAGTCGAGGGCGGCGCGCAGCCGGTCGTACGTCGGGGCGAGTTCCCGGAGTGCGGCGGCCGCCGCCGGAAGATCCCCGACCACCATCGGGTACTGCATCGAGCCCACCAGCCGGGCCTGGAGCGCGGCGATCCCGGCAGCGTCGGCATACCCGGCCCGCAGCAGGCAGTCGGCGGTGTCGCTCAGCCGCCGCGCCCCGACCCGGATCGCGAAGTAGACCAGGTGCTCCCGCAGCCCACCGCCCGCACCCGCCTCGATCAGCTCGGCGACCCGCTCCGCCGCCTCGCCGTTGCCGAGACTGCCGGGCGGCATCGCCACCTCGGGCTCCATGGCGAGCCGCTTGATCGCGATCGGGACGATCGACCGGATCGCCTCGGCGTCGGGCACCTCCGCGACCTGCCGGAAGTCGGTACGCATCGTGTACGGGTCGCCGTAGTCCACCGTCTCGGCCCGCCACGCGGCCAGGAAGTCCCCGACCGGCACCTGGGCGTACGGGTAGCCGTGCGGGTCGTGCACGAGCACCCGGTCGTCGACCACGTCGAGGACGACCACGTAGTGATCGACGCCGATCGGCCCGGTCATCTCCGGATGGTGCCGCAGGTGACCCATCTCCAGCGGGCCGACCCAGACCGGCCCCGTCGCAGCCGCCCCGGCGAGCCGGGCCAGCGCCTCGTCGGCGGTACCGCCCCGGCTGACCGTCGACCGCCAGCCGATCGCCGTCAGCGCCTGGTCGAAGCCGAGGTCGGGTTTCCAGCCGTACGCGTCGAAGAACACCGTCCGACCGCCGATCAGTTGCATGCCGAACGGGCCACCGGTGGCGACCTCGATGACGGCGGTCGACGGGGCCCGCTCGCCGAGCAGCATCGCGAACGAGTTGGCGTAGCAGTACGGGCCGCTGCCGACATAGCGGGTGTGGCGCACGGGGAGCCCTTTCGTTGGGGACGGGACCGGAAAATCGGAGGCGAGACTAGGCAGTGACCGGGTACGCGACGTCGAAGAGCGCGTCCGTGCCCGGATGGATCTCGTACGGGTGGCCGACGCAGGTGAGCCCCGGACGCGCGTCGGTCCACGCCTCCACCGCGTCGTACACCCGCAGGATCAGCGGAAAGTCCTGGTATTCCGCCGGTACCGGCAGGTACGCCTCGGTGTGCGCGGGCACCAGGCGGATGTAGAGGTCGTCGGTGGGTTCGACACTTCCGTCGTACGGGACCGCCACCTCGACGGGTCCCTCGCTGTCCGGAGTGACGAGGTCCTGGAAGTACACGAGGGTCGGGCCGCCGTCGGTCAGCCCCGAACGTCGCAGGTGCGCGCGGATGTCGTGCCCGGCCGTCCGGACGAGGTCGTCCAGCACCCGGGTGTCGACGTGGCGGCTCCGGCAGAGGACCTTCGTCGCCGGCACCTCCCGCAGCGCGACGGCGTCGACCAGTGCGGCGTCCCCGCCGTACCACTGCATCGCCGCCACCGCCGCGGTCCGCTCGTCGAGCAGCGTGCGCTGGCCGCGCAGCCAGCCGCGCAGCTCGACCGCCCGGGCCTCGGGGGCGAGGTCGGCGAGCTGGCCGATCCGGGCCAGCGGCAGCCCGAGCCGACGCAGCCGGGCGATCAGCCGGGCCCGGGGCAGCTGGTCCCGGCTGTAGTAGCGGTAACCGGTGGCCGGATCGACGCTGGCGGGCCGGAGCAGACCCTGCTCGGCGTAGAGGCGCAGGGCCTTCGGCGACAGCCGCCCGGCCGCGCCGAACTCGCCGGCCCGCAGGTACTTTCGCTGCACGCCCCGAAGTCTGCGCCGCGCCCCTGGGGCGAGGTCAAGGCGCGAGCGGACCGCCCGGCGGCGGCCGTATACGGTTGCCGTGGCACGGCCGACGACCCGACGGGTGACCCCGGGCGGGCCGGACCGGGTGTGCTCAGATCGGCGGGAGGGATCCGGGATGCGGCTGGCCGTGGGATGTGCGATGTGGACGCACAAGTCCTGGCAGGGACGGTTCCTGGCGCATCCCCTGCCGGCCGCCGAACGGCTGCGCGGCTACGCCGGTTGGTGCGACGCGGTCGAGGGGAACACCACGTTCTACGCGACCCCGACCAGGGAGACGGTGGCGTCCTGGGCACGCCAGACCGATCCCGACTTCCGGTTCGTGGTCAAGATCCCGAAGCTGATCACGCACGAACACCGGCTCACCGACGTCGACGAGCCGCTCCGGGCCTTCCTGGACGCGGTCGAGCCGCTCGGCCCCCGGGCACACGCGCTCTGGATCCAGTTGCCGGGCTCCTTCGCCCCCGGCGACGTCGCGGTGCTCGCCCGATTCCTGCGCCGGCTGCCCGACTCGCACCGCTACGCCGTCGAGGTCCGCGACCCGGCGTTCTTCACCGACCCGGGCGCGACGCGGCTGCTCGAAGGGATACTCGCCGACGCCGCCGCCGAGTGGATCCCGTTCGACACCACCGCGTTCTTCCAGAGCCCGCCGACCAGCGACGCGGAACGGGACGCCTGGACCAAGAAGCCCCGGATGCCGCTCCGGACGGTCGCGCTGACCGACCGGCCGATCGTCCGGTACCTCGGGCGCGACGATCCGGACCGGACCGTGCGGGGTTGGCGGCACTGGGTCGACGTCACCGTCGACTGGCTGCGCGAGGGCCGCTCGCCGACCGTCTTCGTCCACACCCCGGACAACGCCGACGCGCCGATGCTCGCCCGCCGCTTCCACGACGAGGTACGGGCCCGGGTACCCGGACTCGCCGCGCTGCCGGAACCGACCCCGGCCGAACCGCTGACCCTCTTCTGACCCGCGCGGCGCGACCCCTGCCGGGGCGGCGGTCGGTCAGCGGACCCGGATCCACTCGCTGGGACCGTTGCCGAAGAGTCGCATCGTGTCGCCGGTGCAGATGTATTCGGTCGGTTCCAGCAGCAGCGACAGCGGAATGCTGGCGTTGCGGCTGCTGCCCCGGTAGAGCACGATCGTCCCCTTGGCCCGTACGCCGCTGACGTACTCCACGCCGTTGCGGTGGTAGACGTTGGCCGACGCGGTACCCCGGGTCCGCTCCCGCCACCGCACACCCTTGTAGGTCGCGGTCTCGTCCGTGGTCTTGTTGAAGTCCAGCGTCACCCTGCCGTCCGCCGCGTAGGTCTGTATGGTGCCGGCACCGCCGCTGAACTGGACGGTCTGGTTGTCGATCTTCTTGTCCGACTGGCCGCCGAGGCTGCGCCAGGTGCCGACCATGCAGGCGTCCACCCCGGCGGCGGTCACCGTCGGCGTCGCGGACGGCCGGGGCGACGCGCTGCCGCCGGGCGTCGCGGAGGCGCTGGACCCGGCGGCACCGGTCAACTCCGCACCCCGGTTCGGCTCGCCGTCCCCGGCGACGGCGGCGGCTACGGTGGCGGCGGCCAGTACGGCGGCGACCGCCCCGGCCGCACCCGCGACCCGGACCCGCCGGGACCGGGACAGCGCCGGCCACCCGCCGAACCGCCCGCCGGGGGCAGCCGCGCCGGTGCCGACCGTCGCGGGCTCGGCGGCCGGCAGCGGCACCGTCACCCCGACCGCGGCCGGACCGCCGGAGCCGGCCGGGACCCGCAGGCTGCCCTCGGCGACCACCAGTTCCGGCTGCTCCACGACGCTGGGGGCGATGTCCAGGGCCCGGTGCAGCGCGGTCGCCACCGCCGGCATCCGGCTGGACCCGCCGGAGAGGAAGACCGCCGCGACCGCCGACCTCCCGTCGTCGAGCCGGTCGAGCAGGGCACGGGTGGTCGCCACGGTACGCGCGACGACCGGGGCGGCCAGCTCCTCCAGCTCCTCGCGGCCGAGCGGCATGTCCACATCGAAGAGCGGTACGTGCACCAGCGTCGTGGTGCTCCGGGTCAGCATCTCCTTGCCGGCCCGGGCGTTGGCCCAGAGCTGCTGGCTGGCCCGCCGGTCGGAGGTGCTCTCCGGGCTGGTCAGCCGGGTCCACAGCGACTCGTCCCGGCTGCCGATCGTGGCACCGATCCGCTGCACGATCGCGGCATCGACGTCGAGCCCGCCACAGTCGGCCAGTCCCTCGGTGGCCAGCACCTCGAACCCGTCGCCGGTACGGCGTACCACGGTGACGTCGAAGGTGCCGGCGCCGAAGTCGTAGACCACCGCGTAGCGCCCGACCGGCAGCTCCCGGCCGGCCACCTCGACGAAGAAGTTGGCGGCGGCGACCGGCTCGGCGACCAGGCGTACGGTCGGCAGCACCCGGTTCGCCGCGGCCAGCAGGGTGCCCCGGCGGTGCGTACCCCAGGCGGCCGGACAGGTCAGCACCGCCTCGGTGACCGGTTCGGCGGTGATCAGGCGTACCTCGCTGGCCACCCGGCGCAGCGGTGCGGCGAACAGCTCCTCGACCGACATCTCCCGGCCGCCGAGCAGCACGGTGCCCTCGTCGACGCAGCGCTTCGGATAGGGCTCGTAGGACTGTGGCAGCGAGAGCGCGGTGTGCAGGGCGTCCTGGCCGACCAGCAGCCGCTCGCCGGTGTCGGCACAGACCGCCGAGCGCAGCAGCGGCGAGCCGTCGAAGAGCAGGGGCCGGGGTTCCCGGCCCGGCAGCGCCAGCACCGCGACCGTGTTGTAGGTGCCGAAGTCGATGCCGAGTCTCGCGCCCACGCCACGCACAGCCATCACGGTACGGGAGCCGCGCCCCCGCACGCTCGCCCGTTCGGCGCTTCCTCGCCCCGGCGACGACGCCGGCCCGACCGGAGGCCGGCGGGACCCGGTGGGGGAGAAGGCCGGTCGTCGGCGGCCGCTCAGAGCCAGCCGTTGTCGACGGCGATCCGGTACGCCTCCGCCCGGCTGCCGGCGCCGAGCTTGCCGACCACGGCGGCCAGGTGGTTGCGTACCGTGCCCTGCGACAGGGAGGTGCGCCGGGCCACTGCCGAGACGGGCGCGTCCGCGCCGGCCAGCCGGAGCACCTCCAGTTCGCGCGGGGTCAGCGGGCACTCGGGTGCGATCAGCGCCTCCGCCGCGAGCGCCGGGTCGACGTACCGTGCCCCGGCGTGCACCCGCCGGACGACGTCGGCCAGCGCGCCGCCGGGGGCGCCTTTGGCCAGGAAGCCCCGGGCGCCGGTGCCCAGTGCCCGGCGCAGGTGCGCGGGCCGGCCGCGACCGGTGAGGATCACCACCGCGCAGGACGGCAGGGCCCGGGCCAGTTCGGCGGCGACACCCATCCCGTCCAGCGCCGGCATCTCCAGGTCGACCACCGCGACGTCCGGCCGGTGCGCCAACGCCGCCTGTACCGCCGCCCGGCCGTCGGCGGCCTGCGCCACCACCTCCAGGTCGGGCTCCAGGTCGAGCAGGGCGGCGACGGCGACCCGGATCAGTTCCTCGTCGTCGGCGAGCAGTACCCGGATCACGGCCGGTCCACCCTGGCCGGTCCCGGTACGCCCGGCTCACCCGGCACGTTCACCGCCGCCGTCGTGCCCACCGCCGCTGCTGTCACGCCCACCACCGTCGCTCTCCTCCCCGCCACCGTCAACTCCCGTCCGTGCACCCGGAACCCGTGGCCGCACCGCCGCCGACCGTGTTCCCGGATCGCCCCCGTCGGTCACCGCCGGGGCGGGCGCGACGGTCACCGCCGGGGCGGGCACGACGGCCTCGACCGTGAAGACCCCGTCGCGGTGCTCGGTCCGGAGCATCCCGTCGGCGTCGGCGAGCCGGTCGGCGAGACCGCGCAGTCCCGAGCTGTGCCGGTCCGGCGCGGCCGGCCCCGCCCCGTCGTTGGCGACGGTCAGCCGGAACCGGTCGCCGTCCCGACCGACCTCGATGGTGCACCAGGTGGCCCGGCTGTGCCGCAGCAGGTTGGTACTCGCCTCGCGCAGTACCGGCGCCAGGTGGGCGGCGACCTGTTCCGGTACGTCTCCATCCGGCTGGACGACCGCGCAGCGTACGCCGGAGGAGCGCAGTACCTCGGCGGTGGCCACCAGTTGTTCCCGCAGGTCGACCGCGCGGTAGCCGTGCACCGCCTCGCGTACCTCGGCCAGGGCCGCGACGGCCAGCCGCTGCACCTCGGCGGCCTCCCGCCCGGCCCGTTCCGGGTCGACCGACGCGAGTCGGGACGCGAGTTCCGCCTTGAGCGCGATCACCGAGAGGTGGTGTCCGAGCAGGTCGTGCACGTCCCGGGCAAACCGGAGCCGCTCCTGGGTGGCGGCCAGCCGGGCCTGGGCGGCCCGGCCCCGCTGCGCCTGCACCAGCAGGTCCCAGAACCACACCTGGAACCAGCCGATCGCCGCGACGGAGAGCCCGATGCCGCCGGTGATCAGGAGGTGGTCCGACAGCTCGCCTCCGGTCCACCGGGCCACCACGACCGCGACGCCGACGGTCGCCGCCACGACCAGGGTCGCGGTACGACGGCCGAGCAGCAGCGGCGCGGTACCGACGATGGAGGCGCCGAGCCAGGCCCAGGTGGGCCAGTCGCCGCCGGCCACCGGGGCGACCAGCGGTACGGCGGCGACGGCGGTTCCGGCGTACCCGGCCAGTGCCCGGCGCCGGGCCGAGGCGGTCAGCCAGGGTGTGAGCAGGACGTACAGCGCGACGATCTGGGCGGTGGCGACGGCGACGATGCCGACCGAGCCGAGCGCTATCCAGACCGGATCCGACTCGCGGGCCAGCCCGACCCCGGGCATCATCAGCGCGGTCAGCAGCGTGCTGAGCAGCGCGACCAGGGTGGCGATCCGGGGCCGGCGCAGCCGGGGATCACGCCCGGGTGGATCGAGAGGGCTGGCCATCCGGCCGATGCTATGTCCCCGGGGCGGTCGATGCCGACTGCCCGGAGCCCGGTCCCGGGCCGGCCGAACCCGGTGCGCCGGGCGATTCGGCGAATCGCGTGCTAGCTCACTTGTAGAGAAACGGGTCGCGAGGGTTGCGCCGTCGGCGCCGCCTCATCAGGCGACGTACGGCGGATAGGAGCGACCTCAACGCGCTCGGCCAAACCATTTTCCCCCCGAGGGGTGCGGCGGGGACCCGGTGGGTGGGATCGCTAACATCCCCGCCGAAAAATATCGCCTCGGATCGTTCTCGGCAACAACCTGGACCGGTCGACCCCGCCGACTCCTCGGGGTTGCGCTCCCCGCTCCTGGCTCGGCAGGTACGCCGTGGGAGCGCGTCCATTTGATCATGCTGGACCCCTTGACGATTGTCGTTCCATCGTATTGAGTCGATATCGATCCGAACGGGCAATGCACCCGACGACGGGAAAGGCAGGGGGTGGCATGTCCGTGTCCCGGTTTGCTTTGACATGCCCCGGAGGATTTCTCCGGACCAATGGCGATCAAATAGTTGACGGCGACGGACGGCCGGTTATCTGGCGGGGGATTGGCCTCGCCGGTTGGCTCAACTTCGAGAACTGGATGACCGGTTTCCCGGCGTACGAGCAGGGCATGCGGGCCGCCGTGCGGGACGTGCTCGGGCCGGAGCGGGCGGCGTTCTTCTTCGACCGCTTCCTGGAACACTTCTTCACCGCCGACGACGCCCGGTTCATCGCCGGGCTGGGATGCAACGTCGTCCGGATCCCGGTCAACTACCGGCACCTGGAGGACGACCGGCGACCGTTCGAGATCGTGGAGTCCGGCTTCCACCACCTGGACCGGGCCATCGAACTGCTCGCCGCGTGCGGGGTACGCACCATCATCGACCTGCACGCGCTGCCCGGCTGGCAGAACCAGGACTGGCACAGCGACAACCCCACCCACGTCGCCCAGTTCTGGCAGCACCCGCACTTCCAGGACCGGGTCGTGCACCTCTGGCGCGCGATCGCCGGCCGCTACCGGGACGAGCCGTGGGTCGCCGCGTACAACCCGGTCAACGAGCCGGCCGACCCGAGCGGAGAGGTGATCGGGCCGTACTCGCGCCGGCTGGTCGAGGCGATCCGCGAGGTCGACCCGGAGCACATCGTGATCCTGGAGGGCAACCGCTACTCCAACGACTTCGACGTCTACGGCGAACCGCTGCCCAACGTCATCTACTCGCACCACGACTACGCGCCGCCCGGCTACGTACCGGACGGCCGCTACCCCGGAGTGGCCCACCTGACCCACGTCTGGGAGTCACCGGACGGCATCGGCTACGAGCACGGCATCCTGCTGCCCGACCAGTCCCGCGACCAGTACTTCGACGCGAGCGTGCTGGAGCGGACCTACCTCAAGCGCAGCGAGTACATGCTCCGTACCGGCACCCCGGTCTACGTCGGCGAGTTCAACGCGGTCTTCACCGGCGACGCCGAGCAGGACCGGATGCGGCTGGACCTGCTCGCCGACCAGTTCGAGATCTACACCCGGCACCGGGCCAACTGGGCGTTCTGGCCCTACAAGGACATCGGGATCGCGGCCCCGTTGACCGTCGACCCGGACAGCCCGTGGATGCGCCGGCTCCGGCCGGTGCTGGAGAAGAAGGCCCGGCTCGGCGTCGACCTCTGGGGCGGCCGGCACGACCACATCCAGCAGGTGATGCGACCGCTCAGGGAACTCTTCGCCCGGGAGTTCCCCGACTATCTGCCGTTCCCGTTCGGCAGCGAGTTCCTGATCGGCCGGCTGGTGCCGCAGATCCTCTTCGCCGAGGCGCTGCTGCCGGAGTTCGGCGAGCTGTTCCGGGGGATGGGCGAGACGGCGATCGACGACATGATGCGCTCGTTCCGGTTCGACCAGTGCCGGCAGCGCGAGCCGCTGGTCGAGCTGCTGCGCCGGGCCTGCGCCCAGCAAGCGCCGGTGTGAGGCGATGTCGTCGACCTCCGGGGCTCCGGCCCTGGCCCGCCCCCGCGACCTGCCCAGGCCGGCGGCGTACCCGCCCGGGCGCAAGGACGCGCTCCGGGTGAACCTGATCGACACCTTCGAGCTGCGGATGCGGCGCGACCTGTGGCGGCCCGGCGACACCACGCTGCTGCGCACACTCGGCGGCGCGCGTCGGATCCTCGCGGTCTGCGACCGGCCGGAGCAGGGCCGCCGGCTCGACGCCTACCTCGGATACTGGCGGGAACGCGGTGCGCTCGACCAGCACCGGACGGTCGAGGCCGCCGACCTCGCCGCACCGGACGACCCCGATCCGGTACGCGCGGTGGTGCGGGCCGCCGTCGCCACCGGACTCGGCCGGCGGGACGCCTTCGTCTGCCTCGCCGGCCCGTCGACGACCGCGGCCACCGTGCTGGCCGCCGCCATGTACCGCCGGTACGCCCACGCGGTCCGGGTGCACGACGACCTGCCGTCGCTGCTCGCCTCCCTGCACTGGAGCGCCCGGGTGGTGGCCGGCGAGCCCGCACTCGCCGCCGAGACGCGCGATCCCGTACTCCTGGTCGACGTGGACACCCTGCTCGCCGACCCCACCCCGGTACGCCCCGAGGAGGAGGCGGCGATCCGGCACCTCGTCGGCTACGACGACGTACTCGCCGGCCAGCTCGACCGGGTCGCGGAGCCGGCCCTGATCCGGCAGGCGGCCCTGGACGCGGTGGCCCGGCTGCTGCACCGACACGGCCCCGGCGACGAGCGGATCTGGCCGGCACCCCCACCGGCGGCCGCCGCGCCTGCGGTGCTCTCGGCGCCCGCCACCACCGGACCGGGGTGGCGGCCGTCGGTGCCGGCGCCGGTGCGGGCGCACCGGATCCGGGAGCTGGGCTATCCGGTCACCTTCACCGCCGGGGTCCTCGCCCCGGACAACGCGGTGCTCTCCGCCCACCTGCCGGCCGGCGCCCGGGTGCTGGCGGTGGTGGACGACTACTCGCCGACCGTCACCGCCGCCGTCCGGGACGGGCTCGCCCGGCGCTGCCGGCAGGGTCGGCTCGCCGGCTACACCGTGCTGCCGGTACGCAGCTCGCCCCGGGGCAAGACCTTCGACGCCGCCGGGCGACTGCTGCGCCGGGTACGCGAACTGGGCCTCGGGCCCGCCGACCGGATTCTCGCGGTCGGCGGCGGCACCGTGCTCGACCTGGTCGGCTACGTCGCCGCCTGCCATCCCGGCGGTACCCCCTACCTGCGCGTCCCGACCACCCTGGTCGGACTGGTCGACGCGGGCGTCGGGCTGAAGGTCGGCGTCGACCTCGACGGCCGGAAGAACCTGCTCGGCGCCTACCACCCGCCGCTGGCCTGCCTCTGCGACGCCGGGTTCCTGACGACCCTGCCGGAGCCCGAGTTCCGGTGCGGACTGGCCGAGATCGTCAAGATCGCCCTGGTCCGGGACGCCCGCCTCTTCGCCCTGGTCGAGCAGCACCACGCCGGGCTGCGCGACCCCGCCACCGCCCCGGTGCTCGACGAGGTGCTCCGGCGCGCGGTCGCCGCGATGCTGGTCGAACTGGAGGAGAACCCCTGGGAGCGGCGGCTGCGCCGGCTGGCCGACTTCGGCCACGAGTTCGGGCACGTCCTGGAGGAACGCTCCGGCTACCGGCTCCGGCACGGCGAGGCGGTGGCGGTCGGGATGGCGCTCTCCTGCCGGCTGGGCGTGGCCGCGGGGCGGCTGCCGGAACGCCTCGCCGACCGTGCCGAGACGCTGCTGCGCCGGATCGGGCTGCCGACGTACGACGACTGCTGTGACGCCGCCGAACTGTGGCGGGCGCTGCACACCCACGTACTGCCGCACAAGGGCGGCGAACTGCATCTGGCCGTACCGGTCGGGATCGGGGTCGGCGGATTCGTCGACTCGATCGAGGAAATCGGCGCGGCTGACCTGGACCGGGCCTGGTCGGCGCTGCGCCACCGGGCCGGTACCCCGGTCCGGACCACCGGGGGCGGTGGTGAGCCGGTGCTGCCGGCCCGGGCGTGGAGCACTTCGTGACCGGAGGCACCGGACAGGACGGGCAGGCGCGGGTGACGGGGCAGCAGCGGCAGCCGGCCGGGACAGCCGGCACCGGCCGGGACGACGCACCCGGCGCCGCCACCACGGCGGGGAGCGGGCCGGACGGGTGGCCCGAGGCGGCGGCGGAGCGGGGCGTGGTGGTCGACGTCGGCGGCACCTGGACCCGGTTGGCGCTGGCCGAGCGGGGACGGCTGGTCGGCGAGGTCGTGCGGTTCGCCACCCCGACCCGGCGGGACCGGCCGGACCTCCCGCTGGCCGTCGTCCGGGACAACCTGCTGGACCGGATCGCCGCCGAGGCCGACCGGCTGCACCGGGCCGCCGAGCCCGCCGGCCGGCGCGAGGTCGGGGTCGCCTTCGGCGCGGTGGTCACCGCCGAGGGGGTGGTCCGGGACGCCAGCGTGCTCTGGCAGGCGCGATCGGCCGGCTACGACGTACGGGCCGCGCTGCGGGCCCGGCTGCCGTGGGCCCGGGTCACCGTACTCAACGACGTCGCCGCGGCGGCCTGGCACTACCGGCGGCTCGGCCGGTTCGCCCTGCTCACCGTCAGCACCGGCGTGGCGGTCAAGGTCTTCGACGACCGGCTGCCCGGCACCGCCAAGGTGCTCGCCGACCCGGCCGGGCTGGGCGGGGAGATCGGGCACGTGCCGGTGGAGCCGAGCCGGCTCGACGCGGTGCCCGGTGGACCGGCCGCCGCCGCCCGGCTCGGCCGGGCCGCCGCCGCCGGAGACCGGGCCGCCCGCGAGGAACTGGCCACCCTGGGCCTGCCGTGGTGCGACTGCGGTGCGGTGGCCGACCTCTGCGCGTACAGCTCCGGGCCGGCGGTGGTGCGGGCGGCGGCCCGGCGCGCCCGGCAGGATCCGGCCGACTTCGCCGGTTCGGTACTGCACCGGCTGGTCGGCGGCGACCCGGACCGGATCGACGCCGGGGCGCTCGCCGAGGCCGCCCGGGCCGGCGACGCGTTCGTCACCGACCTGATACAGGCGGCGACCCGGCACCTCGCGGTGGCGCTGTTGCAGGTCTGCGCCCAGCTCGGGCTCTGCCGCGTGGTGGTGGTCGGCGGCTTCGCGCACGGCGTCGGCGCACCCTGGTTCGCCGCCCTGCGCGGATGGTTGGCGCAGCTCTGCGTCGACGCCGGCTGGTTCGCCGGCTGGACGGCCGCCGAGCGGGACGGGCTGCTGCACGTCCCCGACGACGCGCGGTCGGCCACCCTGGCCGGGATGGCCGGCTACCTCGCCGCGCGGCAGGCCGAGATCCGCGAGGTGGTCAAGCCGGTCGGCGAGTCGCGGCTGCTCCTGACCACCGGCCGCCGGCCGCGCTGCGGCCGCGAGCAACTGCTGCTCCGACCGAGGTACGCCGGCCTCTGCGGCACCGACCTGGAGATCCTGCGCGGCGAACGGGGCCTGGAACCGGGGGTACTCGGACACGAGTGCGTGGCCGAGGTGGTCGAGGTGGGTACGGCGGTCCCCGGCCCGCGCCCCGGCGACCTGGTGACGCTCAACCCCAACCACCCGACCGACGACTACCTCAAGCTCGGCCACAACCTGCCCGGGGTGTTCCGGGACCTCCTCGTCAGCGACCTGGGTGCGCTGGCCCAGGGGCAGCTCGTCGAGGTGCCCCCGGGCTGCGGCCCGGAGTGGGTGCTGCTGGAACCGCTGGCGGCGGTACTGCGGGCACACCGGGCCCTCGCCGGGGACTGGGCCGGCCGGGACGTCCTCGTCGTCGGTGCCGGCGTACTCGGCCTGCTGCACGTCGCGGTCGCCCGCGCCCGTGGCGCCCGTACCGTGACCGTCGCCGGCCGGAGCGACCGCAGGCTGCACGCCGCCGTCCACCGTGGACTGCCGGCCCCGGACGCGGTGCTGCCGCTCGGGCCGGGACTCGCCGCCGGGGTACGGTCGGCCACCGGCGGCCGGGGCGCCGAGCTGGCCGTGCTGGCGGTGGCCGGTGACAGCGGGCCGGCAGCCGCCGAACTCACCTGGCCGGCGCTGGCCGACGGGGCCGGCCTGCACCTCTTCGGCGGCTTCCGGGCCGGCCGGCCGCTCCGGGTCGGCGACGGCGCGGCCCTGGACCCGGGACCGGTGCGGGCCGGTGAGCGCCGGATCGTGACCAACCCGGCCGGTGGCCGGTGCACCGTGGTCGGCACCCGGGGCGGGCGCGCCGACGACTTCGCCGCCGCCCGTGAACTGCTCACCGAGGGTGGCGCCGCCCCGGCCGGGCTCGACCTGGCGCCGCTGGTCAGCCACCTCGTCTCGCTGCCCGCGCTGCCGGGCGTGGCGACCGAACTCCTCGACCACGGTACGGTCGGCGGCGGCGCGCCACTGCGGGTCGTGGTCGACTTCCGGCTCGACGGCACGGTGGTCTCCCCGGTGCCGGCCCGACGGGGTACGCCGTGACCGGGCGGCACTGGGCGGTCGAGCCGAGCGGCGCCGAACTCTGGGCGTACGTGCGGGCGGCCGCCAGCGGCGAACGGCACGGTCCGGCCGGTACGGTCGCCGCGCTCGCCAGCCTCGCCGGGGTGCCCCGACTCGGCTGGGTACACCCGCCGGCCTGGCCGAGGGTCTCCCGGCTCACCGCCGAGCGGGGCGGCGGTACGCTGCTGCGCGGCTGTCGGCGGGCGGTCTTCGTCGGCACCGGCGGCTGGGCCTTCGGGCTGCGGGCGATCGCCGAGGCGGTGCCGGGGCAGTCCGCGATCCGGGTACTGGACTCGCTCGACCCGGAGACGGTGCGCCGGACGCTGCACGAGTGGCCGGGGCGGGGCGCCGTCGCCGGGTTCGCGGTCAGCGCCTCCGGGCGTACCCGGGAGACCCGGCTGCTGGCCGCCACCCTCGCGCTGGCCCGGCACCGGACCGGCGGGGCGGCCCCGGCCTGGCTCTGCGAGCGCGGCGGGACCCTGTCGGTGGGCGGCGGGCCCGACCAGGTGGCCCTCTACCACGCCCCGCTCTCGGTGCCGGCGCTGCTCGCCGCCCGGATGCTGAGCTGGCCGCACTTCGACGACGCCTACCGGGCGTTCGCCGGCGCGGCCCGGACGATCGGCGAGTGGGCCGGCGAGGAGTCGGGCCGGCTGCCGGCGACCGGCCGGCCCCGGGTGCTGTTCCGGCTGCCGCCCGGCGCCGGCCCGGGGCTGCGGCTCTGGACCCTCCAGGCGGCCCGGCAGGGCTGGGGCGGCAAGTCCGAACTGTTCCGGCCGTGGCCGGACGTGGCGGCCGGGCCGGCCCCCGGTGCGGTACTGGTCGACGTCGCGGCGGGCATCTCCGGGCTGCGCCGGCCCGGTGGACCGGCCGGCGCGGTCGCCGCCGCGATGGCCGCCTGCTACGCGGTCGCCGCCCTGGTCGCCTGCGTCGCGGTACGGCACGGGCTGCGGTTCGCCACCCATGACGCGGTGGACCACTACAAGCGGCTGCTCCCGGTGGCCCCGACCGCCGCCGACCGGCCCACCGGGGCCGACCCGGTCGCCGGTACCGACGAACTCGCCCGGGTACTCGCCGGCTGGCTGGCCCGTCGGCCCGACCTCACCGCCGTGCACGTCGTCGGCTACGGCGCCGGCCCGGCCGGCGCGGTCGGTGCGGAGCGGCTGGCGCAGCGGCTCGGCCGCCCCGTCGAGGTGCACGAGGGCAGCGGCTGGAACCACCACTCCTACCAACTGGTCTGGCACACCCGCTCGGTCGGGGTGGCGGTGCTGATCGACCCGGACCGGCCGGTCGGGACCGGCGACCCGGCCCTGGACGGCGCGCTGGCGGCCCAACGGCACACCCTGGACGCGATCGCCGCAGCCACGCACCGTTCGCTGGCGCCGCGCAGCCTGCTGCTGCACTGGCGCGGTGGACCGGAGCCGGTCCGATGACGTTCCGGATCGGCATCGTCGGCGCCGGCTTCCTGACCCGCCGGGCGCTGCTGCCGGCGATCGCCGCCGCCGACGACCTGCGGCTGGTCGCCGTACTCGACAACGACGAGGCGGCGCTGCGGGCGGTCGCCGCCGAGGTGCCGGGGATCTGGTCCGGTACGGACGTGCGGGACTTCCTGCGTACGCCGCTGGACGGGGTGCACGTGGCCACGCCCAACCGGCGGCACGCCGAGTACGCCTGCCGGGCGCTGGCCCGGGGCGTCCCGACCCTGGTGGAGAAGCCGCTCGCCGACACCGTCGCCGGAGGACAGTGGATCCTGCGCGCCGCGACGGCCTCCGGCGCACCGGCGATGGTCGGCTACATGTCCCGGTACAACGCCTACAACCGGGCGGTGGTCGAGCTGGTCCGCTCCGGGTGGCTCGGCGCGCCCCGGTCGATCGCCGCCTGCCACCTCGGGCACCGGCAGGGGGACTGGCGCAACCGGCGGGCGGAGAGCGGTCTCGGCTGCCTCGGCGACCTGGCGATCTATCCGTTGCTGACCGCGGCCGACATCTTCGACGCCGCCCCGACCGCCTGCCGGGCCACCGGCTATCCCGCCGGTGACCGGGAGCAGACCGAGATCTTCGTCGAGGCGACGGTGTGGTTCGGCGAGGAGCGGCGGCTCCAGGTCGAGTCCTCCTTCACCGAGCCACCGGAGACCGGCGTCTCGCGCTACACGGTCGTCTGCGAGCGGGGCCTGCTGGTGGTCCGGAACTCGTGGGCGATGGACTCCGGCGGCTCGGTGCTGGTCTGCGACGAGCGGGGACGGCGCTGGCTGCGCCCCGAACCGGTGGATCCGTACCTCGCCCAGTACCGGGCGTTCGCGGCCAGCGCGGCGGGGCAGCCGGTGCCGGTCGAGGTGGGTGTCACCCGCGGACTGCGGGACCTGCGGGTGCTGCACGCACTCGAACGAAGCGTCGCCAACGGCGGAGTGCGGTTGGCGTTGACCGGAGGGCAGAACCCATGAAGCTCGTCCTGCACAGCTACACCTTCCGCCGGTACCCCCTGCGGCACGTCTTCGCGGTCGCCGCCCGGCACGGCTGGGACGGCATCGAACTGGTCCACTTCCACTTCGACCCGTCCCGGGTCGAGAGCGAGGTCGCGGCGGCGGCGGCGCTCGGCCGGCGCTACGGGGTCGGCGTGCACTGCGTCGGCTACACCGGGGACTTCGTCGGCGACGACCGGTCGGCCCGGGCCACCTCGCTGGCCCTGGTCGAGCGGACCATCGACGCCGCCGCGGCCGCCGGGATCGAGATGGTCAACGGCTGGTCCGGGACGCTGGAGCGGGATCCGGACGACTGGCGGGTCAACGGCAGCGCCCTGGCCGAGCAGGCGCACTACGAGCGGGCCGCCGAGGGCTACCGCCGGCTCGGCGACTACGCGGCCCGGCACGGCGTACGGGTGGGGGTGGAGGTGTACCCCGGTTCGGTGCACGACACGGTGGCCGGCACCGCGAAGCTGCTGGCGATGGTGGACCACCCGGCCGTGGTCGCCACCGCCGACCCCGGCAACGCCTACGTGATCAGCGAGGCGGACCGGAATCCCGCCGTGCTCGACCAGCTCGCCGGCCGGCTCGGCTACTTCCACCTGAAGAACCTGCACCCCGACGGCGGGCGGGCCGACTTCAACGTGGACACCGCCGACGGGGTGCTGGACAACTACGCCTGGATCACCAAGGCGGACTCGCTCGGCGTACCGGCGATCTGTGTCGAGTACTGCGGTGACGGTGACCCGCACCCGCCGATCGCCCGGGCCGGCGACTACGTACGCGACTGTCTCGCGCTCCGCGACGACCTCGCCTGCCGGCACGCGGCGGCCGAGGCGGAGGCGGTCGGGGAACTGGCCAGCGGGGCTGCGGCGCTGGCGGGGTCCGGCCGGTGACCGGGGCGCGGCCGCCGGTCCGTCCCGCCGACCGGCCGGTCCGGTGGGGTGTGCTCGGCACCGGCTGGATGGCCGGGCGCTTCGTCGAGGACCTGCTGCGGCTGCCGGACGCCGAGGTGGTGGCGGTCGGCTCGCGTACCGGGGAGGCGGCCGAGCGGTTCGCCACCCGGTACGCGATCCCGCGCGCCCACGGCAGTTGGGCCGGTCTCGCCGCCGACGACCGGGTCGACGTGGTCTACGTGGCGACCCCGCACGCGAGCCACCACGCCGCCACCGCGCTCTGCCTCGACGCCGGCCGGCCGGTGCTCTGCGAGAAGCCGTTCACCCTCAACGCCGGCCAGGCCGTCGACCTGGTGGCCCGGGCCCGCTCCGCCGGCCTCTTCCTGATGGAGGCGATGTGGATGCGCTGCGTACCGGCGATCCGCCGGCTGGTGACCCTGGTCCGGGACGGTGCGGTCGGGGTACCCCGGCTGGTGCAGGCGGACTTCGGTCTGGTGGGGCCGGTCGACCCCGGCCACCGGCTGCGGGATCCGGCGCTCGGCGGCGGTGCCCTGCTGGACCTCGGGGTCTATCCGGTGACCCTGGCCCAGTTGCTGCTCGGTGTGCCGGAGTCGGTCACCGGGGTCGCCACGCTGAGCCCGTACGGCGTCGACGAGACCACCGCGCTGGTGCTGGGCTATCCGGACGGCGCGCTGGCCAGCCTCTCCTGTTCGATCGTCGCCGACACGCCGTGGACGGCGACGGTCTGCGGCAGCGCCGGCCGGATCGAGCTGGACCGGGGGTTCTTCCGGCCCGGCCGGCTGACCCTGCGCCAGGGTGACGCCGAGACCCGGGTCGTCGAGGTGCCCTACCAGGGGGAGGGGTTCGTGCACGAGGCGGTCGAGGTGATGCGCTGCCTGCGGGCCGGGCTGACCGAGAGCCCGCTCGCCACCCTGGCCGACACCGTGGCGGTGCTGCGGATCCTGGACGCCGCCCGGGCCCGGACCGGGGTGCGCTATCCGGCCGACGACGACTGGGCTGATCCGGGCGGTCATCTGCCCGGGACGGACGGCGGGCCGGCCCGGGTCGACGCCCGCCCGGCCGGGCTACGGGAAGAGGACGCGGTTGCGCAGGCTGCCGACGATCCGGCCGCAGCGCATCGCGCACCGGGTCACCCAGACGGCGCGGGCCCGGCGGGAGCGGACCAGGTCGGGCAGGTGGCGCAGTAGCCAGCGCCACTCCCGGGCGGCCGGCCGGACCGAGCGGGGTAGCCCGGCGGCGGCGAAGTCGCGGTAGAGCCGGGGATGGCTGAGGCCGTACGAGTAGTACTGCCGGGCCATCTCCGGGAGCCGGCGACGCAGCCGGTAGTGCACCACCGCGTCCGGCAGCGCCCCGATCGGGTACCCGGCGAGCTGTGCCCGCCAGAAGAAGCTGACCTCGTCCGAGCCGTACCGGTAGGCGGGGTCGAAGCCGCCCAGCTCCTCGAAGACGGCCCGGTGCACCCCGCAGTTGGCGCCGAGGGCGTACGGGAGGAAGTCGAATCCGGACTGGAGCGAGCCGGCCGGCTTCTCCGGGCGGGTGGCGAGCGAGACGTCGTCGTTGAGCAGCCGGCGTTCGACGTGTCCGCCGACGGCGGGGAACTCGGCGAGTCCGCGCACCATCCCGGCCACCCAGCCGGGCGCGACGATGTCGTCCTGGTCGCAGAAGAGCAGCAGCTCGCCCCGGCTCACCCGGCAGCCCTCGTTGCGGGCGTAGCTGGTGCCAGCCCGGGCGTCCGCCCGGTGCAGCCGGAGCCCGGGCAGCCGGTCGGCGAAGGCGGCGACGAGTTCCGGCGTACCGTCGGTGGAGCCGTTGTCGACCACGACGAGTTCCCAGCGTCCGGGGTAGGTCTGCCGGGCCAGCGCCGCGAGCTGGGCGCCGATCGTCGCCGCGCCGTTGCGGGCCGGCATGATCACCGAGACCAGCCCCGGCCCGGTCCGGGCCGGCGGATCGGCCGCCGTCTCCGCCGCCGCCGAGGTCGTCGCCTGTACGGTCGTCGCTTGTACGGTCATCGCCGGCTCCGTCCGGTGTGTGGGAAGCGCAGTCGCTCGTCACCGCCGAGCCAGTGCGCCATCGCGGCGGCGAAGTGCTGGTGCCCCTCCCGGAGCGGGTGGTCCCAGTCGCCGAACGGCACCCGGCCGAAGACCATCTCCCGGAAGGTCTGCTCCGGCTTGGGCGGCAACGCTCCGAAGACCAGGTCGGCGCGGAGTGCGCGCATCACCGGTACCGCCTCGGCCGGTACCGGGTCGGGCAGGATCTCCCAGGCGAACGCGAACCGGCTCGGCACGCCGCGACCGGTGAGGTGGTGTTCCAGCAGCAGCCAGTCGACGAAGAAGTTGACCGTTTCTCCGGTGGGGTTGAACAGGTGCCGCAGGTACGCCTTCGACGGCTTGTCTCCCTCGGCGGCCTTCCAGTCGGCGACCCGCTGCCAGTGCAGCTCGCCGGGGAGCGCCGGGCGTACCCCGAGGTCGGGGCGGACCGGACCGTCCTCGATCCCGCTGTCGTAGTACTCGTTGCGGCTCAGCGCGGTCCACATGTTGACGAAGAGGATCTGGTCGTAGTCGATCCCGTGCGCCGCCCGGATCGACTCCAGGTGCTGCACGGTGGTGCGGACGGCCCGCCGGTTGGAGCCGCCGTCGCAGGCCAGGTTGACCACGTCGATCCCGAGCCGCCGCCCGAGTACGGCCGGCCAGGCGTCCCGGTCCGGCTCGGCCAGTTCGGCGCCCCGGGCGAAGCTGCAACCGTTGGCCACGAGCAGCCGGATCGTGCTCATGCGGCCGACCTCCCCCGTTCCGTACCCCGCGGACGTACGGCATGGGAACGCTCCCACGCGATGATGGAGGTAAATATATCCAGTACCGCCGGGGTGGGCAACGAGGCTTGGACGTCATTCGGGAGGGTCGGATGTCCAGGGGTCTCGCCAGCGCCGGGGTTGACCCGACCGCAGCGACCGAAATCTCGTTGTGGACACCGCAAAGCGCCAGGTGGCAGGTAAGGCTACGCAGAACGCTGCATCTGATGGTCTTGCACGGCGGTGCCCGCATATGGGCAGAAAAGACGGGTTAGATGCGATATTGTCGCGTTGTCGTGTCGCGGACCACGAGTTCACCATGTCGTTGAGGCAGTCACTGCCGGGCGCATCTCGGTAGAGCCCTGGCTCCTCGGGTCTCGTCCGTTCGTACAGCGGTTGGAGGTGAATATGGTACGCCGGCCAAGGGTCAGCTGTGGTGCCTTCCTCGAGGAGGGACGGGCTGTCGACTTCCGCCTCTCCGTGGTCCTCTTGCTGGTCCTGATCGTCGTCGCACTCCGGGGCGATTCCGGGCTCGCTGACGTTGTCGCGGTCCTGGGGGCTTACGCAGCTCTCTACCAGTGCGTCTGTCACGTGTCGGCATCGTCGCGTCCCGCGTCGCGGCCTAACGCATCCTGAAACTCGGAACGGTCGGCCTCGCCTGGGGCCGACCGTTCCAGGACGAGACCACTTGGAAAGTCGAGGATTGACTTGAAGGCAATAACCGGCTCCGCCCCACACTGGGTTCGGAGCACGAAGAGTATCGAGGGGAACTGCATCGAAGTGGCGGTTACGTCAGGGGGCGTCCTTGTGCGTGACTCGAAGGACGAACAGGGACCCACGCTCTATTTCCGACGAGGGATGTGGCAGGGGTTCATCGGCGGGGTCCGAGCCGGCGGAACCGCCACCTAGACGTCGGTCATTCCGGCCCAGGTCTGCTCCAGGAACGCACCGAGTTGGTCCGCCGGTGCCGCGACGTCCTCGAGCATGAGGAAGATCTCGAGGAGACGTCTGGTGTCGTCGAGCGAATCGCGGATCACGCTGCCGCCGTGGCTGTTCTCCAGGTGCACCAAGTCGTCGTCGCCGGGGCCGGGGAACTCCAGGTAGACGAAGGGCGTGCCCATCCCGATGTATTCGCCGACGTTGAACGGCACGATCCGCAGGGTGACGTTGGGCCGCTCCGCCACTGTCCGGAGTCGATCGAACTGGCGCCGCATCAGTCTCCGAGAACGCCCGACTCTGCGGTGTAACGCAGCCTCATCGATGATGAACGAGAACTTGCGTTCGAGGCGGTCCAGCGACTCTTGGCGCTCCAGTCGGACCTGTACCATGCGTTCCGCCGCCGAATCCGGCGCCGGGAGTCCCCGGGCACCGCAGATGACCGCCGTAGCGTACTCCTCCGTCTGCAGCAGGCCGGGTATCACGCTGGACTCGTAGGTGCGTAGGACAGACGCGGTAGCCTCGAGCCCCAGGTAGTTGATGAAGGACCGGGGGAGGATGTCCCGATACGGTGTGAGTAGTTGTCGGCGGCTCATCCGGGCCAATTTGACAAGTGCGTCGACCTCGGTCTCGTCAGTCACGCCGTAGTGACTGAGAAGTGCCTTCAGGTCGTTTGTGGAGATTCCCGTTTCGCCATTCTCGATCCTTACGAACTTCGAAACTGACCAGTCGAGAGCCACCGCCACCTCTTTCTGGGTGAGCCCGGCCTGGGATCGGGCTGTCCGGAGCACTGACCGTAGGCGCCGAGCCTGGACGGCTGGATCTTCGCTCTCGTCCACGATCGTGTTCCTCCTGTCGCGACCGCGAGAATTCGGGGAAGAAAACCATAAAGTACGCCGACGCGTAGGGTATACACATCAATCGATCATATTCATCTGTTGCGCGATCCGGTGACCCTGTCACGGTCCTGATCCAGCTGCGGGTGCCCGCGCCCCCCGATACGTTGGCCATCGGTCCTGGCGGAACCCGTCGATAGAGTTCGTGCGGGCCAGGACGTCGAGCAGGGAGCGGGCGAGTCATGACATTGCTGACGCGTAGGGCGCTGAACCGGGCAACCCTGCACCGTCAGCTCCTGCTGGCCCGCTCGGACCGGCGGCCGGCCGAGCTGCTGGAGCACCTGGTCGGCATGCAGGCCCAGACCCCGCACACCTGGTACGTCGGCTTCTGGAGCCGACTGCGCGACTGCCGCCCCGAGGCGGTGGCAGAGCTGCTGACCACCCGGGAGGCGGTCCGGATCGCGCTGATGCGCTCGACCATCCACCTGGTCACCGCCACCGACGCGCTGGCGCTGCGGCCCCTGCTGCAACCCGTGATCGAGCGCGGCACGGCGCACACCTACGGGCGGCGGCTGGCCGGCCTGTCCCGGGACGAGGTCGTCGCCGCTGGTCGCGAACTGCTCGACGAGCGGCCGCTGACCTTCGGGCAGCTCGGCTCGGCACTGGGGCGGCGGTGGCCGGACCGCGATCCGGCCGCGCTCGCGCAGGCGGTCCGGGCCTGGGTGCCGCTGGTCCAGGTGCCGCCCCGGGGTGTCTGGGGGCGCAGCGGACTCGCCGCGCACCAGAGCGTCGAGCGCTGGCTCGGCGCCACGCCACCCCGGGAGGACTCCGTCGAGGAGCTGGTCCTGCGCTACCTGGCCGCCTTCGGCCCGGCCAGCGTGCGCGACGTGCAGGTCTGGTCCGGGCTGACCCGGCTCGCCGAGGTGCTGGAGCGGCTGCGCCCGAGCCTGGTCACCTTCCGCGACGACAGCGGTACCGAGCTGTTCGACCTGCCCGACGCCGTACGCCCGGACCCGGACGTTCCAGCGCCGCCCCGGTTCCTCTACGACTTCGACAACCTGCTGCTCTCGTACGCCGACCGGTCCCGGGTGCTCACCGACGAGTTCCGGGCCCGGTCGGCCGTCCGCAACGGCCAACTGCCCCGGGGCGTCCTGCTCGACGGCGTCACCGCTGGCATCTGGACGACCGCCATCGAGCGGGACAGCGCTCTGCTCACCGTCGAGCCGTTCGTCCGGCTCTCCGCTCCGGACGCCGAGGCGCTGACCGTCGAGGGGGTGGGCCTGCTCCGCTTCCTGGCTGGCCCGGAGCGCCGGCCCGAGGTCAGGATCGTGGCCCCGAGCTGACCGGCTCGGCGGGGCGCGGCCGGTCCGGACGGGGCCGGACCGCTCCGGCGGCCAGCGCGACGAAGAGCGCGAGCAGGGCGGGGATCGTCAGGGCGCGGGGCAGCCCGGAGAGTTCGGCGACGCCGCCGATCACCACCGGCCCGACCAGGAAGCCCAGGTAGCCGAGGCCGGCGACCCGGGCCAGTGCCCGACCGGCCTGGCTCGGGTCCCGGTTGCCGGCAGCCGAGAAGACCTGCGGTGCGATGCAGGACAGCCCGGCACCGAGGCAGCCGAATCCGAGCAACCCGGCGACCGGGTGGTCGAGCACGAGCGCGCCGCCGAGCCCGACCGCGGCGAGGAGCCCACAGCCGCGTACCAGGACGACCGGGCCCAGGGCGGCGGCCAGCCGGTCGCCGACGAGCCGGCCGGCGGTCATCATGATCGAGAAGGCCGCGAACGCGGCGGCGGCGAAGCCGGGGCCGCTGCCCAGGTTGTCGCGCAGATACACGGTGCTCCAGTCGGCGGCGGCGCCCTCGCCGACCAGGCAACAGAACGCCAGTACGCCGAGGAACAGCACCCCCGACGGCTCCCGCCGCTCCCCGGCCGGCCGGGCGTCGACCCGCTCCACGGGTTCGTTCTCGGCGGAGGTGTCGGCGGTGGGCGCGGCGGTCGGCGGTGTCCCGGCCCGGCCGGGGCGGGGCAGGGCCCAGCGGGCGCCCCAGGTGGCGAGACCGAGCGCGACCAGCGCGGTCGTCCACAACGTGGCGACGACGCTGGCGTCGGCGCGGGCGAAGAGCCCACCGAGCGCCGCACCGAGGAAACCGCCGATGCTGTAGACCGCGTGGCACGACGAGAGCATCGGGCGACCCCGCGCGCGCTCCACCTCGACCGCGTTGGCGTTCATCGCGATGTTGAGGGTGCCGTGCACCGTGCCGAAGACGAAGAGCGCCAGGGTCAGCGTGCCGAGGTTGCCGGCGTAGCCGGGCAGCAGCAGGCAGCCGCCCTCGGCGAAGGCCACCGGCACCATCACCCGGACGCTGCCGTACCGGTCGACCAGGCGCCCGGTGAGCTGCATGCCGGTGATGGCGCCGGCGGCGAGCCCGAGCAGGCCCACGCTGAGCCGGCCGTCGCTGAGTCCCAGGTCCTCCTTGACCGCCGGGATCCGGGACGTCCAGGTGCCGATGGCCATCCCGAAGAGCAGGAAGAGCAGCGACACCGCGACCCGGCCACGGCGCAGCGCGGCGGGGTCGTCGAGGGACGGCGGCACGTCACCCCCAGCGGACACGTCGCCCCAGCGGCGAACTGGAAAGGATCTCAGCCAACACCCGTCAGGCGCGCTCGGCAAGCCCCTGCTGCGCGGCCCGGCTCCGGACGAACGACTCGATCCCGTCCAGCACCCGTTGCAACCCGAACTCGAACGACCGGGCCGGGTCGGCCGGGGCGTCGTGCTCGGCACCGGCCGCCGCGCCGACCCGGGCCGCCAGGGGATAGCGCTCGGGGTCGAAGACCTGCTCCAGCAGGGGCGCGAAGCGCTCCCACCACTCCTGGACGGTCATCCCGGTGCGCCGCTGCATCTGGGCGGCCTCCACGGCGCCGCGTACCGCGCCGTGCACATAGTCGGAGACGAGGCCGACCAGGAGGTCCATCTCGATGTCGGTCAGGCCGAGCCCGGCGACGGCGGTGAGTTCCCGGTCGTACTTTGCCACCGAGTTGGGGCCGAGCACCGGAAGGCTGGTCGCGACCTGGAGCAGCCAGGGGTGCCGGCGGTAGCGGTCCCAGTTCTCCCGGGCCAGCCGTTCGAGCCGGCTCCGCCAGTCACCCTGGTCGTCGTCGGGCATGGCGGTCCGGGCGTGCACGGTGTCGAGCATCACGTCGAGCAGCTCGGCCTTGCCCGGCACGTACGTGTAGAGGGACATCGCGGTGACCCCGAGTTCGTCGGCGACCCGCCGCATGGAGAGCGCGGCCAGCCCCTCGGCGTCGGCGATCCCGATCGCCGCCTGGACGATCTGGTCCACCGTGAGCTTGGGTTTCGGCCCTCGGCGGGGGCGTTCCGGCCCGCCCCAGAGCAGCTCCATGCTCCGCTTCGGGTCGCCACTGCCGCTGTACTCGGTCGTCACCTCGCCATTCTCCCCGGACTTGAATTCCTTACAGCGTACGCTATAGTTGCGCGTCAACTCTGTACGGCGTACATGGTTTGGGGTGGTCATGCACGACAACGCTCTGGCGATCCGGACCGAGGGGCTGCGCAAGCGGTACGGCGACCGGCTCGCCCTGGACGGACTCGACCTGCACGTCCCCACCGGTACCGTGCACGGCCTGCTCGGGCCGAACGGCGCCGGCAAGACCACGGCGGTACGCATCCTCGCCACCCTGCTCCGGTTCGACGCCGGACGGGCCGAGGTGGCCGGCTACGACGTGGCCCGCCAGCCCGACCAGGTCCGCTACCGGATCGGGCTGGTCGGCCAGCACGCGGCGGTGGACGAGATCCTCTCCGGCCGGCAGAACCTGGCGATGTTCGGCCGGCTCTACCACCTGCCCGGCGCCGTCGCCGACCGTCGGGCTGACGAACTGCTGCACCGGTTCGGCCTGGCCGACACCGGTGACCGGCCGGTCGGTCGATACTCGGGCGGGATGCGACGCCGGCTCGACCTGGCCGCCGGGCTGATCCTCGCCCCGCCGGTGCTCTTCCTCGACGAGCCGACAACCGGGCTGGACCCGCGCGGACGCAACGAGGTCTGGGAGGCGGTACGCGCCCTGGTCGGCGCCGGCACGACCGTGCTGCTCACCACCCAGTACCTCGACGAGGCAGACCAGCTCGCCGATCGGATCTCGGTCGTCGACGCGGGCCGGATCGTCGCCGACGGTACGCCGGACGCCCTGAAGAGCCGGCTCGGCGGCGACCGGATCGACGTACTGCTGCACCGGCTCGACGACCTGCCGGCGGCGGCCACGCTGCTCGGCCGGATCGCCGACGGACCCGTCGAACGCGACGACGACGACCGGCGGATCAGCGCGCCGGTACGGGACCGGATCGGCACCCTCACCGCGCTGGTACGCGGCCTCGACGAGCACGGCATCGCGGCCGAGGACATCGCGCTGCGCCGGCCGACCCTGGACGAGGTCTTCCTGCACCTCACCGGCAGCCGGTCCGGCACCGGACCCGATCCGCTCCACACCGGACCCGACGGGCGGGTCGACGACGAGCGGCGGAAGGTGGCACCTTGACCACGACGACGATGATCCCGTCCCCGCCCCGGCACGCCCGGCACCGGCTGCGCTGGGCGGTCGCGGACGGTTGGACGATCACCCGCCGCGACCTGGCGCACTGGGCCGGGCAACCGGTGCAGGTCGTGCTCGGACTGCTCTTCCCGATCATGGTGGTACTGATGTTCGGCTACCTGTTCGGCGGCGGCATGGTGCTGCCGGGCGGTGGCGACTACCGGGAGTTCCTGATGCCGGGCATGTTCGCGATGACCATGCTCTTCGGCATCGAGTCCACCTACACCGCGGTCGCCACCGACGCCTCCCGGGGGATCACCGACCGTTTCCGGGCGATGCCGATGGCCCGCTCGGCGGTGGTGGTCGGCCGCTGCGTAGCCGACCTGCTCAACGCCGCCCTCGGCCTGGCGGTGATGGTCGGCTGCGGACTGGCGGTCGGCTGGCGCTGGCACGGTGGTCCGGGCGCCGCGCTGGCCGCCTTCGGACTGCTCCTGCTGCTCCGGTTCGCGGTGCTCTGGGCCGGCATCTACCTCGCGCTGCTGTTGCGCAACCCGGAGGCCGTGGTCGCGATGCAGATCCTGGTCTGGCCGGTGCTGTTCCTCTCCAACGCACTCGTCTCGCCGGAGACCATGCCGGGCTGGCTCGGGACGGTGGCGGAGGCGAACCCGCTCTCGGCGACGATCTCCGCCACCCGGGAACTCTTCGCCAACCCGGGCTGGGGCAGTGACTCCTGGACCGGTCGGCACGCCGTCGCGCTGGCGCTGGGCTGGCCGGTACTGCTGACGGCGATCTTCCTGCCGCTCTCGGTACGTCGCTACCGGCGGCTCGACCACTGACCGTGGCCCGCCGGCCGTACGGTCCGCCGCTCGCGGGCGTACGGCCGGCCGGGCCGGGGTTGGGGTAGCCGGTCAGGGGTATCCGGCAGCGGACGGTCGAGCCACGGCGAGATCGCAAACCGCCGTCACCCGGCGGCAGGTGCCGGAAACCCAGGCCGGAAGCGAAGCGGCCACCGAACGCGGAAGAGGACATCATGCCCCTTCTCCCCGCCGAACCGAGCCGACCCGACACCGTCGTGCTGATCCACGGCCTCTGGCTGACCTCCCGGAGTTGGGAGCACTGGGCCGACCGGTACCGCCGTGCCGGGTTCCAGGTGCTGACGCCGGCCTGGCCCGGCATGGACTCCGACGTCGAGGCGTTGCGCCGCGACTCCGCGTCGATCGCCGAGCTGACCTCGGACCAGATAGTCGAGCACCACGAGCGGATCATCCGGGATCTGCCCACCCCGCCGATCATCATGGGGCACTCGTTCGGCGGCGCGTTCGCCCAGATGCTGCTGGACCGGGGACTGGGCGCGGCCGGAGTCGCGATCGACTCGGCGCCGGTCAAGGGAGTGGTCCGGCTGCCGCTCTCCACGCTCCGGGCCAGCCTGCCGGTACTGCGCAACCCGGCGAACCGGCACCGGGCCGTACCGCTGAGTCTGGACGAGTTCCACTACGCCTTCACCAACACGATGTCCCGGGCCGAGGCGGAAGAGGTCTACCGGCGCTATCACGTACCGGCCGCCGGAGGCGTGCTCTTCGAAGCGGCACTGGCGAACCTGAACCCCCGGGCCGCGATGCGGGTGGACTTCGGCAACGAGCGGCGGGCGCCGCTGCTGCTGATCGCCGGCGGCGCCGACCGGGTGGTACCGCCGTCGATCACCAAGGCGACCGCCGGCCGCTACCGGAAGTCCACCGCGGTCACCGGGTACAAGGAGTTTCCCGGCCGTCCGCACTACACGGTGGGCCAGCCCGGCTGGGAGGAGGTCGCCGACTACGCGCTCAACTGGGCCGTGTCGGCCGCACAGCCGAGGCAGCCCCAGTCCGGCCAGCCGCGTTCCGGCCGGTAGTGGAGGGCGTGGTTCAGGCCGCACCCCCCAGGCTCGCCGGGCCGCCGACGACCGGCGTCCAGGGCCGTACCGCGACCACGCTGACGCCGGGCGCCCGGTAGTAGGGGTCGGCGTCCAGAGCCTCCCGTACCGCCGGTTCGTCCGCGTCGAAGATCAGCAGGGCGCCGGAGTCGTCCGCCCACGGGCCGGCCGCCAGCAGTCCGCCCTCGGCGTGCAGCCGGGCCAGCAGTTCCCGGTGGGCCGGCCGGGCCGCCAGTCGGGCGGAGGGGTCTCCGGTGAAGCGCAGTTCCACAACGATCATGTGCAGACCCTACGGCCGCCCGAGGGATGGCCGCAGTAAACGCTGATACAGCCGCTTCGGACCGGGCCGGGCGGCCGCCCTGGCCCGTCCGGAACAATCCAGGGATGGAAGCGACGGAGCTGCGCCGGCTCGCCGACGTACCCCTCTTCGCCGGGCTCGGGCCGGCACAGCTACGCCGGCTGCTCGACCGTTCGGTACCCCGGACCGTCGAGCCCGGCGTGGTTCTGGCGGTACGCGGGCAACCCGCCGAGCACGTGATCGTGGTGGAGGCGGGCACCCTGACCGGGGTGCACGAGACGGCCGACGGGAAGCGGCTGCGGCTCGGCGACTTCGCCGGCCCGTGCGCGGTCGACAAGAGCGCGGTGCTGGACGGCGGCGGGTACACCGCGACCTGGCTGGCCGCCACCGTGTTGCGCTACCGGCTGGTGCCGGCCGGCGAGCTGCTCCGGCTGATCGACGACGTACCGGCGGTGCGGCGGCACGTACTCGGACACCTGGCCGGGCGGCTGCGGGACGGGCAGGCGGAGCTGGTGCGTACCTCGTACGCCGATGCCGGGACCCGGGTGGCGGCCTGGCTGGTCGCGGCGGCCGGCCGGAGCGGGCGCCGGGTGCCGCTCCCCGGCGCGCAGCAGGGGCTGGCAGAGGCGGTCGGGATGACCCGGGTGACGGTCAACCGGGCGCTGCGCACCCTCGCCGACGCCGGGCTGGTCCGGGTCGAGCCGGGTGCGGTGGTGGTGCTGGCACCCGAACTCCTGGCGGCGCGCGCCACGACGGCGATCTGACGGGTGCGGCGATCTGACGGGTGCGGCTAGCCAGCCCGGCCGGTCAGCGCCGCGTCGCCGCCCGGCCGCGCCGCTATCCGGCCGAGCCGATCGCCACGGCGAGCTTGCCGACGGTACCGCTGTTGTTGAAGTCGGCGAAGGCCTGCGGAACCTCGTCCAGCAGATAGGTGCGGGCGATGGAGGGGCGCAGCCGGTCGGCTGCGGCCTCGGTGGCGAGGTGGTCGAGCACGATCCGGTCCGGGATCGCCTCGATGGCGGTGACGTTCAGCGCGCGGTCGCCGAGCTGCTCGGAACTCACCCCCAGGCTGGAGGAGAACTTGCCGTCCGGGGTGACCAGGTCGGCGATCAGTTCCGGGTCGCCGGCCAGGTGCACCGCGCTGTCCACGCCGTTCGGGGCGAGCTGCCGGACCTGCGCGGCCAGGTCGGCCCGGTGGTCCACGGTGTGCGCGGCCCCGAGTTCGTGCAGCAGGTCGGCGGCGGGGCCGGCCTCGGCGGTGGCGATCACCGTGGCTCCCCGTGCGGCGGCGAGCTGGACGGCGTAGTGGCCCACCCCGCCGGTGGCCCCGGAGATCAGCACCGTCTCGCCGTGCCCCGGTGCGACCGCGTCCACGCTGGCCAGCGCGGCGACCCCGGCCAGGCCGAGCACACCGGCGGCCCGGTAGTCGACCCCGGCCGGCAGCGGCGCGAGGCCGATCTCCTCCGGTACGACCACGTACTCGCCGAACGAGCCGTCGCCGAGCCCGGGCTTGGCCACCACCCCGAACACCTTCTCGCCGGGCATGAACCCGCTGACGCCCGGACCGACCTCGGTCACGATGCCGGCGAAGTCCCGACCGAGCACGACCGGGAACTGGTGCTCGACCTCGCCCGACAGGAAACCTCCGGCGAGCTTGGCGTCGAAACCGTTCAGGGACGAGGACTGTACCTCGATCTTCACCTCGCCGTCCCCGGGCGTCGGCTCCGGCATTTCCCGGACCTCCGGCATGGCCCCAAAAGACTCAGACATCACGGCACGCATCTACCGGCCTCCCCCGAACGCTCACCCGCTCCGACACCGGTGCTTTCCCGCCGGGCCCCGCGACATGCCTTCCAGCTCGGCCCGTCACCGGGGCGCTGCGGGCCGGAGACGACCACGGTTCGGCCGGCCGCGACCGGCAGCGGCGTCTACCGGTTCGGCCGAACAGACGGACAAGGTGGGCTCAGTCGAAGAACCGGGCCAGGTGGCCGGGGTCCGGGCCGGGGTCGTCCGGGCCCAGCGGAGTCAGGTCGGCGAAGATCGACGCGCCGTCGCAGCCGGCGTGCAGCGGGTACCACCGGGGCGCACCGGGGTGGCGCTGGCACATGTGCTTGATCGTCTGCACGTCCAGCAGGCGTACGTGGGTCGGGTCGGCGACCGCGTTGACATGCCCCCACCACGGGCTCATCACGTGCAGTACGCCACCGGGCCGGAGTACCCGGTGGCACTCGTCGACCAGGGTCAGGAAGTCGATCAGGTGCTCCAGGATGTGCACCGTGAAGATCACGTCGACCGAGTCGCCGGCCAGCGGCAGCGGGCCGGAGAGGTCGGCCTGGGCGTCCACCCCCGGAGCTACCCGCAGGTCGAGGCCGAGGTTGCCGGGGTACTGCTTCGCGGCGCCACAGCCGAGATCCATCACCACCGGGTCCCGGCCGGCCACCCGTACCCGGGACCAGACGGCCAGTACGCCGTCGAGCCGGCCGACGAGTCGCCGGATCAGCGCCAGCTCCTCCCGGTCGGCCACCTCGCCGGTCAGGTGGGCGACGCCCCGGTCGAACCGTACCTCCACCGCCGTGCCGCGCAGCCGGTCGTCGTGCTTGACGAGGTCGGCGTAGGCCATGCCGAGGAACTCGTCGATCGCCCGCAACCGTTCGCCGGAGGGCGCCCTGTGCAGTTGCGCGACCATCACCACCTCCCGGACGGGGCTACCCGGAATCGTCCGGTCTACGCCTCACCCGGTGGTGGCGCGTCGGGCGGCCCGCCCCAGGTTGCGCATCCTCGGCCGGGACGCGACCGCCCGGAGTACCCGTTTGAGGTGGTAGCGGTGCAGTTCGGCGCTGCCCTGCATGTTGCTGTCCTCGGTCACCGAGACCAGCTCCCAACCCTGGGCGCCGGCCCGGTTGAGGTGGGCGAGCGCGGTGTCCCCGTACGGGGAGACGTCGAGCACGGCGCCGTCCGGGCCGTACCAGGTGTAAGCGAGTTCCCAGCCGGTGTCGTCGAGCCGGGGCTGGCGCCGGCGCACCAACAGGGCGTACTCCCATCTGAGCATGGAGTAGTTCTTGCCCAGCCGGGCAGCGACAGAAACGGGGGTCGATGGGCGGGCTTCGCCGGGACCCCGGTTCAGCGGCGGCGCCGCCGTTCGGCGGTGGTGCGGCGGATCTCTTCGGTGGCCCGGGTGAAGGCGGGGGCGGCCCGGGCGAAGTAGTCGAAGAGCACCGCCAGCTGCTCCGGGGCGTAGCGGGGTCGGTGACCCGGCACCCGGCTGGCCGACGAGATCGAGCGGATCCGGTTCCTCGGCCCCGACACGGCGGTACTGACCGGGCGCGGCGACACCTACAAGGGCCGTCGGCCCAGGCGGCTCGGCAAGGTGCAGACCTACCTGCTGGTCCGCGAGGAGGACGGCCGGTGGCGGATCGCCGCGTTCCACAACACGAAGCGCCGTTGATGGAGGCGATCATGTTCCGTACCGAGCCGCGTACCCTGCCGGGCGGCGACCGGGCCCGTCGCTGACCGGCCGGGTCAGGCTTCGCTGACCCGGCCGCCGTCGACCCGGACGTGCCGGTTGGCCCGGAGCGTCTCCAGCATCCGGCGGTCGTGGGTGACCAGCAGCAGCGTTCCCGGGTACGACTCCAGCGCCGATTCGAGCTGCTCGATCGCCGGCAGGTCGAGGTGGTTGGTCGGCTCGTCCAGGACCAGGAGGTTCACTCCCCGGGCCTGGAGCAGGGCCAGCGCCGCCCGGGTCCGCTCGCCCGGCGAGAGGGTGTCGGCGGGCCGCAGCACGTGCGCCGCGCGCAGCCCGAACTTGGCCAGCAGGGTCCGCACGTCGGCCGGGTTCAGCTCCGGTACGGCGGCACCGAAGGCGTCCAGCAGCGGCTCACCGCCGACGAAGAGTCCCCGCGCCTGGTCGACCTCGCCGACCACCACCCCCGGGCCGAGCGAGCTGTGCCCGTCGTCGAGCGGCAGCCGGCCCAGCAGGGCGGCGAGCAGCGTCGACTTCCCCGAGCCGTTGGCGCCGGTGATCACCACCCGGTCGGCCCAGTCCACCTGGAGGTCGACCGGGCCGAGGGTGAAGTCGCCGAGCCGGACGAGGGCGCCACGCAGCGCCGCCACCACCGCACCGGCCCGGGGCGCGGCGGCGATCTCCATCTTGAGCTGCCACTCCTTGCGCGGCTCCTCGACCGCGTCCAACCGCTCGATCAGCCGTTCGGTCTGCCGGGCCTTGGCGGCCTGCTTCTCGGTCGCCTCGGTCCGGAACTTCCGGCCGATCTTGTCGTTGTCGGTCGCCTTCCGCCGGGCGTTCTTGACGCCCTTCTCCATCCAGGCCCGCTGGGACCGGGCCCGGGCCTCCAGCGCGGCGCGGGTGTCGGCGTACTCCTCGTAGTCGGCGCGGGCGTGCCGGCGCGCCACCTCGCGCTCCTCCAGGTAGGCCGCGTAGCCGCCGCCGTAGTGCCGTACCTGCTGCTGGTGCAGGTCGAGTTCGAGGACCCGGGTCACCGTCCGGGTCAGGAACTCGCGGTCGTGGCTGACCAGCACCGTGCCGGCGCGCAGCCCGGTGACGAACTCCTCCAGCCGGTCCAGGCCGGCCAGGTCGAGATCGTTGGTCGGCTCGTCGAGCAGGAAGATGTCGTAGCGGCTGAGCAGCAGCGACGCCAGTCCCGCCCGGGCCGCCTGACCGCCGGAGAGCGAGGTCATCGGCTGCTCCAGGTCGACCGCCAGACCCAGCTCGGCGGCGATCTGGTCGGCCCGCTCGGCCAGGTCGGCGCCGCCGAGGGCGAGCCAGCGCTCCAGCGCGGTCGCGTACCGGTCGTCGGCTCCGGCGACGCCGTCGGTCAGCGCCTCGGTCGCGGCGTCGAGTTCGGCCTGCGCGGCGGTCACCCCGGTACGCCGGCCGAGGAAGGCCCGGACCGTCTCGCCGGGGCGCCGGTCGGGTTCCTGCGGCAGGTGTCCGACGCTCGCCGACGGCGGGTTGAGGGCCAGGGTGCCGTGTTCGAGCGGTTGCAGCCCGGCCAGGGTACGCAGCAGCGTGGACTTGCCCGCGCCGTTGGCTCCGACGACCCCGATCACGTCACCGGGGGCGACGACGAGTTCGAGATCGGCGAAGAGGACCCGGTCGCCGTGCCCGGCGGCGAGGTCCTTGGCGATCAGTGTGGCGCTCATGAGACTTCAGATGCTATCCGCCCGGGCAGGTGCGAGTCGGCGGTGGAGGAGCAGACTGATCCTGTGATGACCACGTTGGCGATCGACTGCGGCGGCGGCGGCATCAAGGCGTCCGTACTCGACGACGCCGGCACGATGCGTACCCGGCCGTTGCGGGTGCCGACCCCGTACCCGTTGCCGACCGCGCTCTTCGTCAAGACCCTGCTCGCGCTCGGCGGCCGGCTGCCGGCGGCGGACCGGGTCACCGTGGGGATGCCCGGGATGCTCCGGCACGGCGTCGTGGTGGCCACCCCGCACTACGTCACCCGGGCCGGGCCACGGACCAGGCCGGACCCGGAGCTGGTCGCCGAGTGGTCGGGCTTCGACGTGCGCAGCGCGCTCACCGACGCGTTCGGGCTGCCGACGCTGGTGCTCAACGACGCCGAGGTGCACGGCGCCGGGGTGGTCGCCGGTACCGGCCTGGAACTGGTGCTGACCCTCGGCACCGGGCTGGGCTGCGCGCTCTTCGACGGCGGGCAGCTCGCCCCGCACCTGGAGCTGTCGCAGGCGCCGGTCCGGTGGGGGATGAGCTACGACACCTACATCGGCGAGCACGAGCGGCGCCGGCTCGGCGACGCGTTCTGGTCCCGCCGGGTCCGGGGCGTGGTGGACGGGCTGCGCCCGGTCTTCCTCTGGGACCGGCTCTATCTGGGCGGCGGCAACTCCCGGCTGGTCCGCCCCGAGCAGGTGGCCCGGATGGGCGACGACGTGGTGGTGGTGCCGAACAGCGCCGGCATCATCGGCGGGGTACGCGCCTGGGAGCTGCGCCGCCCCGGGTGGGGCTGACTCCGACACCGGCGACGGCCCGGCGAGGTCACCGGCTTCGCGGGGTGCTTCCACCGGTACGGACCTGGACGGCAGAGGCGTCACCCGACGGCGGTAGCGCACCTGCTGTCCAGGTCGACGGCGTGCGGGAGTACGCCGGAACCGGACACCGTGCTCTCGCGATCTCGCCCGTCGGAACAGTCGCGGTACTGGCGGTGTTGTGCCAGCGTCGGGGGAAAGTAGTCGCGACACGAGGAGGTGGGTCTAGTGGATCTTCTGGCCGAGTACCGGCGGGCGACCATGTACTTCGAGACCGGGGACCCGTCCGAAGCTGCCCGGTTGCTGGAACCCATCGTCGAGGCCGAGCCCGACAACGCCTCCGTACGCCAGTTGCTCGCCCGGGCGTACTTCCAGACGGCGCAGCTCGCCCGCGCCGAGGAGCAGTTGCGCACCCTGGTGCAGCGCGACCCGAGCGACCACTACGCGCACCACGTGCTGGGCCGCACCCTGGAGCGGGTCGGCCGCCCGGAGGAGGCCCTGCGGCACCTCCGGATCGCCGCCGCGATGTACGCGGAGAACGACGACTACCGGATCGCCCTGGAGCGGGTCGAGACCCGGGTCGGTGGCCGGCGGTGACCGCCGACCGGCTGCTGCGCCTACCATCGGGGGCATGGACGCTGCCCGGCCGGTGACCCGCCGATGAAGCTCAAGCTCGACCTGCACGACATCTTCAACCGTGGCCAGGACATCGACCGGGCGTTGCGCGGGATCATGGACGAGGCGGTGGCCAAGAAGGCGACCATGGTCGAGATCATCCCGGGCAAGGGGTCGGGGCAGCTCAAGAAGCGGGTACTGCGCTTCCTCGACCAGAAGGAGATCAAGCAGCTCTACCACCGGGTGGAGAAGGACTCCAAGAACTTCGGCCGCCTCTTCGTACACTTCCGCTGGAAGTAGCGCGCGGCGAGGCTGAGGTCACCCGGTCGACAGTGGCTTGACCCAGCGCGACCACTCGGCCTGCGGCTGGTAGCCCAGCGCCCGCCAGGCCCGGTGTGCCAGCGCGTTGTCGTCGAGCACCATGGCGTCGACCCGACTCCCGCCGAGCTGCCGGAACCGTTCCTCCGCCGCCTCCACCAGCAGCCGCCCGACGCCCTGGCCACGGCACTCCGGCGCCACCGCCAGCCGGTAGAGGTGACACCGCCACCCGTCCCACCCCGCGACGACCGAGCCCACCAGCACCGAGTCGCGTACGGCGAGGATCAGCGCCCCGGGATCGCGCGCGACGAGCCCCCGCACGGCCGCCGCCGTGTCAGCGGGCCGGTGCGCGTCCTCCGCCGCCCTTCGCCACAGATCGAGTACGCCAGGAACGTCGGCGGCATCTGCCGTCCGAAGGGTCACGTCAGCCACGGAAAGCACCGTAGGCCACGGCCCGCAGCACCGTAAGCGCGGCCTGCGGCACCGTAGGGCCGGCGGAAGGAAACCGTAAGGAGACGGCGGCAGAGTGAGGTCATCGGGCGGGCGGCAACGGGAAGCGCCGGCACGGACCACAGGGAGCAGAGACCATGCGCAAGATCATCGAGTCGACCTTCGTTTCGCTGGACGGGATCATCGACGACACCCGCCCGTCCACCGCGTCCCGGGCGCAGCCGCAGCACTGGGGCCAGCCGTACTGGGACGACGCCCACGCCGGCTACGCGCAGAAGCTGATGGACTCGGGGGACGCCATGCTGCTGGGCCGGCTGACGTACGAGGGGTTCGCCGAGGCGTGGTCGTCCCGGGCCGGCGACCCGCACGCCGACGTGATGAACGCGATGCCGAAGTACGTCGCCTCGCGCACCCTCACCGAGACCACCTGGAACGCCACTTTGCTACAGGGTGACGTGGCCGAGGAGGTCGCCAAGCTGAAGGAGCAGCCGGGCCGGAACATCCTGAAGTGGGGCACCGGCGAGCTGGACCGCACGCTGGTGCGGCACGGCCTGGTCGACGAGTTCCACTTCTGGTATTTCCCGGTGGTCGTCGGCGCCGGCAAGCACCTCTTCGAGGGCGCCGGATTCGACACCACCCACCTGAAGCTCGCCGACGTCGAGCGGTTCGACTCCGGCATCGTCGTGCACGTCTACGTACCCAAGTAGGCCCGGCAGCCGACGTCAGGCCCGGTCCCCGTCCACCAGGGACCGGGCCTGAGCCGTCGTGAGACCGCCACCATCGGCGAAGAGCGTGTCGAAGTCCGGGCCGGTGGCGGCCCGGACCGTCGCCGTGAGCCGGTCCAGTTCGGCCCGGTCCGGGTCGGAGAGCCGGTAGTCGGACTTCCGGCGGGCGGCGTCGGCGGCGCCGAGCAGTTGCCCGGCCAGCTCCGCCCGCCCGGCCCGGACCAGCGCGTCGGCCATGCCCGCCAGCGCGGACGCCATCTCCGGCCCCGAATCCTGCGCCCGGGCCACCTCGAACGCCTCCCGGTGCCAGGCCAGCGCCGCCGCCGGATCGCCGCGCTCCCCGGCCAACAGACCCAGCTCGATCAGCACCATCGCCAGGTACGGCGGGTGCCCGTCCCCGCTCTGCTGTTGCCGGCCCGTGGCGAGCAGCCAGCGCAGGTGCCGCTCGGCCAGGTCGAGCCGGCCGTCGCGGCGGGCGGCGAAGGCCAGCGTGATGGTGGCGAAGACCTCGCCGGAGAGTTGCCCCTGCTCGGCGGAGAACCGCCGTGCCTGCTCGGCGTACTCGATCGCCCGCGGGTGGTCCCCGAGCCGCGTCGAGATCCAGCCGAGCCAGCCGAGCCGACCGGCCACATCGGACCAGAGTCCCAACTCCTCGGCGATCCGCAGGCCCTGCTGGCTCAGCCGGGCCGCCTCGGCCCGGTCGCCGGTCAGGTCGGCGAGGCCGATCAGCCAGTCGGTCGCCTGGAGTACTCCCCAGTCGTCACCGATCTCGCCGAAGAGTTCGGCGCCGCGCCGGGCGTCCGATTCCAGCGCGGCCGGGTCGGCCCGGATGTGCCCGAGCATCGCCCGGTTGCTCAACACCGCCGCCTCGCCCCACCGGTCCCCGGCGGCCCGGAACGTCTCCAGCGCCCGGCCGAGCAGCTCGGCGGTGGCGACCAGGTCCCCGAAGTCGATCGTGGACATGGCGAGGAACCATTCCGCCCGGGCCCGGCCGAGCGGGTCCGCCACCTTGTCGTAGCCGCGGAGCACCTCCGCCGCCAGCTCCGGACCGGCCTGACCCTGCCGGATCGCCAGCCCGGCGTGCCACGCTTCGGCGCCGGTCCGGACCACCTCCGGCACCTCACCGGGTACGCCGAGCGCGCCGGCCAGCGCCCGGCGGGCCTCGGTGAGCCGGCCACGCAGGAACCGGTACCAGACCAGGGCCGTGGCCAGCCGCAGTGCCGGCTCGGCCGCACCCGTGCGCCGGAACGTCTCCCCGGCGGCCCGCAGGTTCGCGGCCTCGGCGTCCAGCCGGCGCAGCCACTCCCGCTGCCCGGGGCCGCGCAGCTCCGGGTCGGCCCGCTCGGCCAGTGCCAGGTAGTGCTCGGCGTGCCGGCGTCGCAGCGGCTCCTCGTCGCCGGCCTCCCGGAGCCGGACCAGGCAGTACGCGGAGACCGACTCCAGCAGCCGGAACCGGGGCCCGTCGCCGGCGGACGGCGCGGTGGCGCGTACCACCAGCGAACGGTCGACCAGCCCGGCCAGCAGGTCCAGCACCGCACCGGCCGGCGTACCGTCCCCGGCGCAGACCGCTTCGGCGGCGGTCAGCGTGCAGCCGCCGGAGTGCACCGCCAGCCCGCGCAGTACCGCCCGCTCCGGCTCGGTCAGCAGTTGCCAGCTCCAGTCGATCACGGCGGCCAGGGTGCGCTGCCGGGCCGGTGCGTCGCGCGGGCCGGTGGCCAGCAGCCCGAACCGGTCCTGTGGCACCTGCAAGCGGGCCGCCAGCTCGGCCACGCCGAGCACTGGTACCCGGGTCGCGGCCAGCTCCAGCGCCAGCGGGATGCCGTCCAGCCGCCGGCACACCTCGGCCACTCCGGCCACCGTCTCCGGTGCCGGTTCCAGGCCGGCGCGGGCCAGGAAGAGCCGCACCGCGGCCGACCGGGCCAGCCGGTCCGGGTCGTCGGTGTCGGGGAGGTCGAGCGGCGGCAGCTCCCAGCGGGTCTCGCCGCGCAGCCGCAGCGGCTCCCGGCTGGTCGCCAGCACCCGCAGCCCGGGTGCGGCCGGCAACAGCTCGCCGACCAGCCCGGCCACCGGCTCGACGACGTGTTCGCAGTTGTCCAGCACCAGCAGCGTCCGCCGCTCCCGCAGGGCGGTCGCCAGCCGTTCGCCCGGCGGCTCCGCCCCGCCGGGGCCGTCCGGAATGGCGAGTACGGCGAGGAGCGGCTCGGCCGGCTCGCCCGACCCGTCCCAGGTGGTCAGGTCGACCAGCCAGATCCCGTCCGGGTACGCCTCGGTCAGCGTCCGGGCGACCTCGGTCGCCACGCTGGTCTTGCCCACCCCGCCCGGTCCGGTCAACGTGACCAGCCGGCCGGCGCTGAGCAGTTCGCGTACCCGCCGCACGGCGTGTTCGCGGCCGATCAGCTCGGTCACCGGCGCCGGCAGGGCCGGGCCGGCCCGCAACCGCCGCCGGACCGGTGCGGGCGGGTCCTCGGCCGGGTCACCGGCCAGGATCGCCCGGTGCAGCGCCGCCAGCTCCGGCCCCGGATCCAGTCCCAGCTCGTCGGCGAGGCCGCGCCGCAGCTCCTGGAAACTCTCCAGCGCCTCGCCGGTCCGGCCGGCCCGGTGCAGCGCCCGGATGTGCGCCGCGCGCAGCCGTTCCCGGTACGGGTGCCGGGCCACCTGCTCGGTCAGCTCGCCGACGAGTCCGGCGTGCTCGCCGAGTTCGAGCCGCACCTCCGCGTACGCCTCCACGGCGGTGGCCCGTTGCTCCTCCCAGCGGGCCACGGCGGTACGGGCGAACTCCTCGTCGGCGAAGTCGGCCAGCGCGTTCCCCCGCCACAGTGCCAGCGCGTCGGCGAGCAGTCCGGCCCGGGTACCCGGATCGTCGGCCGCCTGTGCCTGTCCGAGCAGTGCCGTGAAGGTCGTCGCGTCGACCGCGTCGGGGCCGGCCCGCAGTTCGTACCCGGGTGCCTGCGAGACCACCAGGTCCCGGGCGTCCGGCTCGGCGCCGGCCAGTGCCCGGCGCAGTTGCGAGACCCGTACGTGCAGCGCGGCGGTCGGGTCGGCCGGTGCGGCCGTACCCCAGAGGTCCTCGACCAGCCGGTCGACCGAGACCGGTCGTCCCGGCGAGATCAGCAGGTCGGCCAGGAGGGTTCGCACCTTCCGGCCGGGGATGGTGACCGGCGCACCGTGGTCGGTCCAGACGGCCAGCGGCCCCAACACCCCGAATCGCACCGACCCAGGCTACGGAAGTCGTGGGCGAACGTCGCCACCACGGCGGCGACGTTCGCCCCGATCGTCGGGCCGGTCAGGACGAGCAGGTGTTCAACATGGTCTGCAGGGCGCTCTTCTCCGCCGACTGCAACCGCAGGCCCCAGTTGTACTTGGTCCGGATCCACATCTTGGCGTACGTGCAGTGGTAGGCGGTGCGGCTCGGCTTCCAGGTGGACGGGTCCTGGTCGCCCTTGGCCTGGTTCACGTTGTCGGTGACCGCGATCAGTTGTGGCCCGTTGAGGTCGTTGGCGAAGGACTGCCGGCGGCTGGTGGCCCACGAGCTGGCCCCGGAGCGCCACGCCTCGGCGAGCGGCACGATGTGGTCGATGTCGACGTCGGCCGGGTTCGTCCAGGTCGCCCCGTCGTACGGGCTGAACCAACTGCCCGAGGTCGGGTAGCAGGAAGTGTCCACACCCACCCCGCTGCCGTCGCGCCGCAGTACCGTCTCCCGGGTGTTGCAGGCACCGCTGGTGGTGATCCAGTGTGGGAAGAGGTCGCGGCTGTAGCCGGTCATCGACCCCTGGGCGGCGACGGTGAGCGCGTTCAGGTTGGACTGGGCGGTGGCCTTGGCCGGGATGCCGGGTGGGGTGGCGCCGGCCGGGGTGGCGACCAGCAGGGACGCGGTGATCGCCGCGATGGCGGCGGTGGCGGTGAGGATGGGCCGGATGCGGCGACGTCGGACGTGCGGCACGGATGCCTCCCGAAGGCTCTGGGGGTACGGGAGGGATCAACGTAACTGATCATCGTGACCGGAGCGCCACCGTCACGTAACGGAGCATCGACGCGGGCCGTAATCCCGGGCGACCGGTGCCGGGCGGCGGGCCCGTCCGGTCCAGGACGGGCCGCGCCCGGCGCCGACCTGGTCGGTCAGGCCGGCTGGCTGCTGGCGGGGGTGGGCTGGCGGGGCGTCGAGTTGCTGGTCCCGTTGTTGGAGGTGGCCGGAGCCGCGCCGACGCCGAGCACGGTCAGCGCGGCCAGCAGCAGCGCGATCCACTCGTTGGAGTCCAGTCCACCGAGGATCACCGTGGCCAACACCTGGAGCACGCTCAGCACCACGGCGACGGCTGTCTTGCCCCACCGGTACTGCGGGGTCAGCGGCACCAGGTAGACCCCGACCGCGGTGGCGGCGGCGATGGCGATCTGCACCGCCTCGTCCGGCTCGACGCGCTGGTCGCCGGAGAGCGCGCCGTACGCGACCGTGAGCGCCGCCCCGGCGACGGCGGCGAGAGCCTTGCCGTACTTGCGGATCATGGGTTTCGCACCGTGCCTCTCCGGTGGCGGACCGTGGTCCTGCGGGTGGTGGGTCAACCGGGCGCGGACCTCGCCGGCTGTCGTGCCGTCATCGTGTTACAGCCCGCCGCCGCATGTCAGTCGGATATCGGCAGCTCTGCGGTCGACTTCCCGCCGGACGGCACCGGGCGACCGCCATTTCCGCGGTCCATTCCGAACCGGGGGTGAATTGGCGGCCCCGGTCAGGCCAACTCGCTCAGCGCCAGCACCTCGTCGGCGCATCCCCAGGAAAGGGCGAGCCCGGAGCCGCCGTGACCGTAGTTGTGGATGAGGACATTGCCGTCGACCTGGTCACGTTCGATCCGTACGCTCGGCCGGCTCGGCCGGAGCCCGACCAGGATGCGCCGGATCGGGGCGTCGCGGAGCAGCGGCTCGACGGCCGCGCACCGTTCGACGATCGCCGCTGCCCGGGCGGGGTCCGGGGTGAGGTCCTCCGAGCCGGGCGTCGCGCTGCCGCCGAGTACGACGTGGTTGCCGTGCGGCAGGATGTAGGTCATGTCCTCGTGCTCGGCCCAGTCCTGGAAGAACGTCTCTATTCCCGGATTGTCGACGACCACCAATTGTCCCCGAGTGGGATAGACCTGGTCGTCCGGGACCAGATAGCGGGCACCGAGTCCGGTGCAATTCACCAGCACTCCGGCGGCCCCGGCGAGTTCCTTGAAAGAGCCGACCGTGCCGATTTCGATATCGCCGCCCTGGCCGATGAGGCGCTCGGTGAGATATCCCAGATAGGTCGGCATGTTCACCAGTGGACTGGTGTAGCGCCAGCCGTTGACGTAACCGGGCGGCAGTTCGTCGGGGCTGCACAGTTCGAAGTCGCTCAGCTCGCGGACGCAGGCCGGCGGCTCCAGTGGAAATGGTGCCACCTCCAGGCCACGGACGAGCCGTACTCCGGCGGACGGGTCCTCGGCGATCTTCTCCAGGGTCAGCCGGGTCTGTTCGCTCCAGTGCAGTACGCGTTCGTCGGTCAGTTCGTACGGCCCCCAGCTCGCCCCGGCGGAGGCGGAGGTGGTCTCCTGCGGCGGCCGGGCGGCCCGGATCTGGACCGAGAGCCCCGCGTCGGCGAGTCGGACCGCGGTGGACAGTCCGATGACGCCCGCGCCGATAACCAGAACGTCGGGCCGTCGGGATGTTGCCATTAGGCCATATTAACGGAGGTCTTACCCGTCGAGCGGTCGCCTGCTGCCGGATACCTGGTTGCGCGGGCGCCGCTGGACAGCTCGACGCGTCATTACGGATTCGCCGGCCGGCGCGGAAGCTGGAAATTGCGGGCGTGAATTACCGTCGGTGGTGAAACTCCGGGGCGAGCGGTCGGTCGAATTCGCGAAGACCAGGGAGTTCATTCGACTGCGACCTCCATTGACTACTGTCAGTAATTGCAGGGCTTCGTGTGGTTGCGATGCCGGGTCCGGCTCCGGGGTGGTGTGCGGGTCGGCCGGTGCGCCGGTCGCCCTCGCTGCCGGTCCGCCGGTTCCGGTCGGTGGGTGGCCGGTGGGCCGATCGGTCGATCGTCCGGGGTGGACGGGGCCGGGCTGTCCCGCTTCGGCGGGATTTATCGCGGTCATCCGCCGCGGTGGGCGCGCCGAGCCGGTTGACAGGCCGGAAACTCGATGTCAATCTCCCGGTATTCTCGGACTGGGAGCGCTTCCATAGATCTTGGTCCACGTCGTACCACCCCGCCCGGCGGTGCCGGCCACCGGTCACCGCGCCCACCGGAAGGAATGACGTGCTCAGACCCCGCTCGCCGCGTACCGTTCCACTCGCCGCCGCCACCGTCGCGGCCCTGGCCGCCACCGTGCTGACCGCACCCGTCGTCTCCGTCGCCGCCCCGGCCGACGAGGCGCCGGAGCAGATCGTCAACGGCACCTTCGACGACGGCCACGCCCCCTGGTGGGGCACGGCCAACCTCACCCTCGACTCCAGCACCGGCCAGCTCTGCGCCGGGATACCGGGTGGCACGATCAACCCCTGGGACGCGATCATCGGCCAGGACAACGTCGCGCTGGTCGCCGGTGAGTCGTACGAGTTCCGGTTCTTCGGCCAGGCCACCCCGAACAAGGTCGGTCGGGCACTGGTCCAGTTGCCGGTCGACCCGTACACCCAGTACCTGTCGGCCAGCCCCGAGCTGAGCGTCTCCGGCAACGAGTACCGCTACACCTTCACCTCCCCGGTCGACCTGCCGAACGCCCAGGTCGTCTTCCAGCTCGGCGGCAGCGCCGAACCCTGGACGGTCTGCCTGGACAACGTCTCGCTGACCGGCGGCGCCGAGCCGGACGTCTACGTCCCGGACACCGGCCCGAGGGTCCGGGTCAACCAGGTCGGCTACCTGCCGAAGGGGCCGAAGAACGCCACCGTGGTCACCGAGGCGACCAGCCCGCTGCCCTACCAGCTCCGCGACGGCGCCGGCCGGCTCGTCAAGCAGGGCCGGACGACGCCGCGCGGCCTGGACCGCTCCTCCGGGCAGAACGTGCACACCATCGACTTCGGGCACTTCACCCGCGCCGGCACCGGCTACACGCTGACCGCCGACGGCGAGACCAGCCGGCCGTTCGACATCAGCGCCGACTTCTACGAGCAGCTCCGCACCGACGCGCTGAAGTTCTACTACACCCAGCGCAGCGGCATCGAGATCTCCGACGCGCTCCGCCCCGGCTACGGCCGTCCGGCCGGACACGTCGGGGTGGCACCCAACCAGGGCGACACGGCCGTACCCTGCCAGCCCGGTGTCTGCGACTACACCCTGGACGTCTCCGGCGGCTGGTACGACGCCGGCGACCACGGCAAGTACGTGGTCAACGGCGGCATCTCGGTGCACCAGCTGATGAGCGAGTACGAGCGCTCGACCCGGGCCCGCACCGGGCAGCCGTGGCGGCTCGGCGACCGGACCCTGGCCCTGCCGGAGAGCGGCAACCGGGTGCCGGACATCCTCGACGAGGCACGCTGGGAGCAGGAGTTCCTGCTCAGCATGCAGGTGCCGGCCGGAAAGCCGCTGGCCGGAATGGCCCACCACAAGATCCACGACGACTCGTGGACCGGGCTGCCGCTGCTGCCGCACCTCGACGAAAAGCGGCGCGAACTGCACCCGCCGTCCACCGCCGCCACGCTCAACCTGGCCGCCACCGCCGCGCAGGCCGCCCGGGTCTTCAAGCCGTACGACCGGAGGTTCGCCGAGCGGAACCTCGCCGCCGCCAGGACGGCCTGGGCCGCCGCGCTGGCCAACCCCGAGCGGTACGCCGACCCGGCCGACGCCAACGGCGGCGGTGCCTACAACGACGCCGACGTCACCGACGAGTTCTACTGGGCCGCCGCCGAGCTGTACCTGAGCACCGGGGCGAAGGAGTACCGCGACTTCGTGCTCGCCTCGCCGCACCACACCGGCGACGTCTGGCGGGAGCGCGGGATGGACTGGGGCAACACCGCCGCGCTCGGCCGGCTGCAACTGGCCACCATCCCGAACAACCTGCCGGACCGGGCCCGGGTACGCGCCTCGGTCGCCCAGGGCGCCGACCGCTACCTGGCGACCCTCCAGGCCCACCCGTACGGCATCCCGTACAACCCGTCGGACAACCTCTTCGACTGGGGCTCCAACAACCTGATCGTGAACAACGCGATCGTGCTGGCCACCGCCTTCGACCTGACCGGCAAGGACCGCTACCGGGACGGCGTGCTGGAGACGATGGACTACATCTTCGGCCGCAACGCCCTGAACCAGTCCTACGTGACCGGGTACGGCGAGGTGGCCTCGCGCAACCAGCACAGCCGCTGGTACGCCCGCCAGCTCAACCCCGACCTGCCCAACCCGCCCCGGGGCACCCTCTCCGGCGGCCCGAACTCGGCCATCCAGGACCCGGTCGCCCAGCAGAAGTTGCGCGGCTGCGCGCCGCAGTTCTGCTACATCGACGACATCGAGTCCTGGGCGACGAACGAGCTGACCATCAACTGGAACGCCCCGCTGGCCTGGATCGCGGCCTTCATCGCCGACCAGGACAACGGCGACGCCGGCAACCGCCGGCACTGACCGCCCGACGGGCGAAGCCCCCGGTCGGCGGGTGACCGCCGGCCGGGGACCGCCCCACCGCACCTGGCCCGTTGTGGGTCGGTGGGTCCTCGACCCGGCCGGCCGGCGTCTCGGCGACCCGGCCGGATCGCAAACCTGGGTGCGGCCGGAACCGCCCGCCGCAGGGCAGGCGTTCGTCGGTGGACGGTTCCGGCCGCTGACCTTTCATCTCGTGTAGTACAGCGCCGGACCCGCCTCCGGCGTCACATCCGCGCGGCACCGCCTCAGAGCGGGTACGTCCGGGCCACCGCGACCAGTTCCGAGCTGTGCGATCCGACGACGCCGACGCCGGGCGGGCGGGGCTGGAAGCCGGGCAGTCCGGCGAGGCCGTCGCTGCCGTCCATCGCCCGCAGCCGCACCGGACCGCCCCCGGCCGGGCGCAACCGCAGCTCGATCTCGATCCCCTCGGCCGGCGGGGCGTGGAACACCACACCGAACGGCTCCGGACCGTCGACCCGGACCTCCCGGCCGGCGACCTGGGCCGAGACGACCTCGGCGGTCGCGGGGTCGACGTGCAGCGCGGCGAACCGTACCGGCCGTTGCGGTACCAGCCGGAGGCGCACGGTACGCAGCCCGGCCTCGGTGACGTCGCCGAGCGGGTCGAGCCGGGGCGGGGGCAGGGTGGCCGGTTCGGCCGGGCCGGCGCGCAGCTCCTCGTCGCCGAAGAACGGGAAGGTGTCGCCGATCCGGGTCGGGCCGTCGACGTACCGGTCGGTCCACGGCTGCGGGTCGGTCTCCTCGCTGAGCCAGCGGGCGGTGCCGGTGTCGGCGTCCAGCGCGTACATCAGGTGGGTCGGCACCGGGTGCCCGGCGTCGAACCGGTCGACCGCCAGGCCGGTACCGGCGCAGAGCACGGCGCCGAGCAGCGCGGCCAGCGCGGGCAGCGCGCCGCGCCGCCGGGCCCGGAGCGCGGCCATCCCGCGCTGACCGCCGGCCGCCGGGTGCAGCAGGTCCACCACCGGCAGCGCGGCCAGCCCGAGCAGCACCGCGAAGAGCGCGCCGACCCCGGCCATCGTCATCCCGAGCGCCGGGAAGAGCAGCACGACGGTGGGGAGCAGCACGAGTACCCCGACCGCCGCGCCGGTGGTCACCGCGACCACCGGCCACGGGCCGTTCCGGGGTACGGCCAGCGCCGCCAGCCCGGCCAGCACGCCGGCCAGGGCCGGCAGGGTGGCCAGGTACGCCCCGCCGGGCGCCACGGCGGCGAGCAGCACCCCGAGTACGGCCAGCCAGCCCAGCCCGCCGACGGCGAGTGCCGCCGGGCCGACACGTCGACGGGTCAGCGCGTACCAGCCGAAGAGCACCGCGGCGGCGAGCGCCAGCACCGCCAGCCGATACCACAGTGGACGGTACGGGTCGAGCAGCGTCGCGTAGCCGGGCCGGATCGCGGTGATCCCGGCCCAGAGCAGTTGCGCCCCGACCGGGGCGAGCACGATCGGCAGCAGCGCCAGCCCGAACCCGGCGGCCAGCCGGGGCCACGAGGCGCGTCCCGTCCGCCGGACGGCCCAGCCGAGTACGCCGACCCCGGCCAGGGCCAGCAGCGCGAGCGGCAGGGTGAGCCAGCCGGGATACCGGGCCAGCCCGCCGGGCAGCGGGAAGTAGGTGGCGTCCCCGTCGGCGTCCAGCCGGGTCAGGTCGACCGCGCCGAACTCCCGGGCCAGCCCGAGCGCGTTCGCCCCGTGCTGTTGCAGGCTGCCCCGGTCGACGTTGGCCGGGGTGTCCAGCGGGGTGTGGTAGAGCGCGGCGCCGTCGATGTAGGCGGCGTTCAGCCCCGTGAAGCCGTGGTCCAGGAAGGCGGTGAAGTCGGTGTCGTTCGGCAGCAGCCGGTAGACCTCGACCGCGAACGAGGTACCCACCGGGTACGGCGCGGCCCGGCCGAAGACCTCCACCAGGCCGGCATTGCGCAGCGAGGTCTCGAACATGATCACCGGACCGGTGCTGCCCCGCGCCTCCAGGTTGAGCACCACGCCCCCGTCGGCGGCCAGCGGATGGTCGGCGGCGAAGGCCGAGGCACCGCAGAGGCAGGCCTCCTCGGCGTCGGTGAAGACCAGTACGACGTCGTTGCGGGGGCGCTCGCCCACGGTCAGCGCGCGGGCCACCTCCAGCAGCGCCGAGGTGCCGGCCCCGTCGTCGTTGCCGCCCGGCCCGACCTGCACCGAGTCGTAGTGGGCGACCAGGAAGACCCGGCCGGTGGGATCGGTGCCGGGGATCCGGGCGATCACGTTGCGTACCCGGGTCAGCGTCGCACCGCCCGAGCCGCCGCTGAGCTGCCCCGCCTCTCCGGCGACGGTGTCCTGCGACTCCGGGCTGAGACCGAGATCACGCAGGGTGCTCTCCAGGTGGCTCCGTACCCGCTCCGCGGCCGGGCTGCCGGCGGGGTGCGTCTCCGCCGCCACCGTCCGCAGGTGCTGGTACGCCCGGTCCGCGCTGAACTCGTCGGCCGGCGCGTCGAGGCCGGCCGGGTCGGGCGTACCCACGCCGAGCACGGTGAGCGCGCCGACCGCCGCCAGCGCGGCCAGGGCGGCCAGCGCCGCCGCCATCCGGCGCCGGGGCCGGGCCAGTGCCCGTTCGGCAGCGGGCAGATCGACGGGGGAGTGGGAGGTGTCGGGGGTGGGCACGGGTGCCTCCAGGGGTCGGCAGCGACTGTCATCATCGCGGTTCGGTCGTCGCCCGCCCGGCCGGGTCACCCTGCTGGCGGCCGGTCGCATAGCGTGATACCCATGTCCACGTACCGAGTGACCGATCCCGTCGCCGTACTGCGCGATTTCGTCGCCCGGGTGGCGCCGTACGACCCCGACCCGGCGGCGGAACCGGTCGGCGTCGTCGACGTCCGCTCCGGCGGCGAGGCCGGGACGATCACGCTCACCCCGCATCTGGCCCGGGCCCTTGCCGAGGCGCTGGCCGGCTACCGGGACCGGGCCGACCGGGGCAGTTGCGCGAGCTGCGGGAGCCGGCGGCTGGACGAGAACCTGCACTGCCTCGACTGCGGCCGGTTACACGGTGTGCTCGGTCAGGTGATCGCGGACCAGGCGGAACGGGTGCGTCGGCGGGACGCTCCCGGATCGGCGGAAGCCCCGAGGTGACGTCCGGGCACCGTGTCGGCGCTACCTGTGTTGTGTGGCAGCGTTGGGTGGTACAGGATCGGCGCGGATTGTCGTCGTGGGCGTGGGCCGGACACGACCCCACGGGAGGCGGAGGACCCCGTGCCGGAGCGGGACGGTCGGGGCGGCGAGGAACGGAGCGAGGAGGCGTCGTGACCGGATGGGTGGGGGCGGCCCGGTGACCGGGTCGTCCGTCGTGCCCGCGCCGTCGTACCCGCACGGCGGGCTCGGGCGGCACGCCAAACTGCCGCCCCGGGAGCGGCTGCGGGTGCTGCTGATCGAGGACGACGACGCCGACGCCTTCCTGGTCGGAGAACTGCTCGCCGAGACCGGCGAGGGGATCGACCTGCTCGTCGCGAACAGCCTGAACGGTGCCCGGTCCAAGATTGCCGGCGTCGACTGCGTACTTCTCGACCTCGGTCTGCCGGACGCGCAGGGCCTGGACGGGCTCCGTCAGGTGCTCGGGATGTCCAGCAACGCCGCCGTCTGCGTGCTGACCGGCCGTTCCGACGAGCACCTCGGCATCGGCGCGGTTGCCGAGGGTGCCCAGGACTACCTGGTCAAGGGCCAGGTCGACGGGGTGCTGCTGGCCCGGGCGCTGCGCTACGCGGTGGAGCGCAAGCGGGCCGACGAGAACACCCGCCGGCTGCGGGAGGTGGAGCTGCGCCAGGCCGAGTCCGCCCGGTTGGAGCGCGGCCTGCTGCCCCAGCCGTTGATCGACACCGACCTGGTGCAGGTGCACCCCTTCTACCGTCCCGGCCGGCACGAGGCGCTGATCGGCGGCGACTTCTACGACGTGGTGCAGACCTCCGCGGACCGGATCGACCTGATCGTCGGCGACGTCTGCGGGCACGGTGTCGACGAGGCGGCGCTCGGCGTCGAGCTGCGGGTCGCCTGGCGGGCCCTGGTGCTCGCCGGGGTGCCCGACGAGCAGGTGCTGCCGGCGCTGGAGCAGGTGCTGATGAGCGAGCGGTCGCGACGGGAGATCTTCGCCACCGTCGCCGCCGTCCGGTTGGACCTGGCCGGCAACCGGGCCACCGTCCGGCTCGCCGGACACCCGCCGCCGCTGCTGCTCGCCGGGGGCCGGGTGGCACCGGTACCGGCCCCGCACGGGCTGCTGCTCGGCGTACGGCCCCGGCCGCCGGTCGCCCACGAGTTCAGCTTCGACACCGAGGACTGGTCATTGTTGATGTACACGGACGGGCTCATCGAGGGCCGGATCGGCGACGGCGACGAGCGGCTGGACGTGCCCGGGCTGAGCGGGCTGGTGGGTGATCCGCGGGCCCGTGGGGTGGGCCTGGGGGAGCTGCCAGGCTGGCTGGTGGAGCGGGCCGAGGAGCACAACGGCGGCCCGCTCTCCGACGACGTGGCGATGCTGCTGGTCAGCCGGGGGGAGGGGCGGTGAAGGCACGGGTTCGGTGGACGCTGCGGCGCCGGGTCGCCGTACTCTGCGTGGTCGTCGGGGTGGTGCTCGGCCTGCTGGCGGTCAGCGCGGCGGTCGTCGCCACCAGCAACCGGCAACACCTGGACACCCTGCTCACCAAGACCGGCCCGCTGCGCACCGACGGTCAGGCGCTGCTCAGCGCACTGGTCGACCAGCAGACCGGGGTACGCGGCTACGCCGTCACCGCGAACGACGCCGACCTGGCGCCGTACCGGGACGGGCTGAAGCGGGAGACGGCGCTGATCGCCTCGATGGACGCCCTGCTGACCGACCAGCCGGAGATCCGCCGCGAGCTGCACACGGTGCGGGAGCACGCCCAGCAGTGGCGGGAGGCGGTGGCCGAGCCGGCGATCGCGCTGACCGTGCGGAGCGGTCCGGAGGCCGCGCAGGCGCATCTGACCGCCCAGACCGGCGCCCGCTTCACCGAGCTGCGCGGCGAGGTGGAGGCGTTGCAGGGGTCGATCCTGGAGCTGCGCAACAGCGTCGCGAGGAACGCCCGGGCGACCGGCAACACCCTGGTACTGCTGCTGATCCTGGCCGCGATCGTGGTGGTGCTGGCCGGGCTGGCGCTGATGACCTCGCTGAACCGGCTGGTCATCGGCCCGGTCACCACGCTGGCGAGCCAGGTGCGGGAGGTGGCCGGCGGGGCGTACCAGCGGGAGATCGAGCAGGTCGGCCCACCGGAGCTGGCCGCGTTGGCCGGCGACATCGACGGGATGCGGCGCCGGATCGCGGCCGACCTGGACGAGGTACGGCAGGCGCGGGAGCGGATCGAGTGGGTCAACAGCCAACTGGAGAAGCAGGCGGAGGAGCTGGTCCGGTCCAACCGTGACCTGGAGCAGTTCGCCTACGTCGCCTCGCACGACCTCCAGGAGCCGCTGCGCAAGGTGGCCAGCTTCTGCCAGCTCCTGCAACGCCGGTACGCGGGCAAGCTCGACGAGCGCGCCGACCAGTACATCGCGTTCGCGGTGGACGGGGCGCAGCGGATGCAGCGGCTGATCAACGACCTGCTGGCCTTCTCCCGGATCGGCCGGCTCACCAGCGGCTTCACCGAGGTGGACCTGAACGCGGTGATGACCGAGGTCGCCGGCCAGACCGAGCCGACCCGCCGGTACGTCGGCGGCGAACTCACCTGGTCGGAGCTGCCGGTCATCCGTGGCGAGGAGACCCTGCTGACCAATCTGCTGGCCAACCTGGTCGGCAACTCGCTCAAGTTCCGCCGCCCGGACGTCGCGCCGAAGGTGCACGTCTCGGCGCGGCGGCTGGGCGACGAGTGGGAGATCAGTTGCCAGGACAACGGGATCGGCATCGAGCCCGAGTTCGCCGACAAGATCTTCGTGATCTTCCAGCGGCTGCACGCCAAGGACGCCTATCCGGGCACCGGGATCGGGCTGGCCATCGTGAAGAAGATCGTCGAATACCACGGTGGCCGGGTCTGGGTCGATCCGGGCGCGGTCGCCGAGGGCACGATGATCCGGTTCACCCTGCCGGCACCGCCGGAGCTGCGGGAGTCGGCCGAGCCGTCCGAGGCCCCGGGTGTGGAGAGGACCGAGTCGACCCCGTCCGCGCCGGACGCCGGGGCGGTGGCCGGGAGCGAGGCCGAGGCCACACCGGCGGGTGAGTCGGCCCGGCCGGCCGGCGACATGAAGCAGACTGTGTGACGGATGAGCGGATCGACGAGGAGGGGCCGATGACGGCACCGGCGGACGGCAAGAGCCCGATCGAGGTGCTGCTGGTCGAGGACGACCCGGGCGACGTGCTGATGACGCAGGAGGCTTTCGAGGAGCACAAGCTGCGCAACCGGCTGACCGTGGTCTCCGACGGCGCGGCGGCGTTGGCCTACCTGCGTCGGGAGGGCGAGTACGCCGATGCCGTACCCCCGGATCTGATCCTGCTGGACCTGAACCTGCCGCGCCGGGACGGCCGGGAGGTGCTGGCCGAGATCAAGCGGGACGAGCAGCTCTGCCGGATCCCGGTGGTGGTGCTGACCACCTCGCAGGCCGACGAGGACATCCTGCGCAGCTACCAGCTGCACGCGAACGCGTACGTGACGAAGCCGGTCGACTTCGACCGGTTCATCTCGGTGGTGCGGCAGATCGACGAGTTCTTCGTCAGCGTCGTGAAGCTTCCGCCGCGTGGCTGACCCCGATTCGCGGCTGGTGGAGGAGGTCGGGGCGCTGCTCCGGCGGGCCGCCGCCGACGCCATCCTGCCCATGTTCCGGCACCTGGCCGACGCCGACGTCTCGGAGAAGGCGCCCGGCGAGGTGGTGACGGTCGCGGACCGCCGGGCCGAGGAGATCATCGGCGCCGAGCTGCGCCGGCTCCGGCCGGACTCCGAGGTGGTCGGTGAGGAGGGGGTGGCGGCCGATCCGGCGGTACTGGACCGGCTGAGCGGGCCGGCCGAGGTGTGGCTGGTCGATCCCCTGGACGGTACGGCCAACTTCGCGGCCGGGCGGGAGCCGTTCGCGGTGATGGTGGCGCGGCGGCGGGCCGGGCGTACCGAGGCGGCCTGGATTCTCGATCCGATGGCGGACCGCCTGCTGGTGGCCAGGGCCGGGGACGGGGCGTACCGGGACGGGGAACCGGTGCGGACCACCGCCGAGCCGCTGGCGGCCCGGTCGCTGCGCGGTGTGGTGGCGACCCGGTTCCTGCCGGTGGAACTCCAGGGGCGGGTGGCCGCCGGGGCGGACCGGATCGGTGCGGTGCTGCATGGACAGCACTGCGCTGGTCAGGAATATGCCGATATTGTGGACAATCGACAGCAGTTCGCGATCTTCTGGCGGACGCTGCCCTGGGACCACGCGCCGGGAGCGCTGCTGGTCGAGGCGGCCGGCGGAGTGGTACGGCGGCTCGACGGCAGCCCGTACGACCCGGCCGACGGCCGGGCCGGGCTGCTGGTGGCCGCCAACGAGTCGATCTGGGACACGGTGCACCACGCCCTGCTGGCCGAGTCCTGACCGGAGCGGTCGAACCGGCCGCGACTCAGCCAGAGATAGCGGTTCGCCGGCTATATTCCGTTTCTTATGATATTGCGGTACCTCGTGCGTGGGCCGACAGCGCGGCCGGCTTCCGGTAGGCTGACCGGCGGTCTCCGCCAGGTGGCACCGCCGAGGGTGCCGGCGGTGGCCGCCGCCGAACGAACCCTTTCCACCTGAACCGCGCCGCGCTCACGTACCGCGTCCGACCCTGCGGTCCGGCGGAGCGCGCGGGGGAGGTGGAAAACGGTTCACTGGTCAGTGTGGACCCTCCGGGGTCGGCGGCCTACGGAAGGAACGGCTTTCGTGCGCACAACGGCCATCGTCCGGCTGCGGCGTCCATTCACGGCGCTGCTCGTCGCCGCCGCGCTCCTCGCCGGCACACCAGCGGCCCTGGTCGGCACCGCCGCCACTCCGGCGGCCGCCGCGCCCAGTTCGCCGGGCGACGAGGGTGGCACCAAGAAGCTCCGGGACGCCCTGGAGTCCGCCTCCAAGGGGCACATCGAGGCGACCGCCAAGCTGAACAGCTCGAAGAAGCGGCAGAGCCAGCTCGGCACGCAGCTCAAGCAGGTCCAGGCCCGGATCGCCACCCTCACCCAGGAGGTGGGGGTGATCGCCGCCGAGACGTACCGCCGGGGCCGGCTCACCCCGATCTCGGCCCTGCTCAACAGCGCCTCGCCGCAGTCGTTCGTGGAGCGGGCCGCCGGGCTCGAAGTGCTGGCCCAGCGCGACGACCGGAAACTGCGCGAGCTGGCCGACGCGCTGGACCAGGCGACCCGGGCGAAGAACGCGATCGACGCCGAGGTCCGCGAGCAGCAGCGGCAGGTCGAGGTCATCGCCCGGAAGAAGAAGGACGCCGAACGCGCCCTGGCCGCCGTCGGCGGCGGCGCGGCCGGCGGGCTGATCAGCGCCAACTCGCCGCTGGCCAAGCCCGCCCCGCGCAACTCCGACGGCTCCTGGCCCAAGGAGTCGTGCAGCATCAAGGACCCGACCACCAGCGGGTGCATCACGCCGCGCACCCTGCACGCGCTCAACCAGGCCAAGGCGAACAACTTCAAGCGGCACGCCTCCTGTCACCGCAGCGGCGGCGGAGGCGAGCACCCCAAGGGGCGCGCCTGCGACTTCTCCGCCGCACCCGGCGGCTTCGAGAACGTCGACGCGAGCGGCGGCGACCGCACCTACGGCAACAACCTGGCCGCCTTCTACGTGAAGAACGCCGACCGGCTCGGCGTGCTCTACGTGATCTGGTACAGGCAGATCTGGATGCCCGGCAACGGGTGGCGGGCGTACAACGGCAACGGTGATCCCGCCTCCGACCATACGAACCACGTTCATCTGTCGATGTTGTAGCCCGAAGCCGCCGGTGGGATGCGTACCATCGCTGCGATGGACTCTTCACCACCTGAGGTGGCGGACACCACCGTCGCCGACGAGCCACCCGGGTCACCGGCCCGGGCCCTGCCGACCGGCCTGGCGGCCACCCTGGTCTTCGTCTCCAGCGGTGCCGTGCTCGTGCTGGAGACGGCGTCGCTGCGGCTCGTCGGCCCGTACGTCGGGGTCACCCTCCAGGTCACCAGTTCGGTGATCGGGGTGGCGCTGGCCGCGATCGCGTACGGCGCCTGGATCGGCGGGTGGCTCGCCGACCGCCGGGACCCGCGCCGGCTGCTCGCCCCGGCACTGGTGCTGGCCGGGATCTGCACCGCGCTGACCCTGCCGATCGTCCGGTACGCCGGCGAGGTGCTGCGCGGCGGTGCCGCCGTCGGCATCCTGCTGCTCACCGCGCTGGCGATCTTCCTGCCGGCGGCCCTGCTCGCCTCGATCACCCCGCTGGTGGTGAAGCTGCAACTCGGTGACCTGCGGCAGACCGGGCAGGTGGTCGGACGGCTCTCCAGCATCGGCACGCTCGGCGCGATCACCGCGACCCTGGGCACCGGCTTCGTGCTGGTCGCCGCCCTGCCGAGTACCGCGATCATCATCAGCCTGGCGGTCCTGCTCGGGGTGACCGGGCTGGTGCTCGCCGGCTACCTGCGCCGGCAGCTCCGCGGCGCGCTGCCGAAGCCGTCCCGGCTCACCGCCGCCGCGGCCGTGCTCGGCCTGGCCGGCGCATCGCTCACCGCCGTCGCACCGACCCCGTGCGACGTGGAGACGGCGTACCACTGCGCCTCGGTCGAGCCGGACCCGGACAACTCCACCGGACGGCTGCTGGTGCTCAACTCGGCCTGGCACTCCTATGTGGACCTGGCCGATCCGGGGCACCTGGAGTTCGAGTACACGAAGTGGATCGGGGCGGTCGCCGACGTGATGGCGCCGGCCCGGGCACCGCTTCAGGCCGTACACCTCGGTGGGGGCGGCTTCACCATGCCGCGCTACCTGACCGCGACCCGGCCCGGCACCCGCAACGAGGTCTACGAGATCGACGGCGAGCTGGTCGAGCTGGGCCGCCGCGAGCTGGATGTGCGAACCGGCCCGGAGCTGCGGGCCCGGGTCGGCGACGCCCGGATGCTGATCGGGGAGCGGGCCGGGCAGAGCGCCGACCTGGTGGTCGGGGACGCGTTCGGGCATCTGGTGGTGCCCTGGCACCTGGCCACCCGGGAGATGGCCGCCGAGGTCCGCCGGGTGATCCGCCCCGGCGGCATCTACGCGCAGAACGTGATCGACCACCCGCCGCTGCGCTTCATCCGGGCCGAGGTCGCCACCGTGGCCGCCGAGTTCCCGCACATCGCCCTGGTCGCACCGCCGGCCGCGCTGGCCGGTTCGCAGGGCGCGAACTTCGTGATCCTCGCCTCCGACCGGCCGCTGCCGGTGCAGGAGGTACGGGAACGCCTGATCACCTCGGCGGAGGAGCCCGTCACCGTGCTCTCCGGCCCCGCGCTCGACGAGTTCGTCGACGACGCGATGGTGCTGACCGACGAGTACGCCCCGGTCGACCAGCTCCTCGCCACCGCCTGACCCGCCACTCAGTTCGTTGTTGGACGGCGCCGTGCCCGGAATCCGTCGACCACCGGCGGAGACGAATCCCCTCCGGCAGGTGTAGCCGGGCGCCGTCCGGGCAAGAGAGATCCTCATGACCGGGTGGGGCAGGTGGGGCGGGTCGCAGCGGCACGGCACGGAGCTGGTCGGTGACCGCTACCGGCTGATCGAGGAACTCGGCGAGGGCGGCATGTCGGTGGTCTGGCGGGGCCACGACGAGGTGCTGGGCCGACCGGTGGCGGTGAAGATGCTCGCCCCGAGGCTCGCCACCGACCGGGCCTTCCGGCACCGGCTGCGCACCGAGGCCCGGGCCGCGGCCCGGCTCTGCCACCCGCACATCACCGGGGTCTACGACTACGGCGAGTCCGTGCGGTACGGCCGGACCGTCCCGTACGTGGTGATGGAACTGGTCGACGGCGAGACGCTGGCGAACTGGCTCGACCGCGAGGGCACCCTGCCCTGGTGGGACGCGGCCGTGCTCGGCGCCCAGGTGGCGGCCGCGCTGGCCACCGCGCACGCCCGCGGAGTGGTGCACCGCGACATCACCCCGGGAAACGTCATGCTCACCGCGATGGGGGCCAAGGTCGTCGACTTCGGGATCTCGGCGCTGGTCGGCGAGCGGGACGGCGACGGCGACGGCGGGCTCTACGGCACCCCCGCGTACGTGGCTCCGGAGCGGCTCAACCTGGGCGAGGTCTGCCCCGCCACCGACGTGTACGCACTCGGCCTGCTGCTCTACCGGGCGATGACCGGCCGGATGCCGTGGCGGGCGTCGACCCGTACCCAGACGCTGCGGGCGCACCTCTACGCCGAGCCGGCGCCGATGCCACCGGTACCGGGGCTGCCGGCCGAGGTGGCGGAACTCGTCGCGAGCTGCCTGGCCAAGGCGCCGGAGGATCGGCCGGAGAGCGCCGAGCTGGCCCGTACCCTGGCCCGGGCGGCCGGGGTGATACTGCCGGTGACGGCCGGTCCGACCCCCGCCACGCCGTCCCGGCAGGCCGAGCCGGACGACCCGGCGCCGGCCGAGCGCCAGCCGGCCGATTCGGCGCACCCGGACACCGCGATGCTGCCCCGGTCGGCGACCGACCCGCTGCCACTGCCGGTCCGGCTGCGCAGGCCGGCGGCGCGGCTCGGCAACCGGGCCCGGGTCGCGGCGGTCGGGGTCGGCCTGCTCGCGGTGAGCGGGGCGGTCTGGGCCGGCGTCGGTGGCGGTTCGGGACCGGCCGGCGGGACGACGAACCTGGCGATGGGTGGCACCGCACCGTGCCGGGTCGACTACGTGCTGCGCGCGGACACCGGCCGGTCGTTCCAGGCCGAGGTCACCGTCACCAACCTGGGCGCCACGGCGGTCCGGGACTGGACGCTGCGCTTCGCCTTCCCGGCCGAGCAGGTGCTCACCCGGCACCCGTCGCCAGAGTCCCGGCAGCAGGGCCGGGAGGTGTTGCTCCGGCCCGCGTCCGGCCCCGAGACGACCCTGCCGGCCGGGGGCGCCACCCGGTTCGGGCTGGTGGGCAGCCATGCAGGCAGCAACCCGCTGCCCGTCGAGTTCCGGCTCGGCGAGACCGCCTGTGCGGCCCGGGTCTCCAGCGTGCCGGGCGAGACCGGCGGTACGGCGGCCGGCAGCGCGGTCGGCGTGGTGGCACCGGCGACCCCGCCTCCGCCGGACCGGCCCGCCGGAAAGCCCGGACCCGCCGCCGGCGCGAAGAACAGCGGCGCGAAGGGTGCCGAGTCCAGGGGTGCCGAGTCCAGGGGTGCCGGGCCGGAAGGTGCCGGATCGAAGGGCAAGGGCCCGGGCAAGCCGCCGAAGGGCAAGGGCCCGAAGTAGGACCGCGACGCCTCCGACTCGGACGACGCCGACGACGAAGACTGAGCCGTGACGCGTCACCGGGTGCCCTGGCTGTGCCGGCCACCCCCTGCCGGTTACTTGTGGGTTGCAGCCACATAGCACGTGCGTGACGTCACTTCTACCGTGGGCCGACGATGCTTCTCCCACCTTCACCCCCACGTGGAGCGATGATGACGGTCCGGACGACGCGGCGGGTACTGGTCACCGCCGCCACGCTGCTGGTAGGGGCGCTGGCCACGACAGCCTGCGGCAGCCCGCAGGAGACCGCGAACGGCGGCGGCGACAGCGCCGCACCGGTCAAGGTCGGTCTGGTCTACTCCCAGTCGGGAGCGTTGGCCAGCTACGGCAAGCAGTACATCGAAGGGTTCCGGGCCGGCCTGGCGTACGCCACCGACGGCACGAACAAGATCGGCGACCGTACGGTAGAGGTGAGCGAGGTCGACGACGCGGGCGACCCCGCCAAGGCGGTCTCGGCGGCGAAGGACCTGATCGGCAAGGGTCACAAGATCCTCGCCGGCTCGACCGCCTCCGGCGTCGCGCTCCAGGTCGCGCCGATCGCCGCGCAGAACAGGGTGCTCTTCATCTCCGGGCCGGCCGCCACCGACGGCGCGACCGGGGTGAACAAGTACACCTTCCGGTCCGGGCGGCAGTCGTACCAGGACGTGCTGACCGCGAAGTCCTTCATCGGCGACGCGGCCGGCAAGAAGGTCGTGGTCTTCGCCCAGGACAGCGCGTTCGGCAAGAGCAACGAGGCGGCGGTCAAGGCGGTCATCGGCGGTGCCGGTGCCACCGTGAGCAGCGTGCTCGCCCCGGCCAGCGCCACCGACTTCACCCCGTTCGCCAGCCAGTTGACGGCGGCCAAGCCGGACCTGCTCTTCGTGGCCTGGGCCGGCACGACGGCCCCGGCGATGTGGCAGACCCTCGACCAGCAGGGCGTACTCGGCTCCACCACCGTGGTCACCGGGCTGGACATCCGGGCCTCCTGGCCGACCTTCGGGGCGGCCGGCACCAAGATCTCCTTCCTGTCGCACTTCTTCGACGGCGCCGCCGACAACCCGGCCGCGCAGGCGGCCAAGCAGGCCGTACCCGCCGGTGTGCTGGACCTCTTCCACCCGGACGGCTTCACCGCCGCCCAGATGGTGGTCCGCGCGGTGCAGGAGGGCGGCGACGACGTCGACAAGATGGTCACCGCGCTGGAGGGCTGGAGCTTCGACGGGGTCAAGGGCAAGCTGACGGTCCGGGCCGAGGACCACGCGCTGCTCCAGCCGATGTTCCAGGCCAGGCTGAGCGGCACCGGCGACGCGATGAAGGCGGAGTCGCAGAAGGTGCTCACCCCGGACGAGACGGCACCGCCGGCCGTGGCGATGAAGGGCTGAGGTGTGCTCGCCACCCGCGACCTGACCTGGCGGATCGGCGAGGTCGCCATCGTCGACGGCGTCGACCTGGAGCTGGCCCCCGGCGAGTTCCTCGGGGTGATCGGCCCCAACGGGGCCGGCAAGACCTCGCTGTTCAACCTGGTCTCCGGCCTGCGCCGGCCCACCGCCGGCCAGGTGCTGCTGGACGGTACGGAGATCAGCGCGCTGCCGCCGTACCGGCGGGCCCGGCTCGGGCTCGGCCGGACCTTCCAGGCGTCCTCGGTCTTCGGCTCGCTGAGCGTGCGGGAGAACGTCCGACTGGCCGTACAGGCGCACCGGGGTGGCTCGATGAAGCTGTGGCGGCGGGCGGCGGCCGACCGGGAGGTGGTCGCCGCCGCCGACGCGGCACTGGACCGGGTCGGTCTGGCGCACCGGGCCGACGCGCTGGCCGGCACCCTCGCACACGGCGAGAAGCGGAAGCTGGAGATCGCGCTGCTGCTGGCCGGCGAGCCGAGGGTGATGCTGCTCGACGAGCCGATGGCTGGGGTGAGCGCCGAGGACGTACCGGAGCTGGTCGCGGTGATCCGGTCGTTGACCGGCGACAGTGACCGGGCCGTACTCATGGTGGAACACCACATGGACGTGATCCTCGGGCTCGCCGACCGGATCGCGGTGATGCACCACGGCGCGTTGCTCGCCTGTGACGTCCCGGCGACCGTGATGGCCAACCCGGTGGTGCAGGAGGCGTACCTAGGTGAGTCGTTGTGAGTGAGAGTCCGATCCTGGCCGTCGCCGACCTGTCGGTACGGATCGCCGGGCTGCACATTTTGCAGGGCGTCTCCTTCACCGTGGCACCGAGCGGGGTGACCGTGCTGCTCGGCCGCAACGGGGTCGGCAAGACGACCACGCTGCGGGCGATCCTCGGGCTGACCCCGCGCGGCGGCGAGGTACGCGGCACGGTGCGCATCGGCGACCGGTCCCTGGCCGGCGAGCCGACCCACCGGCTGGTCCGGGACGGCCTCGGCTACGTACCCGAGGACCGGTGCGTCTTCGCCGGCCTCACCGTCGCCGAGAACCTGCGGCTCGCCGAGCGGCGTGGCGGCACCCCGGCGTACGACCGGGTCTTCGAGCTTTTTCCGGAGCTGAAGCGGCGCGGCCGGCAGCGGGCCGGCTCGCTCTCCGGCGGTCAGCAGCAGATGCTGGCGATCGGCCGGGTGCTGCTCAACGACAACCGGCTGCTGCTGGTCGACGAGCCGACCAAGGGGCTGGCGCCGAAGGTGGTCACCGAGGTGGCCGAGGTGCTGGAGCGGGTCGCGGTCGCCGTGCCGGTACTGCTGGTCGAACAGAACCTCGCGGTGGTACGCCGGCTGGCCAGCGACGCGGTGGTGCTCGCCGCCGGCCGGGTCGCCTGGTCCGGCGCCGCCGCCGAACTGCTGCGGGAGGCGGAGTTGACCAGATCCCTGCTCGGGGTCGGCGTGGCCGGCGAGCCGCACGGCGCACCGGCCGGCGAGCCGGGTGCCGCCCGGGAGGTGCCGGCCGGATGAGCACGATCGTGCTGCTGACGCTGACCGGGCTGGGCCTGGCCGCGCTCTACTTCCTGGTCGCCTCCGGGCTCTCCCTGGTGTTCGGCCTGGCCGACGTGCTCAACTTCGCGCACGGGCTCTTCCTCTCCGTCGGGGCGTACGCCACCTGGTGGGCGGCGGGGAACCTGCCCGGTGCCGGCCCGTCCGGCTTCGGCTTCGTCCTCGCGGTCGCGTTCGGCGTCGTCGCCGGTGCGGTGGTCGGGATCGCGGTCGAACTGGTGATGATCCGCCCGCTCTACTCCCGCACCATCGAACAGGTGCTGGTCACGGTCGGGCTCTCGCTGGCCGGGGTGGCACTGCTCCAGGCGACCTGGGGTGCGGACCCGCGACCCTTCCCGCGCCCGGACTGGACCCAGCGGGTCACCTCGGTCCTCGGCGCCAAGGTGCCGAACTCCGGCCTGCTGCTGATCCTCGCCGCCGCGCTGGTGCTGGCCGCACTGCTCGGCTTCCTCCGCTACACCCGCTACGGCCTGGTGATCCGGGCCGGGGTGGAGAACCGGGAGATGGTCACCGCGCTCGGCATCGACGTACGGAAGGCGTTCACCCTGGTCTTCGCGATCGGTGGGGCGGCTGCCGCGCTGGCCGGGGCGCTCGGCGGGGTCTACTTCGGATCGGTCTCGCCGAGCCAGGGCGGCTCACTGCTGATCTTCGCCTTCATCGTGGTGGTGATCGGCGGGATGGGTTCGGTCGTCGGGTCCGCGTACGCCGCCGTCGCCGTGGGACTGCTCCAGCAGTTCGTCAACTACTACGGCACCTCCGGGGCCGGAGACATCTGCGTGGTCGCGCTGCTGGCGGTCGTGCTGCTGCTCCGCCCGCAGGGCATCGCCGGAAGGGCGGCGACGACGTGACCGCGCCGAGCGAGGGAACGGGCATGACCGGGTTGAAGACGGCGGCGGCGGACAACCCGCCGGCCGCACCGCCGACCGCCGGTGCCGCGCCGGCACCCCGCCGGGACCGGCGGTCGGCCCTGCGGACCTGGTCACCACTGCTGGTACTGCTGCTCTTCGCGGTACTGCCGTACTCGACGGTCTCCGTACCGGGGGTCTTCGACGGGCCGCTCAACGGGCCGGGAACGCTGCAACTGCTCGCCATCTGCCTGGTCTTCGGTGGCCTGGCCGCCGGCTACGACCTGCTCTTCGGCCGGACCGGCATGCTCTCCTTCGGGCACGCCCTCTATTTCGCGGCCGGCGTCTACGGCACCGACATCCTGGTCACCCGGGCCGGGCTGCCGCTGTGGCAGGCGGTACTGCTGACCCTGGTCGGCGGCACCGTACTGGCCGGGCTGCTCGGCGCGATCGCGTTGCGTACCGCCGGGATCGCGTTCGCCATGGTGACGCTGGCGTTCGCCCAGGTCGGCGCGATCCTGGTGGCCCGGGACTTCGGCGGGCTCACCGGCGGCGAGGAGGGACTGTCGCTGGACGTGTCGGGGCTGCCGGCGATGCTGGTCGGGGTCGGCAACACCGTCAACCTGTACTGGCTGGCGCTCGCCTATCTGGCCCTGGTCGTCTTCGTGGTGCACCGGGTTGCCGGCTCGCCCACCGGTCGGGTACTCGCCGGGCTGCGCGACGACGAGCGGCGGATCGCGGTACTCGGACTCGACCCGTACCGGTTCAAGTTGCTCGCCTTCACCCTGGCCGGCGGGCTCGCCACCGCAGGCGGGGCGATCTACTGCCTGCTGGTCGGCGGCGCCTCGCCGCACGTGACCTCCTCCGAGCTGACGCTGTCGCTGCTGGTCATGGTGGTGCTGGGCGGACCGGGTACCCGGTGGGGCCCGGTGCTCGGCGGCATGCTCTACATGTATCTCGACCACCGGCTGACCGCCTTCGGCACCTCCTCGGCGGTGGACTCGCTGCCCGGCGTGCTGAGCGCCCCGCTGTCGCAGCCGCTCTTCGTGCTCGGCACGGTCTTCATCCTGGCCGTCTACTTCTTCCCCGGCGGCCTGGCCAGCCTCTCCACCCGGCTGGCCCCCCTCCTGACCCCCCTCCGCGCCGCCCTACCCACCCGCCCCCGCACACCCCGCTGACCCTTCCGTTGATCCCGTAGCGTCCGGCCGGCCACGGCGAGCCGGACGCTACGGGATCACGAGTCGGCGAGGGGGCAGGTGGGGGTGCAGGGGCGGGGGTGGGCGGACCAGCCGTTGCGACGGAGGACGTCGGCGACCTGGCCGGCCACGCCGCACGGGTTGTCGGTGGTGTCCGTCCAGCCGTACCGCAGGGTGGTCTCGCCGCCGGCCGCTGCCGCGTTGTCCCGGTGCGCGTCCCGCCACCGCCGGTCGGCCGGATGTGCGGCCCGGCCATCCAGTTCGACCCGGACCCGGTAGTCGGGGTAGTGGACGTCGTCGTACCACCGTCCGCCACTCCGGGTCCGGGCGGCCTGGCGGATCCCGGCCGGCAGCCCGTGGGCCCGTTCAACGTTTCGCAGGTAGCGCAGCTCCAGCAACGAATGGCAGCCGTCCGCGATGTCGACGAGTGCCGCCTGCAACTCTGGCCGCCAGCGCAGCTTCGCCCGCTGCCGCATCGCTCGGGCGATCCGGTGCGGCGGGCTCAGACGCCGGCCGATGGCCCGGGCCAGCCAGCCCAGCGCCTCGTCGAGGCTGGTGGCCTGCTGGGTCAGGTCCAGCACGGTCTCCTCGACCCGGGTCTGCGGCGGCGATCGGGTCGGATGCCGAGCCGCCTCGGGCGCGGCCCGCAGGTGTACCGCCACCCCCGGGATCCGCCGAATCCGCCGTTCACCGGGAACGATCAGGTGGACGGTGCAGAGGCGCCGGTCGGTCAGGCCCTGCAACTCGGCTGCGGTGTGGTGGCTCAACATCGCGCCTCGGCCGGCACGCAGGAGCGCGGCCCACAGCACTGCCTCCCGGGGTGGCGGGCCGGAGAAGGTGGCGAAGACCCGTCCGGCCATCGGCCGCCAGCGACCGGTACGCACCCGGTGCTCGACCTGCGCCTTGGTCAGCCCGCAGGCGTACGCCTGCTGCCGGCTGAGCACCCCGCACTGGCCCCGCACCAACTCCTCGAACCCTCGCACCAACTCCTCGAACATGCCCACCGACCCTGCCCCCGACCCCGACCCTTCGCCACCCCACCCACCCGCACCTGTGGACAACCCCCACCACCATCCACAGGCTCGATTTCCGTGATTCCGTAGCGTCCGGCTCGCCGTGGCCGGCCGGACGCTACGGGATCACGGGACCGGGGCCGGGGGTGGGTGGTGCCGTCCGAGTCGTGGATGGCGCGCGATGTGGCGGGTAGCGTGGCTCGCCGGTCCGGGCGGACGACCCGGGGCCGTGGCGTTCCGCGCCGGGCCGCTGGGAAATCTGACCCGGTCCGCGCCGTGGGCACGACGGGAGGCGGGGAAACGGATGCCGGAAAGACTTGCGGTGGTCAGCGGCGGCGCGACCGGAATCGGCGCGGCGATCGCCGAGGGCATGGCCGAGGACGGGTACGACGTCATCGTGGTCGGCCGCCGGGCCGAACCGCTGGTGCAGACCGCCGCCCGGATCGGGGCGCGGCTCGGTCGGCCGGGCTCGGTCGAGGCGGTGCCGGCGGACCTGACCGACCCGGCGCAACTGGCCCTGGTCACCGAGGCGGTCGGCGGACGCGTCGTCGACGTGGTGGTGAACAACGCGGGCGGTTACCTCGGCGGCGATTCGTCCACACTGGAGGCTGTGGCCGCGCGGTGGCGGGCAAACCTCGACAGCAACGTGCTCACCGCCGTACTGCTGACCGAGGCGCTCCGGCCGGCACTGCGCCGGCCCGGTGGCCGGGTGGTGCTGCTCAGCTCGATCGCCGCGCAGCGGGGCGGCGGCGGGGCGTACTCGGCGGCGAAGGCGGCGCTGCACGGCTGGGCGTACGACCTCGCCCAGGAACTCGGGCCGGAACAGATCACTGTCAACGTGGTGAGCCCCGGCTACGTCGTCGACACCGAGTTCTTCGGTGACCGGATGACGCCGGAGGGGCACCAGCGGCGGGTCGACGCGACCCTGGTGGGACGGGCCGGCGAGCCGGCCGACATCGCGGCGGCGGTCAGATACCTCGCCAGCCCGGCCGCCGGCTACGTGACCGGTCAGGTGCTCGGAGTGAACGGCGGATCGGTCTTCGGCCGCTGACCCGGCCGGGGAGCAGCCGACCTCTCTGTCCCGGCCCGGCGGACGCGTCCCGGCCCGGCGGACGCGTACGGGCCGGGTGGTGTCCCCCGTGGCCACCACCCGGCCCGCAGGCCCCGCTACGGTCAGCCGTTGAGCAGCTCGTACGCCAGCGCTGGCGCGTTCTGCGCCTGCCCGCCCGCCGGTGCGGCGACCTTCGGCGCGCTGCCGAAGTCCCGGTAGTTCACGACATACTGGAACGCCTTGGCGCTGCCGGCCGCCGGCACGTCGAGGGTGAGCGAGGTCAGCCGCTGCTCACCGTCGACCGTCGCGGTGAACGGCACCTGCTTCGCGGCCTCGCCGAGCGGAGTCATCTGCTCCGCCGTCAGCACCTTCGCCGCCTCCCCGGAGGTGAGGTCGATGCTGCCCGAGTACTTGCCGCTGCCGTCGTCGGTGACGGAGGTGGCCGCCTGGAGCAGCGGGCCGGCGTTGCCCGGGTCGGTCCCCTCGTACTTCGGCACGTTCTCCGTGTCGGTGAGCTTCGCGAGGTCCAGCTTCAGCCACTTGTTGGGGAGCTTGGGCAGCCCGGTCAGCCCTTCGGCGCCGGTGAAGGAGATCTTCGTCCAGGTGTCCTCGCCGACGACTCGGAAGGCGATGGTGGTGGTGAAGCCGTGCTCCGGATCCTTGATCGCGGTGGAGAGCTCCAGTCCCTTCGCCGCCGGGTCCACCGAGCCGGAGACGTCGTCCGTACCGTCCTTGCCGCTGAACCGGAACGGTCCCTCGCTGCCGTCCGGCACCGTCTCCAGCAGCGTCTGCTTGGCCGTGACGGTCGCCACTTCCTCCTTCAGCTTGCCGCAGCCGCCCAGCAGGACCGCCACGCCGAGCAGTGCGGCCGTCGGGCCGGCGGTACGCCGGACCCAGCGTGCTGCGCGGATATCTCTGTTCATTGCTTTCCCTTCACCGGGGGCCGTAGTTCGACGCCGGAAATGTTGCCCCCCGGGACTGCCGTCGTACTGACCAGTCACTGCGTAGCCGCACCCGAGCACTGCCGTTATGCTGCCGTCGGACTGCCGTGCGCTGGTCCGCGAGCAGCCGGGGGGTGATGGGCGCATGGTGGAGGCGGTGCGCTTCGAGATCCTCGGACCGTTGCGCGCCTGGCACGCCGACCGCGAACTCGAACTCGGGCCGGGTAAGCAACGGGCCGTGTTGACCGTGTTGCTGCTGCACGCGGGGCGCCCGGTCCCGACCGGTCGGATCGTCGACGCGGTGTGGGCCGAGGAGCCCCCGGCGAACGGGCCCAACGTGGTGCAGAAGTACGTCGCCGGGCTCCGCCGGGTGCTGGAGCCGGACCGGTCGCCGCGCACCCCGGGACAGGTGTTGAGCCTGACCGACGCCGGCTATCTGCTGCGGGTCGACCGGGACGACGTCGACGCCCTGCGGTTCGAGCGGGCGACCCGGCAGGCGACGGCGGCCCGGGACGCCGGCCGGCGGCAGGAGGCGGCGGCCGGGCTGCGCGCCGCGCTCGACCTCTGGCGGGGCGAGCCGCTTCCCGGCCTGACCGGGCCGTTCTTCGACTCCGCCCGGCACCGGCTGGTGGAGATGCGTACCGGCGCCCTGGAGGTCTGGGCCGAACTCGAGTTGCGACTGGGCCACCATCACGAGCTGGTCGGCGAGCTGGCCCGACTGGTCGCCGAGTTCCCGGTACGGGAGCGGCTGCGCGGCCTGCTGATGCTGGCGCTCTACCGGGAGGGACGGCAGGCGGAGGCGCTCAACACGTTCCGCGAGGTGCGTACCCTGCTCCGCGACGAGCACGGGCTGGAGCCCGGTGAGCAGCTCCAGGAGTTGCACCGCCGGATCCTGCGCTCCGACCCGACGCTGGCCGTCCCCGACCCGGCCGCGCGTCCCGCGCCACCGCAGGCCACCCCGACCGCGACCGAGCGGCGCACCGCCGACCCGTCACCGGCCCCCGCCGCCGACCCGGTTCCGGTTCCGGTTCCGGCTCCGGCTCCGCAGACTCTCCCGGACGGCTGGTCCCCGGCGGCCGGGACGCCGCCCCGGTCGCCCGAGCCGGCGACACCCGCCCCGGCCGGACCCGGACCCGGCACGCCGGCCGGACCCGCCGAGGCGGCCGGACCCGGCACGCCGGCTGATCGGCTCGCGCCGGTCCAGTCCGCGGCACCGGCGGCACCGGCTCCGGGTACGCCGCCGGTTCCCGTTGCGGTGCCCCCGCCGGTGTTGCTGCCACCGCCGCTGCTGCCGATCGCCCCACCGCCGGGAGCCGGCGAGCAGGGTGGGCGGCGCTGGCCCAGCACCGTCGGCACCGTACTCGGCGCCGTCGGCATCCTGCTCACCTTCGGGCTCCTCACCTGGCTGGTCGTCTTCGTCTACGCCTGGCGGCGGCGCAGCAGGTGGCTGGTGGCGGCCGGCGTCGGGTACCTCGCGATGGTGGTCGGATTCGTCCTCGGGATGGAGAGCGGCGATCCGGACCCGGCGGCTCCGGCGAGCACCGGCCAGATGTTCGCGATCCTCGGCCTCTTCCTGGTGAACTGGCTCGGCGGCATCCTGCACGTGATCCTGCTCAACCGTGGCGTGCAGGGCGTACTCGGCGGCGGGCGGCGCCAGCGCGTCCCGGCGGTCCCGCGCGGCGCCACCGACCAGCGGGTACGCCGGGAGCATGCCCGGTACCTGCTCTACCACTACCCGACGGCCCGTACCGAGCTGCGGATCGGTCGGCCGGACCTGCCGCGCAACTTCGACGACGGTGGTCTGATCGACATCAACGCCGTCGGTGAACACGTCGTACTCGGGCTGCCCGGACCGTCCCCGGAGCAGAGCCGGCACATCCTGGTGGACCGCCTGGTACGCGGGCCGTACGCCTCGATGGAGGAGTTGGTCGCACGCTGCCTGCTGCCGATGGACGTGGCCGACTCGCTCCGCGAGGTGCTCGTCTTCCTGCCCCCGCTCGGCCAGCCCGCCACCGCCGAGCGGGACGCCTGACTCCTCCGGTCAGGCCGCCGGGCCGGGGCGGGCCGGTCGGCAACGGTGCTCGGCGGGGTCGTCGGCCGTACCGCAGTGGAAGACCTCGACCGGTTCGGTGTCGACGTCGGTCACCCGGTCGACCCGGACCAGGGAGAGCCGCTTCGCCACCGGCTCGCCCGAGTCGGCCGCGAACCGGATCAGGCCGCTGACCCCCGGGTAGCCGTTCTCGGCGTTCTGCCGCAGCACCTCGGTGTGCACGCCGGCCGGGTTGACGGCCCGGGGATCCCAGGTCTGGCGCGGACTGCCGTGCCGCAGCCGGGCGGCCAGGCTCTCCACCGCCCGGACCACCATGGTCGCGGCGTCGTAGGCGAGACTGACCCGTTCCCCGACCTGGGCGCTCGGGCCGCCGTCCCGGCAGCGGGGTGGGGCGAGCAGGTCGTCGGCCTGGATCCAGGAGAGGAAGCTGCCGCGTACGTCGTCACGCTGGTCCCGGGCCGTACGCAGCGAGGCGCAGGTGGCCAGGGCCGCTTTCGAGACGTACGTGACCGGGAGGTTGCCGGGTGCGCTGGCCCGTAGCGCCGGATTCGCCATGTACCGGTTCACCGAGTCGTCGCCGACCAGGTGCCGGGGCGGGTTCGGGCCGCACTCCTTGAGCGCCCGGAGGAAGCCGTCGAACTCGGACCACCGGCCGGCGAAGACCAGCACGCCGGAGTAGCCGCACTCCTGGGTCATCCGCTGGCCGGTACGCCACTCCTCGACCCGGGTCAGCCGGTCGCCGAACCGCTGGCGCAGGTCGGCGACCAGGGTGCCGACGTAGAGGTCCTCGGTCAGCGAGCTGTTCTCCCCGGTGGTGTAGTAGACGTGCGCTCCGTCGACCCGGAGCACCTGGCGGGCGTACTCCTCGATCAGCGCGACCTGGTCCCGGTTGGGTGCGGAGATCTGGAGATAGAGCCTGGAGTTCTCGTGCATGCCGTCGGCGGAGAGCGTCGGCGCCAGCGCCGGCAGGCCGATCCGGTTGAGTTCCCGCAGCGCCGCCGCGGTGCTGGTCCGGCTCTCCACCAGCCCGACCACGCCGAGCACGGTCGGGTCCTCCCGGACGAGTCCTTCGAGCATCGCCACCGCCCGGCCGGCGTGCCGCATCTGCTGTCCGGCGTTCGCGACCACCACCCGGAGCAGCGCGGCACCGTCGGCGCCGGCCGACTCGCGCAGCAGCGCGTACTGGGCGGTCGCCATCCCCTCCAGTTCCTCCCGCTCGGAGACGTACGACTCCTCGTCGGCCCGGGTCCGGTTCCCGGTCAGCGTGCCGAGGTAGACCAGGGTGACCAGCGGGCGGCGTTGCGCGCTGCGCTGCCAGACCTGTTCGGCGGCGGCGTTCTGGGCGAAGATCCGGCGCTGCACCGCCCGGAGCCGGTCCTGCCCCGGGTCGCGGTTGAAGACGTGCCCGGCCGTGTCGCTGTAGCCGACGCACTCGCCGCCGACCAGCTCCACCGAGACCGCGCCGTCGAACGGCCGGGGATGGCAGTCCAGGTTCCAGCGCGAACTCGCCCAGAGCCCGGCGGCGGCGACCAGCAGCAGCGCGAGCGCGCCGGGCAGGAACCGGCGACTCCACCACGGCGGGCCCGGCGGGGTGAAGTTGAGCAGTCCGCCCCTCGGCTCCGAGCCCGCGCTCGGGTCGCCGAGCAGCAGGGCGATCAGCCAGGCGGCCGGCCGGCGCAGCCGGCGGGTCTCCGGCAGCACGTCCACCCATTCGTCGTACGCCTCCTCGGCGTCGACCAGGGCGTACGGCTCGGGCAGCTCCGGCGGTGGCTCGGCGCCGGCCGCGACCACCAGCAGCGGGTCGTTGCGGCCGGTCTCGTTGCGGACGTCGTTGACCAGCCGGACCAGGGTGTGCCCCGGATCGCCGGTGCCCACGTTGTTCAGCAGCAGCACCGGGTACGCCGTCCGCCGCCAGCTCGACGGCCGCCAGAGCCGGCGCCGGTACGCCTGCCGCAGGTCCTCCAGGAACGCGTGCACGAGCAGCTTGTTCACCTGGTCCGGCTGTTCCCCGTCCCGCCAGCCGGCGGTGAGCCGTTCGGCGAAGCCGAGGAAGGTCACCGACTGCCGGGGCGCCAGGTACTGCTGCCGCATGAACCACCGGTAGTGCGGCCCGAGCAGCGGCACCCGACCCGAGACCGCAACCCGGAACACGGCGCTCGGGATCGCCCGGCGGACCAGCCAGAACGCGAGCTGGTACGCGGTGGAGAAGAGGTCGCCGTCGCCGGCACCCGCCGGGTCGCCGCCCGGCCGGGCGCCGCGCCGGTCCCGGAGCTGTCGGGCCAGGGCCGGCCGGCGGTCCTCGCCCGCCTCCGCCGACTCCGGTGCGGGCTGGTGCAGCAGCCAGTCAGCCAGCGGGTAGTGCCGGAACCGCAGCCGCTCGCCGCCGAACGCCTCCAGGGAGAGCTGCCGGTGCACCTCGCGCAGTTCGCCGGCGATGTCGGTGGCGGTCAGCTCGGCCAGGTCGAGGACAGCGTGCGGGATCCGCCGCCGCTGACCCCGGCCGAGTACCCGGCGCAGCAGGGCGATCAGGTCCGGCGAGGCCGCCGAGCGGACCAGCCAGACCAGCGGCAGCCGCCGGTCTCCCCGGCGCGGCCGGCGCACCAGCCGGGCCAGCAGGGCGAGGAACTCCGAACCCCCGGACGGCAGCCGTTCCCGTCCCGAGGTCGGCTGTCCCTGGCTCGCGACCGAACGCATGCGCACCTCCTGGCGTTGCTATGCGTGTTGCACAGATCACCACAGTGTCCCGGGCGCCGACAAGGCCGGACGGGCCTCACCCCGGTAACGGTGCGCCGGGTCGTCGTGGCTCCCTGGTAGAAAGGCCGGATGGACGGGAACCGGACACCGGACGAGGACGAGCGGGCCGGCGCGGAGCCGGAGGAGCGCGGGCCGGCCGGCGCGGTACGCGAGCGGGCCGAGGCCGTACTGCGCCGGTTGGCCGGTGAGCACGCCCGGCTCCGGGAGGACCAGTGGCGGGCCATCGAGGCGCTGGTGGTGCAGCGGCGCCGGGTGCTCTGCGTGCAGCGGACCGGTTGGGGCAAGTCGGCCGTCTACTTCGTCGCGACGGCGCTGCTGCGGCAGTCCGCCGGGGCGGGGGCCGGGTCTGCCGGGCCGACCGTGATCGTCTCGCCGCTGCTGGCGCTGATGCGCAACCAGGTGGAGGCGGCGGCCCGGGCCGGGATCCGGGCCCGCACCATCAACTCGGCCAACCTCGACGAGTGGGACGAGATCGTCGCCGAGATCGGGGCCGGCACGGTCGACGTACTGCTGATCAGCCCGGAGCGGCTGAACAACCCCGACTTCCGGGACGGCGTACTGCCCCGGCTCGCCGCCACCACCGGGCTGCTGGTGGTGGACGAGGCGCACTGCGTCTCCGACTGGGGGCACGACTTCCGTCCCGACTACCGGCGGCTGCGTACCTTCCTGGCCGGGTTGCCGGCCGGTACGCCCGTGCTGGCCACCACCGCCACCGCGAACAGCCGGGTCACCGACGACGTGGCCGAGCAGCTCGGCGACGCACTGGTGTTGCGCGGGCCGCTGGACCGCGAGTCGCTGCGGCTGGGCGTGCTGGAGCTGCCGAGCCCGGCGCACCGGCTCGGTTGGCTGGCCGACCAGCTCGACCGGTTGCCCGGTTCGGGGATCATCTACACCCTGACCGTGGCGGCGGCCGGCGAGACCGCCGAGTTCCTGCGCGGCCGGGGCTACGCGGTCGCGTCGTACACCGGTCAGGCGGACGACGCCGACCGGCGCGCCGCCGAGCAGGACCTGCTGGACAACAAGATCAAGGCGCTGGTCGCCACCTCGGCGCTCGGCATGGGGTTCGACAAGCCGGACCTCGGGTTCGTGGTGCATCTCGGGGCGCCGCCGTCGCCGATCGCCTACTACCAGCAGGTGGGTCGGGCCGGTCGGGCCGTCGGGGCGGCCGAGGTGCTGCTGCTGCCCGGTGCCGAGGACCAGGCGATCTGGCGCTACTTCGCCTCGCTGGCCTTTCCGCCGGAGGAGCAGGTCCGGGCCGTCCTCGGTGCCCTGCATCCGGAGCGTCCGCTCTCCACACCGGCGCTGGAGCCGATCGTCGACCTGCGCCGCACCCGGCTGGAGCTGATGCTCAAGGTGCTCGACGTGGACGGCGCGGTACGCCGGGTCCGGGGCGGCTGGCTGGCCACCGGCGAGCCGTGGCACTACGACGCGGCCCGGCTGCACCGGGTGGCGCAGGCGCGTACCGCCGAGCAGCAGGCCATGCGGGAATACACCGCGACCGGCGGCTGCCGGATGGAGTTCCTCCGTCGCTGCCTGGACGACCCGGCGGCGACCGCCTGCGACCGCTGCGACCGGTGCACCGGGGCCCGGTTCGCCGCCGAGGTGTCGGCACCGGCGCTCGCCGCCGCGCAGGCGTTCCTCGGCCGCCCCGGCGTGGAGATTCCGGCGAAGAAGCTCTGGCCGACCGGGCTGGAGGCGGTCGGGGTACCGCTGCGCGGCAAGATCGGGCCGGCCGAGCAGGCGTACCCGGGGCGGGCCGTCGGGCGGCTCTCCGACCTCGGCTGGGGTGGTCGGCTGCGCGCGCTGACCGGGCCGGAGGCGCCGGACGGCGAGGTGCCGGAGGACGTGGCGTCGGCGGTGGTCGAGGTGTTGAAGGCGTGGGCGCACGGGGACGATCCGTGGCCGGCCCGGCCGGTCGCCGTGGTCGCCGTCGGTTCGCGGCGACGGCCCCGGCTGGTGCACGGGCTGGCTGACCGGATCGCCCGGGTCGGCCGGCTGCCGCTGCTCGGCGAGGTGCCGCCCCGGGAGGGCACGGCGGCCGGCGCCGGGCCGCGCGGCAACAGCGCCCAGCGGGTACGCGCGCTGCACGACGCCTTCGAGTTGCCGGAACCGCTGGTCGCGGGGTTGGCCGGGCTGGCCGGTCCGGTCCTGCTGGTCGACGACCTCGTCGATTCGGGCTGGACCATGACGGTCGTCGCCCGGCTGCTGCGCCGGGCCGGCGCCCCGGGCGTGCTCCCGTTCGCGCTCGCCGTCGCCGGCTGACCGGTCCCGTCGCCGGGGAGGGGCGCTGGCCGGAGGGGGCGCTAGCCGGGTCGGCCGTACCCGGCGATCGGCTGGTAGTCGACCCGGTCGATCCGGATCCGGGTGCCGGTACGCGGCGCGTGGATGATCTTCCCGCCGCCGACGTAGATCGCGACGTGGTGCAGATCGCGATAGTAGAAGACCAGGTCACCGGCTTGCCGGGCGGCGCGGCTGATCCGGGTCACCGCACGGTACTGCCGAGCCGCATTGTGCGGCAGCCTCACCCCGGCAGCCGCCCAGGCGGCCGAGGTGAGCCCGGAGCAGTCGTACCCGTCGGGGCCGTCCCCGGCCCACCGGTACGGCTTGCCGAGCTGGGCGTACGCGAACCGCACCGCCTTGCCGGCGGCCCCGGTGACCGGCTCGGGCAGCCGGGGTACGGCCCCGGCGGGCGGCTCGTCCGGGTCGGGCAGCCGGGCGAGCCGGGCCAACTCGGTCTCGATCGCCAGCTTCCGGGCGGCGAGCTGCCGCTCCTGGCCCCGTTGCCGCGCGGCGAGCGCCTCGACGCCGCGCCGGGCCTCGGCCAGCCGGTCGTGCGCCTCCGTCAGCGCGGCGATCACCCGGTGCTGCTCCCGGCTCAGCCGGTCGAGCAGGAGCAGCGGGTCCACCAGGTTCTCCCGGGTGGTGGCGCCGAGCAGGGTGCCGAGCATCCCGAGCGCGTGGGCGTCGCCGGTGCGGTACGCCCGCGCGGCGATCATGCTCGCCTCGGTCCGGTGCGTCTCGATCGCGCGCTCCAGCGGCCCCATCTCGGCGTGGATGGCGGCGCTGTTCGCCCGGGTCTCCCGCAGCGCCTCGCGCAGGTCGTTGTACTGCTCGACGACGATCTCCAACTGCTCCGCCGCGCTGGCGATCCGCTCGGCGGGATCGGTGACCGGTTCGGCCCGCCCCGGTACGGGGGCGAGCGACAACGCCACGGTCATCCCGGCGGCGAGGGCCGCGGCGCGACGTGGCAATGCGGTGGTCGACACGATCTATCTAACGATCGATGTCGACCGTAGGCCACGCATCGAAGCCGCTGGGTTTCGTACCGTGACGGGCGTCGCTCTCCGGAGCTTGTCGGTGACCGGCCCTGCCACGACGCCGGGGCGGGACGGTAGCCTGCCGGTCGTGACGGGTGAGCAGCCGGCGGCGCCGGAGACCGATCGGAGCGGGGCGGCGTCCGGCGCTGCCCGGCGGACGGCGCCCGACCCTTCCCAGCACCGCCGACCCGCCGCCGACCCCGTCGAACCCGTCGAGTCGGCCGTGCCGGACCGGGGCACCGTGCGGCTCGCGCTCACCGTGGGCGGGCTGGTGCTGGCCCTGCTGGCCGGCTTCGGACTCGGCCGGGTGAACAGCGGCGACACCCCGGCGGCCGGCGGTGGCGCCCAGCCCGCGACCAGTGCCGCGGACCACACGCATGCGCCGGGGACGGGGCCGCACGAGCATCCCGCCGGGGCGCCCGCCGGACCGGGCGGCGGTGCCGAGCCGGGCGGCCTGAGCGTCAGCACCGCCGGCTACACCCTGGCACCGACCAGCACCACCCTGACCGCCGGCCGGGTCCAGGACTTCCGCTTCCAGGTGCGCGGCCCGGACCGCCAGCCGGTGACCGGGTACGCGGTGGTGCACGAGAAGCCGCTGCACATGATCGTTGCCCGTCGGGATCTCAGCGGCTATCAGCACCTGCATCCGACGATGGCCTCGGACGGCACCTGGAGCGTGCCGCTGACCCTGCCGTCCGCCGGCATCTGGCGGGCGTACGCCGACTTCACCGCGCTCGACCCCAGCGGCGGGCAGCTGCCGCTGACCCTCGGGGTGGACCTGGTGGTGGCGGGCGACTATGCCCCCCGACCGCTGCCGTCGCCGGTCCGGGAGGCGACGGTCGACCGGTTCACCGTCACCTACGAGGGCACCCCGCAGGTCGGGGCCAGCCAGCCGCTGCTGTTCCGGGTCTTCACCGGCGGCAACCCGGTCACCACCCTGGAGCCCTACCTCGGCGCGTACGGGCACCTGGTGGCGCTGCGCGAGGGTGACCTGGGCTACGTGCACGTGCACCCGGAGACCGAGCTGGCGGGCGGGGCGGTGAAGTTCTGGCTCGCCGCGCCGAGTTCCGGGCGGTACCGGATGTACCTCGACTTCCAGGTGGCCGGCGTGGTGCACACCGCCGAGTTCACCCTGACGGTGCCCTGAGGCCGAACCGGGGCGAGGCCGGCCGGCCCGGTCAGCCGGCCAGGTCAGCCGGCGCGGCGGACCTGCCGGTGGGCGAGATAGCGCAGCATGTCCCGGATCAGCTTCTTCTCCTCCGGCGGTACGCCGGGGTCGGCGAGCCGGCTCATGATCACCCGAAGGTCGGCCTCCACCGGCGACTCGATCCGGTCCCGCCGGGGCGTGCCGGGCTGCTCGCCGTCGGGCAGGCCGAGTGCCCGGAAGGCCACCCCGACGGGTACGTCCAGGGCGGTGCAGAATCCGCGTACCTTCGCCAGCTCCGGATAGTCCTGCCAGTCCCCGGCGAGCCAGCGGAACAGGGTCGAGCGGCCCACGCCGGTGTGCGCGGCGACGTCGCTGACGGTCCAGCCGCGCTCGCTCTTGGCGTCGTCGATGGCCCGCCGGACGAAGCGGGCGAAGGCCGCCTGCGGCGAGTCCTGTGCGGCACCGATGCTCAGCGGAAAACCCTTTCGCCCGGACCTCGGGTGGTCCTTCGAGAGTAATCCGCAAGCCCGTCCGGCAACCCGACTGATCGCACCCACCCCGCCCGTACCATCGGTCGGCCGGCATCGCCCCCGGTTACCCGATCGTCCGGAGAGTTCCGCCGGTACGGCCGATGAACCGCCGGTCGGCGGTCCGGCCATGGGCCGTCGACCGGGCGCGGGGGTGCGGATCAGGGCGAATCGAGCAGGGTCTGCAACCGTGGCGTGAGCTGCCAGTCGCCGATCAGCGCCCGGTAGTCGTCGCGCTGCCGGTCGGTCGGCTCGGCGCCGGTGTGCCGGGCCCGGAGCAGCAGGTTGCGCGGGGTGTGCTGGGAGTCGACGAACTCCACCACCTCGACCCGGTAGCCGTGCAGCCGGAGCAGCGCCGCCCGCAGCGCGTCGGTGAGTACGTCGGCGAAACGCTCCCGCAGGATGCCCTGCCGGACCAGCGCGTCGTACGGCCCCGGGGCCGGGTGCGCCCGCAGTTGCGCGGCGAGGTCGTGGTGGCAGCACGGGGCGGCGAGGATCCAGCGGGCGCCCCAGCGCACCGCCCGGGCCAGCGCCTCGTCGGTCGCGGTGTCGCAGGCGTGCAGCGCCAGCACCAGGTCGGGGGCGGGTTCGACGGCCGCCTCCGCGATGGTGCCGGCGACGAAACGTACCCGGTCGGCGTAGCCGAGCCGCTCGGCGAGCGCGGTGTTGCGGCGCCGCTGGTCCTCGCGTACGTCCACGCCGACCAGTTCCACCTCGATGCCCCGCTCGGCGAGGTACCGGTACGCCGCGAAGCTCAGGTACGCGTTGCCGCAGCCGAGGTCGACCACCCGGAGCGGACCGGTCAGCTCGTCCGGCAGGGTGGCGCCGAGGGCGCGCAGGAACGCGTCGACCTGCCGCCGTTTGGCCGCGCTGCCGCCGATCTCGGCGAAGAGCGGGTCACCGGGGTCGATCAGATGCTCCCGGACCCGGTCGTGCGAGCCGGGCGCTGAGCCGGGCCGCTGCGCGGCGACCCGGTGCAGTTGTGCCTCGCCCCGCTTGGTCACCCGCAGTTGCAGGGTGGCGGTCTCGGTCTCGACGTGCCAGTTGCCGAAGGGTTCGGCCAGCAGCGCGTCCACCGCCGCGTCCGCCTCCGGGCCGGGGGAGACGTTCCGGGTGAACGGCCGGGCGCCGTCGTCGGTGACGATCTGGAGCCGGGCACCCGACTTGAGGGCGACCGGGCGCAGTTCGGCGCGTACCACGGTGGGGAGCTGCCCGCGCCGCCGCCCGGCGGCGACGGCACGGGTCAACCCGGGGTCGAGTAGCAGCGCCCGCACCTGCGCGAGCGCCGCGTCGAGCTGTTGCGGCATCTACTCGCCGGCGGGGGCGTCGCCACCGGCGCCGGAACCCCGGCGGCTGCGGCGGCGCCGACGGCGCGGCTTGGCGGACCCGTCGGCGTCGACCGCGGTCGACGCGCCGCCACCGGTGCCGGCCTCGGTCGTCTCGGCCTGGGGCGCGCCGGCCTCGACGGCCTCGGGCGAGCCCGGCTGGCCGGCGACGACCTCGCCCGCCCGGCGCCGACGCCGCTGCCGGCGGCGCGGCTCGTCCTCGCCGCCGACCCCGGTCTCCGGCACGGTCGGGTCGGCGGTGCCGGCGCTGCGGCTGCCGCCGCCACGTCGGTCGCGGGACCGGCCGGCACCCTCGCCGCGCCCCGGCCCGCGCCGGCCCCCGGTGCTCCGGGACCGGCCGCCGAGATCCTCCTCGACCTCGGCCGACAGCCCGGCCCGGGTCCGCTCGGCGGACGGCAGGGTGCCGGCGACGTCGGTCGGGATGTCCAGGTCGGTGTAGAGGTGGGCTGAGGTGTGGTACGTCTCCGGCGGCTCCGGCATCTCCAGCCCGAGGGTCTTGTCGATGATCCGCCAGCGGGGCATGTCGTCCCAGTCGACGAAGGTCACCGCGACACCGGTGGCGCCGGCCCGACCGGTACGGCCGATCCGGTGCGTGTAGGTGTCCTGGTCCTCCGGACAGTCGTAGTTGATCACGTGGGTGACGCCGGTGACGTCCAGCCCCCGGGCCGCCACGTCGGTGGCGACCAGGATGTCGATCTTGCCGGCCCGGAACGCCCGCAGCGCCCGCTCCCGGGCGCCCTGTCCCAGGTCACCGTGCACGGCCGCGACCGCGAAGCCCCGGAAGTCGAGATCTTCGGCGACCCGGTCGGCGGCCCGCTTGGTACGGGTGAAGATCATCGTCAGGCCGCGTCCCCGCGCCTGCATGATCCGGGCGACGATCTCGACCTTGTTCATCGAGTGGGTGCGGTAGACCAGTTGCTCGGTCTGCGGCGACGGCCCGGTCTCGGCGGTGTGCCCGGCGTGGATGGTCACCGGGCGCCGGAGGAACCGGCGGGAGAGCGCGACGATCGGGTCCGGCATGGTGGCCGAGAAGAGCATCGTCTGCCGGTCCTCCGGCAGCATCGCCAGGATCTTCTCGACGTCGTCCAGGAAGCCCAGGTCGAGCATCCGGTCCGCCTCGTCCAGGACGAGCGCGTGCACCCGGTCCAGCCGGATCTGCTTCTGCTTGGCCAGGTCGAGCAGTCGGCCCGGCGTACCGACCAGGATCTCGACGCCCTTGCGCAGCGCCTCGACCTGCGGCTCGTACGCCACGCCGCCGTAGATCGGCAGCACTCGTACGCCCCGGGTCTTGCCCGCCGCGGCGAGGTCCTTCGCCACCTGGAGTCCCAACTCCCGGGTGGGTACGACGACCAGCGCCTGCGGCAGCCCGTCGCTGCCCTCGCCGGGCGCGAAGACCCGCTCCAGCAGCGGTACGCCGAAGCCGAGGGTCTTGCCGGTGCCGGTCGGCGCCTGGCCGATCAGGTCGGTGCCGCGCAGCGCGATCGGCAGGGCGTATTCCTGGATGGCGAAGGCCCGGGTGATGCCGACCGCTTCGAGCGCCTCGACGGTCTCCCGCCGGGCGCCGAGCTCGGCGAAGGTGGGTGCCTCGGGTCGGACCGGTGCGTCGGCGGCCAGTGCCTGGCCGGCCATGATGTTTTCGATGTGATCGCTCATGTGGTTGTGGGGGTGCCCTCTCGTGGTGCGCCCCGTTCGTCCGTAGGGCGCGATTCTGGTATGGCGCGGGCCACACGGTCGACGGCTGAACGCCGAGTAGAAGACCGGGCCGCACGCGCGCGCCGCAGGACAGATTTTCCGGTGATGGTGGAGACCCTCCGGACCTCTGCCTCCTTCGGCAACTGATCCATGCTACCTGAGCCCGGCAAACGACGTCCCCAGTCCGGGGATACGACCGGCGACCGGGGTCCGACGATGTGATATCCGTTACACATCCCACCCGCCGGGTCACCGACGGGTGGGTGCCGGCCGGGTTGCGTTTGCCGGTGACGGCACGCTGCCCGGACCTGCTTGGCGTCGGCGCCCGCTTCGGGCGGTCCGGCGGTACCCTGCGGGCGTGTCCGCCCCCGCAGAGCCCGCCCCCGCCCCCAGCCCGTCCCCCGCCCAGCCGGTTGGCGCGGCCGTCCCGGGCGCCGTCGTCGACCTGCTCGGCCTGGTCGCGTACGGGGAACTGGTGGCTTTCGACCGGATGGCCGCCGATGCCCGATTGGCACCTGACCTGACCAGACGTGCCGTGTTGAGCGAAATGGCCGCCGCCGAGATCGCCAACTACCGGCGGCTCGCCGACCGGCTGACCGAACTCGGCGTACCGCCCGGCGAGGCGATGGCCCCGTTCGTGCCGGCGCTCGGGTCGTACCACGACTCGACCGAGCCGAAGGACTGGCTGGAGGCGCTGACCAAGGCGTACGTCGGGGACGCCATCACGGACGACTTCCTCCGGGAGATGGCGGCGCTGCTGACCGAACCGGACCGGCAGCTCGTGCTCGACGTGCTGCACGGCTCCCGGTACGACGAGTTCGCCGGTCAGGAGATCCGGCTCGCCATCCAGGCCGACCCGAAGGTCGCGAACCGGCTCTCCATGTGGGCCCGGCGGCTGGTCGGCGAGGGACTCTCCCAGGCGGGACGAACCGCCAGCGAGCGGGCGGCGCTGACCGCCCTGATCGCGACCGGTTTCGACGACCAGGTGGGGGTGCAGGCGCTGTTCAAGCGGCTGACCGCGGCGCACACCGCCCGGATGGCGGCGGTCGGACTCAACAACTGACCCGGCGCCGCCCGGCCGGACGACCGACCCGGCTGCGGGTCAGCGGTCCGGCTCAGCGGCGCCGGCTGCGCGAGCCCCGGCCACGCCTGCGGCTGCCGTTCGGCGAGCCCGGCTCAGCGGGCGACGAAGCCGACAGCGCGGGGCGAGGCCTCGGCGATCTCGACGTAGGCCACCTTGCCGACCGGCACGATGACCCGACGGCCCTTCTCGTCCGTCAGTGACAGCGTCCCGTCGTTGGTGCTGAGGGCGTCGGTCACGATCTGCTCGATCTCGGCCGGCGTCTGCGCGCTCTCCAGGACCAGCTCGCGCGGCGCGTACTGCACGCCGATCTTGACCTCCACGTGGCCTCCTCGTTCGGGGCGAAAGATCCGCCGTCGGAAAGGCTATCCGATCCGCGCCGGTTACGTTCAGGCTGACTCGCCCTGCAACGGAAAGCTGGCGATTCCCCGCCAGGACAGGCCGGTGAGCAGCGCCTCGGCCTCGGCCTTCGGCACCTGTCGCCCGCCGGCGAGCCAGAACTGGGCCGCGGTCTCGGCCGCGCCGACCAACCCGGAGGCGAGCAGTTCGGCCCGGGACCGGCTCACCCCGGTGTCCGAGATGATGGTGTCGGTGATGGCGGCGATGCAGCCCTGCTCCACCCGCTCGACCCGCTCGCGTACGGCCGGCTCGTTGCGCAGGTCCGACTCGAACACCAGCCGGAACGCGCCGCTCTCGTGGTCGACGAAGTCGAAGTACGCCCGGACGGCGCCGCTGACCCGCTCCTTGTTGTCGGTGGTCGCGGCCATCGCCTCCCGGACCTTGGCCACGATCGCGTCGCAGTGCGTGTCCAGCAGCGCCAGATAGAGCTCCAACTTCCCGGGGAAGTGCTGGTAGAGAACGGGCTTGGAGACACCGGCCCGCTCGGCGATGTCGTCCATCGCGGCCGAGTGGTACCCGTGGGCGACGAACACCTCCTGGGCCGCCGCCAGCAGTTGCTTACGCCGTGCCGAGCGCGGCAGACGCGTTGGGCGGCCGGCCGTCTGCGCGCCGTTTCCCACCTGGGTCATGGTCACCTCCGCTTCACCTCGCACGCCCTCGACCTCATTCCGACCGGAGCAGGGATCGATCACTCGACCGCCGAATTAGCCCGCCGCTGTAACTTATCGGCACTGCCACCACACGGTAGCCTCAGCGGGGGCGACCAAGGAGCGCACGGTGGACGAAACAGGGCAACCCGGAGCCCCCACACCGGGAGAGCACGGCAACGGGGCAGGTCCGCACGGTGACCCGGCCCGTCCGGCCAACGGCTGGGCGGCCGACCCGGGCTGGTCCGGCGCCGAGACCGGCGTCGATCCGAGCGGACGGCCGTGGCACCAGGCGGTCGAGCCGGTGGCGAGTCGCGGTTGGGGTGACCACGCGGCGTACAGCCCCCGACCGCTACCGGCGTCGCCCGGCATCCCGCTCCGCGAGCTGCGGCAACCGGTCAACGGCGTACACCTCGGCGAGGCGCCCGAGCCGGAGCGGGGCTGGGGCGGCGGAGCCGGCTACCCGTACGAGCCGGAGGGGGGCGATCCGGCCAGCCGGCAGGGGGCCGTACCGGAGTTCCCGAGCGGCGTCGGCCCGGACTACCCGGGACAGCCGGGGTCGCTGCCACCGGCCGAGCCGGATCTGTCCGGCACCGCCCGGCACGCCTTCGGCGAGGCCGGCTACGGAGAGCCGGAACGTGCCGGCATCGGGCCGGCCAACCAAACACCGCGCTGGGGGGAACCGGCGCAACCGGTACACCCCAATCCGACCTCGGCGCCGCCGGCAGCGGTCTCCGGACCGCCCAGCGCCCCGCCGGTACCGCCGGTGGTGACATCCGGCCCGCCGGCCGTCGTCTCCGGTCCACCGGCCGCCATCTCCGGGCCGCCGCTCGGGCCCCCCGGGCAGCTCGGCGGCCCGACCTCACCCGAGCACCTGGTCGCGGCGGACTTCGAACGCGGTCGCGGCTTCCGGTCGCCGTCCGAGCACGACCACCCGCCGGTGACCGAGATGACCGCGCTGATGCCCGCCGTACCCCGGCAGTCGGACCGTTCCGCGGCCCCGCCGGCCGGTCCGGAGCAGGCTGGTCCGGCGGCACCGGGCTGGCGTCCGGCCGAAGCGGACGAGCGCGGGCCGGCACCGGCCCAGCCGGCCGACCTCCGTGCCCAGGAGCAGCCGAACTGGTCGTCCGGCTGGGCTCCGCCGTGGGCCCCGGCCGCTCCGGCGCCGGAGCCGGAGGGCGGCCGGCACCCGGAGAGCCAGTACCCGGCCGAGGCCGTCGTACCGGCCGAGCCGCCCCGGGAGGTGGAGAGCCCCGGCGGACGGGAGCAGCACTGGTCGCCGAGCTGGGCCGACCAGTCGGCGCAGCGGGTAGCCGAATCGCCCACCGGGCCGATCGCCCGGGAGGGCGCCGCCCTGCCGCCGCTGGCCGGGCCGGCCTTCCCGGCGGGTCCGGCGGCCGCCCGGAACGCCCCCACGGCGCCCGAATCCGCGACCCGGCGGTCCACGGCGAACGAGCACACCGGCTACTCCGGCCCGGCCGCGCCCGGGCCGGAGGCGACGGGTTACCTGGCGCCCGGGCCGGAGGCGACGGGTTACCTGGCGGCCGGGCCGGAGGCGACGGGTTACCTGCCGGGTCCTGGCGGACTCTCCGGTCCGCCCGGGCCGGAGCCATCCCACTACCCTGCCGGCGCCGCCGGCCCGGTTCCGTCGGGGCCGGGCGGCGAACCGCCGGCCGCGCCGCCCGGACCGGACCCGACCGTGGAACCGGCCGGTCACCCGGCGGCCGGACCCACCCCCGGCGCCGATCCCGCCGGCTACCCGGCCGGGCCGCCCGGACCGGCCGCGGCCGTGGAGCCGGTCGGTTATCCGCCGGCTGCGGAGCCGGTCGGTTATCCGCCGGTCGGGCAGGCGACCGGCTACCCGTATCGGCGGGAGGCCCTGGCGTTGCCGACCGGGCCGAGCTATCCCGGTGCGCCATACCGCTATCCGGAGCCGGTGCCGGCGGAGCCCGCGCCCGCCGCCCGGCCGGCGGACCCCGGTGACGTGTTGCCGCAACGCGTCCCCGCCGAGCCAGACGTGCCCACCGTGCCGGAGCCGCCCGCCGTGGAGCCGCCCGCCGAGACGCCCGAACTGGCCCGGATCGCCACCCATCTGCGTCGGGAGGACGGAGCGGCACAGCTGCGCGAGCGACCGGACGGCTTCGACGTCAACGCGATCCTGGACGCGGTCCGGGGAGTCGCCGGGGTACGCGACGCCTCGCTGCGTACCACCCCGGCCGGGGCGCACAGCCTGCGCCTGGATCTCGCCGACGGTGCCGATCCCGCCGAGGTGAGCCGGCACGTGGCGCGACTGCTCCAGGAACGGATGGGGCTCGCCGCAGCTCCGCAGAACCTGCCCACCGGGCCGACACCGACCCCGCCGGGCTTCGCCGGGACCGCCGCGCCGACCCGCCCCGGGCCGGCGCAGCCCCGGCACGCGCCGCCGGCCGAACCGGAACCGCGGACCGAGCCGGCGACCGAGGAGCCGCGTCGACGGCACCAGGCGCCGGGTCACCGGGGCCGGGCCACCGTCGGCGAGCCGGCGACGGCGCCGCCCGCAGAGGGTGGCCGGGGCGGGTCCCCGCTCGGCGCCAGCTCCAGCACCGTGGGCAGCTCCTACTCCGGCAGCCCGGTGACCACCACCGAGACCGCGCCGTCCCGGCCGCTGAATCCGGGCTCGCCACCCGGTCCTCGGGTGATCATCGATCACGTGCAGGTGAGCACCTTCGGGTTGGACGCCACCGTCGAGGTACGGCTCGCCGCCGGGAAGCAGCCGGCGGCCGGGCTGGCCACCGGGCCGGCGGTCGACGGGTACGTGCTGCGGCTCTGTGCCGTGGCTGCGGCCGCCGCCATCGACGAGCTGCTCAGCGCCTCCACCCGGGTCACCGAGCGGGGCCGCTGCTTCGTCGAGCACGCGGCCGTGGTGCCGTTCGGCAGCTGTGAGGTGGCCACCGTGGTGGTGCTGCTGGTCTGCGACGGCTGGGTCGAGCAGCTCGCCGGCTCGGCCCTGGTCTCCGGCGACCCGCGACAGGCGGTGGTCCGGGCCACCCTGGCGGCGGTCAACCGCCGGCTTGAGGCGTTGCTCACCTGACCCGGCGCGGTTGAGGCGTTGCTCACCTGAACCGGCCCCCGGCCGGTCCGACCGACGGTGCAAACGGAGCAAACGGGGCGGAGGCATCCTGTCGATGCCTCCGCCCCGGACCCTCCCCGCCCCGCCCCGGCTCCGCGATCGTCATACCGGCGGCACACTTGACCGATGAAGCGTGCGCTGCTGACGGCGGACGAGTCGTTCGCCCGGGACGAGATGCCGCCGCCCTGGCCCGGCCGGGGGGTACGCATCGACGGCTCGATCACCTACGTCCGGGAGACCCCGGCCACCCGGGAGGGCGCCGAACCGGCGCTCTACGTGCACGGGCTTGGCGGCTCGGCCCAGAACTGGACCGACCTCGCCGGCCTGCTCGCCGACCGGCTCGACGGGCACGCGATCGACCTGCCCGGCTTCGGGCGGAGCGACCCGGCCCGGAAGTACACCATTCCGGCCTTCGCCGACCGGGTGATCCGGTACATCGAACACTCCGGTCGGGGACCGGTGCACCTGTTCGGCAACTCGCTCGGCGGAGCCGTCTCGGTACGCGTCGCGGGGCTCCGCCCCGACCTGGTCCGTACGCTGACCCTGGTCTCACCGGCGATGCCGTTCCTCGACCCGCGCCGGTCGCTCCAGGGCCGGTTGGTCCCGCTGCTGGCGGTGCCCGGGGCGGAACGGCTCGCGTCGCGCTGGCTGACCCAGTTGCCCCCGGAGGAGATGGCCCGGCAGGTGATGGAGGCGTGCGTCGCCGACACCGACCGGATCTGCGACCAGCGCCGTCTGGAGGCGGTCGAGGAGATCCGGATCCGCTACACCGCCGAGCACTACGCGGCGGCCTATCTGCGTACGCTGCGCGGGCTGGTCGGCAGTTTCGTCCGGGCGTACCTGCCGGGGTCCGGCTCGCTCTGGCGGATCGCCGGCCTGGTCACCGCGCCGACGCTGGTGATCGGCGGCGGTCAGGACCGGCTGGTGGACGTCCGGGTACCGGCCCAGGTGGCCCGGGTGATCCCGGACAGTCGGCTGCTGATGCTGGACGGCGTCGGGCACGTCCCGCAGCTGGAGGTGCCCCGGATGGTCGCCCGGGCGGCGCTGGCGCTGCTGGACGAGACCAGTCCGGCGCCGACCGCCGCCCGCTGACCTTCGTCCGGTGACCGCACCGCCCGGCGGTGGCCCCGATCCGCGGACTCCGGTGGGTGATCCCGGGCCATGCGTGCAACCGAGCGGGTGGGTCAGGCGTACTAAGTAAGCGTGTGGATCAGAGATCGTCGCCGACCTCCGGCACCGGGTGCCGCGGCACCGGTCGCCGGCTCGGCGCACCGGCGACGTACCCGGCGGTTCCGCCGGGGTCGGGTGCTGGCGGTGGTGCTGCTCGGGGTGGCCGGCGCGGTCGGGGTGCTCGGGATCCTGGTGCCGCCGGCCGAGCGGCTGACCGGGGAAGATCCGAGCGCCGCCGCCCAGCCGGCCGGACCGGCGACGCCGTCCGCCGTGCCGACAGCCAGCCCGACGCCCACTCCCACGCCGAGCCGGGCACCGGCACCGGTGCTGCGGCTCACCGACCCGGTGCCGTCGACCGGGCCGGGCAGTTTCAGCTACGCGACCGGTCGGGGCGAGGTGCTGGGCCGGGCCGGTACGGTGCGACGCTACCGGGTGGCGGTGGAGCGCAACGTCGACGCGCACATCGCGGAGTTCGCCGCGAAGGTCGACGCCTCGCTGGCCGACCCGCGCAGTTGGATCGGCAGCGGGCGGCTGCGGTTGCAGCGGGTACCGGACAAGGCGGGCCACGACTTCACGGTCTACCTGGTCACCGCCGGTACGGCCCGGGAGATGTGCGCCGCGTCCGGAGTGGACATCCGGGTCGGTGGCAAGCCGTACACCTCGTGCCGGGGCAGCGGACGGGTGATCATCAACCTGGACCGCTGGATGCGTTCCGTCCCGCACTACGTCGAGGCGAAGGTGCCGCTGGACCGGTACCGGACGTACGTGGTCAACCACGAGGTCGGGCACGAGTTGGGGCACGGGCACGAGCGCTGTCCCCGCTCGGGTCGGGCCGCCCCGGTGATGATGCAGCAGACGCTCTTCCTCAACGGCTGCGTGCCGAACCCGTGGCCGTACCTGAAGGGGGAGCGGTACGAGGGTCCCTCGCTCTAGCCGGGGCGCCAACCCGGGCCCTGGACGCTGACCCGTCGGCATGGAAGGCTGAGGCCCGCCATGACGAATCCGGCAAACCCTCCCGACCATGGCCGTTTTCCCGCGCGCTCCGGCGGCCGCCTCGAACGGCACCGGGTGGCCGCGGCCCAGGCCCGCCGACGGCGCCGCCGCACCGTCGCGCTGGCGCTGCTGGCGGTCGCCGCCGGCCTGCTCACGGTCGGGTTGGTGCAGACCCGGCCGGACGGCCCGGGGTCGACCGTGGCGGCGGCCGGCCGGGGTGGTGTGGTCGCCGGGGCGAGCACCGGGGCCGGGCGCGGCGGCCCGACCACCGATCCGGACGCCGGCTATCCGACCACCGGGCCGGGTTCCTTCGAGTACGCGGCCGCCGGCCGGGTCCTCGGCAGGGCGGGTACGCTGCGTCGCTACCACGTCGCCGTGGAGCAGGGCATGGGGCAGCAGGTGGCGACCTTCGCCGCCGCCGTCGACGCGGTCCTCGGTGACCCGCGGGGCTGGACGGCGTCCGGGAAGCTCCGCCTCCAGCGGGTGGCCAAGGCGACGAAGGCCGAGTTCACGGTCTTCCTGGCCACGCCGGGGACCTCGGAGAAGATGTGTGCCACCGCCGGGCTGCACACCGAGCGGTACGGCTCGTGCCGGCTGCCGGGGCAGGTGGTGCTCAACGTCGCGCGCTGGCTGGCGGCGGTGCCGGACTACGGTGCGGCGCTGGAGGTGTACCAGGCATTCGCGCTCAACCACGAGGTCGGGCACGAGTTCGGCGAGGAGCACCAGGGCTGCCCCCGGCCGGGTGCACCGGCGCCGGTGATGCTCCAGCAGACGTACGGGCTGCGCGGCTGCGCGCCGAACGGCTGGCCGTACGTGGACGGGCAGCGGTACGTCGGTCCGCCGATTCCCTGACCGGCGTTCCTATTCCCCGCTCCCGGATTTCGGGCAGGTGTTTCAGCTCATGGCCCATCCGCGCTCCGGCGAGGAACAATGGCCGGACATGCCACTGTCGATGCGCTCAGCCGCCGGCTGAGCGAGGATCCGAACCGGGGAGTCCACCGTGTCACTGCCCCCGCTCGTCGAACCCGCCGCCGAGCTGACCGTTGACGAGATCCGCCGCTACTCGCGCCACCTGATCATCCCGGACGTCGGGGTCGAGGGGCAGAAGCGGCTGAAGAACGCCCGGGTGCTCTGCGTCGGCGCCGGCGGCCTCGGCTCGCCCGCCCTGTTGTATCTGGCCGCGGCCGGGGTCGGGACGCTCGGCATCATCGACTTCGACACCGTCGACGAGTCGAACCTCCAGCGCCAGGTCATCCACGGCGTGTCGGACGTCGGCCGGTCCAAGGCCGAGTCCGCCGCGTCGAGCATCCGTGAGATCAACCCGCTGGTGCAGGTCGAGATCCACAACACCGCGTTGGACCGGGACAACGTGCTGGAGATCTTCGGCCAGTACGACCTGATCGTGGACGGTACGGACAACTTCGCCACCCGCTACATGGTCAACGACGCGGCGGTGCTGCTCGGCAAGCCGTACGTCTGGGGGTCGATCTACCGGTTCGACGGGCAGGCGTCGGTGTTCTGGGCCGAGCACGGCCCCTGCTACCGCTGCCTCTACCCGGAGCCGCCGCCGCCCGGCATGGTGCCGTCCTGCGCCGAGGGCGGGGTGCTCGGCGTGCTCTGCGCGTCGATCGGCTCGATCCAGGTCACCGAGGCGATCAAGCTGCTGACCGGGATCGGCGAGCCGCTGGTCGGCCGGCTGATGGTCTACGACGCGCTGGAGATGTCGTACCGGAAGATCAAGGTGCGCAAGGACCCGAACTGTGCGCTCTGCGGTGAGAACCCGACCGTGACCGAGTTGCTGGAGGACTACGAGGACTTCTGTGGCGCGGTCTCGCCGGAGGCCGAGGAGGCGGTGGTCGAGTCGACCATCACGGCCCGGGAGCTGAAGGACTGGCAGGACGCCGGCAAGGACATCTTCCTGGTCGACGTCCGGGAGCCGGCGGAGTACGAGATCGTCCGCATTCCGGGCGCGACGCTGATCCCGAAGGGCGACATCCTCTCCGGCGCGGCGCTGGCCTCGCTGCCGCAGGACAAGCAGATCGTGCTGCACTGCAAGTCCGGGGTACGTTCCGCCGAGGCGCTGGCCGCGCTGAAGGCCGCCGGCTTCCGGGACGCGGTGCACGTCCAGGGCGGGGTGCTCTCCTGGATCAAGCAGATCGACCCGTCCCTGCCGGCCTACTGACCGACACCGGGCCCGGCCCGGTACCCCGACGCGGGGCAGTTCCTCTCCGGAACTGCCCCGCGTCGCGCTTCTGGCTGCACCCTTGCTGCCTTGTGTAGTAGATGTACTATCTCCTCGCGTAGAGATTAGACGAGGGGGTGTAGATCTATGACCATCGCCGAGACTCCGGGCCGGACCTCCGAGCCCGCCGGGTCACCGGTCGAGCAGCCCGTGCTGGACGTCCGGGATCTGCGGATGCGTTACGGCAGCACCGACGTGCTGACCGGGGTAACGTTCACGGCCCGCCCCGGTGAGGTGCTGGCGCTGCTCGGACCGAACGGCGCCGGCAAGACGACCACCATCGAAATCCTGGAGGGTTTCCGGATGCGGTCGGCCGGTGACGTCGCCGTGCTCGGCGTGGACCCGGCGCACGGCGACGAGCGGTGGCGGGCCCGGCTGGGCGTGGTGCTTCAGTCCTGGCGCGACCACGCCAAGTGGCGGGTACGCGAGCTGCTCGCCCACCTCGGCTCGTACTACCGGCCCTACTCGACCGACCGGATCCGCCGCCCCTGGGACGTCGACGACCTGATCGACGCGGTGGGGCTGAATCCGCACGCCACCAAGCGGATCGGCCAGCTCTCCGGTGGGCAGCGACGCCGGCTGGACGTCGCGATCGGCATCGTCGGCCGCCCCGAGCTGCTCTTCCTCGACGAGCCCACGGCCGGGTTCGACCCGGAGGCCCGGCGCGAGTTCCACGACCTGGTGCACCGGCTCACCGACCTGGAACAGACCACGATCCTGCTCACCACGCACGACCTGGACGAGGCCGAGAAGCTGGCCGACCGGATCCTCATCCTGGCCGGCGGCTCGATCATCGCCGACGGCTCGGCCGAGCAGCTCTCCCGGCGGATGTCCTCGGAGGCCGAGGTCAAGTGGAGCCGGGACGGACAGCGGTTCGTGCACGCCACCGCCGATGCCACCAGGTTCGTCCGGGAGTTGTTCCAGCAGTACGGCGACGCTGTCGCCGACCTTGAGGTCAGGCGGGCGAGTCTGGAGGACACCTACATGGCACTGGTCCGCGAGGTCGAGTCCGGGCGGAGCCTCGCCACGCTGCGCGAGTTCGAGGAGGCTGGCCGGTGAACCCGACGGCGCTCGCCCTCCGGGCCGGGGTACGACGCGGCTGGATCGAGGTACGGCAGAGCCTGGTCAGCGTGCAGGACCTGTGGAACTACTTCTTCCCCAACCTCTCCTTCCTGGTCGTCATGTTCTTCATGCGGGACGCCACGGTGCCCGGCACGAACTTCTCGCTCGGCGCCCGCACGCTGCCCAGCGTGCTCGGCGGCGGGCTGGCGTTCGGGGCCCTGGTGACGATGATGATGGCGCTCACCGTGGAGCGCGAGGACGGCACTCTGCTGCGGGCCAAGGCGATCCCGAACGGGATGCTCGGCTATCTGGTCGGCAAGGTGGTGCAGGTCTCCGGGATGACGCTGATCAGCTCCGTCATCCTGGTGGTACCGGGAGTGTTGCTGGTGGACGGCGTGCAACTGCGCGGTCCGGGCGCCTGGCTGACCCTGCTCTGGGTGCTCGTCATCGGCCTGGTCGCCTGCCTGCCGCTCGGTGCGATCCTCGGTTCGCTCTTCGCCAACCCCCGCAACGTCGGGGTCATCATGCTGCCTATCATGGGCCTCGTCGCGACCTCCGGGATCTTCTACCCGATCACCTCCTTTCCGGTCTGGTTGCAGTGGATCGGCCAGGCTTTCCCGGTCTACTGGCTGGGCCTGGGCACGCGGTCGGCGCTGCTGCCGTCCGAGCTGGCGGCGGTGGAGATCGGCGGGTCCTGGCGGCACCTGGAGACGTTCGGCATGCTCGCCGGCTGGGCCGTACTGGGCCTGGTGGTGGCGCCGATCGTGTTGCGCCGGATGGCCCGGCGGGAGTCCGGTTCGAGCGTCGCCGCTCGGAAGGAGAAGGCGATGCAGAGGATCAACTGATGAGCGAGGCGATCTACAACCGCATCGCGGTGCTCCGGGCCGAGCGCGGGATCTCCCGGCGGGATCTCGCCGACGCCCTCGGGGTGCACTACCAGACGGTCGGCTATCTGGAGCGCGGCGAATACAACCCGAGCCTGCACCTGGCGCTGCGGATCGCGCGGTATTTCGAGGTCCCGGTGGAGGTGGTCTTCTCCACCGAGCCCTTTCCCCGGATCGGCGCCGCCGAACGGGCCACCGCCTGAGCCGCCGAACGGGACACGGCCCGAGCCGGCGGTGCGGGGGGTCGACGGCCGTTGGTGGTCAGACCAGCAGCACGAGGTCGTCGCGGTGCACGACCTCGCGCTCGTAGCCGGGCCCGAGGGCGGCGGCGAGTTCCGAGGTGGAGCGGCCGAGCAGGCCGGGCAACTCCACCGCGTCGTAGTTGACCAGACCCCGGGCGATCGCCGCCCCCGCGTCGTCCACCAGGTCCACCGGATCACCGGCGGTGAAGGCGCCGTCCACCGCCGTGATCCCGGCCGGCAGCAGCGACTTGCGCCGGGCCACCACCGCCTGCACCGCGCCGGGGTCGAGGTGCAGCCGCCCCCGGGGTGAGGTCGCGTGGGCCAGCCAGAAGAGCCGGGCCGCCGGGCGTTGGCGTACCCGGTGGAAGAAGGTGCCGACCGGCTCGCCGGCCAGCGCCGCCGGTGCCAGCGGCGCGGCGGTCAGCACCACCGGGATGCCGAACCCGGTGGCGATCCGGGCCGCCTCCACCTTGGTGACCATGCCGCCGGTACCGATCCCGGCCCGGCCGGCCCGGCCGACCGCCACTCCGGCGAGATCCTGCTCGTCACGGACCTCCTCGACACGTGCCGTGCCGGGGCGGGCCGGGTCGCCGGTGTAGAGGGCGTCCACGTCGGAGAGCAGCACCAGCAGGTCGGCGTGGACCAGCGCGGCCACCAGGGCGGCGAGCCGGTCGTTGTCGCCGAACCGGATCTCGTCGGTGGCCACCGTGTCGTTCTCGTTGACGATCGGCACCGCGCCGAGGTCGAGCAGCTTGCGCAGCGTGCGGTAGGCGTTGCGGTAGTGCGCCCGCCGGGTCACGTCGTCGACGGTGAGCAGCACCTGCCCGACCGTGCGGCCGTGCCGGGCGAGACCGGCCGAGTAGCGGCCGATCAGCAGCCCCTGCCCGACGCTCGCCGCGGCCTGCTGGGTGGCGAGGTCACGCGGGCGGGCGGCCAGCCCGAGCGGGGCCAGGCCGGCGGCGATCGCCCCGGACGAGACCAGCACCAGCTCTCGGCGGTCCGCCGGGACGACCCGCTTGCGGCCCACCCCGGACGGTCGGGCACCGGGCTCCGTCGAAGGGGCGCCGGCCGACCCGCCGGCCAGCCAGCCGGCGAGTACGTCGGCCAGCGCGTCGACCCGCGCCGCGTCCAGGCCACCGGCCGCGGTGGTCAGCGAGGACGAGCCGACCTTGACCACGATCCGGCGAGCTGTGGTAACTGCTTCCCGCACCCGCCCATTCTGCGGTGCCCGGATCGGCCCGCCCCGCCGGCCCGCCCCGCACTCCCATATCGTGGCAGCTCATGACCCCCGAGGAGTACGTCGAAGAGGTGCTCGCGCTGGTCGAGCGGATCCCGCCCGGCCGGGTGATGTCGTACGGCGCCATCGCCGACCACCTGGCCGACCGCTCCGGCCGGGCGTCGGCCCGGCTGGTCGGCTCGATCATGGCTCGGCACGGTGGCGCAGTGCCGTGGCATCGGGTGGTCAACTCGGCCGGCCGGCTGCCGCCGGGGCACGAGGCCGAGGCCCGGGCCCGGCTGCTGGCCGAGGGGACCCCGCTGCGCGGCGCCGGGGTCGACATGGCGGCGGCCGACTGGCAGCCGAACGACCGGCAGCCGAACGACCGGCAGCCGAACGACCGGCAGCCGGCCGACTGACCCGGCTGGCCGCCCGTCGCCGCGGTCCGCCCCGGCGGGACTCATTCCTCGCCGTGCCGGCGCCGCTCGATCCAGGTCAGCAGGATCTCGGAGATCAGGTCCATCCCTGCGCTGTCCGGACTCTCGTCGTCCGCGTAGAGCCGGTCGAGCATGGGGCGTACGTCGTGCAGCGGATCGGGCTCGCCGTCGGCGTCGTACCCGGCGACGCCACGGAGCACACCGTCAGACCCCGGGTGCGTCATAGCCCGCCACCCCCACTCCGCGCAGCGGTGAACTTCCTGTTCCGGCCGTGGCACCGAAGATTGTGGCGATGGCGCCACGTGCGGTGAGCAGAGTCCAACTGAAGTACCCGATGTACTTGACGAGTTTGAACATCTCGAACGCCGCCGCCGCCTCGGCGAAGGGTCCGCCCTTCCGGCGGGCCACCAGGATCAGTGCGATGTCGATGGCCATCTTGATGGTATCGACCACCAGCGAGGCGGTGTACATCGCGAACTCGGCGAACTCCTGGTACGTCTTGTGCACCTTGGTGAACCGCGACAACATGTCCTTGAAAACGTTGGCGAGCGCCTGGAACGTCGCGTACGCCGCCTCGCTCGCGCTGCCCTCCCAGGCCCGGTCCAGCGAGGCGAGTCCCCGGTCGATGTTCTTGCCGATCCGCTCCAGCGCCTCACCGATGGCGCGCCAGGCTCCGGCGGCCTTGCTGTACGCCTCCCAGTTGCCGGCGAAGAACCGGCCCGCCCTGTCCAGCGGATTGACCCCGGTCACCTCCTGGATGAAGTTGAGCACCGTCCCGCTGATGCTGGTCGCGTCACCGATCTTGTCGAGGATCTTGGTGGGATCGGAGAACTCCTTGTAGGCGGGCGTTCCGCCCAGCACGTCGAGCGGGTTCATGTAGTCGGCGAAGCCGGAGTGACCCGCCTCCCAACCCTCCCGGGCGGTCGGGTTGCTGTACTGGTGCTCGAAGCGTTCCTTCGCCGCCTGGTCGCTGCCGTCGTAGAGCGTGGCGGCCTTGGCCAGCTCCGCCGCCGAGCCCCGCAACGCCCGGCCGAGCTGGGTGATCAGGTTCTCGGCGTCGGCGTAGATCCGGTCGTGGAAGTTCAGCGCCTTCGCCAGCAGCCCTTCCGAGTCGATCGCCTGCATCTCCGCCCCGCACCACTCGCGCAGGTACGCCAGGACCTCGTCGTTGTGCTCGGCGTTGCGGTTGAGCAGTGCGACGTACCCGCGCAGGTCCGCGGTCTTCACCTTGACCGTCATCGCTGCTCCTCCTCCCGGGCCGCCGCCATGGCCTCCCCGCCCTCGACGCGCAGCCGTTCCCGCTCCTCCTCGGAGAGTCCGTGCCACCAGCTCGCGTACTCCTCGGACCGCTGGGCGAAGACCTCGCCGTAGACGCTCGACGCCGCCGCCTGGTAGAGCGTGATGTTGCCGGCCAGCACGTCGCGGGCCATGTCCCGGGCCAGCGGGTCACGGTCGTCTCGGGCCTGCTCCGCCAGTGACTCGCGCAGCAGCCGGTCCGCGACCGGGTCCCGCAGGTGCGGCAGCAGCGGCCTATCCACGGCGCACCCGCCGACCCCGGACCGGTTGATGGCCATCCCGATCCCCCGAGCGTCCTCCGCGACCGGCCGCTCTCGCTCCGGCCCTGTCCGACCTCTTCCCGACCATCCCGTCCTCCACTCCTGCCCTGCCCTCAACCGGAGGTTAGGTCGGAAGCCGGAACCGCCGTGACGGTTGTTCACCCCACAGGTCCGGGTGGATCTGCGGCGGCAGCGGACTGCTACAACTCGTCGAGCCGGACCAGACCGTCCTGGATGGCGCGGGCCACCAGGGCCGCCTTGGTCGAGGCGGGACGCCCGGCGTTGGCGTACCTGATCCGGACCCGGTCGAGATAGCTGTTGACGGTGCGTACGGAGAGGTTGAGCTTGCGCGCCACCATCTCCTTGGACTCGCAGGCGAACCAGTTGACCAGTACGTCGGTCTCGCGCGGGGTGAGCCGTGGCCGGTCCGGCCGGTTGTCGGTGCCGATCGCGCGAGCCATCGCCGGCGGCGTGTAGGGCAGGTTCCGGCTGGCGGTATGGATCGCCCGGACCAGGTGCTTCGGCCCCTCGGTCTTGGCCAGGCAGGCGAAGGCACCGAGGTCCAGACAGCGCAGGATGGTGTCCCGGTCCTCGCGCATCGTGTAGACGATCACCGAACGGCCGGCGTCGACGAGTCGCCGCAGGTCGGGATAGGCGGGCACCTCCCGGTTGAGCAGCAGGTCGAAGACGACGACGTCGGCGGAGAGGCCGGGATCGGTCCAGGCCACCGCCGGAGTCGTACCCGAATCGAGAACCTCGATCGGCGGATCGGCCGCGGCACACCAGGCACGGATGCCGGTGACGATCGCCGGGTGGTCGTCGATGACCACCGCCGTGGTCAGCTCTTCGCCTGCCATCTGGCCTCCACCCACACTCTCGACCCGTCGACGAGCCGGGTGACGGCCACCCCGTCGGTGCCGCCGGGGCTGGCGGTCGCGGCCACCGGGTCGTCGCCGGCCGGGTCGTCGAGCCCAGCGTCGGCGACGACGCTCACAGTGACGCCGCCGGGGGAGCCGAGCAGCGTCACCCGGACCTCGGAGGTCGCGGTTCCGATGATCCGCAACGCCGGCTCGGTCAACGCCCGCCGGGCCGCCAGGGGCGGAGTCGGCCACTCTCCGCAGGTGCCGAGGTAGACCGCGACCCCGGTGCGGTCGGCCAGGTCGAGGCAGGCGCGCAGCTCGTGCAGGAGCGGATCGACCGCCTCGTCGTGTTCCGCGAAGAGTCGGCGCAGCCGGGCCGCCGCCACGGCGTAGCGGCGGCGTACCCGCTCGTCGCGCAGGTCGGCCGAACCGGTGCTCAGGTCGGTCAGCAGCGGTACGCAGGTGGTGGCGAGTTCGGCGTAGCGGGCCCGGCGGTCGGCGTGCAGGTGTTCCGCGATGGCCTCGGCGGTGCGTACCCGCTCGGCGTCGGCCGCGGCGGCGGAGGCGGTCGCCACCAGTCCGCGCAGCGTCGCGGCGCCGGCCAGGACCGGAAGCTGGCAGCCGAGCACGATCGCGGCGACGACGACCAGGTCGGCGATCTCGTGCGCCTGCCCGACCAGGGCGAGTTGGCCGAAGCTCGCGACGGTGTGCGCACCCAGGAACGTGGCCGTGGCCGCGACGCCGTGGTCGACCAGCAGGAGCAGCCCGAACCAGCCGATCACGCCGAAGGACCACTCCTGCTCCGACATCAGCGCGTCGGCGGATATCCCCGTCACGGCCAGCGCCGATGCCCCGACCACGGCCGCCACCATCACCCAGCGCGTCCGGCCCAGCGACCGGTTCCGGACGATCCGCACCCCGGCCAGCACGGCGACGGCGGTCAGCAACGCGAACGCGAGGACCTGCTGTGCCAGGCTGCGGTAGGTCCCGGCATGGGTCAGCAGCAGCGGTAGGGCGAAGCCGAAGAGCGCGGTGACGGCGATGGCGAGGGTGGCCAGGCGGAGCCCGTGCAGGAGCCTGCCCACCGGGAGGTGCCCGGCCGGCTCAGCCATCCGGCACCTCCAGCCGGATCCGGGTACCGGCACCGGGGATTGCGGTGACGACCGCCCGGCCGCCGACCCGGGCCATCCGTTCCCGGATGGAGTGCGACAGCCCGCGCCGATGTCGGGGTACCCGCTCCGGCGTGAAGCCCCGGCCCCGGTCGACGACCTCCACGAAGGTCCGGCCGGCAGCGCGCTGCACGACGAGTTCCGCCGTTCCGACTCCGGCGTGCCGGCCGACGTTGGTCAACGCCTCCCCGACGGCGGCACCGATCGCGCTGGTGCGGGCGGTCGGCAGCAGGAGCGTCGGTGGCGACCGCAGCTCCACCGTGACGGCGGCGTTCCGGGCCACCTCGCGCAGCGTCCGTACCAGGTCGGTGCTGGTCTCGGAGAAGTCCGGACGGGCGGAGATGGTCGCCAGGTCGCGGGCGGCCTGCGCGGCGAGCCAGGGCTCGGTACCGTCGACCATCCGCGCGCCGACCGCGAGCAGGGTGCTGGCGGCGGTGTCGTGCAGCACCGCCAGGTGTTCCCGTTCGTCCGCCCACCGCGCGGCGGCCACCGCAGCCTCGGACCGGGCCCGTTCGCGTTCCCTGACGGCCAGGTCGGTCTGCCGGGCACCGGCCCGGACGAGCAGGAACAGTACCCGGGACAGGCCGGCCTCCACGAAGGTCCAGAGTCCGACCGGCGCGGATTCCGACCAGGTCCCGGGCGAGGCGAGGGCGTTGCCGGCGAGATGCGCCAGCACGATCGCCGTGGTCAGCAGCGCACCTCCGGTGGCGGTGCTGAGCCACTGGTGCGCCACGGCGGTGATCGCGGCGACGGCGAGGACCCAGTTGGTGCTGTCGGCCAACGCCTCCGGCGGCACCGTCCAACGCTGGGTCAGGCACAGCAGCACGATCAGCAGGGTGTCCACCGGCACCAGCCAGCGACGGGAGTTCGATCGCAGGTACAGCACGCTCCAGGCGCCCAGTGCCGCGACCACGCCGCCAACCAACGCCCGCCGCTCCGGAACCGCCTGGAAGAGCGCGGCGCCGCCGGCACAGACCAGCGTCGCGCTGCGGATCACGACCGCGTACCGGCGGCCGAGTCGGCGCAACCCGCGTTCCGTACCGCCGATCCGTCGGGTGCCGTCGGCCGCCGCCCCGCCGTCGGTCCCTTCGGCGACGCCGGGGTCGGCGCCGCCCCGTGCCTCTGGTGGCGGTGGTGGCCGTCGCCACCGGTCCCGCACGGCCCTCACGCCCCGGATGTTAGTGCGGCGGTCAGCCCAGCAGGGAGACCGGCTGGGCGCTGCGGCGCAGGATCCGTTCCTTGTCCGGGCCGCCCGGCACGGTCACCAGCAGGCAACCGGAGCGGGGCGCGACCGAGGCCGGCGAGCCGAGCAGCTGGGCGCTGCGTACCAGCACCGCCGCGAGTTCGGTGTCGCGGATGCGTACCCCGAGGATGGTGGTCCGGACGTGCCGGCCGGCGGCCAGCAGCGCGGCGCGCCAGGCGGCGGCGGCCAACGCCTGCCGGCGGGCGTTGCGGGGCGCGGAGGCGCCGACGGCGGCCGGGTCGAGCAGGGCGGTCCGCCCCTGCCGCCAGCCCATCGACAGTACGGCGGGCTGCCCCGGTTCGGTGAGGTGCAGCCGGTGCAGTTCGTAGCGGCGGCGGACGCCCGCGGTGATCCGTTCGCTCCGGGCCGGGGTGCCGAGCCGGGCCAGCAGTTCGGCCAGCCGAGTGGCGGCAGCCTCCGAGCTGAACTCGGCCACCATGGTGGTCGGCTGCCGCCCTCCCTGCACCCGGATGCACCTGATCAGGCACGCCGCCTCGAAAGCGTCCGCCAGCGACGTCCGGTCCAGCAGGCTGGTACTGCCGGACGGCCGTAGGGGCGGCCGCGTTGAGGCGTACACCCCGGTGCTCCAGACCATCTCTGTCGCCCCCCGTACTCGCGACGACCAACTACTTTCAACGGTGGCCGTTACCGCGCCGAGGCGGTAGACATCGGTTGAAGGCTTGAGCAAAACTTGCGCTGAGTGTCGATCATCGCCGGGGTGGTGGGGTGGGCGGGGCACGGTGGCACCGACGCGTCGGCCGGGGACTGCCCGGTCGGCGGTTCGGCACGCTCGCCGTGGCGCTGGCCGTGGTAACGGTCGCGTTGCCGGCCACCGCGGGCTGCACCTCGGCGCCGGCCGAGCCGACCAGGCTGCGCATCGCGACCGGCAGCGCCACCGCCGTCTACTATGCCGTCGGTCAGTCCCTGGCCGGCATCCTCAACCGGGAGCTGCCGGACGTGACGGCGAGCGTGGTGGTGACGGCCGCGTCGGAGGAGAACGTCTCGCTGGTCTCCACCGGACGGGCCGAACTCGGCTTCACCCAGGCCGACATCCTGACCGCCGAGCCGGGCCGGGGCGCCGGGCTGAGCGCCGTCGCCCGGGTCTACGACGACCTGCTGCACCTGGTCACCCTGACCCAGGAGCCGATCCGGCAGCTGACTGACCTCGCCGGCAAGCGGGTGGCGGTCGGCGCGCCGGGCTCGGGCACCGCGGTCACCGCCGAACGCCTGCTCCGGGTGGCGAAGGTCGGCGACAAGCTGGCCGAGACGCTCCGGCTCGGCATCGACGACTCGGTCGCCGCGCTGCGGGCCGGCAAGATCGACGCCTTTTTCTTCTCCGGCGGCCTGCCGGTCAAGGCGGTGGCGGACTTCGCCGCGCAGACCCGGGCCCGCTTCGTCGACCTCGGACAGTGGGTCGAGCCGCTGCGCCGGTCCTACCGCGAGGTGTACGTCCAGCGGGACATCCCCGCCTCGGCGTACGGGTCGGCGCCGGTGACCACGGTGGCGGTGCCCAACTACCTGGTGGTGGCGACCGGCATGCCCGAGCAGCTCGTCTACGACGTGACCCGGCTGCTGATGCAGCGCCGCGACGAGCTGAGCAGCGCTCATCCGGCCGCCGCCCGGCTGAACGTCCAGTCGGCGATCACCACCACCCCGCTGGCACTGCACCCGGGCGCCGCCCGCTACTACCAGACGCACAAGCCCTGACCGGTACCGCTCACGCCTCGCCGGAGCGGAACCAGACGTCGGCGATGAGCCCGGTCGGCTCGGCGGGACGCATGGTGAGGCGACCGCCGGAGGCGTCGACGAGTACCGCCACGATGGTCAGGCCGAGCCCGGCCCCGTCGATGTTCTGGGTGTCCGGAGCCCGCCAGAAGCGTTCGGTCGACGATTCGAGCTGCGCGCCGGTCATCCCCGGTCCGTCGTCGGTGACCCGGACGACCACCCCGCCCTCGGCACGGTGCACCGAGACCTCGACCCGGCCGCCCGGGTCGCCGAACTTGACCGCGTTGTCGATCAGCGCGTCCAGCACCTGGTCGACGGCGGTACGCACCGCCCGGGCGGGCACCGGGCCGGTGACCGGGGCGAGGGTGAGGGCGATGCCCCGATGGTTGGCCAACGGCTGCCAGGCGGCGACCCGGGACGCGGCCACCGCCGCCGCGTCCACCACCACCATGGCGTGCTGGGCCCGCTCGGCGCGGGCCAGCGTGAGCAGCCCGTCGAGTACCTGGGCGAGCCGGTCGGTCTCCTCCAGCGCCAGCCGGTGCTCGTCGCGGCCGTACTCGTCGGTCAGGCTCGGCCCGAGTTCCTCGACCCGCAGCCGGAGCGCGGTCAGCGGGTTACGGAGCTGGTGGCTGGCGTGCGCGACGAAGGCCCGTTGCCGTTCCAGGGCGTCGGCGACCGCGTCGGCCATCTCGTTGAAGCTGGTGGCGAGCCGGCGCAACTCGGGCGGACCCTGCTGGGTGGGCACCCGGGCCAGGCCGTCGCCGGCCGCGATGTCGTGAGTGACCACGTCGAGTACGGTCACCGGGCGCAGCACCCAGCCGGCCAGCCGGAACGCCGTCATCACCCCGGCGGAGACGGCGAGCAGTCCGATGGCGGCCAGCGCCGCCCACCAGACGGTGACGGTCCGGCGGGCCCGCTCGGTGGCGGAGACGGTGATGACGGCACCGATCACCTCACCGCCGTCGTTCACCGGTACGGCCACCACCAGCGGGCCGACCTGCCAGGGCCAGAGCACCTCCGGCACGGTCATCTGCCGGCCGGCCAGCGCGCCGAAGATCGCCCGGTCGGTCAGCTCGGTGTCCAGCCGGGGACCGGCGGGGGCGACCACCTGGCGCCGTTCCCGGTCGATCACGGCCGCGCTGATCCCGTACAGCTCCTGGTAGCGCTGTAACTCGTCGTTGATCGCGCTGACCGCGCCGGTACGCAGGGCGGGGCCGGAGAGCGAGGCGAACCGGTTGGCGTCGGCGAGCCGGTCCGCCCGGATCCGTTCGGTCTCCCGGTTGGCGAGGGTGATCGCCAGCGGGGTCTCCAGGGCGAGCAGGACGAGGATCATGAGCAGCGAGTAGCTGAAGACCAGGCGGCGGCGCACCGAGGGCTCCGGTCACTCGGCCCGGAGTCGGTAACCGACGCCGCGTACGGTCTGCACCAGGTCGGGGTCGCCGAGCTTGCCGCGCAGCGAACCGACGTGCACCTCCACGGTGTGCCGGGCGGCGCCGGTGGTCGGCCAGACGTCGAGGACGATCCGCTCGTGCGGCACCACCACGCCCGGCTGCCGGGCAAGCGAGACCAGGATGTCGAACTCCTTGCGGGTCAGCGCGACCTCGGCGCTGCGTACCGTGACCAGCCGGGCGGCGACGTCGATCCAGATCGGGCCGACCTCGACGACCTCCGGTCGGGGGGCGCCGGCCCGGGCCCGGCGGAGCACCGCGACGATCCGGGCCTCCAGCTCGGCCATCGAGAACGGTTTCACCACGTAGTCGTCGGCGCCCATCCGCAGCCCGATCACCCGGTCGCGTTCCTCGCCGCGCGCGGTGACCGCGATGATGCCGAGCTGCGCGCTGCGCTGCCGCAGCGCCCGGCAGACCTCCACCCCGTCGCCGTCGGGCAGGGTGAGGTCGAGCAGCACCAGGTCGCAGGGGGCGGCGGCGAGTGCGGCGGCGGCGGTGCCGGCCCGCTCCACGTCGTATCCCCGCCGGGACAGGGCGGCGGCCATCGCGCCGGCCACCCGGGCGTCGTCCTCGACCAACAGGATGCGCATGCCGGCCGCTCCTCATCTGTCGTACCAGCCGCTGCGATCATCCCGCATCGGCACGCCTGAACACAGCGCGCCGGAATGCCGGCTCACTCAAGATTGGCTCAATGATCGGCGTCAGGCCGCAGTATGGGTAGGGCGCGGACGGGCTGGCTCCACCGGGACGGTTACCACCGGCCAGGGCTGTCGTTCACTGTCCGAGCGGGCGGTAGCGGAGGTGTACGACGCCGTTCCGGAACCGGCGCTCGTCGAGGAGCTCGAGGTCGGCGCGCATGCCGGTCGGCAGCCCTGGCTTGCCGCCGCCGACGACAACCGGCAGGACGAACAGCTGGCACTCGTCGACCAGCCCGGCCTTGAAGGCCTGCGTCGCGAGGTTGGCACCTCCTACGGTGAGATCGCTGCTGGCCGCGGCCTTCAGTTCCTGTATTGCGGCGGGGTCGAAACGGCGTTCGAGTCGGGTGTCGGCCGTTGACACCGCGGCGAGGGTCGTGGAATACACGACTTTGCTCGCCGCCTGCCAGGCGCTCGCGAAGTCGGCCATGAGGTCGGACCGCGCGGCCAGAGCGGCGTCGGTCTCCCAGACGGCCATCGCCTCGTACAGGCGCCGCCCGTAGAGGAGCGTGCCCGCGGACCGCAGGAGGTCGGTGTGGAACGCGAACACCTCGTCGTCGACGGGGAACCAGTCGAACGCGCCCCGTTCGTCCTCGATGTAGCCGTCAATCGATACGTTTGTCACGTAGATGAGCTTGGCCATGCCGTACCTCTCGTGGTCGATCGAACCAGATCAGGTATCGGGCCGTCGCACGACTCCCTGTCCCGGGAGGCCAGACCGACGGCCCTTACCTGTTCTACGAACGACCTGCGGCAGATCCGACACCCTGCCGGGAACGTCATCAGACTCCCGCCGATCGGCGCCCGCGATCGAGAAGCACCTGGACGGTCAACGCTGAACCGGCCCCTGGCGGGTGGTGGCCGGTCGGCGTTACACCGATCGGCCACCATCGCCGTACGAAACGGGAGCCCTGCCACACGAAAGCGGGAGCCCGCAGGCAAGATCGATGCCGATAGCATCCCGGCGCATGGACGCCGTGCCCGGCACTCGCGCCGACCTCTCCGAGTCCCCGCCCCCGCCCGCGCTGCCGCGCCGGGTGCACGCCGGGTACGCCCTCGGTTCACTGGCCACCGGCGCCTTCGGCACCGTCCCCGGTTTGGTACTGCTGCCGTACCTGACCGACACCCTGGGGGTGGCCGCCGGGCTCGCCGCCCTGCTGGTGCTGCTGCCGAAGGCCTGGGACGTGCTGGTGAACCCGGTCGCCGGGCGGATCTCGGACCGGACCCGGTCCCGCTGGGGTGCCCGCCGGCCGTACCTGCTCGGTGGTGGGCTCGGCCTGGCGGTCCTCTTCGCCGCCATCTTCGCGGCACCGTTCCCGCCCGGTCCGGCCGCCGCCGGGTACGTCGCGCTGGCGTTCCTCTGCACCGCGACCGCGTTCGCCTTCTTCCAGGTGCCGTACGTCGCCATGCCGGCCGAGTTGACCGACGACTACACCGAGCGGACCCGGCTGATGACCTGGCGGGTCGCCGTACTGGCGCTGGCGATCCTGGTCTCCGGCGCACTCGCCCCGGTGGTGGTGGCCGCCGGTGGTGACGGCGTGGCCGGGCACCGCTGGCTGGGGCTCTTCGTGGCCGTGCTGATCGCGGTCGGCGCGGTCGGCGCCTTTGCCGGCACCAGGTCCGCCCCGACCGGACCGGTGGTGGCGAGCGAGCCGAGCCTGCGCGCCCAGCTCGCGGTCGCCGCCGCCAACCGGCCGTTCCGGCTGCTGCTGATCTGTTTCGTGGTCCAGGCGGCCGGGATCGCGACCGTGCTGGCCGGGGTCAACTACTTCGCCGAGCACGTGCTGCGCGATCCGCAGACCGGCCCGACGCTGCTCTTCGGGTGTTTCGTCGGCCCAGCGCTGCTGGTGATGCCACTGTGGAGCCGGGCCGGCGCCCGGCTGGGCAAGCCCCGCGCGTTCACCGTCGCGTCGCTGATCTTCGCGGGCGGTGCGCTGGCCCTGGCCGCCGCGCCGGTGCTGCCGGCCCCGGTGGTCTATCTGGTCGTCGCGGCGATCGGCTGCGGGTACGCCGGCCAGCAGGTCTTCGGGCTGGCGATGCTGCCGGACTGCATCGCGTACGACACCGCGCGCACCGGCCGCCGTCAGGCCGGGGTCTTCACCGGGGTGTGGACGGCCGGCGAGACCTTCGGGCTGGCTCTCGGCCCGGGGATCTACGGTCTGGTGCTGCAACTCTCCGGCTACGTCTCCTCGTCGACCGGCCAGGCGGCGGCCCAGTCCGGTACCGCCCGGGCCGGGGTACTGGTCGGCTTCACCGTGTTACCGGCGCTGCTGGTCGGGCTCGCCCTGCTGGCGATGCGCGGCTACGACCTCACCCCGCAGCGGCTGGCAACCGCCTCCGACTCGAAACCACACCCGCAAGCCACCCACCCCGGCTGAACCCCAGCCACCCCGGCGGGATCTGTGTGCCGTACCCCCCGGACGACGGCAGGGATCTGTGCCGTGGTCGGGGGGTTCGAGGCGCTCACCAGGGGCGTTTCGGCTGTTACGGTGGCCGCCATGATCGACGCGTTGCCGCCGGTGGGCGTACCCGCGGACAAGGTGCTGGCCGAACTCCGCGACCTGCGCGCCGCAGACCTGCCGACGCACGGCGGCCGGCTCTTCGCCTATGTCTACGACTCCGCCGTAGCCGGGCTGGACGAGTTGGCGAACTCGGCGTACGCGCTGGCGGCGCACGTCAACGGGCTGGACCCGACCGCCTTCCCGTCCCTGCTGGCGCTGGAGAACGCCCTCGTCGGCGCGGCCGCCCAACTGCTCGGCGGCGGGCCGGGTACGGCGGCACCGGAGGTCGTCGGCAGTGTCACCGGCGGCGGCACCGAGTCGCTGATCCTGGCCGTCAAGGCGGCCCGGGACGCCCGGCCGGAGGTGACCCGGCCCCGGCTGGTGGTGCCGAACAGTGGGCACGCCGCGTTCGCCAAGGCGGCGCACTATCTCGGAATCACCCTCGACCAGGTGCCGGTCTCGGCGCGGACGCTCCGCCCCGCTCCCGGCGACATCGCCGCGGCGATCGGCCCGGACACCGTACTGGTGGCCTGCTCGGCGCCGTCCTACCCGTACGGGGTGGTGGATCCGGTCGCCGAGATCGCCGGGATCGCCGCCACCGCCGGGGTGCGCTGCCACGTCGACGCCTGCTTCGGCGGTTGGGTCCTGCCCTATCTGCGCCGGCTCGGCGTACCGGTGCCGCCGTTCGACTTCGGCCTGCCGGGCGTCACCTCGATCTCGGTGGACCTGCACAAGTACGCGTACGCCCCGAAGGGCGTCTCCGTGCTGCTGCACCGCGATCCGGAGCTGCGCCGCTCGCAGTACTTCGCCTTCGCCGGCTGGCCCGGTTACACGATGGTCAACCCGGTGATCTCGTCCACCCGGTCCGGTGGGCCGATCGCCGCCGCCTACGCCGTGCTGCGGCACCTCGGCGACGCCGGCTACCTGGCCCTGGCCGAGCGGACCCTGACGGCGGTACGCGGACTGGCCGGCGCGGTCTCCGAGGTGGACGGGCTGCGCCTGGTCGCCGAACCGGAGTCGACGGTGGTCTGCTTCACCAGCACCGATCCCGGGCTGGACCTCTTCGTCCTCGCCGACGAGCTGACCCGGCGTGGCTGGCACACCCAGCCCCAGCTGTCGTACGCCGGTCTGCCGGCCAGCATCCACCTGTCGGTGACCGCCTCGGTGGCGCCCCGGGTGGCGGAGTTCGGCGCGGATCTGCGCGCGGCGGCGACCGACGCCAGGCTGGCCGGTCCGGTGCAGCTTCCCGCCGGGCTACTGGGAACGCTCGGCACGCTGACCCCCGCGCAGCTCACCCCGGACCTGGTCACCGGGGTGGCCGCCGGGTTGGGCCTGGACCCGGCGGCCGCCGGCCGCCCGCCGGAGCGGATGGCGCCGGTGAACACCCTGCTCGACGCCGCACCGATCCCGGTCCGGGAGGCGCTGCTGGCGGAATTCCTCGGCCTGCTCCAGCGGCCCGGCTGGTAACCGGCGCCCACCGTCCGCATCGCCGCATCGCCGCAGGTACGTCGGTGCGACCGGTCAGCCGCCGGTCAGCCGCAGCCGTACCCCGATGGTGTTGTCGCCGGGCGTCTTGTCGGTCAGGAACCTGCCGTCCAGGTTGCTGCGTACCGTCAGCCGGTAGCCGTCGATCGTCCGGGTGCCGGGTGCCGGTGCCACGTCGACGGTGATCGCGAAGGTGCTGGCCTGGGAGCCGCCGGACGGGACCGTGTCGAATCCGCTGCACTCCGAGGTGCGGGTCCGGGAGTTCTGGTCGGTGTAGAAGCAGGGGCCGAAGTCGGTACCGTCGAGTCGGGTCCGTACCTCCAGCGGCTCCACCATGATCAGACCGGTGGCGTCGTACGGCTGCTCGCCCTGGTTGCGGACCACGATCTGGATGGTGCCGGCGTACCTGCCGTCGACCGGGCTGAGGGTCACCTCGGTCGGACCGGTCAGCACCAGGTCCGTCGGCCGGTCCGGCTCGGCCGGGCCGGGCTTCGGAGCCTGACCCCGGTCGTCCGGCCGGGTCGGCGCCGGATCTGCCGGGGTGCGGGGCGGCGCTGTCGGGCTGGGCGTCCCGCTCGGCGTGGCGCTGGCGGCCGGAGACGGCGACCCCGACGGGGTGGCCGACGGCGGGGCGGATGGCGCGGCGGTCTCCGGCACGGTGGTGTGGCTGGGGGTGCCGGCGACCGGTGGCTCGGGCAGCTCGGCACCGTCGGTGCCGAGCACGCCGATCACGCTGCCGGCGACGACGGCCACGGCAAGGGTCCCGACGGCGGCGACCCGGTTGCGGGTACGCCGGTAGGCGATCCGCCGGGGCGCGTCCGGGTCGGGGGCGGCGGCCCGGTCGAGTGCGTCGGCACGGAGGTCGGCGAATGCCGTGTCGAGTCGGCGGGCCGCGATCGGGTCCAGCTCGTCCACGTCAGATCACCTCCATCCGGCTCGTCGGCTCCGGCGGCTTCCGGGCGGTGGCGGTGCCGGGCGTCGGGCCGGGTGCCTGGCCGTGCAGACCGGTCTCGCCGAGCCGGGCGGCCAGCGCGGTCCGTGCCCGGTGCAGCCAGGACTTGACCGTGCCGGGCGCGACCTCGCACTCCAGGGCGATCTCGTTGATCGACAGGTCCGCCAGGTGGTGCAGCACCACGGCCCGGCGCTGGTTCGGCGGCAGGGTCGCCAGCGCCGCCGTCAGGGCCACCCGGTCCGGGCCCGGTCCGGGGACGTTCTCGGGCCGCTGGCGCTCCAGGTATCGGCGGGCCGTACGCAGCCGGCGCCACCTGCTGGTGGCGGTGTTCCAGGCCACCCGGCGAACCCAGGCGACGGGGTCGTCGTACCGGGCGATCTTGTCCCAGCGGGGCCAGGCGCGGCTGAACGCCTCCTGAACCAGGTCCTGCGCCTCGGTCATGTCTCCGACGTAGGCGTACAGCTGGACTACGAGTGGCTGGAAGTGGGCACGGTAGACGTCGTCGAAACGCGGCGCCAGCTCCCCAGCCTGCACATCCGTCTCCCCGTTGGTGTTACGCGCGCCCGCCGCACCCGCCGGTTCGGTGACCGGTGGAGGTAGGAAGGAGCCGCCCGGCCCCTGAAATGCCAGGGGCCGGGCGTCGACGACCGTCACGTTAGACAGCGCTGTCAAGGGCGGTGATGGTGAAGCCCGCCGTGTTGTCGGAGGGGTCCACGTCGGACAGCTCGCTCAGGAAGAAGCCCGCGCCCAGGCGTACGGAGCCGGCGCCGAGGTCGCCGGGGGCGGTGCCGGCCGGCGCGCTGATCAGCAGCTCCATCGAGCGCTCCTCGCCCGGCATGAACCGGCCGCCCGGCACCTCGCACCACGGGAACCCGCACACGGCCGACGGGTCGATGCCCCGCAGCTCCACCCCGTCCGGCAGCAGCGCCTCCAGGTGGAGCATGTCGTGCGGGGCGTCACCGTCGTACCGGACGACCAGCGGGACCTGGCCGAGGAAGCTGCCGTCCGGCTGGCGTACCAGGGTCGCCGGACCCGCCTGCACCGCCGCGTCGGTCTGGGTGTCCTGCACGTACGGCCTGGGGTCGCGCACCGAGCCGGTGGTGGACCGGAACACCGTGTCGAAACCGGTGGTGACGGTGAGCGGCTGGGCGTCGACGGTCCGCACCGCCACCGCGCCGCCGACGGCCGACATGGCGTACGCCTGGGTCGTGGTCAGCACCTCGAAGTCGATGGTGTACTCCCGGCGCTCACCGCCCCGGATCGGGTTGGCCCCGCACTCGATGTCCCGGCGCAGCTCCCCCTCCCGTTCGGCGAAGAAGCAGGGGAAGTCGGAGTCGAGGTTGGCGAAGGCGCCGGCCACCGGCTCGGTGACGGTCACCCGCAGGTCGGCCGTGCCCCGGCCCCGGTAGGAGACCGTCAGCGGGACGCTTCCCCGGTAGCCCCGGTCGGTCGGTTCGAGCACCAGCCGGCCCACCGTGACCGAGGTGTCCCGCTGCTGCGGGAGCACGCCGTCGCGCGGGGCGGCCTGGGCGGCCGGCGCCGTCGCGAGGGTGGCGATCGCGGTCGCGGCGCCGAGGATTCCGGCGGTCAGGTGGCGGGTCTTGACGGTGGTCATCTCAGGTCCTCCTGGTTCCACATTGGAGGGCGGTCGGTCCGCCCGTTCCCTGTTGCGGCCAAGACACGTCGGCTCCCGGATCCCGGTTGCACCCCGGTCGATGTCGTCTGGCCGACACCTCGCCGCGGGGTCGGGCGCGGTGGCAGCCATCGACGAATGTTGCCGTTGGGTATTTACTGTTAACAATCTTTCTTTTATGTTGAGGAGACCTTCCCGATGAAGTAAGGAGCCCACGATGCGAAGAACCGTGGTCCTCGCGGTGACGACGGCGGCAACCGTCGTCTCCGCCCTCCTCGTGGCCCCGCAGGCCGCCCAGGCGCACGGGTACATCTCGTCGCCGCCGAGCCGTCAGGCCCTCTGCGCACAGCGGGTCGTGCCGGACTGCGGCCAGATCCAGTACGAGCCGCAGAGCGTCGAGGGCCCCAAGGGGCTGCGCAACTGCCACGCCAACATCGGGCACTTCTCGGTGCTCAGCGACGACAGCCGCAACTGGCCGGCCACCTCGGTCGGGCAGCAGGTCACCTTCAACTGGGTGCTCACCGCCCGGCACGCCACCAGCACCTGGGAGTACTACATCGGCAACTCCCGGATCGCCGTCTTCGACGACGGCGGCCGCCAGCCCGGCGCCACCGTCTCGCACAGCGTCAACATGGGCGGCCGGAGCGGCCGGCAGAAGCTGCTGGCGATCTGGAACATCGCGGACACCGCGAACGCCTTCTACGCCTGCGTCGACCTCCAGATCGGCGGCGGCGGAGGCAACCCCAACCCGAACCCCACCCCCACCCGCACCAACAACCCGCCGCCGCCTCCGCCGCCGACCACCGCGCCACCGGCCGGCGGAACCTGGCGGGCCGGCACCGCGTACCAGGTCGGCAGCCAGGTGACCTACGGCGGCGCGACGTACCGCTGCCGGCAGGCGCACACCGCGATCGCCGGCTGGGAACCGCCGAACGTACCGGCGCTCTGGCAGCGCGTCTGACGCCGAGCCGGCGGGACGCACCCGTCGCGGATACGGACCCGTACCCCCTGCGGGTCCGTATCCGCCACGGGTCCGCTCGCCGTACCGGCCGTACCTGGAGACGAGGGGATGAACCGCTTCCGCCGTACCCTGACCGTCGCGGCGCTGGTGCTGCTCGGCGGCTGCGCGCCCGCACCGGCCGGCACCGGTGTCCCGGTCGCGGCGCCGGCACCCGCACCGACCGGCTCGGCGACGGCCGCGCCCAGCGGCGCCTTCAACGACACCGACGTGATGTTCCTGCAGATGATGGTGACCTCGCACGGTCAGGGGCTGGCGCTGGTCCGGCTGGCGCCCGAGCGGGCGGAGCGGGAAGAGTTGAAGGTCCTGGCCGCCGCGATCGACGTCACCCAGGAGGCCGAACAGCGGACCATGCGGGACTGGCTGGCCGGCTGGGGCCGGAGCACCTCGGCGGACCCGGACGCGAACGCGCATGCCGAGCACGGCGGCCTGCCGGTGCTCGGGCCCGCGCAGCTCTCGGCGCTCTCCCGGACCAGCGGGGCGAAGTTCGAAACTGACTTCCTCAACCTGCTGATCGGGCACCAGCACAACGCGGTCGAACTGGCCCGGATGGAGACGAAGTCCGGCCTGCACCCCGAGGTGCGCGACCTGGCCCGGCGGATCGACCTCTCCCGGACCGCCCAGATCGACCAGATGCTGAAGATGTTGCCGAAGGGCGGATAGCCGGAGTCGGACGGGCCGCCGGCCGGACCGCCCGGCCGGCGGCCATCCTGCGGGCGCCGGTCCTGTGGTTCACTGTCGGGTGGGCGACGGGGAAGGAGGCCGGCCGTGCAGCTACCCGCGGTGCTCGGTGAGCCGATCCGGTTCGTGCTCAACTGGGGCCGGCGCTACTCGCTCTGGGTCTTCAACTTCGGGCTGGCCTGCTGCGCCATCGAGTTCATCGCGACCAGCATGGGTCGGCACGACTTCATCCGGCTCGGCGTGATCCCGTTCGCGCACGGCCCCCGCCAGGCCGACCTGATGGTGGTCTCCGGGACGGTCACCGACAAGATGGCCCCGGCGATCAAGCGGCTCTACGACCAGATGCCCGAGCCGAAGTACGTCATCTCGTTCGGCGCCTGCTCCAACTGCGGCGGCCCGTACTGGGACTCGTACTCGGTGACCAAGGGCGTGGACCAGATCATCCCGGTCGACGTCTACGTGCCGGGCTGCCCGCCCCGCCCGGAGGCGCTGCTGCACGGGATCCTGCGGTTGCAGGACAAGATCGCTGCCGAGCGGTCCGGCGTCGGCGGGGTGGCCCGCCCCGACGAACTCGCCTCGCCGGCCGACCGGGTCGGTCCGGCGGTCGGGCGGAGCGCCGAGTCGCTCACCGCGCCGCCGGTGCCACCGCCGGCCGGGAAGCAGTGATCGGCGGCGATTAGCGCCTGATCTGCCGGAATTGGCAGGTTGACCGATTCGACCCCGTCCGCCGTGATATGGCGGTTAGTCTGCCGGCTCATGAGATTGCCATGGGTGACCGGCGTCGCCGGAATGCTGGTAGCGGTCCTGGGTGCGCCGGGAACGGCGGCGGAAGCCGGGGCGGTCGCGTCGCCGTTACCGGAGGCGGCCGCGCCGGGATCGACTCTCGCGGCGGAAGCCGTCGTCGCGGCACCGGCGCGGGCCGGCTACACCGGGACGGTCCGCGATCAGGCCGGGCGGCCGGTCCCCGGCGCCTGCCTCACCCTGCTGCGCGGCGAGACCGAGGAACAGGCGACCTTCTGCACGGACGCCACCGGGCGGTACGCCGTCGGCGGGGTCCCGACCGACCTTGGCTACCGGGTCCGGGTGACCGCGCCCGGCTACCGCACGCACTGGTGGCCCGACGCGCCCGACTACCGCAACGCCGAGACCGTCTGGGTGAGCGGTACGACCCTGGTGGAACGGGACGTCGTCGTCGGCCTCGGCGCCGGCACCATCCGGGGACGGGTGGTGGACGACTCCGGCGCCCCGGCCGACGCCACGGTCGGGATCTGGGCCGCCGACCGGGACTGGCACGCGCTGGCGTACGTCACGCCGGCCGGGGACGGCCGGTACGAGATCCGCGACCTGGCTCCGGGCCGCTACCAGGTGTCCCTCTTCGACGACGTGCACGGCACGCAGTGGCTGCCCGGCCGGGAGAGCCGGGCGGAGGCCGGGACCTACCCGCTGGCCGACTCCCAGGTGCTGACCCTCGACGAGGAGTGGCTGCCGCTCGGCACCGTCGAGGTGAGGGTCACCGACGCGGCGACCGGAGCACCCGTACCCCGGCCCTGCGCCCGGATCGACACCACCAGCCGGACGCTGGAGAGCTGCGGCGCCGCCGGGCTGGTCCGGCTCGGGCAGGTCCCGCCCGGGCGGTGGGCGGTGGCCGTCACCGCCGCACCCTCGCACTTCCCGCCCGCCCGGCCGGTGACCGTCGACGCGGTCCGCGGCGGCGTCGCCCGGCCGGCCGTGACCCTGACCCCGGGCGCCGGGCTCACCACCACGGTCCGGGACGCGGTCACCGGCGGACCGCTGGACCGGGTCTGCGTGCGGCTGGTCGTGCCCGGCTCCGGTGGCCAGTCCGCCGGCCAGGACGGCTACTGCTCCGACGCGTCGGGTCGGCTCGCGATCGGGCCACTGGCCGAGTCGGCCACCGTGCAGCTCTACGCCTACCGGGCCGACGACCCGTACGACCGGACCGACCGGCGGTACGGCGCGCAGTGGGTCACCCCGACCGGCGGTACCGGTGACCAGCGCCTCGCCTCCCGGCTGCTGATCCGGGCGGGGCGGACCGTCGCCATCCCGCCGATCGTGATGGACCCGCCCGGGGCGATCAGCGGTACCGTCTCCGACGCGCGTACCGGCACCGCCCTGCCCGGCGTCTGCGCCTTCCCGTACGCCTTCCGGCCCGACCGGGGCACCGGACACGGCCGGCACTGTTCGGGGCCGGACGGCCGCTACACCATCGACGACCTCGGTCCGTACGCCTGGCCGGTGCAGTTCGTCCCGCCGCCGGGCAGCGGATCGGCCTGGCAGTGGTCCGGGGAGGTGGCCGACCGGTTCAGCGCCCGGCTGATCACGGTCACCTCGGGCGGCACCGCCGCGCTGTCGACCCGGCTGGTCGACGGGGGCACCCTGACCGGCGCGGTCGGCCGGAACGGCGTGGCGGTCGGGTCCGGACACGTCTGGACGTACCACCAGCGGACCGGTGACGTCGCCGGGGCCGGGCCGGGGCATGTCGGCCCGGACGGCCGTTTCGTGCTGCCCGGCCATCGCGGCCAGCACGTCTACGTCGAGTACGCCGACTCCACCACCACCTGCTGGTACGGCGAACCGGCGGGCGGCGCCGGACCACCGACGGCGGCCACCCCGGTCGGGCTGACCGCCGGAGCCAGCACGACGCTGGCACTGGACCTGGTCCGCACCTGTGCGCCCCGGCCCGGCGGCTGAAGCCGAGGCGCCCCGGCCCGGCGGCCAAGTCCGGGCGCCCGCCCCCGGACCGACCCCAGGCGCGGCGGACCGGTTCGCCGGACGACGGCCCTCGGTGGCGGAGCCGGACTAGCCTGCGATCATGGCTAGCATCCTCGGTCGACGCGCAGAGTGGCTGGTCGACGTCCTGATCGCCGAGTTCGGCGAGTCGATGGCCGTCGACCCGGCCGCGTTCCGACGCAAGTTCCGGAAGATGGCCGCCTCGCCGTTCGCGTTCTACCGGGGCAGCGCCTCGGTCTTCTACGCCGACCTCGTCGGGGACTTCTCCGACGAGCGGTTCCTCGACGCCCGGACCAGCCGGGTCTGGATCCACGGCGACCTGCACGCGGAGAACTTCGGCACCTACATGAACGGCTCCGGGCAGCTCGTCTTCAACGTCAACGACTTCGACGAGGCGTACGTCGGGCCGTTCTCCTGGGACCTGAAGCGCTTCGCGGCCAGCGTGGCGCTGCTCGGCTACGCCAAGGCGCTCTCCGACTCGGCGATCGGCGGGCTGGTCACCCGGTTCGCCGCCGCCTACCTGACCGAGCTGCGGGCGATCGCCGGCGGCGGCGACGACGCGATCGGCTCGATCCGGTTGGACAACGCCGACGGGGTGCTCCGCCGGGTGCTCCAGCAGGCCCGGCTGCGGACCCGGGTCGACCTGCTGGCCCAGCAGACCACTGTCGACCAGTACGAGCGGCGGTTCTCGCTCGGCGAGGGCGTCTACGAGGTCGACCGGGCGGTCCGGACCGCTGTGGTGGCGGCGTTCGAGCACTACCTGGGTACGCTGCCGCCGGCCACCGCCGAGCACCGCCCGGTGGCCGCGCAGATCAAGGACGTGGTGCTCCGCAAGGGTGTGGGAATCGGGTCGGCCGGGCTGCCCTCCTACAACCTGCTGCTGGAGGGGCACACCCAGGCGCTGGAGAACGACGTCGTGATCTACATGAAGCGGGCCCAGGTGCCGGCGGTGGCCCGGTACGTCACCGACGAGGGGGTTCGCGGCTACTTCCGGCACCAGGGGCACCGGACGGCCGAGTCGCAGCGGGCGTTGCAGGCGCACGCCGACCCGTGGCTGGGCTTCACCGAGCTGGACGGGCACGGCCAGCTCGTCGCCGAGGTCTCCCCGTACGCCGCCGACCTGGACTGGTCGGACGTCAACGAGCCGGAGGAGCTGGCCGGGGTCCTCGGCGACCTGGGCCGGGCGGTGGCCCGGATGCACTCGGTCGCCGACGACGAGTCCAGCCACGACCTGGTCGACTTCTCCACCGAGGAGGCGATCGTGGCCGCGGTCGCCGCCGACGAGGACGGGTTCGTCGGGCACCTGGTCGACTTCGCCCACGCGTACGGGGACCGGGCGCGGCAGGATCACCAGATCTTCGTGGACCTGTTCCGCAACGGCGAACTGCCGGGGGTGTAGCCGCTGCGCCGATCGACGGGGTCGACGACCGGCACGGTCAGTGCGGGAACTCCAGGACCACCTTGATGTCGTCGGGCTGCGCCTCGTATGCCTCGGCGTACCGGTCGACCGGCACCCGCCGGGTGATCATCCTGGCCAGCCAGTCCCGGTCGGCGGCGGCGAGTGCCTCGGCCGCGAGTTCCCAGTGCCGCCGGTTCGCGTTCACCGTGCCGAAGACCACGTTGTTCTCCAGCACCAGCTCCCGGTTCAGCGCGCCCGCGTCGAAGTCGATGGTGCGGCCGCCGGAGGAGACACCGGTGAGGCAGACGATGCCGTTCGGCGCCGCCTGGCACATCGAGTCCAGCACCACCGTCGGGGCGCCGGTGCACTCCAGCACGATGTCGAACTCGATGCCCAGCTCCGGGATGGTGCCGGTGTGGAACTCCCCGCCGAGCGCCTCCACCAGTCCGGGCTTGTCGCCGTTCGCCGAGCGGTTCAACACGTGCAACTCGTAGCCGCGTTGCGCGGCGAGCAGGGCGGCAAGCAGGCCGATCGGGCCCGCCCCGGCGACCAGTACCCGCTTCGGCTCCCAGGCGGCCCGGGCGCCGATCCGCTCGATGTGCTCCCACGCCTTCGCCACCACACTGGTCGGTTCGAGCAGCATGCCCAGCTCGGCCAGCTCCGGGTCGAGGCGTACCGCGAACTTCGGCGAGATCCGCCAGCGGTCCCGGGCGAAGCCCTGTAGGCACTTGATGCCGTGCTCGGTGTAGAGACCGTTGCGGCACATGTCCCACTCGCCGACGGCACAGTTGGTGCACGGCACCGGGTCGGGGTGCCGGACGATCCCGGCGACCAGGTCACCCGGGGCGAGCGAGCCGCTCGGGTCCTCCAGTACCCGACCCAGCGACTCGTGCCCCAGCACCAGCTCGGTCGTGCCGGGCGGCGGCTCGCCGTACTCGCCGTCGATGATCTCGCGGTCGGTGCCGCAGACGCCGACCGCGAGCGACTCCACCAGTACCGCGCCCTCGTCGGGGCTCGGCTCCGGGAAGTCCTCGGCCAGCCGCAGCGAGTTGGCCCGACCCGGGGTCACGGTAATCGCACGCACCTGGTCATTCTTCCCCGCCGGCCGGTCCGGTATCCCCGGAGTCGTCGAATAACCGGTCCGCGACCCGACGCCACCGGCCGGAGATGGCCCTAGGATCGCGGACATGACCCCGGAACAGGTCGGTGACCGGTTGGGCACGCTGCTCGCGGACCCGGAGGTGACCGTCGGGCAGTCCGGCGGCCAGGCGTACGCGCGGGCGACCGTGGACGTGCCGTCCGGCCGCTGGCGGGACGCCGTCCGGACGGCCCGGGACGACACCGAACTGGCCTGCGACTTCTTCGACTGGCTCTCCGCCGTTGACGAGCTGGCCGAGGGGTTCGACGTGGTGGCGCACCTCTGGTCGACCCGGCACCGGCACGGGGTTCTGCTCCGGACCCGGGTGCCTCGGGACGCCCCGACCGTCGGCTCCGTGGTCGAACTCTTCCCCGGGGCGGCCTGGCACGAGCGGGAGACGCACGAGATGTTCGGCATCGACTTCGCCGGCCATCCCGACCTGGCGCCCCTGCTGCTGCCGCCGGAGTTCGAGGGGCATCCGCTGCGCAAGGAGTTCGTGCTCGCCTCCCGGGTGGCCAAGGCGTGGCCGGGCGCGAAAGAGCCGGGCGAGTCCGAGGCCGGTACCAGCCGCCGGCAGGCGATGCGTCCACCGGGCGTACCGGCACCGGGCGAGTGGGGCGTCGCCGCCGCCGTACCCGTCTCGGCCGCCCCCGCCAGCGGCCCGCCGGGCCGCACCCGCCCCACCTCCGCCCCGCCGGCCGCGCCAGCCTCCGCCCCGCCGGCCGACGGGTCGGCCGAGGACAGCGGGGGAGGTGCCTGATGCCGCTCTGGCTGGAACTGCTGGTCCGGGTCGTCGGGGTGGTGGCGGCGTTCCTGATCCTGCCGCTGGTCGTCGGGCAGGCCGAGCACAAGGTGATGGCGCACATGCAGGGCCGGCTCGGCCCGATGTACGCGGGCGGGTTCCACGGCTGGGCACAACTCATCGCCGACGGCGTCAAGTTCGTGCAGAAGGAGGACGTCACCCCGCGCGAGGCGGACCGGGCGGTGTTCCGGCTCGCCCCGGTGGTGGCGCTGGTGCCGTACCTGCTGGCCCTGCTGGTCATCCCGCTCGGCCCGAACGACCTGGTCGGGCAGCCGCTGGACATCGGGCTGTTCTTCGTACTCGCGGTGGTCGGGGTCGGCGTGGTCGCGGTACTCATGTCCGCCTGGGCCTCGGCCAACAAGTACAGCCTGCTCGGTGGGCTCCGGGGCGCCGCCCAGTTGCTCGGCTACGAGCTGCCGCTGGTGCTCGCGGCGGCGAGCGTGGCGATGGCGGCCGGCACGCTCAGCCTGCCCGGCATCGTCGAGGCGTGGCAGCCGTGGTGGCTGCTCTGGCAGGCACCGGCGATGGTGGTCTTCTTCGTCGCCGGGCTCGCCGAGATCCGCCGCCCGCCGTTCGACATGCCGATCGCCGACTCGGAGCTGGTCTTCGGGTACATGACCGAATACACCGGCCTGCGGTTCGCCTTCTTCCTGCTCGCCGAGTACGTCGGCATCGTGGTGATCGCCGCGCTGACCACGGTGCTCTTCCTCGGCGGCTGGCAGGGGCCGTTCGGTGACGACTATCTCGGCTGGCTCTGGACCCTGATCAAGGTGTTCGCGGTCTCGTTCGTGATCATCTGGTTCCGGGTGACGTACCCGCGGCTGCGCGAGGACCAGTTGCAGCGGCTCTGCTGGCTGGTGCTGGTCCCGGTGGCGCTCGGCCAGCTCGTGCTGACCGCCGGGGTGAAGCTGGCGATCGCCTGACGTCCGGCCCCGGGGGCGGGGGGGGGGGGGGGGGGGGGGGGGGGGGGGGGCGGGCCCCCCCCCCCCCCCCCCCCCCCCCCCCCGGGGGGGGGGGCCCCCGCGGGGGGGGGGGGGGCCGCGCCCCCCCCCCCCCCCCCACGACGTGGAGCCTGGACTCAGAAGTCCATGTCCCCGCCGCCCGGCGCGGCCGGGGCAGCCGGGGTCTTCTCCGGCTTGTCCGCCACCACAGCCTCGGTGGTCAGGAACAGGGCCGCGATCGACGACGCGTTCTGCAGCGCCGAGCGGGTCACCTTGGCCGGGTCGATGATGCCGGCCTGGAGCAGGTCGACGTACTCACCGTTGGCCGCGTTGAGGCCGTGCCCGGCGTCCAGGTTGCGAACCTTCTCGACCACGACGCCGCCCTCAAGGCCGGCGTTGACGGCGATCTGCCGCAGCGGGGCGTCCAGCGCGATCTTGACGATCTGCGCGCCGGTCGCCTCGTCGCCGGTCAGGTCCAGCTTGTCGAAGGCGGTCTTGCCGGCCTGGACCAGCGCGACACCACCACCGGGGACGATGCCCTCCTCGACGGCGGCCTTCGCGTTGCGCACCGCGTCCTCGATGCGGTGCTTGCGCTCCTTCAGCTCGACCTCGGTGGCCGCGCCGACCTTGATCACCGCAACACCGCCGGCCAGCTTGGCCAGGCGCTCCTGCAGCTTCTCACGGTCGTAGTCGGAGTCGCTCTTCTCGATCTCGGCGCGGATCTGGTTGACCCGACCGTTGATCTGGTCGGCGTCACCGGCACCGTCGACGATGGTGGTCTCGTCCTTGGTCACCACGACCTTGCGGGCCCGGCCCAGCATGTCGAGGCCGACGGCGTCCAGCTTGAGGCCGACCTCCTCGCTGATCGGCTGCCCGCCGGTCAGGATGGCGATGTCGCCCAGCATGGCCTTGCGGCGGTCACCGAAGCCCGGCGCCTTGACGGCGACGGACTTGAAGGTGCCCCGGACCTTGTTGACCACCAGGGTCGCCAGGGCCTCGCCCTCGACGTCCTCGGCGATGATGGCCAGCGGCTTACCCGACTGCATGACCTTCTCGAGGATCGGCAGCAGGTCCTTGACCGTCGAGATCTTGCTGTTGACGATCAGGATGTACGGGTCGTCGAGCACGGCCTCCATCCGGTCGGGGTCGGTCATGAAGTACCCCGAGATGTAGCCCTTGTCGAAGCGCATGCCCTCGGTCAGCTCAAGCTCGAGCCCGAAGGTGTTGCTCTCCTCGACGGTGATGACGCCTTCCTTGCCGACCTTGTCCATCGCCTCGGCGATGATCTCGCCGACGCTGGTGTCACCAGCGGAGATGGACGCGGTGGAGGCGATCTGCTCCTTGGTCTCGACGTCCTTGGCGAGCTTGCTCAGCTCCTCCGAGACGTTCGCGACGGCGGCCTCGATGCCCCGCTTCAGGGCCATCGGGTTGGCACCGGCCGCGACGTTGCGCAGGCCCTCACGGACCAGCGCCTGGGCGAGGACGGTCGCCGTCGTCGTGCCGTCACCGGCAACGTCGTCGGTCTTCTTGGCGACCTCCTTGACCAGCTCCGCACCGATCTTCTCGTACGGGTCCTCGAGCTCGATCTCCTTGGCGATGCTCACACCATCGTTGGTGATGGTGGGGGCGCCCCACTTCTTCTCGAGCACGACGTTGCGGCCCTTCGGGCCCAGCGTCACCTTTACGGCGTCGGCGAGGGTGTTCATGCCCCGCTCAAGGCCGCGGCGCGCCTCCTCGTCGAACGCGATCATCTTGGCCATACGGCGTTGTCCTCCTGGACACTCACGGCCGCCGGAGCCTTGCCGACCCCGACCTGCCGCCTGATTACGCACCTTCGGACGTCACTACGGCACTGGCGGACGGGGCCGCCGGCACCCGCAGGGTGCCTCCGTGCTCCGTCGCGCTGTGCGACAGTGACGTCCGCCGGCCGGGCCGGACAGCCCGCGACGACCGGCCATGTGCCGCGCACCCGCTCCCGGGCCCGCGACCGTGGCCCTACCGCCCCGACCTTGGCACTCACGGTGTGCGAGTGCCAAACACTTGTTTAGCACTCTCCCCTGCCGAGTGCAAGCGAGTGAGCGGGTCGGACCGAGTCGTGGTACCGGTCGGCGGCGCCCGGAGTACGTCGGACGGCTGGTACCCGAACCGGAGCGGAACGGCAGCCGAACCAGCGGTGCCCGACCCGACCACCCTCGCGCCCGGGAACGCCACCACGAGTCCGGGCGGCGTCGCCCTGCCGGTCGCGCCAGGCTGCCGTCTGCCGGCCCCGAAATGCGCGGTTGTCGCAATCGGGAAAGTCCCGCCGGGCGCGGTCGAGTCGCCCCGATCGGGAAGACGGCCCCGTTGCGGACCTCAGACCCGGACCCGTTCCCGGACCTCACACCGGCGGGACGACGGATTCGTCTCGGCAACACCGAGAGACCCTCCGGGAGAAATCGGCAGAGGGCGCGGTCGGCCGCCACACGTGGCGCTTCGCGCCGCGCGACCGGCAGGAGTACCCGCCGGTCGGCACCCCGATCCAGTCAGCGCCCGAAAAGGCCGAACAAGCACGGGGACTCGGCACGGTGACCCGACGGGCCGCAGACCGCGATCGCCAATAGGGCATCGAACGGTGGGGGTCCGGAGCGGGCCGGAAACGGTCCCGGCCACGGCATGTCGGCGGCCGGGTGGTGCGGAACGGGAAGGAGCCCGAGGAGCGGCGGGCCGGCGGCCCGGCAGCTCAGGCGATGACCCGGACCTTTTCCGCCTGCGGGCCCTTCTGCCCCTGGGCGATCTCGAACTCGACGCGCTGACCGTCGTCGAGCGCCTTGTAGCCGTCCATCTCGATCGCGGAGAAGTGGACGAAGACGTCCTGCCCACCATCGACCGCGATGAAGCCGTAGCCCTTTTCGCTGTTGAACCACTTCACGGTGCCCTGCGCCACGGTGCACTTCCTTACTTCGGTCGCGTCGGAGCTGCCCGAGCTCCGGCGACGCCGTATGCCTGCCGGGGCCGCCGAGTCGCTTTACCCGAAATGGATCATGCAATTGAACGGATCCAACGAATCGAGCGGCCGAACCCGCACCGTACACCAAGGTCGGGTAGCAGCGCACTAGGCCAAAACGGTCACCAGGCGGGCAACCGGACGGTGATTTTCCCGCCTCTCAGCCATTGGCGACCGTCGCTGCCCAGGTCAACCCGTCCGCACCGAAGCGGGCGGCGGCCCCGTCACCCGCCGAAACTGGTCCCCGTACGGCGTGCGACGATGGCCGGCGTGCCGGCTTCCATCCCGCAGACCACCACCGGGCCGCGGTCCGCGCACTCCACCGACCGCCCCGGAGCGACCGCACCGGACCGGGGCACCCGGACGACCGATTCCGGTCGCCGGCCAGCCGTCGACGTCCCACCGGTCCGCCGGGTACGCCCCGGCGACGCCGCCCGGGTCCGGGCGATCCGCCTGGAGATGCTCGCGGACTCGCCGCTGGCCTTCCTCGAGACGCTCGCCGACGCGGCGGCCCGGCCACACTCCGAGTACGCGGCCCGGATCGCCGGGATGTCGACCGGGTACCGGACGGCGGCCTTCGTCGCCGAGGTCGACGGCCGGGTCGTCGGGCACGCCGGGGGGCAGGCCGCACCCGGCCAGCCGGACCTCACCGTGGTCTTCGCCGTCTACCTCAGCCCGGCCTGGCGGGGCAGCGGCCTGCTGGCCTCCCTGGTCGAGGCGGTGGCCGACTGGTCGAGGGCGGCCGGCCGGCCGGAACTGCTGCTGGAGGTGGTGGTCGGCAACGACCGAGCGGTACGGGCGTACCAGCGGCTGGGCTTCGTCGACACGGGGGTACGGGTCGCGCACCCGACCATCCCGACGCTGCGCGAGCTACAGATGCGCCGGACCGCCTGAGCCGCGCCGCCACCCCGCCCACCTGCCGGTTAGGAAGGGCCCCTTCTTCTACCGAAAGCGATAAGAGGGGGCCCTTCCTTACACCTCAGTTGTGGCGGCGGGCCTGCACCACCCGGAACCGGTTGGCGACGTAGGCGCCGTCGGTCAACGCGGCGTTCGCCGCCGGGTTGGCACCGCTGCCGTGGAAGTCCGAGAACGCCGCCGACTGGTTGACGAAGACGCCACCGGTGAGGTTGCAGGAGAGGTGCACCCCGGTCTCGATCGCCGCGATCTCGGCCGCGTCCAGCACGGCGTTGTCGGTGGAGTAGACCGAGGCGGTCAGCGCGCCCCGCTCGCCGACGGTCTGCCGCAGGATCGCCAGGCTGTGCGGGGTGGAGTCGGTGGCGATCACGAACGAGATCGGCCCGAACCACTCCCGCCCGTACGTGCCGACCTCGTCGGCACCGAGCTTCGCGATCAGCGGCGTACGCACCACCGCACCCGGATAGTTGGGGTGCTCGACCGGGCGGGACGGCAACACCGGCTCGCCGACCCCGGCGACCTCGTCGAGTCGGGCCAGTACCCCGTCGTTGACGATCGCGCCGGTCAACTCGACGGCCCGGGCCGGGTCGCCGGTGAGCTTGCCGACCACCCCGGCGATGCCGGCGGCGACCTCGTCGACGCTCTTGTGCCCCTGGTCGGTCTCGATCCCGTCCCGGGGCACCAGGATGTTCTGCGGGGTGGTGCACATCTGTCCGCTGTAGAGGACCAGCGAGAAGCCGATGTTGCGGCACATCCCGGCGAAGTCGTCGGTCGAGTCGACCACGATGGCGTTGACACCGGCCTTCTCGGTGTAGACGGCCGCCTGCCGGGCGTTCGCCTCCAGCCAGTCGCCGTACTCGGTGGAGCCGGTGAAGTCGACGATCCGGACCTCGGGGCGGAGCGCCAGGGTGGAGGCCAGCTTCTCGCCCGGCGCTTCGGGGGCGAGCAGGATCAGGTTGGGGTCGAAGCCCGCCTCGGCCAGCACCTCGCGGGCGTACCGGACGGTGACGGCGAGTGGCAGCACGGCCCGGGGGTGCGGCTTGACCACCACCGGGTTGCCGGTGACCAGCGAGGCGAAGAGTCCGGGGTAGGTGTTCCAGGTCGGGAAGGTGTTGCAGCCGATCGCCAGCGCCACCCCGCGCGGCACCACGTGGAAGTTCTTGGTCATCCGCAGCGGGTCGCCCTTGCCGGCCGGCTTCTCCCAGGCCGCCGTCGCCGGGTGCCGGGTCATCTCCCGGTACGCGTAGGCGAGCGCCTCCAGCGCCCGGTCCAGCGCGTGCGCGCCGCCGGCCTGGAAGGCCATCACGAACGCCTGCCCGGTGGTCGCGTGCACCGCGTTGGCCAGCTCGAAGACGTGGGCGTGCAGCCGGGCGAGGATCTCCAGGCAGACCCCGACCCGGGTCTGCGGCCCGGCGTCCCGCCAGGCCGGCAGCGCGGTCGCGGCGGCGGCGAGCAGCACCTCGGAGTCGGCGTGCGGGTAGCTCACCCCGAGGTCGATGCCGAACGGGCTCGCCTCGGTGGCCACCCAGTCGCCGGTGCCGGGCTGGTCGAGCGGGAACTTGCCGCCCAGGTACGCCCGGAACGCCGCCTCGCCCTCGGCGGCGGCGGTCTCGCCGTAGACCCGGGGGCTGGGCGACTCGGGGTACGCGGACCAGTAGGAGCGTTCGGTGATCGCGGTGAGCGCCCGTTCCAGGGTGTCGGTGTGCCGGGCGAAGAAGGGGTGCGGGGTCTCCGTCATCCCGCCATCATGCCGCACCGGCCCGGCCGGTCCCAGCCTCCGCACCCGGGGCGGGCGCCGCTGGTCAGAGGGTTACCTGCCAGGTGTTGAGCCCGGCGACCGCCCGGAAGCCCAGCGCCTCGTTGATCGAGATCATGTAGTCGTTCGACGCCGCGTTGTAGGTGTCGACGACCCGCAGCGCCGGCTCGTGCTCCCGGATGTGCCGCAGGTTGTCGACCTTGATCACGGTGCCCAGGCGGTGTCCCCGGTGCGCCGGCTCGACCAGGGTGATCTGCTGGAAGGCGTGCCAGTCGCAGCTGGTGTTCATGCCGATCCCGGTCCAGGCCACCAACCGGCCGGTGGCGTCGTGCCGGGCACCGCTGTTGTACCAGTACTGGCCGCGCTCGTGGTACGCCTCCTCCATCTCGCGCAGCCGGCCCACGTCCGGCCGGGCCGCCTCCCAGGTCAGGTCGCCGAGCGGCGCGTCGCTGATCAGGCGGCTGTCGAGGTAGGCGACGTCCTCGGCGTACTCGTCGGGGGTGGCGCCGCGCCAACGCACGATCGAGTAGCCCTCGGCCCGGGCCAGTCCCTCGGTCAGCAGCCGGTCGAGTTCGGTCTCGTCGAGTGTGGTCAGGTCGAGCCGGCGGCGTATGTCGGCCAGCGCCGGTTTGGCACCCATCGCGGCGGCGAAGGCGTCGCCCGGTGTCGTCGGCGCGGCCTCGGGGCTCATGTTCGCCACCTCGCCGATGATCCGCTTGCGGCCCTCCTGGCGGACCAGCCGCACCGCCTGCTCGTAGAGCGCCCGGCCGACGCCCCGGCGGCGGTACTCCGGGTGGACGGCGAGCACCAGCCCGGCGTTCTCCAGGTTCTCCCGCTGGGGCAGCGAGACTGCCAGGTAGCCGACGGCCACCCCGTCGAGATAACCCAGCGCGTGCCGGTCCTCGTCACCCGGCCACGGTCGCCGGAGCGCGGCGAAGAAGCGCTGCCGGGACAGCGTCGGCACGTCGGGCTGGTCGACGGTGCGCGCGGAGGACTCGATCTCGTACGCCCGCTCGGTGGCGGCGACGTCGGCGACATCCAGTGGGGTGACCACGGTATCCATGCTCTGCAGAGTGCCGCTTACACGAAAGGGGCGCGACCGAATATCGAGGAACCGTCACCCGGATCGGCGGATTCGCGTTGAGCCGAAGGGCGGGCGACGACGTCGGCCCGACCGGGCGAGAGAGTTTGGTCGGGAGGACGCCCGCACAACGCCTCCGGCGCTGGGTCGTAAGAGCTTTGAAAGTCTACGGCGGTGCGTCCTCCCGCACGGAGCATCTTGCGACGTGCAGATGCAGTCGTCAAGTCCCCTTCCGCGTGTTTTCGTTACGGGCGGCAAAACAGCAGCTACGCACCGCATCCGTACCGCCGGGTCCGGGTCTCCGCCGATGGAACCGAACGATTCCACCTGCAAGTTGCACGTGCATCTGCCCGGGCACGGTTCGGGCAGATCCAAAAAATTCTTCCGGAAAATTCAGCCGAGCAGACCCGCGTCGCGGGCCGCCCGCAGCGACGGCTTGACCCGGTACGTCGGACCGACCTGTGCCGCCACCGCGTCCAGGGTCTTGAGACCCTCGCCGGTGTTGTAGACGACCGTCTCGGCATCCGGGTCCAGCCGGCCGCTCGCCACCAGCTTGCCGAGTACGGCCACGGTCACCCCGCCGGCCGTCTCGGCGAAGACGCCGGTGGTCCGGGCCAACTGCCGGATGGCGGCGCGGATCTCGTCGTCGTCGGCGTAGTCCATCCAGCCACCGGTACGGCGCACCGCCTCCAGGGCGTAGAACCCGGCGGCCGGGTCGCCGATGTTGAGCGACTTGGCGATCCCGGTCGGCCGGACCGGGGTGATCACGTCGGTGTCGCCGTGCAGCGCGACCGCGATCGGGTTGCAGCCGGCCGACTGGGCGCCGAAGACCTTCCAGCCGTTCGCCGGCGCCTCGACCAGTCCGATCTCGACCAGCTCGCTGAACGCCTTGTCAATCTTGGTGAGCAGCTCGCCACTGGCCATCGGGATGACCACCTGCTCGGGAATCCGCCACCCCAACTGCTCGGCCACCTCGTAGCCCAGCGTCTTGGAGCCCTCGGCGTAGTACGGCCGGACGTTCACGTTCACGAACGCGGTGTCGGCGAACTCGTCGGTCTCGACCAGCTCGCCGCAGAGCCGGTTGACGTCGTCGTACGAGCCGTCGATCGCGACCACGTCGCCGCCGTAGACGGCGGTGGTCACCACCTTGCCCTGCTCCAGGTCACCAGGGATGAAGACGATCGACGGCACCCCGGCCCGGGCCGCGTGCGCGGCGACCGAGTTCGCCAGGTTGCCGGTCGAGGCGCAGGCGAACCGGGTGAAGCCGAGGCCACGGGCGGCGGTCAGCGCCACCGACACCACCCGGTCCTTGAACGAGTGGGTGGGATTGGCGCTGTCGTCCTTGACCCAGAGCGGCGCCCGGATGCCCAGTTCGGCGGCGAGGCCGGCGGCCGGGACCAGCGGGGTCAGCCCCGGGTCGAGGGTGACCCGGGTGGTCGGGTCCTGGCCGGTCGGCAGCAGCGCGGCGTACCGCCAGAGGTTGTCCGGGCCGGCCTCGATGTCGGCCCGGGTGACCCGGGCCAGGGTCGCGGCGTCGTAGCCGACCTCCAGCGGGCCGAAACACTCGTAACAGGCGTGCTGCGCGATCAGCGGATATTCGGTGCCGCAGCCGCGACAGACGAGAACGCGGGCGGGATTGGGGGCCACCGGGCTGGTCTGGCTGGGGGTCGCGTCGATGATCGACGTCATGGCGATAGCCGTCCTCTCATCTTTCCCTGGCGCCGCACCGCGCGGCGGGGACGGATTTGGCACCTGCTCCGCCGTGGAGTGGTTGCCGGGGCGTCGTCGGGCCGTATCCCTCAGCCCCTCTGGATGAGGTATGAAGTTGTGCCGACAGTCTACGGGCACCGCCAGCCGCTGTCCCGGGTCTGTTCGCGGTGTGAGGAAGATCCCCACGCCGGACCACCGGACCGCCGTCGAGCGCCGGCTGAAATAGTTACCCCGGGCTGACGAGAACTCGGGTACGGCCACCGTCCGGCCGGGCGGGACGGGAGCACGGCGGTGCAGGACGGGAGCGTGACGGTGCGGGACGCGATGCGGGCCGGAGACGCGATGCGGGCCGGAGACGCGATGCGGGCCGGAACGGTCCGGATCGCCGGGGCGGGCGGCGACGAGATCGAGGCGTACCTGGCCCAACCTCTCGACGCCAGGCCGCACGGCGGGGTGGTGGTGATCCACCACATGCCCGGCTACGACGAGGCGACCAAGGAGATCACCCGTCGGCTGGCCAGCTACGGGTACGCGGCGATCTGCCCCAACCTGTACTCCCGGGAGGCACCCGGCGCCAGCCCCGACGACGCGGCGGCGGCGGCGCGGGCCGCCGGCGGCGTACCCGACGACCGGCTCGTCGGCGACGTCGGCGGCGCCGCCGAGCACCTGCGCGGGCTACCGGCCTCGAACGGCAGGGTCGGGGTCATCGGGTACTGCTCCGGTGGCCGGCAGGCGTTCCTGGCCGCCACCCGGCTGCCGCTGGACGCCGCCGTCGACTGCTACGGCGCGTTCGTGGTCGGCGACCCGCCGGACGACTTCCCGCTGGCGGTGCGGCCGCTGTTCGACCAGGCAGGCAGGCTCTCCTGCCCGCTGCTCGGGCTCTTCGGCGCCGAGGACCGGTACCCCGCACCGGCCCAGATGGACGAGCTGTCCCGGGAGCTGACCCGGCTCGGCAAGCCGCACGAGTTCCACACCTTCGCCGATGCCGGGCACGGCTTCTTCGCCGTCGACCGGCCCAGCTACCGGCCGCTGGCCGCCACCCAGGGGTGGCAACGGGTCCGGGACTTCTTCGACCGCCACCTGAACGCCTGACCGGGACGAATCCCGTCCGTCCCGAGCCCGAGGAGGCCGGCATGTGCACGTACGTCACGGTGAAGCGCGAGGTCGACGGCAGCGGCAAGGGTGCCGGCGGCTGGTTCCCGGTCAGCCACACCTGCGTCTACGTGGACCATCCGACGCACGCGCCGTACGCACACACCCTCAACATCGACTTTCTGAACCCGGCCGCCGGCCCGGGGGCGCGGGTCGCGGTCGAGCTGACCGAGGAGTCGGCGCTCGCCCTGGTCGAGGCGATCCAGGCCGCCCTGGCCGCCGCCCCGGCCGGGCTGGCCAGCCGCGACCAGAAGGTCTGACCCGGGTTTCCGCGAGCGGCGCCACAGGCACCTGCCGACCGGACGCTCCGCGGGCCGTGTCGGGCCGGGCCGGCTCAGAGCGACCGGGACTGCCGCACCAGGGCCCGGCCCACCCCGGCCACCGCGACGACGGCGACCACCCCGAGCAGCAGGCAATGCGGCCAGACCTCCGCGAACCCGCGCAGCAGCGCCTCCCGGAGCGCGGTGACGCCATGGCTGACCGGGTTGACGACGGCGAGGATCCGCGGCACCGTACCGAGGTTCTCGATCGGATAGAACGACGGGCTGGCGAAGAGCAGCAGCGGCACGAGTACGTTCACCAGCACGGTGAACCGCTGCGCGTCCCGGACCACGGTGGCGAGCAGCAGGCAGAGCGCGTTGAAGGCCAGCGCGGCGAGCAGCGCCACACAGAGCAGCGCGGCCCAGCGGTCCGCCGGCCAGCGAACCCGGAACAGCGCCGCCGAGGCCGCCAGCGCGGCGACCGTCTGCGCGGAGACCAGGGCGGAGCCGGCGAGCAGCTTGCCGGCGACGTACTGCCACCGGGTCAGCGGGTACGACCACAGCTCCAGCGCCATCCCGTGCGCCCGTTCCCGCACCAGCGCGGTACCCGAGGTGGTGGCGGCGGAGAGCAGCGCGGAGAACATCAGCGCCGGGATGACGAAGTCGGGATAGCCGACCGTCCGGCCCCGGTAGGTCACCGTACCGATCAGGTCGGCGAGCGAGGTGGCGAAGAGTGCGATGTAGACGGCGCTCGGCACCACCGCGAGCAGCAGGTCGCCCCGGTCGCGGGTGAGCAGCAGCCACTCCCGCCGCAGCGTCGCGGTGAGTCCGGAGCCGTGCCAGGGCGGCGCGGCGGTGTCGTCGTCGGCCAGGCCGGTCAGGCTCACCGGGTGGTCACCTCCGATCGGGTCAGGGCCACGAAGGCCTCCTCCAGCGAGGCGGTCGCCAGCTCCACGCTGTCGACCGGGATCCGCTGGTCGGCCAGTTCGGCCAGCAGCCGGGGCAGCCGCCGCCGGAGGTCCGGTCCGGTCAGTACGATCTCGTTGCCGCTGCGGGCGGCGGCCAGCCCCAGCCGCAGCGCACCGGCGGCGATCGCCGGCCAGCCGTCCACCGATCCGCTCCGCAGCACCGCCCGCGCCTCGCCTCGTTCGTCGCGCAGGTCCGCCGGGCTGCCGTCCCGGATCAGCCGCCCGTGCCGCAGCACCAGCACCCGCTCGGTGTTGCGCTCCACCTCGTCGAGGTAGTGGCTGGTCAGCACGATGGTCAGCTCGTGCTGCCGGCGCAGTTCGTTCAGCGCGGCCCAGACCCGTCGCCGGCCCTCGACGTCCAGCCCGGCCGACGGCTCGTCCAGCAGCAGGATCCTCGGCACCCGGAGCAGCGCCCGCACCAGTTGGAGCCGGCGTCGCTGTCCGGCGGAGAGGGTCTGCGCGGGCCGGTCCTCGGTGCCGGCCAGTTCGAAGGCGCCGAGCAGTTCCTCGGCCCGGGAACGGGCGCGACGCCAGGGCAGGCCCCGGAACGCGGCGGCGACCCGCAGGTTGTCCCGGACCGACAGGGTCAGGTCGAACGGCCCGGACTGGTGCACCACCGCCACGTCCCGCTTCGCCCCGCCGTCGGGCTGGCGGCCGTGCACCAGGAGCCGCCCGGAGCTGGCCGGGCAGGCCCCGCAGACCAGTTTGAGCAGGGTGGTCTTGCCGGCGCCGGCCGGGCCGAGCAGCCCGACCGCCTGGCCGGGCGGAATGTCGAAGGTCAGCCCGTCGACCGCCGGGGCGGCGGCGCCGGGATACGCCTTGACCAGGTCCGTCGCGGCGATCGCCGGGGTCATGGCGCACCGTCGAGCGCCGGCTGCGGGAATCCCGGCAGCGGGGGTACGCCGAGCGTGGCGAGAATGGTCCGGATCGCGCTCACCGGGCCGGTCTCGGACAGTGGCGGGCCGGTCCGCAGGTGGTGGTCGACGTCGCCCGGGGCGATGACCGGCTGGGCGTCGTCGGGTCCGTCCACCGGTGCGACGCCGCCCCGGCCGCCGGGCAGGGCCGGTGAGCCGAAGCGGCAGCCGAGCACGATGTCGAGCCGCTGTGCCGGTCGGGCCGGGCGGCTCCGGCCGGCCAGGGCGGTGCGCAGGTCGTCCACCGGGCGTACCGCCGCCGGGGAGATGCCGACGGTCACCCCGCCCAGCGCGTCGAGAGCGTCCAGGGCTCGGCGTACCCGGTCCGGCAGGGCGGAGCCGGCGGCGAGGTGGCGTACCCGGACCAGGGCATGTGCGCGGCGGCTGCCCGGCGGCGGAAGCTGGTGGTCGGTCTCCGGTACGGCCCGGGCCGCCGCGCCGACCAGCCAGAGCGTGACGCCGTCCGGCAGCGGCAGGGGCGGCCCGCCGACGGCCGGGGCACCCGGGGCACGGGCCGGGACCTGCGGTACCCGCCCGAGCAGTGCCGCCCGGGGCACCGGCGGGTCGTACAGCGGCAGGTTGTCACCGGCCGTCAGCAGGTGCTCCGGCAGCCGGGCCACCACCCGGTGCACCACGATCCCGTCACCGTGCTGGTACGCGACCACCTCGCCCGGGCAGATCTGGTCGAACTCGACCGGCTCGACCACGACGGTGCCGTCGGAGAGCACCGGCACCATGCCGGGGCCGGTGACCGGTACCCGGGCCAGGCCGCCGGCGGCGAGGGCCGCCCGTACCCCGTCCGCGAAGCCGCTCCCGGTCACCGGTGGCCCCCCTCCCCGGCCGGTCCGGACGGCTCGGCCGACCGGAGCAGGTCGCGGGCGCGCAGCAGCGCCACGAACTCGCGGACGTCCCGGGCGACGGCCTCGCGTTCCCGCCCGTCGCCGCCGCCGAACGCGTCGGCCAGCTCCCGCACCACGGTCGGCACGTCGCTGCCGGCGGCGAGCCGGCGCCAGATCCGCGCGGCGCTCGCGTTGAACGTCTGGAACTCCCCGTCGTCCGGGTTGTAGAGCCGGACCTCCTCGTCGTCGTCGACCCAGACGATTGCGGAGTTGATCCCGACCGTCACGCGACACCTTCCCCTCGGGTGGTCAGCAGTGGAGGCGACCGGGGTTCTCCGGGCGGCGGAGCCCGGGCCGGCCGGTCGTGGTACGCCGGGCGCGCCGAGCCGTCCCGGACCGGGCGGGGCGAACATCTCGTGCAGCGGCTGGCTGCGCAGGTTGCCGGCCAGTTGCGGCGGGCCGGCGACCGGCCCGCGGGGATAGACGTCGCCGCCCGGGTCGACGTGGATGTCGAGGCCATCGAGGCCGCGGTCGGCCGGTACCGGGCAGGACCGGGCCGCGATCGGGCCCCGGCTGAGGAGCTTGCGGGCGACCGGACTCGTCCAGGCGGACCGTCGTGCCGGCAGGTGCTCCGCGCCGAGCTGTTCCCAGCCCAGGTGGAGACCGTCCGGGGTACCCCGGTCGACGGCGGAGTGGCTCATCATCCGGACCCGGCTGAACTCGACACCGTCCAGGAAGGACATCAGGCTGTCCAGCGCGGCGATGTTCTCCGGCGACACCACGTGGTCGATCGCGGGCTTCACCCCGGCCGCGTTCAGCAGGGTGAGCCCGCGTACGGTCCGGGCGAGCGTGTTCTCGCCCGGGACGGCTCCGGGCACCTCGTGGCCGCCGCCGTACAGGCTGACGGTGATGCCGGCGAAGGTGTCGGCGATCCGCCGGGCGGTGGCGGCGTCCCGGATCCGGCTGCCGGTGGTGACCAGGTTGACGGGTACTCCCCGGCTGCGTGCCCGCTCGGCCAGCTCGAAGAGGTCGCGCCGCAGCATGGGTTCGCCGCCGGTCAGGACCAGCAGTTCGGCGCCGAGGTCGGCGATCTGGTCCACCAGGTCGAGGGACTCGGCCGGCTCCAGCTCGCCCGGGAGCCGGTGGGTGCAGGAGGCGGGGCAGTCCCGGCACGGCGGGCGGCAGCCGTGGGTGATGGCGTAGCGGACCGTCCTGAGCCTGGGTTCGGCCGAGCGGAGCCGGGGCCGCTGGCCCGGCAGGTACACCAGCCAGTTCAGCACCAGGACGGCGAGTACGCGTTCGAGCCGGCACCGCCCGTCCGGTTCGGGTGGCGGGGCGAACTCGGGTGGCGGGGCGGCGCCGCCGGCCAGCGCCCGCAGCAGCCCGAGTTCCTCCTCGGTGAGCACCGCCCAGGCGGCCAGGCCCGGATTCTCCACGAGATACCGGTCCCGGCACCGGAAGTAGCCGAGGTCGTCCGGGACGACCAGGGAACTCCACATCGTCGACAGCCGCATGACCACTCCCCGTCCGGCCGGAGGAACCCGCCGTCGAGCGGTTCCCCGCTGTCCCGAGGCCCGGCTCGGCGGTCTCGCCGGCGGGACTCGCACCCGACAAAAGGATCACAGACAGTCATGGAGCAGTACCAGAAAGCAAAAGTGTCGTCTTGACAACGGGAACGACCGGCTCTAATGTCCGGGTCCCTGCCACCCCACCGTCCCGGGTTCCGGGGTCGTCACCCCGGGCGGAAGGCGAGGTGCTGTCCATCGTGTCCGCGATCTCGGTCTCCGTGGTCGACGACGACCGGATGTTGCTGGACGGCATGGCCGCCTGGCTCGGCTCGGTTCCCGACCTCCGGTTGCTCTGCACGGCGGCCACCGTCGACCAGCTCCTCGACACCGAACCGGAATCGGCCGACGTCGTCGTGCTCGACCTGCTGCTGGCGGACGGCTCCGCGCCGGTGGAGAACGTCCGTCGGCTCGTCGCCACCGGCCGGCCGGTGCTGGTGGTCAGCGTGGTACCGCACGTGGTGCACGGCGTCGACGTGATCCGGGCCGGCGCGTCGGGCTACCTCACCAAGGACCACGACCTGCCGAGCCTGGCGGACGCGATCCGTACGGTCGCCCGGGGCGAGGTGGCGCACTCCCCCGAACTCGCCTTCGCCTGGTCCTGCGACGAGCGGCCGGACCGGCCCAGGCTGGCACCCCGGGAACGGGCCGTGCTGGTCGCCTACGCCTCCGGCATGACGCTGACGGCGGTGGCCCGCAAGGTCGGCATCCAGCCGACGACCGCCCGGCAGTACCTGGACCGGGTCAAGGCGAAGTACTGCGACGCGGGGCGGCCGACGTACACCAAACTCGACCTCGCCGACCGGGTCCGCGAGGACGGGCTGCACCGTTACTCGTCCGCCTCCGGCGACGACGCCGGCCAGAGCAGTTCGACACTGGTGCCGTGACCGGGCTCGGCGAAGAGTCGCAGCTCGCCGCCGACCTCCGTCATCCGCTCGGCGATCGAGCGGCGTAGCCCGAAACCGCCGGCGGCCTCGGTGTCGAACCCGACCCCCCGGTCGACGACCCGCACCCCGAGCACTCCCTCGTAGTGGTCGACGGTGACCCACGCCTCGCCGGTACCGGCGTGCCGGGCCACGTTGTTCAGCGCCTCCCGGGCGGCGTCGCAGACCGCCCGTACGACGTGCCGGGGCGGCTGGGTCGGCACGGTGCCCGAAAGCAGGTGCACCCGCAGTCCCAGCCCGGTCGCGTCGGCGACCACCTCGGCGAGGCTGGCGCTGAGCGTGATGTCCGCCTCGGCCCGGTCCTCGGTGACCAGGCTCCGGATGTAGTCGGCCTCCCGGCCGCAGCGCCGCCGTACGTCCTCGGCGCGATGGTCCAGCCCGCCCCGGGCGATCGCGGTCAGCGTCGCCAGCGCGGTGTCGTGCAGCCGGCGGTAGTGGTGCAGCCGTTCGGCGTACCGGGCCGCCCCGGCCGCCGTCGCCGTCTCGGCGGCGAGCCGGCGCTGGGTCGCCTCGTCGACCGCGCCCGCCTGGGCGCAGAGGAACCGGCGGGTGAAGTGCAGCACCAGCGCGAACCAGACGCTGGAGTTGACGTGGTTGACGAAACCCGACTCCCAGGGCGGCAGCCCGCCGATCTGCACCGAGGCGGCGGCCACCGCGGTCAGCACCAGCAGCGCGAGCCCGAGCAGCAGCGCCCGCAGGCTCAGCACCGCCCCGACCAGCGCCGCCGAGCCGAGGGCGAACTTGCCGGCCCAGTTCGCCGCCGACAGTTCGTAGCCGGACCGGATGTTCATGTTGACCACGATCAGCAGCCCGCAGGTGATCGCCACGTCCGCCACGACGTTGCCGTAGCTGAACCAGCCGCGCCGCCACACCAGCATGCCGAGTACCACGTTCCAGGCGACCGCGCCGAGCAGCAGCGCCACGTTCAGCGCCGGGCTGTGGTAGCGGTCGGGGCTGCTGGCCATCCCGAGCAGCGCCGGTGCGATGTAGCTGGCCCGCTGGCAGAAGACCACCACCGCGACGAAGCGCAGCGCCCGTTCCCGGCCGGGCATCGTGACCATCAGCCGGGCGTCCACCCAGCCCAGTCGCGCCTCGGCGACGAACCGGCTGATCCGCCGGGGCGGTCGCCCGACCCGGGTGGCAAGGTCCAGCACCGGGCACCCCCTGTCCCAGAGTCACTGGGCCGCTACCTGGCGGCACCGTCGGCCACGTTCGCGCCGGCACCGCGAGTGAGAATATCGCTACCGGCCGGCGGCCGAGAGCCGGGCCGCAGGGCCGCCGGGCACCTGCCTGACCGGCGTGATACCACCGGGTCATCATGATGACCCGGTGGTATCACCGCCACAGTGGAACTGTCCGCAGCCCGACGGGCTAGGACACCACGTCCTTGCGGGTGAAGCGCCAGAAGGCGAGCGACCAGAAGACGGTGGCGTAGCAGATCGCCGAGATGGCGCCCCTGACGATGTCGTCGGTCTGCACCGGCGTGGAGAGCAGGCCGAGCCAGGCCGAGCTGTAGTGCGTCGGCAGGAAGTCCCGGAGTACTCCGAGCGCGGTGATCTGGTCGAGGATGCTGGAGAGGATCCAGAGCAGCACCGCGCCGCCGACCGCGCCGAGCGCCGCGTCCGTGGCCACCGAGAGCAGGAACGCCAGGCCGGCCACGACCAGGAGTACCACCGCCAGATAGCCGAGGATGCCGAGCAGGCGCAGCAGCCCCTCCCCGGCCGGGATCTGCGCGGCCACCGTGCTGGACAGCGGCGACCAGCCGTACCGGAGGGTGCCGGCGAGCAGCGCGGTGCCGGCCAGCAGCAGCAGGGCCAGCAGCGAGTACCCGAGCGCGACCACCAGCTTCACCGCCAGCAGCCGGGCCCGGGGCACCGGCACGGCCAGCAGGTAGCGCAGGCTGCCCCAGCTCGCCTCGCTGGCCACCGTGTCGCCGCAGAAGAGCGCCACCACCACGACCAGCAGGAACGACGAGGAGACCAGCAGCGCGAAGAGGGTGAAGTTGAGCCCACCGCTGGTGGCCAGCTCGATCAGGCTGCCGAACTCGCCGCCGCCGTTGTCGTCGTCGCCGGAACTCTCGAACTGGAACGCGATCAGGATGATCAGCGGCAGCAGCACCATGAAGCCGAGCGCGAACTGGGTACGTCGCCGGGACGCCTGCCGGCGCCACTCGGCGGCGATGGAGAGCGTGGCCCGGGGGCGGTACCCGGCGGCACCGCCGGCCGCGTCCGGCGCCGCCGGAGTCTGTGTGGCGGTCATGAGCGGTCCCCGCTTCCCCGAGAGTTCTCGCCGACCAGGGCGAGGAAGGCGTCCTCCAGGCGGCGGCGCGGCACCACCCGGTCCACCCCGACGCCGGCCCGGACGAGTTCGGCCACCACCTCGCTCCGGGGAGTGCCGTTGGTGTCGACCACCAGCGCCCCGTTGGTCTCCGGCAGCACCCGGACACCGTCGAGCCGGTCCAGCACGGCCCGGGCGGCGTCGGTGTCGGAGACGTCGAACTGGGTACTCGGCGACTCGCCGACGATCTCCTCCACCTTCCCGGCCGCCACGATCTGTCCCTTGTGTACGACGACCGCGTGCGTACAGGTCTGTTCCACCTCGGCCAGCAGGTGGCTGGAGACCAGCACCGCCCGCCCGTCGGTGGCGTACCGGCGCAGCACCCGGCGCATCTCGGCGATCTGCGGCGGGTCGAGCCCGTCCGTCGGCTCGTCGAGTACCAGCAGCTCGGGCAGCCCGAGCATGGCCTGGGCGATGGCCAGCCGCTGCCGCATGCCGTGGCTGTATTTCCGGGTCTTCCGGTGGATCGAGTCGCCGAGCCCGGCGATCTCCAGCGCCTCCTCGAAGTGCGCGTCCGCCGCCGGCCGGCCGGTGGCCCGCCAGTACGCCCGCAGGTTCTCCAGGCCGCTCAGGTGTGGCAGGAAGCCCGGCCCCTCCACCAGCGCGCCGATCCGGGAGAGCACCGGCGAGCCGGGGACCAGCCGGTGGCCGAAGACGTGGATCTCCCCGGTGGTCGGCTGGGTCAGCCCCATCAGCACCCGCAGGGTGGTGGTCTTGCCGGCGCCGTTCGGCCCGAGCAGCCCGACCACCTGGCCCCGGTGCACCTCGAAGTCGATCCGGGAGACCGCGACGAAGCCGTCGGCGTACTCCTTGCGCAGGTCGCGGATGACGAGCGGGGTGTCGGCGTACTCGGGATGCACCGAGGTGTCGTGCCGGCGGTGCCGGCGGCGCAGCACGGCCACCACCACGACGAGTCCGAGCACGATCGCCGCGACCAGGCCGGCGAGCGCCCAGCGCCAGATCACCGCCGGGGTGGCGAGCGGCTCGCCGGGCACGGTCGGCAGCGACACCTCGGCGCCGGTCAGGGCGGCTCCGGCCGGCATTCCGGGTACGGTCCCGGACGCCGGCCCGGCCAGCGCGACGGTGTAGGTGGCCGGCTCGACCGGGGTGGCGAAGCCCTGGTCGGAGGTGGCGACCACGATCCGCAGCCGGTGCCCGGCCTCGATCCGGCGCACGATCGCCGGCAGGGTGACCCGGACCGGGGTCGCCGCCGCGACGTCGGCGGGCAGCCCGGTCAGCCGGATCGGCGCGACCAGGCCGTTGGAGAGCGCGGCCGGGCCGTTCGGGTCGACGTCGTAGAGCTTGACGAAGAGCACCGCCTCGCCGGTCGGTGACGCGGCCCGGAGGGTGACGGTCGGCGAGCCGACCACGTCGACGGCCCGGTCCAGTGGTGCCGACTCGAACCGGGCGTGCTGGCCGGGCAGGTCACCGGCGACCCCGTCGAGCAGCGACGAGAAGCCGCCGCCGAAGGGCAGCGCGGAGATCGCCGCCGGATTGCCGGCCGGCGGGTTCGCGATCCGCTGCGCCGGCCCGGCCACCGCGACCGACTCGCTGGTCGTGCCGCCGACGCCCGGGTAGTCGGCGACGGAGAAGCCGGAGGCGACCAGGCCGCGGTCCAGCGCGTCGAAGCCGGCGATCCGGGACCAGGTGAAGCTGGCCGACGGCGTCTCGCCGGACCCCTTGACGTAGTGCTCCAGCCACTGCGCCATCAGGAAGCGCAGCCGGTCCCGGTCGGTCTGCGGACCCTCCCCGCCGTCGTGCCCGCCGGTGAACCAGGCGACCCGGACCGGGGCGCCGCCGGCCGCGATGCCCCGGGCGTTGGCGTCCGCCTCGGCGAGCGGGAAGAGGGTGTCGGCCGCGCCCTGGATCAGCAGGGTGGGCGCCTTGATCCGGTCGAGGACCCCGGCCGGGCTGGACCGGCGGAGCAGGTCGACCGCCGCCGGATCGGCCCGGCCCGTGGTGGCGATCCGCAGGTACGCGGCGCAGACGTCGGCGGCGAAGCGTCCGCAGGCCGGGTCGGCCGGGGTACCGCCCGGGGCGGCACCCGGCACCGTGCCGAGTACCGGATCCTGGCCGCCCGCCGGGCCGTCCTCGTTCTCCGACCCGGAGTCTTCGGCGGCGCCGGGTGCGGCCAGCCCGCCAAGGCTGCCGGTACCGCCGCCGCTGCCGAAGAAGATACCTGCCCAGCCTTTCTTGAAGACACCGTCGACCGGCTCCCGGCCGGTGGCCTCGGGCAGGAAGGAGCGGGCCAGGTCGTTCCAGGTGATCATCGGCACGATGGCGTCCACCCGCTGGTCCGCCGCGGCGAGCAGCAGGGCCAGGCCGCCGCCGTACGAGCCGCCGACCACGCCCACCCGGGGATCACCGGCCGCGTCCTTGCGGATCTCCGGCCGGGCGGCGAGCCAGTCGAGCAGCCGGGCGGCGTCCCGTACCTCGTAGTCGGGGTGGTCCAGGTGGATCTGCCCGCCGCTGCGCCCGAACCCTCGGGCGGTGTACGTCAGCACCGCGTAACCGAGTCCGGCCAGGTCCTCGGCGTCGTCCTCGACGGACCGCTTCGTGCCGCCGAAGCCGTGCGCCAGCAGTACCGCCGGTACCGGCCGGGCCGCGCTCGCCGCGTCCGGCAGATAGAACCTGGTGTCCAGGTCGACCGGCTGGTCGCCGGTCGGTCCGGACCGGACGGTGATCATCGAGTCCGTTGTGGAGTAGGGCGGGCGCTCCGGCCAGACCGCCCAGCCGACCAGCGCGGCGAGCAGCACCAGCACGGTCGATCCGGCAACCAGCCGGCGCCGGGTCGGCCGGGCACGGCGCAGCCGCGCCAGCAGTCGGGAAGGCATGGGTCACACCGTACGGCGCCGGAGCTGAGCGTTGGCTGAGATCCGCCGTACGTCCGTCCGGCTGGCCCGTTCGGTGTCCGCGATTGGTCGTCCGCGTCGCACCACCGGGTATCCGGCGGGGCGACTTCGGATCCTGTGAATTCCGATCTTTGGTGCAGGCCGTACGAATCGATACATGCACCTAGGCAACAATGTACAAGGAGTCACATTTTTGCTCACCGGGTGTTACCTGTACCCAAGTGACGCATAACTGACTGCTCGGCCCGGATCGAGCGGCTCCGACGTCTACTAGTTTTCCGGTCCGGTGGACGGGACCGGGCGGCCTCCCTACGCCCGCCACGCAGATCGACCCCTCGCGCCGATGGAGATGGACGATGACAGTTCCCGCGCAACGGTCCCGGCGCGCGCCGAACCGGACCGGTACGGCGCTGCGAGTCCTGCTCGCGGTCGCCCTGCTGGTCCCGGTCGGCGTGCTCTTCAGCTCGGCCTGGCGCAGTAACGACGACCGGCTCGCCGGCACCGAACGCGAGCGGCACGGGGTCGAGTACCTGCGTGCCCTGGGACAGGTGACGCTGGCCCTGGTCGACGCCCAGTCCGGTGCCGTGGCGGGCCGGGCGGCGGCCGCGGCGGCACTGCGTACCGCGGTCGAGCAGACCAGCGCGATCGACGTCCGGTACGGTGCCGAGCTGCGTACCAGCGAGCGCTGGGCCGGGCTGCACGCCAAGATCGAGGCGCTGCCCGACCGCCCGCCGGCCAACCCGCAGGACGCCTGGACCGTCTACACCGAGACCACCGACCTGCTGCTGGCGCTCTACGCCAAGGTGCGGGAGAGTTCCGGGCTGATCCGGGATCCGGACTCGGACTCCTACCACCTCCAGGACGCGGTGGCCGAGGAACTGCCGGAGGCCCTCGTCGCGGCCGGACGCCTCGCCGACCGCTCGGTACTGGCCGCCGGCCGCCCGCGCGGCGACCGGCTGCGTACCGCCAGCGAACTGGCGCTGGCCCGGGCCGACGTGCTGAGCCCGACCGCCGACCTGGTCGACAACCTGCGCTCGGCGGTGGAGAGCACCGCCAGCCGCACCCTCGGCGGCAACCTGCTCAGCCGGCTCGACGGCTACCAGCGCGCGGTGGAGGATCTGGCCACCCTCACCCGCGACTCGACCGCGCCCAACCCGATCCAGGTGGGTGCCGCCCGGGCCTCCGCGCAGCTCGCCGGCTCCGGCCTGGCCACGATCATCCTGACCGAACTCGACATCCTGCTCCGGGAACGGGCCGACGCGCGCGCCAACGAGCGGCTGGTCATCGTCGGCGCGCTGGTCCTGGCCGTACTGCTGCTGCTCGTCCTCGCCGCCCTGCCGGTGCTGGCGGCCCGGGCCGCCGCCCGGGCCGGTCGCGCCCCGGCCGGGGCCGGTGACCCGGCGGCCGGCGGGCTCGGCCCCGCCGCCGGTACCGAATCCGGACCTCGGCCGGCCGGGCCGCCGCCGGTCGGACCACCACCCGTCGGGCCGCCGCCGGTCGAGTCGCCGCTGCCGGTCGGCGCGACGCTGGCCGGGCCGCCGGCCGGCGGCGTGCCGCCGCTGCCCGAGCGCCGGCCGCGCCGGCCGGACCCGGCGGGCGATCCGGGTCGACGCTCGCCGCTGGCGGACTGGCAGGATCCGATACCCGCCGGCCAGGCCACCCAGTCGGCCGCTCCGGACAGCCAGGCGCCGTGGGGACGTCCCGATGCTCGGTAGGCTCCGGATCCGGGGCCGGCTGGCCCTGCTCGCCATCCTTCCGCTGCTCAGCACCATCGGCCTCGCCGTCCCGGTGCTGGTCGACCGGATCTCCTCGGCCCGGGAGGCGGCCGACACCGCCGAAACGGTGCGCCGGGCCGGCCAGGTCGGCACCCTCGTGCAGGATCTCCAGCGGGAGCGGCTGCTCTCCGTCGGCTACCTGCTCAACGTCGTCGACCGCTCCGAACTGGTCCAGCAGGGCGCCCAGGTGGGCGACCGGATCGCCGACCTGCGGGCCGAATTCGGCGACCAACTCACCCAGGAGATCGACAGCGCGATCGGCGGCATCGGCCGGCTGACCGACCTGCGGACCGGCGTACTGAACCGGCGGGTCAGGCCGGACCAGGTGATCCCCGCGTTCGGGCAGGTACACACCGCGCTGATCGAGTCGCTGGGGCTGACCTGGTCCGCGGACGCCAGCACGACCGAGGGCCGCCAGATGATCGCGCTCGACGCGGTACTCCGCACCGACGAGGGGATCAGCGCCGCCGCCAGCCTGATCGTGCTGGTCGCCGGGACGAAGAACCCGGCCTCCGGCATCGCGTACGTCGGCACCATGGCCCGGCTCGAAGCCAATCTGGCGAGGTTCCGCAGCTTCGCCACGCCGGCCCAGAACGAGCTCTACAGCCTGATCGAGCGGGCCACGGCGGCCCGGACCGGTCCCGAGTTCCTCAGCGCCGGTGCCGCCGACCCGACCGAGGCGATCGCCGAACTGGACCTGGCGGACCTGTTCCCGGCGGCCTCCTCCCTGATCACGCTCGGACAGTTCATCGAGAAGAAGATCGTCACCGACGTGGTCGCCGAGGTCACCGACCAGCGCCAGCGGGCCATCGCCGGGGCGTACACGGTCGGCCTGCTGGTGCTGCTGACCATCGCGCTGATGATGCTGCTCAGCCTGGCGGTGGCACGTACCGTCGCCCGGCCGCTGACCCGGCTGACCGTCTCCGCCGAACGGATGGCCCGGGCCGCCGAGGAGGAACTGACCCGGATCGTCGACGACGAGTCCGAGTCGTACCAGCCGATCCGGCTCGACCCGGTGGACGTGGACGGCCGCGACGAGATCGGCGACCTGGCCCGGGCCTTCGAGCGGGTGCAGGGTACGGCCGCCCGGCTGGTGGAGCGGCAGGCCGCCAGCCGGCGGAACGTGGCCCAGATGTTCGGGCACGTCGGACGACGTACCCAGAACCTGGTCGGCCGGCAGATCGCCCTGATCGACCGGCTGGAACACCAGGAGACGGACCCCGGCCGGCTCCAGCACCTCTACCGGCTCGACCACGTCTCCAGCCGGCTGCGCCGCAACGCGAGCAGCCTGGTGGTGCTCTCCGGTGGAGCCGGCGGCGACGGGCACGTCGCCCCGCTGCCGCTCGGTGACGTGGTCCGGCTGGCGCTCGGTGAGATCGAGGACTTCACCCGGGTCGACGTGCAGGTCCGGCTCGACGTCGCGGTGGCGCCCGGGGTCATCGGCGACCTGGTGCTGACCCTGGCCGAGCTGATGGAGAACGCCACCGCCTTCTCCCCGCCGCACACCCGGGTCACCGTGCTCGCCGAGGTCGTCCCGGGTGGGGTACGCCTCAACCTGGTCGACCACGGCATCGGGATGACCCCGGAGCGGCTGGCCGAGGAGAACGCCCGGCTGACCCGACGCGAGCGGCTGGACCTGGTGCCGACCGAGGTGCTCGGGTTGTTCGTGGTGGGCCGGCTGGCCCGCCGGCACGGCTGGCGGGTCACCCTCTCGGCGACCACCCCGGGCGGTGGGGTCACCGTCGGGGTGGAGATCGCCGACCGGCTGCTGGTCACCCGGCGTCCGGAATCCGAACTGCCGACACCCCGGGCGAGCGCGTCGGCGCCGCTGCCGGTCCGTCCGGTCAAGCTTTCCGAGGGCGGCGTCCCGCAGGGCCGGGCGACGGTGCCCACCGCCGCCGAGCCGGCCCCGCCCGGACTCGCCGAGCCGGTACCGTCCAGGCCCGCCGAGCCGGCGCCGGTGACCCCGGTACCGGTGGCCCCGGAGCCGGTGCCCGCGGCGGCCGGGCCGGCGCCGGTGTTCCGACTGCCCGAACTGATGCCGGTGGCGGTACCGGCCGGACCGGTCTTCGACGAGGAGCTGATCCGCCGGGCCACCCGGTCACTGACCGCCGGCCAACCCTGGAACGCCTTCCTGACCCGCCCGGTGGCCACCGCCGGGCCCGAATCCGCCGAGCCCGGCGCCGCCCGGCCCGGCACGGATCCGGCAGGACGACCCGGCGGCGCCGGTCCCGGCGACCCGGATACGGGAAGCGGCGCGGCCACCTCGGGTGCGCCGGCGACGCCTTCCGCCGACAGCGGCCCGGGACCCGCCTCGTCCGGCCCCGGCACCGGGCTGCGCCAGCGGGTCCCGGGCGCCCAACTGCCGAACACCACCAGCCGGAGCCGCCCCGAACCGACCCCGGCCGACCCCTCCGTCGTCCGGGCGCTGATCGAGGAGTTCGAAGCCGGGGTACGCCGGGCGCAGCGCGAGCAGCAGACCCGGCCGACCGACCCCGATCACCCGTCGGAGCAGATCGGCACCGGACCCGGAGAGCCGGACCAGGCGGTACCGCGACCGGTCTCCTCCGCCTCGGAGCGGCCCGCCGACCCGCTGCCGGACGGCACACCGCCGGAGCGGAACGCCCCGCGTCCGGAGGGCGGTAATGTCAGGCCGGTCGGGTCGGCATCCCGACCCAACGGAACCTCAGCGGCGACCCCCGCCGCGACGGGCGCTCCGCCCCGACTCAACCGGCGGGTCCCCGGAGCCAACCTGAGCGTTCCGCTGCCGACCACCCCGCTCGGCCAGGCGCCGGCCGTCGCCACCGCCGGGCCGGGCGACCCCGACCAGGTACGCGAGCTGATGATGCAGTTCGAGTCCGGTGTCGCCCGCGCGCTGAGCGAAGTCCGAACAGAACACCGCCACGAAGAGGGAACCCCACGATGAGCACTCCCTTCATCCGTACCGAGCAGGACCAGGCAGCGGGCACCGGCGAGCTGAGCCAGGAGGCGCGCACCTTCAACTGGTTGCTGGACTCGTTCACGTCCGGCACCGCCGGGGTGCAGGAGGCGATCGCGGTCTCCTCCGACGGCCTGCTGATGGCCATGTCGTCGATCAAGGACCGGTCGAACGCGGAGCGTCTCGCCGCGGTGGTCTCCGGGATGACCAGCCTGGCCAGTGGCGCCGCGAACTGGTACACGCTGGGTGCGCTCAACCGGGTGGTGGTGGACATGACCGACGGCTACCTGCTGGTCAGCGCGATCAGCAGCGGCTCGGTCCTCGGGGTGGTCGCCGACCGGTCGGCCAACCTCGGCACCGTCGCCTACGAGATGACCCTGTTCGCCGGTCGGGCCGGAGGCGCGCTCACCCCTCGGCTGATCGTCGAACTGAAGAACTCCGTCCAGTCATGACCACGGGTGCTGCGGTGGGCGGCGGCCCGCCGCACCGTACACCCCGGAGCGCCCCCGGGCGGAGTGAGGAACCCGCATGACCGAGCGGAGCGAGGTGCCGGTGCCGGACCCGGAGCCGGACCCCGAGGTACTGCCGACGGTCCGGATCCGCCCCTACCTCCAGGCCGCGCTCGCCGAGGAGGAGGCGGAGCCGGAGGCGGACACCGGGGAGCTGCCGGTCGTGCAGCCGGTGCCGACCGGGCTCCGCCCGTTCGTGCTGACCTCCGGGCGGGTCTCCGGGGCCGACCCGGCGATCGGATTGGAGACCCAGGTGACCGCCAGGATCGACGGCGCCTCCTGGACCAGCCCACCGGTCACCCGGCTCTCCTCGGAACTCCAGGACATCGTCGCGCTGTGCGTCGAGCCGATGTCCGTGGCGGAGATATCCGCCCGGCTCCGGATGCATCTCGGCGTCACCAAGATCCTGGTCGGTGACCTGCGGGCCGCCGGCCACCTCGACGTACACGTCTGTCCCGTCGAGGATGCCCACGACCCCGACCTCATTATGCGAGTGATCGATGGACTTCGTGCGATCTCCTGACTGGCCCGCCTCGCCGCCGGCCGGCCCCTTGGCGAACAGCGCACCCGGCCGGTACGGCAGCCCGGCCGGACACGGTGTCGGTACCGGTCGAGGGTTGCCCGCCGGGTACGCCCCGCCGGCCCGCTCCGCGCCGCCCCGGCACGCCCGGGAGACCGGCACCGATCCGGCCGGGGCGCACCGGTCCGACCAGCGGCGCGGCAGCGCGCCGCCGATCCCGGTGAAGATCCTGATCGCGGGCGGTTTCGGGGTGGGCAAGACCACCACGGTCGGCGCCATCTCGGAGATCGCGCCGTTGACCACCGAGGCGGAGATGACCACCGCCGGGATCGGGGTGGACGATCCGGGGATCCGCTCCGAGAAGACCACCACGACGGTGGCGATGGACTTCGGCTGCGTCACCATCGACCGCAGTCTCAAGCTCTACCTCTTCGGTACCCCTGGACAGTCCCGGTTCGGGTTCATGTGGGACGACCTGGCCCGGGGCGCGCTCGGGGCGCTGGTGGTGGTGGACTCCTCCCGGCTCGACGACTGTTATCCCGCCATCGACTACTTCGAGCGGGCCCGTCTACCCTTCGTCGTCGCGGTCAACGCGTTCGACGGTCAGATCGCGCACGACCTGACGGCGATCCGTTGGGCGTTGGCGATCGGGGAACATGTTCCACTGGTCCAGTTCGACGCTCGAGATCGACTTTCGGTACGCGACGCCTTACTGATCGTGCTGGATCGGGCCCTGGATCGAGCGATCCGGGAGCGGGAGACTTAGCCCGCGACGGTCCGGCCGCGACGGGTCGGCGGTTGGCCGGGAAGGGTGACACGATGAGGGGCGAACTGGACGACGCACTGGCACGGATGGAGCGCCGGGAGGCGCTGCAACGACGACGGGCCCAGGAGGCGGCCGCCCGGGCCGGATCACCGGTCGACGAGGTGACCGAAGCGGTGCAGCGGGTGGTCGCGCAGCATCCGAACGTGGCGGTCACGATGTGGGTCGCCGACGGGCCGAAGATCACGGCGATGCACGTCGCCTGGTCGGACGGCGAGGTCACCGTGCGGCCCGCCGCCGAGCCGGCACTGCCGGTCGCCGGGCAGGCACCGCACTCCTGGCCGATGTCGGTCCGGACGGTGCCGAGCTGGGCGGCCCCGGAGGATCCGCCGGCCCCGGACGCCGCCGCCCGGCTCGCCGACCTGATCCGCCGGGACCCGTCCCTGCTCGGCCCCGACGACCACGGCTGACCCCCCGGCCGGGGGGACATCCTCCGGATTTCGGGGAGTCTGCCACCCGTCTCCCGGTCGGTCTCGTCCTCGGCGGGCCATGGAGTCGGACATTTTGCATTGGTAGCTGTCTATGCGCTCGATACCATCCTCGCCATGCGTGCCCGCCGCGTCACCGCCGTCTCCCTGCTCGCCGCGCTGCTGAGCCTGCTGGCCGTCGGCGTCGCCCGGGCCGACGACCAGCCGAGGCTGACCGCCCCCGGCGTCCCGGTCGTGCTGGCCAACGAGCCGCACGCCCTCACCCTGACCTGGGCGCCCGCGACCTGGGCGAGCGACCCGGCCGGCGAGGACCCGATCACCTACGAGGTACGGGTGCTGATCGGCGCGAACGTCTACCGCAACCTCGGCAGCACCAGCGCGACCACCCTCACGGTGACCGACCTGGCGCCCGGCACCGAGTACCGGATCGCCATCGGCGCCTACGCGATCAACGCCTACTCCGACAACTCACCCGAGATCAACCTCCGCACCGCGTACGGCCGGGCGAAGGTCAGCTACCTCAATCTGGACTGGTCCCCGACGAACAACCAGATCCATTACGCACTCCAGATCGTCAACACCGGCAACGAGCCGCTCGACCTGAGCTACGTCCAGGTGCGGTACCACCTGACCTTCGAGGGCGGCAACACCGACCTGGTGCTGAGGTGCGACTGGGCGGCGCTCGGCTGCGACCGGATCCGGCGTACCCTGCAGTACTTCCCGCCGCCCGCGCCACCGCCACCCCCGCCACCCGGCGGGCCGAGCGGCCCGCCGACGCCGAGCCCGACCGTGTTCCCCCCACCGGGTACGCCGATTCCCGGTTGGGTGGAGCTGACCATCCCCGGGGCGGTGCTCGCCCCCGGCGCCTCGTCCGGGCCGATCTACCTGCGCTTCCACCGGCAGAGCTGGGGCGCCATCGACGAGCGCGACGACCGGAGCTGGCGGACCGCCACCGGCGCGTGGATCGAGAACGGCCGGATCACCCTCGACGTCGACGGGGTACGCGAGTTCGGCGACACGTCCTCCTGACCGGCGCGCACGTCGGGTGGATACCGGTCCGCTCCCGGCCGGTACTCTCGGCCGGTGACGGGTCGGGATCTCACGCTCACCGCCAGCCTGCGTCCGGCCGCGCTGGACGCCCGCCGGGGCATCGTCCGGCTGCATCCGGAGGTACTGACCGCGCTGGGTCTGCACCCCGGTGCTCCGGTACGCCTCACCGGGCGCCGGAGCACCGCCGGGATCGTGGCCCGGGCGGAGCAGTCGGCGAGCCGAGCCCTGCTCTACGCCGACGACCTGGTCCTCGGCAACCTCGGGGTACGCGACGGCAGCCAGGTCACCGTCGCACCGATCCCGGTGGTGGCGGCCCGCCGGGTGGTGTTGACCGGCCCGCCGGAGATCGTCGCCGTGGTCTCGCCGGAGATGCTCCGCCTCGCACTGCTCGGCAAGATGGTCACCGCCGGTGACGACGTCTCCCTGCTGCCCCAGGACGTGCTGCCCGACGCGGCGGTGCGGACCCTGGTCGAGGCGGCCCGGCGCAGCCTGGCGAACACCGTCGGCTACGCCTGGACCAGCACCCTGTTGACGGTGACGTCGGCGGAGTCGGCGAGCGGCTCGACCGGGCCGCTCGACACCGACGGCGGGGCCGATTCGGTGCTGGTGACCATGGACAGTGTGGTCGGCTGGCGGGACGGCCACGCCACGCACGGCACGACCGCGGCCGAGCCGCGGGCGGTCACCGGCGGCCGGAGTCCGCAGGCGGCGACCGGGCCGGTGCCGGATCCGGCGCCCGGCCTGGACGAGCTGCCGGGGTTGCGGACCCAGGCCGAGGAGTTGACCGAGCTGCTCGACCTCGGCTTCCACCACCGTGAGGTGCTGGGCCGGCTGGGCACGACGGTCTCGCTCGGCGTACTCCTGACCGGCCCGGCCGGGTCCGGCAAGTCGGCGCTGGTCCGGGCGGTCTCCCGGTCGGTGGGGGCCCGGTTCGCCGCGATCTGGGCGCCGGAGGTCGCCGCGCTGACCAACGACGCCGCCGCCCGGCGGCTCCGCGAGGCCGCCGCCTCGGTCCGGGACGCGCCGCCCGCGGTGCTGCTGGTCGCCGACGTCGAGGCGCTGGCGCCGCGCGACACGCCCGGTCCGGTGGGTACGGTCTTCCGGCAGTTGCTCGCCGAGACGGTACGCGCCGGTGCCGCCGTGGTCTGCACGACCAGCCGGCCCGAGTCGGTGGACCCGGCCCTGCGCTCGCCGGACCTGCTCTCGCTGGAGATCGCGATTCCGCTGCCGGACGCCGCGCTGCGCCGGGAGCAGTTGACGGTGCTGACCCGGGGGATGCCGCTGGCCGAGGACGTCCGGCTGGACGAGGTGGCCGCCCGTACGCCCGGATTCGTCGCCGCCGACCTGGCCGCGCTGGCCCGGGAGGCCGGGGTACGCGCCGCGCTGCGGCAGAAGGAGGCGACCGCCCCGACGGTGGCGATGGCGGACTTCTCGGCGGCGCTGGAGGTGGTCCGGCCGACCTCGATGGCCGAGTCGTCGGTGCTGGAGCTGGCCGACGTGACCCTGGACGACGTCGGGGACATGGCCGAGGTCAAGGAGGTGCTGACCGAGTCGGTGCTCTGGCCGCTGAACTATCCGGACACCTTCGCCCGGCTGGGCGTGCAGCCGCCGCGCGGCGTACTGCTCTACGGCCCGCCGGGTTGCGGCAAGACGTTCCTGGTGACCGCGCTGGCCGGTACCGGCCGGGCGAACGTGCTGTCGGTGAAGGGCGCGGAGCTGCTCTCGAAGTGGGTGGGCGAGAGTGAGCGGGCGGTTCGGGAGCTGTTCCGCCGGGCCCGGGAGGCGGCACCGACCCTGGTCTTCCTCGACGAGGTCGACGCGCTGGCCCCGGTACGCGGGCAGGCCACCGACGGCGGTACCACCGACCGGGTGGTCGCGGCGCTGCTGACCGAGCTGGACGGGGTGGAGGCGCTGCGCAACGTGGTGGTGATCGGTGCGACGAACCGGCCGGATCTGGTGGATCCGGCGCTGCTGCGGCCGGGCCGGTTGGAGCGGCTGGTCTATGTGCCGCCCCCGGACGCCGCCGCCCGGGCCGAGATCCTGAAGGCGGCGGCCCGGTCGGTGCCGCTGGCCGAGGAGGTGGAGTTGGCGGCGCTGGCCGAGGAGTTGGACGGGTTCTCCGCGGCGGACTGTGCGGCGCTGGTCCGGGAGGCGGCGCTGGCGGCGATGCGGGAGTCGCTGGAGGCGAGCACGGTGCACGCCGGGCATGTGGCGACGGCCCGGGCCCGGGTCCGCCCCTCGCTGGATCCGAGCCAGGTGGCCTGGCTGGCCGCGTACGCCGCGCAGCGGTGAGCGGGGTGCCGGTCCGGTTCCGCCCGGTGGCTCAGCCCTGGCCGGTGGCGAGGGCCAGCGCGGCCGGGTTCTGGTATTCCCGCCAGTGCGCCACCCGGCCGTCCCGGACCCGGAGCACCGCGACGAACGGGGCGGAGGCGGAGACGCCGGTGGTGGTGACGGTCGCGGCGAGTTCGTACTCGACGACGATCACCTCGGGGTCGGTGGTCTCGTGGATCAGCACGTTGCGGCAGTCGTCGATCCGGAGCGGCAGCCCGGCCCGGCCGGCGGCGGCGAATTCGAGGAACTCCCGCCGGCCCTCGATCCGGCTGGGCCGGCCGGGTGCGGCGAAGGGCATCTCCACCACGACGTCCTCGGCGAGTTGGTCCTCGGTGAAGACGGCCGTGTTGGCCAGGAAGTTGGCGCGGATCCGGGCGAAGGCTTCGCTGGGCGTGCTCATCGGAACATCCCCTCCGAAATAAAGTGAGTGACTACTCGACTTATGAAGATAGTGAACCCAGACTCACTTTGCAAGGAGGAGAGCCCCGCATGACGCCCCGGACAGCCGAACCCGGCCGGCCGCTGCGCGCCGACGCGCAGCGCAACCGCGCCCGGATCCTGGCGGCCGCCGAGGAGGTGTTCGCCGAGCACGGGGTCGCGGCGTCCACCGAGGAGGTCGCCGCCCGGGCCGGGGTCGCCATCGGTACCGTCTTCCGGCACTTCCCGACCAAGAACGACCTGCTCGCCGCGATCATGAAGGGCGTACTCGCCGGCCTGGTCGACCAGGCCGCGACGCTGAGCGGCGACGACAGCTCCGGCACCGGGCTGTTCACCTTCTTCGCCCGTACCGTCGAGCAGGCCGCCACCAAGAAGGCCGTGGCCGACCTGCTCGCCCGCAGCGGCGTCGAGATCCCACTTCCCGAGGTGCTCGACGTGCTGGGCGAGGCGGTGCACGGCCTGCTGCGCCAGGCCAAGGCCGCCGGCACGGTCGACCGGCAGGTGCAGCTCCCCGAGGTGATGGCGCTGCTCGCCGCGCTGAGCCAGGGCGCCCTGCACGGCAACTGGGACGCCGGGCTGCGGCAGCGCACCCTGGCGGTCGTCTTCGCCGGCCTGCGCCCGGCCGCGACCGGCTGACCCGGACACCCGGCGCTGTCGGCCGCCGATACGGGCCCAGTCCGCACAGGGCCAGCCGGCGGACGGGTACACCGGGTGCCGGGCGGCCGGCCGGGCCCGGTGACCGGCCGCCGGGCACGATCAGGAGTCGAAGGCCCGGGTCCACTCCACGACCGGGCGTACGCAGCCCTCCGGCACCTGCTCGCCGGGGCAGGAGCCGTGGTTCCAGGTCCAGAGCCAGAGCGCACCGAGCACGATCACGAAGAACGCGTGTGTCCGGGCCGCGCGGGCGAAGGCCGGTGCGGCCAGCCCGGACACCCGGGTCAGCCCGATCGCCAGCTCCGCCACCAGGTCGCCGTAGCCGTAGGCCAGTCCCGGCGGAGCGCCGCCGGTACGCCGGTAGAGGTACGAGACCAGCAGGTCCGGCAGCAGCAGGACGGCGCCGACCGCGACGGCCAGTACGCCCAGCGCGCGACCGACGAGCCGGCCCAGCCAGGGCAGCACCCTGCGTACCAGCAGTAGCAGGCCGCCGATCACCGCCACGGCGAGCAGGGGGAACCAGACCACTCCGCGAATCTCGACGGGGATCAGCGGGAGGTCGCGGATCCATCCGGCCAGCGCGTCGAGGATGCCCATCGGAAAGCCTCGGGCTCCGTTCACGGCTGCTCCCCGGTTTCGCCGCCCGGCGGTGCGGCGGCCCCGCCGTCAGGGGCCGGCGCGCTGGACAGCTCACCGACGGTCCGGTTCGGCATCAACCGGCCGCCGCCCTGCGTGATCATCCCCTTGAAGCGTTCGACCACCGCCTGCACGGCACCGTCCATCTCGCCGAGCCGGATCTGGTCGCCTTCCATGATCACCTTGAGCGCCTCCACGGCCAGCTTCTGGTCCTGGTCGTAGAGCGAGATCATGAAGTTGGCGGCCTCGGTCGCCTTCGTCGGATCCTGTGCCACGATGCTGCCGGCCAGCGCCGCACCGCCGCCGGAGAGCAGCCGCTCGTGGAACGCCGCCCGCTCCTGGTGCCGGGCCAGGTCGGCGTCCTGGTTCAGCTTGTCCAGAGCGATCCGGTCCGCCTCGGTACGTATCGCCAACTGCTGCCGCAACGTCTGGATCTCCAGATCCTTGGCGAGCTGCCCCTGCTCGGCGTTGATGGTCAGTTCGCAGCGCAGGTCGCTGATGCGCAGCCCGTTGGCGAGGTCGGTCGGCGCGTCCGCCAGCGTCGACCTGATCGCCCGCTCGGCCGCCTCCGGCTGCATCGCCGTGAACCTGCGGGTGACGGCGCGCAGCGGTTCCATCAGATAGCGCCGGCAGTCGGCGATGGGGTCGGAGACCTGCTCCCGGACCACACTCACCGGATCGGCGGCGGCGAACGAGAACCGCACCGCCGCGTCGAAGAAGAGCGTGTCGCCGGCGCACGGCAGCGTGCAGGCGAAGTACGCCGGCTGCGGCGACGTGTAGACCACGTAGACCGCTCGCGGCCCGCGCCACCAGACGTCCCCGGTGGTGTACGGGTGGGTCGGCGCCACCAACTGGCCACTGGACATCTGGAACACGAGCCGGGTACCCGGCTCGGCGATCGGCCGCCGCTGGAACGGCAGCCGGCGGAGTTCTTTCCGTTCGAGGACGGGGCCACGGATCACCACACACCAACCCTTCGACTGAGTACGTTCAGCAACCTGGCCGCCAGGTCCGGCGCCAGCGGCTTGGGATCGCGCCACCGGTTGGCGTGCGCGGTCAGCAGATGCCGCTGCCGGTCGGTGGCCGCGGCCTTCATCAGCAGGCTGACCAGGGCCGGACGCAGCGCCGGTGCCTCCTCGGCCGCCTGGGCCCACCTGCGCAGTACGTTGTGCACGGCGGTGTCCACACCGGGTGCGACCAGAGCCCGCCCCCAGAGCCGGGCGACGATCTGCCCGGCCTCGGACCAGCCCTCCGCCGGGACGACGCCGTCGTCCGGGACCGTCACCGGCCGCCCACCCTCGCCGGCCGTCCAGAGCAGGATCGGCCAGGCCACGTCGCCGTCCGGGGTCTTCTGGTTGGTCCAGAGCGTGGCGGCGACCTCGAGGAAGCCCACCACCCCCGCGTAGAGGCGGCCCGAACGGCTCTGCACCGACCAGGCGTCCAGCAGCCGGAGCAGCTCGGTCTGCCGGTCGAGCGTCGCCTCGGCCATCAGCTCGGCGATGCTGTCCCCGATGGCGAGCTGGAGCGGCGTCTCGGCGCCGTCGGCCAGTTCGGCGAGGTGCTCGTCGGGACCGCCGTCCAACACCGCCCCGACGCTGGCGCCCAGCGCCCGGGCGGCCGAGAGCCGCAGCGCCAGACTGTCCCGGTCCGCCCAGTCCAGCACCAGCCGGATGACCCGGCTCGCCGTCGCCGGGTCCCGGGCGGGCAGCGCGAGGGCGGCCACCGCCCACTCCCGTTCGTTGCCCCGGCCACTGCCGGCCCACGGCGTCACGATGTCCCGGCGGATGGTGTCGAAGGCGAACTGGCTCAGGTAGCCGATCGCGGTCGCCGCCCGGATCCCGACCGCGCCCTCCACGTCGCTGGCGACCCGCCGCAGCCAGTCCAGCAGCAGAGCCCGGTCGTAGTAGTGCTCGTGCCACAGGTGGTGCAGCAGCCGGGCCGGGTAGTTCGGGTCGACGAAGGAGACGACCTCCAGCTCCGCCCAGCCGTACCGGGTGCGGCGTACCTCGGTGTCGATCCGGGCCCGGGCCGCCTGCAGCCGGCTGCGCCGGGTCTGCCGCGACCGTGGCGGCGCCTGGCCGTTGCCGGCCTCGTCCTCCCGCCACGCCTGTTCCAGCAGGGTGGCGGCCCGGGAGACCGCGTCGAAGGACATCCGGTCCAGTACGGCGATCGCGACGACCAGCGCCCGCTCGTCGAAGGTGGCGAGTTCGTCGTACCAGTCCTCGACGTCGCGGCGGGAACGGTCCTCGAACCGCGCCATGGCGTCCGCCACCGTGCCCGTACCCGAGGCCACCTCGGCGAGGTCCTTCGCCAGTTCCACCAGCTGCGGTGCGTCGAACGACTCCGGCGCGATGTCGGCCAGCCGGGTACCGACGTTCTCGTCCGCCAACAGTCGTTCCGCCTCGGCGTCCGAGCCGAGCAGTTCCGCCAGGTGGCTGGTGACCAGCTTCAGCGCCACGGGCGGTGCGGCGATCTGCCGGGCGAGCCGGTCGACCGCGTGGTCGGAGGCGCGCACCGAGTCGTCGACGATCACCACGAGCCTGCCCCGGCGCCGGGCCAGCCGCTCCTCCAGCATCGGCAGCTCGCGGGCGTACAGGGTGCCGAGCTGGTTCTTGCTGAGCCGTTCGATGACGAAGCCGCACCCCTCGGGCAGGTCCTCGATCGGCAGTGCGGCGAGCGCGTCGGCGAAGCGCAGCTCGTGCACGGTCTCCATCTCGGAGAGCAGCCGGACGGCGGTCGTCGTACTGCCCCAGCGCCGACGCGCCCTGATCAGCAGTACCGGGCTGTCCTCCAGAGCCTCGGCGAGGTCGACGTACCCGTCCGGCGAGACGTAGACCCGGGCGGTACCGGCGACGAACCCGGCGGTGAAGGTGCGCAGTACCGCCCTGGACCGGTCCGCGCCGGTCCGGCTGTCCCCGCCGGTGATCGGGCCGCTGAAGGTGTGCCCGTCGCCGACGACGATGACGCCGGAGGAGCGGCTGCCGAAGGAACTGAGCGCGGCCGCCAGGGTGTCGCGGATCTCCTGCTGCTGCCAGGTCCGCTCCTCGTCGCCGGCCCCCTCGCCCGGCGACTTCGCCGCTGACCTGGCCCCGCCGAGACTCGCGGCGAGCCCCTCGGCGGCGTCTCCGGCGGACCTGGTGGGGTCACCGGCGGACTTCGCCTCCGCGCCGGAGCCGCCGGGCGTACCGGCCGGGCCGTCGCCGGCCGGGCCGGGCGACCGGCCTTCCTGGGCTGGCGCCCCGGACGCCTTGCCGGAGACGTCCGGGGCAGTCTGTGGCGGGTTCGCCGGCCGTTCGGCCTGCTCAGCCATTGCTGTCTCCTCCGGTGATCGGTCCGTTGAAGACCTGACCGTCCCCGGTGATGTGTACGGCGCTGTGTCGGCCGTTGGCCGGTGCCGCCGGAGCAGCCTGGCCCGGTGCGGGGGTGGTCGCGGACGCGGTGCCCGGAGCCGACCCGGCGCGCGGCACGATCCGGCCCAGTTCGTCGACCAGCCGCTGGAGGTCGCCCAGCAGGTTGCGGGTGTGCAGTGGCAGGAACTGACGACGGGCCAGCCGCCTGATGTCGTGCGGCAGTTCCTCCTCGGCCGGCATCCGGCCCCCGTCGAGCAGTACGGGGATGACTCGGATGTCCCGCTTGAGCGCCCGGCGGATCTCCCGGCGCACGTAGTCCTTCGGATGGTCGATCCGGCGGTTTCCGGAGTCGTCCGCCAGAGTGAGCCACCGGGGGCCGATAAGTGCGAGCAACACGGTGCTGCGCTTGAGGTGGTACCAGATCTCGGGCGGGAAATCGAGACCCGGTTCGAGTGAACGGGAATCCCGGAAAACGCGGTCGTCGCCGAATTCCCTGCGTAGCCTCTCGTCGATCACCGGTGCGGCGAACGTCTCGTCACCAGTTCGATAGTTGATGAAGATCCCGGTCATCGGGTCGCCTTTCGGCAGAAGCGGTCGGGGACGTCGCGCCAATTGCCGATAGATGCCACGCAATGCGCGCCGTCATGCACGACTAGCGGACCGACGCCGTCCGCCGCATTTCAGACTGGCAGCGCGGCATGCGACTAGCAATATGTTGTCCTCACCCTTGCGGGCGGACAACGGCGAACGAGCGGAAGCCGACGTGGCCGGGACGGCCCGGCCACGAACCGGTCGGCAGCGGTAACGTCTCCGCCGTATTACAAGCGGTAGTCCGAAGGTGGCTGATTGTCGCTGCGAAGGACGTCCAGAAGGAGCGGCATGGCCTCGCTGACCGCACCTTCGGTACGCCAGCGTCGCAACGTTCGGCTGAGGTGCCGCAGGTCGTGCCGGACAGTCGCGGAGTCGACAGTAGAAGCCTGCTCCAGCACCGACCGGAGGACCTCGCAGGCCCGTTCGAGTTCTCCGCTGCTGGCCAACGCGAGCGCGAGGCGGGCGCCGTACCGGGAGCGGGTCCGGTGCATGGTGGCGGGAAGCCGGTCGAGTTCGGCGCCGAGGATCTCGGCGGACTCGGCCGGTCGCCCGAGGTCGAACAGACACCAGCCGGTGGTGAAGGCGACCGGGTCGCGCATGGTGAGGCTGCCCAGCGCCGGTTCGGTGGTCGTCTCGCCGGCCGCGTGCGCCATCAGCGTCGCCGCCCGGTCGAGCGCCTGGCGACAGGCCCGCTCGTCACCGGCGAGCGCGTACCCCTGGGCGGCGCGCTGGGCGGCGAAGGCGGCGACCCGGTTGCTGGACGCCCGCTGTTCCGCCTGCTCGGCGAGGGCCACCACCGAGCGGGAGTCGTCCCGGTAGAGCGCCAACTCCGCCCGGCGGACCAGGGCGTAGGCGGGCAGTTCGTCGTCCCCGCCGGTGGTGGCGAGTTCGACGGCGCGCTGGGTCCACCACCACGCCGCCCCCTCGTCGCCCTGCTCCTGAGCCATCCAGCCGGTGTATTCCGCGAACCGGGCCGCCAGGCGCAGCGCGGAGGTCCGGGTCTCGCCCCGCGCCTCGGCGGCGAGTGCCCGGATGCTGTTGGTGGCCCCGACCAGCATGTGGATCATCGTCGCCGGGTCGACCCCCTGGCCGAGCAGGCGCATCTGGTCGAGCCAGGTCCGGAACGTCGGCAGGGCGAAATCCGCCGCCTGCGGGCGCCCCCGTGCCGGAATAATCGCCCAACTCATCATCGAGGCTGCGGCGGTCAACACCGTACGCCGGTCGAAAGCCGTGAATTCGCCACTGCCGTCCGCATTCATCCGCATAACCCAGACCTCGCTCGGAGTCGCTGTCTCCGGCGGCGGATCGTACGACGGTGCGTCGACCAGACGGGCGAGGGCACCATCGGCATTCAGCTCCTGATCGCATCGACGCGCCAGGTCCACACTGGGCCGTTTGGCACCCGATTCGATCTTGCTCAGATGGCTCTTGCTGTAGTTGATCCGTCCGGCCAACTCCGTGAGGCTGACTCCCTCTCCGGTTCGCCGCCGGCGGAGTTCTCCGGCGAACGTTATCGGACCAGGCACCTCGTCCACCATGGCCACCACCGCGTTTCCATTGTCCGGCCGGAAAGGATGTGGACAACACTATCCGCCGAGCACAAACGGCGCCGGCCACGAACGCGATGTCCGTTCACACCGCCGCTGTGGATCTCCGCTACTGTGGATCTCCGTTACTGTGATGACACCCCCGGCCGGTGCACCAGGTGAAGCGTGCCGGCGACCCTCAGGAGGCGTACTTGGCGGACGAGGACGAACTCCGGCTGCGCCACCTCGCCGACGTGCAGGCGACGATCGCCCGGATGTCCCAGCACTCGTTCGTCATCCGGGGCTGGTCCGTCACGCTGGTGTCCATCGTGTTCACCGTGCTCGGCACGCAGGGCCGGAACCTACGCCTGCTCGCGGTCGTGGCACTGGCGCCCGCCGTGATCTTCTGGGGACTGGACGCCTACTACCTGCGCCAGGAGCGGCTCTTCCGGCGGCTGCACGCGGCGGTCGCCCGCCGGCTGCTCGACGGTGCCGAGGCTCCCGACGTACGGCCGCTGGATATGGGCGTGGCGGAGTACCAGGACGAGGTGCCGGGATTCTGGCGTACCCTCGTCGCCCCGCACGTGCTGGCCATCCCGGCGACCCTGATCGTGCTGACCCTGGGCTACACGCTGCTGCTCGACTGAACACGCTGCTGCTCGACTGATCCGCCGTCGCGCTCGCGGCGGATCGGGGTCCGGGTCACCAGACCCCGACCGCGTCCTCCCCGACGCCGAGCCGGATCTCGGCCCGGACCGCCCCGCCGTCCTGACCCAGCACCGCGCCGCACCGCCGCAGCAGGTGCAGGGCCGGCAGGTTGTCCGCCCTCGTCTCGGCCACCACCCGCCGGGCGCCGGCCTCGATCGCCTCGGCGAGCAGCAGTCGCAGTGCGATCAGTCCGATCCCCTGCCCCCGGCTGGACTTGCCGAGCCACATCCCGGTCTCCAGGGTGCCCGGCTCGGCGTGCCGGCCCAGCCGGGCCATCCCCACCACGTCGCCGTCCTGGACGATCGCGTACATCAGGCTGCCGGTCGGGCCGCCCAGGCCGCCGAAGTTCGCCCGGTGGAACTCCCGGAACGCGTCGCGCCGGGCCTGCGACCAGCCGGCGGGCGCCTCGACCGGCGGCATCACCTCGTCCGGCTCGGTCTCGGCGACCGCCACCGACAGCAGCGGTTCGAGATTCTGCTCGTCTACCGGCGTCAGCCGTATCTCACGGGTCACGATCCCGATGTTTCTCGCCGCGTCGCCGTCGCGTCCACTGGTTTGGCAGACCCGCTCCGTTCGGGCCACCCCGCCCCGACCGGGCGACCCCCTCACCGACTGGCTGGTCGTGCCGCCCGCGGCGCCGGCCGGCCGACCCGCACCAACCAGGACATCAGTGGCGAAATCGGGAATGGCGGAGCGATCGGTGCCACCCGACCCGGACCGGCGCTCAGTCTTCGAACTCGCAGAGTACGGCGGTCGCGTCGTCGTGCCGCTTGAAGCCGCTGCGGCGCTGGCCGTCCCCGGCCTCGACCAGCCGGACCCGGCGGATCAGCTCGCCCGGCCCGGCCTCGCTGAGCAGGTCGAGCAGGCCACGCCAGTCGAAGAGCCCGAACTGCTCGACCGCGACCGAGGCACCGTCGGTGAGCAGTGCGGCCCGGCGTACCCGCTCCGGCCCGTGCAGCGGCAGGCTGCCGGCGACGGCGTGGTACGCCGCGTCCGGGTTCGCCGCCGCCACCCAGTAGCCGTGGGTCCGGTTCATCTGCTCCCGCTGCAACGCCACCGCCCGGCGGAACCGGGTCGCCGGGTCCGCCTCGCCGCCGACCCGGGCCAGCTCCGCCTTCTGCCGCAGGTCGGCCATTGCCGTCCGCAACCGCTCGTCGGAGATCACCTGGACCCGCGCACCGAGGTCGAGCACCAGCGGGCTGTCGCAGAGCACCAGGTAGTCGACGTGATCGCCACCGTGCCGCAGCAGGCAGACCGTCGCCGACGGGGTACCGGGATGGTCGAGGTCGCAGGCGCCGCCGTGGTCGGCGCGTACCGCCAGGATCGCGGCGGCGAGGTTGCCGGTCAGCGCGGCGCCCGGCCGGTCGGCGGCGGCCAGCCCGAGCCGCGCCGCGAGCCGCCGGACGTACCAGCCCGGTCCGTGTACGCAGCCGGTGTCGAAGCCGTCCGGCACGGTCGCCCCGTCGAGTACGCCGACCAGGTCGCCGTACCGGAAGACGTGGTCCTCGTTCTCCAGCCGCCCCGGCACGGGAGCCGAGGCCGACCGGACCAGCATCATCGGCGCGGCTCCGGCTGGTCCCGGCCTGGCGGTGTCATCGGCGGCTCCCGGCGGTCCGACGGGTGGTTCTCCCCTCCTGTCTACCGCGAATCGACGCCCGGTCCGGCAGGAATCGACGGGTCGCTGCCGGACGCGCGGGCCGACGCGCGGGCCGCCGTGAGACATGGGGCCGGCTGCGCCGACCCATCCGAGCAACTCACCAACCAGCAGCGATTACTGACGGTAGCGTCGGTGACGAGGGCTTGACCGCGAGGGGGGACGCAGATGTTGGAACACCTGCACCGGATGGGCCTGCGGGCCGAACACATGTACATGGCGGGGGCGGCCAGCATCGGGCTGTCGTTCCTGAGCTGGTGCCTGTCGAAGCAGATGGAGAGCGCCGGAATCGACCGGGCCGACCGCTGGGGCATCTTCATCGGCGAGTGGGCGCCGACCTTCATCGCGCTCGGCAACGGGCTGCGCACGTACGAGAAGTAACCGGGCCAGACGCTCAGCGGCGGCGGTTGCGGCTGCGGGCCGCGCGCAGCCGCCGGAGCCGGGCGACCAGCATCGGCTCGGCCTCCAGCGCGGCCGGATTGTCCAGCAGCGCGTTGAGGATCTGGTAGTAGCGGGTGGCGGAGAGGTCGAACGCGTCCCGGATCGCCTGCTCCTTGGCGCCGGCATGCTTCCACCAGCGCCGTTCGAAGGCGAGGATCTCGCGCTCCCGCTCGGAGAGTGCGGGGTCGGCCGGCGCGGCCGGGGCGGGAATCCCGGGTACCTCCGGCGCCTCGGCACCGGGCGCGGAGCGCGGCTGCGGGACGTGCGCGACCTCGGCGTGCCCGGCGTCGTCCGCCTCGTCGTCGGCCGGAGCAGAGGCGTTCCGCATGGCGCTCCTCCGGGGGTAGACACGGCACGACCTGGGATTCACCAGCCTACCGAGGCCCGGCCGGGACCGCACCGGTCGGCACGGGCGACAACCGTCACCTCCGACCGTCCCCGGCCGGAGCGCCGTACCGCCGTTCAACACCCTGCGCTGTTCAACACCCTTCCGAGGCGGGCCGCCGGGGGCGGCGCCCCCCGGCCGCCGCCCCCGTCCCCCGTCACCCGCCGCCGTGCCGGGTCAGGTGATGTCCCGCCGCCGCATCGACCAGATCGCCCCGCCGAGCACCAGCACCAGCCCGACGGCGAGCAGCACCGACGAGTTCTGCCAGGTGATGTCCTTGGTCAGCGGTTCGCAGTCGCCGGTGAACGTCACCTGGCAGGCGTCCCAGTCCTTCAACGTGACCTCCTTGTCCATCCAGGCCAGCAGGTACGTCGGCAGCAGCCAGCTCTCGATGAACCTGACCTGGGCCATCGCGAGTACGACACCGAGGCCGAACTGCCCGACCACCATCACCCCGAGCACCCCGCCGAGCGCCAGCGCGGTGTGCCGGCCGAGCGAGGCCAGGCCGAAGCCGAGTACCCCGGCCACCAGGATCAGGGTGAGCCCGCGCAGCCCGGTCAGCCCGAACGACTGCCAGGTCCCGGAGGTCATGCCCGAGGTGCTGCCCCGGAAGCTGCCGGTCGCCCAGAACGCCGCCGTCCAGAGTGCGCCGGCCAGCACCGTCACGCCGAACAGTGCGGAGAGCAGTGCGGCCAGCTTGGTGAGAAGTACCCGGATCCGCTGCGGTCGCCAGAGCAGCAGGTTCATCATCCCGCCGGTACTCCACTCGGCGCCCACGAACGAGGCGCCCCCGACGAACGCCACCAGCGCGAGTACGGCGGTGAGCGTGGTGACGGTGGCGGCGAACTCCTCGCGGAAGTCGAAGGTGGCCGGCAGGTGCCAGTCGCCCTGGAACGCCTCCCGGGGCGTCGGCTGGATGCTCGCGCAGTCCTCCGGGAAGCCCTCCTTCGTGGCGGTGCCGGCCGCCTTCGACCGCTCGCAGTTCTCCCGGTACTGCTCGGTCATCGCGACGTTCTGCTGGTAGTCCCGGTCCGCCGCGCGCTCTGCCGAGGCGATCTGGGCCGGACCGATCTTCTGGTTGGTGAAGAACATGCCGACCGCGACGGCGACCAGCACCAGCAGTCCGGCCAGGGTCAGATAGCGGACGAAGCGCCGCTTGGCGAGCCGGCGCAGCTCCGTGGTGTAGAGGTTCACACTCCCCACCCCCCGTTCGCCCTGGAGTCGGTCCCGGAGGTTCCGTCGACCACCACGGACTGGTCCACCTGGCGGTGCTGGCCCGGCACCGGCGCGGTGGCGGTCAGCTCCAGGAAGACGCTCTCCAGGTCGACGGTGATCGGGGCCAGCTCGCTGACGTAGAGGTCGGCGGTGGCGAGGGTACGGGTGACGGTGGCCGGCTTGTCCACCTCGTACACCAGCAGGTGGTCGTCGTGCGGGGTGACCCGGGCGCCGGAGCGGCGCAGCAGGTCCGCGGCGGCCGGCAGGTCGGTCACCGCCTCCAGCCGGACCCGCAGCCCGCCGCCGGAGTGCTCGGCCAGCACCTCGGCGACCGGGCCGGCGGCGACCCGGCGGCCCAGCGAGATGATGGTGACGGAGTCGCAGATCAGCTGCACCTCGCCGAGGATGTGGCTGGAGACCACCACCGTCATGCCGGAGGCGGCGAGGTCGCGCATCAGGCTGCGCATCTCCCGGATGCCGCCCGGGTCGAGTCCGTTGGCCGGCTCGTCGAGGATCAGCAGCTTCGGGTTCTTCAGCAGGGCGGAGGCGACCGCGAGCCGCTGCTTCATGCCCAGCGAGTAGGTCTTGACCCGGTCCTTGGCCCGCTCCCGCAGCCCGACCAGCTCCAGCACCTCCATCACCCGGGTCTGCGGCACGCCGCCGGCTCCGGCCAGCAGCGAGAGGGTGTCCCGGGCGGAGAAGTGCGGAAAGAACTGCGGGCTCTCGACGATCGCACCGACCCGGCCGGCGACCGAGGGCAGCGCCGCCGGCACCTCCTGGCCGAGGATCGCCATCCGGCCGCCGTTGGGCCGGATCAGCCCGAGCAGCGTACGCAGCGTGGTCGTCTTGCCGGAGCCGTTGGGGCCGAGGAACCCGTGCACCTGGCCGGCCTCGACCCGCATGTCGAAGCCGTCCAACGCCTGCCGGGTGCCCCGGCGTCTGCTCCGGTAGGTCTTGCGCAGACCTTCGATCTCCAGTACGGCAGCCATTTCGGCCTCTCTGGTCGTGTCCGGCATCCCTCACGTCCGGTAACGACCGACACCGTACCATCGCTTTGCACGCTACCGCGTTATACACGCTACTTCGGTCAGAGAAGTGCTCCCTGCCGGCGCGCCGCCCGCTCCCGGGCATCGGCCGACCGCCCCCACCGGGTACGCGGCCACGGCTTCAGCACGGACAGGATCGTGGCCGCCCAGAGCGCCACGGTGAACGCGGCGAGACAGGCCGTCAGGGCGACCCCGGTGGACCCCGGCACGGCGGCCGGATCGACCGTACGCAGCGCCAACTCGTCGGCGAGCGCGCTCTCCACCGTCCCGGCCACCAGCGGGATGCTCACCGAGATGGCGAACTTCACCAGCACCCACCAGTGCCGGACCAGGCCCCACTTCGTACCGAGCGAGACCACCAGGCCGGTGATGATGGCGAGGAACATCGACGGAATCGCCGCCGCCAGGTCGACGACGTGCAACACCTCGTACGCGCCGTGCCGGAGCGCGTGCGAGTCGGCGGTGCTGCCGACGATCGCCAGTACGGTCATCGTGAGCGCCACGCCGAGCCAGCCGACGCTGAAGCCGACGTGCAGGACCAGCCAGACCTTCCGGGTCCGGGGCGACATCCGGGGAAACCTCGGCCGGCTCACCGCCAGGATCGTCAGCGACAGCGGGATGCCGAGCAGCGCGATCGGGGCCGGGATGCTGAAGACGAACTGCGCCAACGCCATGACCAGGTGCAGCACGACGGTGAGCCGGCGGCCGCGCTCCGGTCCGCGCAGTGCGGCGACCACCGACAGCAGCGCCGCCACCGGATAGCCGACCAGTGCCGCCGCCCGCAGTACGGCGACGTCGGAGCCGCCCAGCAGCGACCCGACGGTCAGTACGCCGAAACCGGCGAAGACCCAGTGCAGCACGGTGACCGGGGCGGGCCGGGACCGGCCGGCGGCGGGGCCGGAGGCAGGGCCGGTGGACTCGGGTCGGATATCCAGAGACATGCCCCGACGCTAGGTTCGGCCGAGCCGGCCGCCATCGGCCGGGATGACCCGGTCCGCCGCCCGATGGTCGCCCGGTCCCGCCCCCGGGCCCTACCAACGGATGAATCCAACGGCCGAGGCGGCACCGCACCAACCTGCATAGACTTCGCCGGCATGGGTCCCCGCCAGCGCCGCGCCGTGGACCTGCTCTTCGCCGCGGTCTGCGCGGTGGCCGGCGTCTGGGACGGGTTCCAGTCCGGGCTGTTCGAGGGCTCCCCGATCGTCGACCACCGCGCCCCGCTGGCCGTCAACGCGTCCCTCGGGGTGCTCACCGGGCTCGCCGTACTCGTCCGGCGCGACCGGCCCCTGCTGCTGTACGGCTCCGCGCTGGTCTGCTGGGCCGTCGTCGGGGCGTACCCGGCGACGATCCTGGCGCAGTACTCCCTCGGCGCCCATCTCCGCTCGGCCCGGCTGCGGGTCGCACTCACCGCCGTCATGGTGACCGCGGTGGCCTGGCCGATCTGGCGGTCCAACGGCGGTGACGCGGGTGCCCCGCTCAGCGTCGCGCTCTGCATCCTGCCGGTGCTGGTCGGGCTCTACCTCTCGTCCCGGCGGGAGGTGCTGGCGAACCTGGAGGAACGCGCCCGGCGCAACGAGCGGGAGGAGCGGCTCCGGATCGACCAGGCCCGGGCCGAGGAGCGGGCCCAGATCGCCCGGGACATGCACGACGTGGTCACCCACCGGGTGGCGCTGATGGTGCTGCACGCCACCGCGCTGGAGTCGGCGCAGGGGCGGGACGCGGTGCGCATCGCCGGCCGGATCCAGGGCATCGGCCGGGAGGCCCTGGCCGAGCTGCGTACCCTGGTCGGCGTGCTGCGGGACGGGGCCGCCGTGCCGCTGCGCCCGCAGCCGGGCCTGGACGACCTGGCCGAGCTGGCGGCCGAGTCCCGGGCGCTCGGGCACGCGGTCGAACTCTCCGTCGAGGCCGGGCTCACCGCACCGGCCCTGGTGCAGCACGCGGTCTACCGGGTGGTGCAGGAGGCGCTGACCAACGTGCACAAGCACGCGTACGACGCCCGCACCACGGTGGCGGTCGGCTCCGACGGCGACGGACTCTGGCTGGTGGTCCGGGACGACGGCGGCACCAGCGCACCGGCTGTGGCCCCGGGCGGCGGGCACGGGCTGCTCGGCATCGCCGAACGGGTCCGGCTGGTCGGCGGCACACTGGACACCCGTCGACTCGCCGACGGCGGCTTCGAGGTGTCGGCCCGGCTGCCACTGCCCGGCCCCGACCTGGCGGTCGGCCCTGATCCGGCGGTTGGCTCGGACCTGGCGGGCGGGTCGGACCTGGAGGGCGGAGCGTGATCCGGCTGCTGGTGGTGGACGACGAGTGGATGGTCCGGGCGATGCTCCGGACCATCATGGACGCCTACGACGACATCGAGGTGGTCGGCGAGGCCGGCGACGGGGACGAGGCGGTGCGCCAGGCGCGCCACCTGCGCCCCGACGTCGTACTGATGGACATCCGGATGCCCCGCGCCGACGGGCTCGACGCGACCGCCGCGCTGGCCCGGTTCGCGGTGCCGCCGAAGGTGGTCGTGCTGACCACCTTCGACCTCGACGAGTACGTGGCGACGGCGCTCCGGCACGGCGCGGTCGGCTTCCTGCTCAAGGACGCCACCGCCGACCAGATGGCCGGCGCGGTCCGCAGCGCCGCCGCCGGTGACGCCATGCTCTCGCCGCAGGTCACCCGCAGGTTGCTGCACCGGTTCGCCGAGCCGGCCGATCCGGACCGCCACGACGCCCTCCGCCGGCTCGACGTGCTGACCGGCAAGGAGCGGGAGGTACTGGTCGCGCTCGGCGAGGGACTGACCAACAGCGACATCGGCCGGCGGCTCCATCTCAGCGAGGCCACCGTGAAGAGCCATGTCAGCCGGCTCCTCGCCAAGCTCCAGCTCACGAACCGGGTGCAGGCGGCGATCCTGGCGCACCGCGCCGGTCTGGTCCGCTGAGCCGGCCGGTGCGTCCGGTCAGAAGGTGCCGATGTCGAACCGGGTGGCCCTGGCGCTCACCGGCCCCCGGTCCAGCTCGTTACCGTCGATGTCGAGCGCCCGGTAGCTGCCCCGGCTGGTCAGCCTGTCACCGCGTACCTCGGCGTGGTGCAGCGCCCGGACCTCGCCGTGGTAGCGCGGCGGCATTCCCTTCAGGTCCTCGGGCAGCACCTGCCAGAGGGTGAACGTGACGGTGCGCCGCCCGGTGGACTCCCAACGCCCGGTGGCGATGTGGATCCCCTGGGCGAAGGAGAGGAAGAAGCCGCCCGGCAGGAAGCTGAAGAGCGCCACCTCCTCCTCGTGCGGCAGCGTGACGACACCACGCCAGGTACCCGCGACCGGGCTCTCCGGCCGGCGTCGCCCGGATGCGGACGCCTCGGCAGCCTCGCCCGTACCCACCGCCATGCCGCTCGCGGTCACCGCCGCGCCGATCGCCACCGCACCGGCACCGGCGGCACGCCGCAGGAACCGCCGCCGGTCGTCGTGTCCGGTCATCGGAAACACCTCGCCCTCAACTCACCCGGGTTGGTCGAGCCGACCGTACGGCGATGCCCGGTTCGTCCACATCGCCCGATGGTGGCCTGAGACGCCCTCCCGGCCCGCCCTCCGGCTGAGTCGATCGGCGGAGCGGTTCGGCCTACCGGGTTTCCGCCCGCCAGAGCTCCCAGGCCAGCCAGGCCGAGCCGATCCCGACCAGTACGCCGTGCGTGATCCGCACCGCGGCGGGGGTGAAGAACTGCGGCAGGAAGAGGGCGAACCCCAGCGCGAACGGGATCCCGCTGTACCGGGCGAGCCTTCCCGACCGCCAGACCGCCACCGCGGCCAGTACCGCGCCGACGCCCAGCGCCAGCAGCCCGAGTACGAAGGTGGCGCTGGCGGCCGGGCCGAAGCGTACGGCCTCGACGACGGCGAGCAGGTCGAACCGCTCGCCGTCGGCGGCTGCCCGGGCGAGGGCGTTCAGGCCGAAGTCCTCGGCGCCGTAGTACGGCAGGACCAGTCCGGCGCCGGTCCACCCGGTCAGCAGCGCGGCGACGGCGGGCCGTTCGCCCGGGGTGCCGTCGACCGCCCGACGCAGGGCGAGGAGCCCGAGCGGCAGCAGGATGAAGCCGATCATGGCGAACAGGTGCGAGGCCACCCATGCGGTGGAGCTCATCGACGCGATCGCCCCGGCCGGGGTGGATTCGTCGTTCCAGGGTCGGCTGGCCGGATAGAGGACGAAGAGCGCTCCGGTGGCGGCGAGCAGCACGGCACCGGCCCGGGTACGGCTACGGCCGGCGGCCGGCGCCGGGAGCACGGCAGACTTAGGACGCTTCATAGCTGTATAGCTAATGAGATTAGCCTTACCGTGTCAAGGCGGCCGAATACCTGTACCACCCTCGGTGGGTCAGGCGCAGACGACGTTGACGCCCGCGTCCCGGAACGCCTGGAGCGTCGCCGGGTCGGCGCCGGAATCGGTGACCAGGGTCTCGACCCGCTCGATCGGGCAGATCCGGGCGAAGGCGTGTCCGCCGAGCTTGGACGAGTCGGCGATGATCACGACCCGCTTGGCCCGGGCCACCATCAGGTTGTTCATCGACGCCTCGCCCTCGTGGTGCGCCGCCGCGCCGAGCTGCACGTCGATGGCGTCCACCCCCAGCAGCGCCACGTCCAGGGTGACCTCGCGGAGCAGCGCACCGCCGAGCGGGCCGACCAGCTCGAAGGACTGCGGCCGGACCACCCCGCCGGCCACCACGATCTTCATCCGGGACCGGACCAGCAGCTCGTTGGCGATGTTCAGCGCGTTGGTCACCACGGTCAGCTGCGCGCCGTCCGCGCTGCTGTTCAGGTCGGGGCGTACGGCCAGCCCGCGGGCGACCTCGGTGGTGGTGGTACCGCCGTTGAGCCCGACCACCATCCCCGGAGCGACCAGGGCTGCGGCGGCGGCACCGATCCGCTGCTTCTCGGCCGAGTGCTTGGCGGTCTTGTAACGCAGCGGAAGGTCGTACGAGACGCCGTTGGCGACCGCCCCACCCCGGGTACGCGTGATCATCTGCTGTTGGGCGAGCTGGTCGAAGTCACGCCGGATGGTCGCCTGCGAGACGTCCAGCCGGGCGGCGGCGTCCTCCACGCTGACCCGACCGGTGTCGGTCAGCAGTTCGAGCAGCGCATTCCATCTCGCATAGCGGTCCACCCCGGGCCTCCAGCTTCGTCGCGGAGATTCCGTGCACAATAGTGCGCGAAACGCGCGGCCGCAAAACTTTGTTCTGCGCAAAGCTGCGCGCGGTTGCCACGACCGATGTCTTTCGCGCAGAATGACGCGCGAAAGATCGTCAAACCGAGCCGTATTGCGCAGGCCGGTCCGCCGTCACATGGCGCCGCCCCGCCAGTGCGGTCTCCCGCCCGCGAGGAGCTGCGATGGGCCACGTCGACGCGGAGATCGCCAGTCAACCCGAGTGCTGGCGACAGGCCACCCCGCTGGCCGCCGACTCGGCCGCCGCACTGCCCCGGCCCGGCGAGCGGGTCGCCGTGATCGGCTGCGGCACCTCCTGGTTCATGGCGATGGCGTACGCCAGCCTGCGCGAGCACGCCGGACACGGCGAGACCGACGCCTTCCAGGCCTCCGAGTTCCCGCTCGACCGCCGGTACGACCGGATCGTGGCGATCACCCGCTCCGGCACCACCACAGAGGTGCTGGACGTCCTCTCCGCGCTGCGCGGGCGCCGGCCGAGCACCGTGATCGTCGGAGATCCGGAGTCGCCGGCCACGGAACTCGCCGAGCAGAGCGTCGCGATGCCCTTCGCCGACGAGCGCTCGGTGGTGCAGACCCGGTTCGCCACCACCGCCCTGGCCCTGCTCCGGGCCCACCTCGGCACCGGCATGTCCGCGCTGGCCGCCGACGCCGAGGTCGCGGTACGCGCCCCGCTGCCGTTCGACCCCGCCCGGGTCGAGCAGATCACCTTCCTCGGCCGGGGCTGGACGATCGGGATCGCCCACGAGGCGGCGCTCAAGTGCCGCGAGGCGGCCGGCGCCTGGGCCGAGGCGTACCCGGCGATGGACTACCGGCACGGCCCGATCTCGATCGCCGGACCGGGCCGGCTGGTCTGGGCGTTCGGCGAGGTACCCGACGGGTTGGCCGAGGACATCGCGGCCACCGGGGCGGCGTTCGTGCACAGCCGGACCAGCAACGTGCACGCCGTGATCGGCGGCTGGGCGGCGGGCCGGCCGCCGCTGGACCCGATGGCCGACCTGATCCTGGCGCAGCGCTTCGCGGTCGCCCTGGCCAAGGGGCGCGGCCTCGACCCGGACGCGCCCCGGCACCTGCGCCGGTCCGTGGTGCTCGCGTGACCGACCCCGCCGTGCCGGCGACCACCGGCGCCGGCACACCGACCGGTGGCGACGGCCAGGACGGCAGTGTGGTCGTCGCGCTCGACGTCGGCGGGACCGGGATGAAGTGCGCCCTGGTCCGGACCGACGGCCGGGTCGCGCACACCGAACGGCACCACACCCTGGCCGAGCACGGTCCGGCCGCCGTGGTGGAGCGCATCCTCGACATCGCCGAAGGGCTCGCCGGCAAGGCCCGGGCCGACGGGCTGACCCCGGTCGCGGTCGGGCTCGCCGTGCCCGGGGTGGTCGACGAGGCCACCGGCCGGGCGATCTGGTCGGCCAACCTGGGCTTCCGGGACGTACCCCTGCGGGAGCTGGTCACCGCGCGGCTCGGCCTGCCCTCGGCGCTCGGCCACGACGTGCGGTCCGGTGGGCTCGCCGAGGCCCGGCTCGGCGCCGGACGGGGCACCCGGCACGTGCTCTTCCTCGCCATCGGCACCGGGATCGCCGCCGCGCACGTGGTCGACGGGTCGGCCTTCGCGGGCGCGCACGGCGCCGCCGGCGAGCTGGGCCACGTCGTCGTACGCCCCGACGGGCCGCGCTGCGGCTGCGGCCGGCTCGGCTGCCTGGAGGCGGTCGCCTCGGCCGCCGCCGTCGGCCGGCGCTACACGGCGCTGACCGGTACTCCGGCGACCGCCGCCGAGGTGGTCACCCGGGCGGCCGGCGGCGAAGAGACCGCGACCCTGGTGTGGCGGGAGACGGTCGACGCCCTGGCCGACGGGCTCGCCATCGCCCAGGCGCTCTACGACACCGAGGTCGTCGTGCTCGGCGGCGGGCTGGCCGAGGCCGGCGCCGACCTGCTCGACCCGCTCGGCGTGGCGCTGCGGCAACGACTGACGTTCCAGACCGAGCCCCGGCTGCTCCGCGCGGCCCTCGGCGACGAGGCCGGCTCCCTCGGCGCCGCCCTGCTCGCCCTCGACACCCGCGACCAGCACAGCGAGGAGACGACATGACCGTCCGGGTCAGTGGCAAGGTGGTAACCCCGACCGGCGTGATCCGGCAGGGCTGTGTGGAGCTGGACGGCGAGCGGATCTCGGCGGTCGCCGAATATCCGTCGATCCGCGACGGGCACTGGATCGTGCCCGGCTTCGTGGACATGCACAGCCACGGGGGCGGCGGGCACACCTTCACCACCGGGGACGCCGACGAGGCCCGGGCCGCCGCCGCATTCCACCTCTCGCACGGCACCACCAGCATCCTGGCCAGCCTGGTCAGCTCGCCGTACGAGTTGATGCGGGACGCCACCGAGGCGTTCGCCCCGCTGGTCAAGGAGGGCGTACTGGCCGGCGTGCACTACGAGGGCCCCTATCTGTCCGGGGTGCGCTGCGGGGCGCAGAACCCGAAGTTCCTCCGCGACCCGTCCCTGGAGGAGCTGACCGAACTGCTCGCCCTCGGCGACGGTACGGTCCGGATGGTCACCCTCGCCCCCGAGCTGCCCGGCGCGCTGGCCGCGATCGAGCTGCTCGTCTCCCGGCGGGTCGTCGCGGCGATCGGGCACACCGACGCCACGTACGAGCAGACCGGTGCCGGGGTGACCGCCGGGGCGACCGTGGCGACCCACCTCTTCAACGGCATGCCCAGCGCGCACCACCGGGAGCCGGGGCCGGTCTTCGCGCTGCTCGGCTCCGCCAACGTGGTCTGCGAGCTGGTCGCCGACGGCGTACACCTGCACCAGGGCACCCTGGCCTTCGCCGCCGGGGTGGCCGGCCCGGACCGGGCCGCGCTGATCACCGACGCGATGGCGGCGGCCGGGATGCCGGACGGTGAGTACGAGCTGGGCGGCCAGCCGGTGGTGGTGGCCGACGGGACGGTCCGGCTGGCCACCGCCGACTCGGCACCCGGGGCGATCGCCGGCAGCGTGCTGACCATGGACGCGGCGCTGCGCGCGGCGGTGGCGGCCGGGATCCCGATGGTGGACGCCTGCCGGATGGCCGCCACCACCCCGGCCCGGGCGGTCGGGCTCGGCGACCGGATCGGTGCGCTGCTGCCCGGCTGGCGGGCCGACCTGGTGGTGCTGGACGACGACCTGAACGTCGTCCAGGTGATGCGCGGCGGCGAGTGGGTCGAGTAGCGGCTTCGGGCAGGCGCACCCACCATGCTCGCAGTCAGACGAGCCGGCGGATGTCGCCGTACGCCCGGTAGAAGCCGCCCCGCCCCGCCTCGCGTACCTCGCTGACCAGGTAGCGCGCCCTCGGCTCGCGAATGCCCTTGGGGAACTGCACCAGCCAGTCCCGGCGGTAGCCGTCGGAGAGCACCCGGATCCGCAGCCGGCCGCCGTCCTCGACGCACTCCACCAGTACGCCGTCGCCCGGGTCGTGGGTGATCTCGACCGTGGTGGACGGCACCACCGTCGGCAGTCGGGGTGGCGCCTTCACGTCCAGCACGTCCGGCACGCTGCCCTGCTCGGCCGCGCGGATCGCCGGCTCGCTGGCGTCGATGCAGGCCAGTGCGCCGGTCGTGGTGACGATGTAGAGCCGCTGCTCGTGGTATTGCATCGAGTAGGCCGAGCCGCATCCGGTGCCCAACTTCCACAGCCGGTTGCCGGCGGCGTCGAAGCAGTAGACCGAGGACGAGCTGTCTCCGGCGAAGACGTACTCGCCGCCGGGGGCGGTGGCGCAGGAGTAGATCGGGGCGTCGCACCGGTAGATCCGCTCCGACTGGCCCTGCTTGCTCAGCCGGGTCACCTGGTTGGCCACCGTGCCGGCGTAGACCGCGCCCGGCTCCTGCCAGCCGAACAGCACCGCACTGGTCGGCCGGTGCCACTGCTGCTGCCCGGTACGCCAGTCGTAGCTGGTCACCCCCTTGGAGGCGCCGTGATAGATGGCGTCCGCGTCGCAGCGCACCATCCAGCCGGACCGGCCGTGGCCCTGCCGACGCCAGATGAACTCGTCCTCGTGGTCGATCGCCGCGATCCCGCCGCCGGAGTCGGAGACCCCGAGCACCCCGTCGTGGATGTCGAGCCAGTAGATGTCGATGTCCGGGGCGATCCGGTAGGCGAGCCGGGGCACCTTGCCGGAGATGTCGTAGACATTGCCGTCGTCGCAGCCGGCGTAACGCCAGTCGTCGTCGGCGACGATGCACTTGACCCCGTCGGGCAGCCGGTATTGTTGCACCACCTCGGCGTCGTGGCTGAGCGTGGTGATCACACCGAACTCGTTGCCGACCATGCAGCCCTGCCGGTCGACGAAGATCCCGAACGCCGGGGCGCCCGAGTCGTAGCGCCAGAGCACCGGTGCCCGGCGGGCGGTGGAGCGGGTGCTGACGATCTGCCGCCGAGAGACCGCGCGCTTCTGCCGCACCCCGGGCACGGCCGGCGCGTAGCCCTTGCGCACCTTCTCGCCGATCTTCTTGGCCGCTTCCTTCCGGGCCCGGTCGACATTGGTGAAGACGTTCCGCTTCACCTGCCCCGGGTCCCCGATCCGGCCGTACCGAACGGTCAGCTCGGGGCCGTCGACGGTCACCTCGTAGAACTTGTGCGAGCTACCGTCCACTTCGGACAGTTCGAGGTAGGTCGTTTCCTGTGCCATAGGGGTCTGTGCCTCCGGGGTGGGGGTGACAGCCGCCGGCAGGAACACCAGCGGTGGCGACGGACGAGACGGTAGCCGCCGGGACCGACAGAATCCGGCGATCGGTCCCCGGCGTACGCCGATGCCGGTAAGGATCGGGCGCGCGCCGTCCGAAGTGGAGCTGTTGCACTTCCCCCAGGGCAGGCTATCCGGGCGGAAGTGCGGGTCGTTCCCACTCCGGCGACGGCACCGGCGCCGGCACCGCCGGCACGGGCACCGGCTTCGGGGCGGCCCGATCGGGCGCCGCGCCCTCGACCCGGCGCATCCGGCGGTGCAGCAGCACCGCGCCGACGAAGACCATCGGTGCGACGACGGCCCGCAGCGGGGTGAACGGCACGCCGAGCAGCAGCCCGCTGGTGGCACCGAACCCGATCGCGCTGGCCCGGTGCCGCCAGACCGCCCGGAGCTGCCCCCGGAACGTCGCCGTCCCGTGGTGGTGCAGCGGGATCGCCAGCATCAGCAGCCCGACCAGGAAGCCGTTGAAGACGGCGACCGCGCTGATCGCCACGAACACGTTGAGCCCCGGCACGAGCAGCAGGGGCACCAGCAGCAGCCAGCCGAGCTGCACCACCAGCGTGACGAGTACGGCCTGCCGGACGGCGACCCCGGACGCCCGCCACAGCGAGGGCGCCCGGCCGGCGGCGTCGCCCCCGGCGAACGGCTCGACCGCACCGAGCCGGCGCTCCATCCGCCGGGCCAGCAGCACGTAGCAGGGCGCACCGAGCACGATGCTCAGTGGCAGTACGAGGTAGCCGAGGACGAAGTGCACACCGATCCGTACGCCCCAGAGCAGGATCGCGCCGAGCGTGTCGTGGATCCAGGGCCAGCTCTCGGCGAACGAGGTGAGCCAACCGATCACGGCGGCGGCAGCGGCCTCGACGGTGTGCGCGAGGCCGAGCATCGCCAGTGGCAGCAGCACCAGCGGCGCGACGGCGTAGGGCCAGAGCGTCGGGCTGGCGAGGAGCCGCCCGACGCCCCGGAAGAAGTAGCCAATCCCGGCACCGAAATTCACGATCGGCCGGGTGCCCCGGTAGGCGGCGGTACGCGCCGTCCGGGCCGCTCCGGACGCCACCGTGGCGGCGGTCTGCGCCGCACCGGACGCCACGGAGACGGCGGTCTGGGCGGCTCCGTCGGCTACCGCGCGGCCGGCCCGGCGTACCGCCTCGAGGTCCGGGACCGGCATCTGCGGGGGAGCCCACTGCCGCTGCGGGCCGACGAGAGGCGGTTCCACCGGAGCCAGCATCGCCGCCTCGGCCGGGACGACCTGCTGGCCGAGGAGGTCCGGTACCGGGGCGGCAGGGTCGTCGACTCCGGTCGGACGGTGTCGGATCGGGGGTTCCGGCTCGGGCGTACGCATCTGCCTCGACGACCCTTCGCGTATCGGGGACAGCCGTGACCGTCGAGGCGGAACGGCCGACCTGAAGGGGTGGGGACAGCCGCTCGGCCCCGAGATCTCGCGCAGTCTAGTTCCGATCCCGGATGCTGACAGTCCCCTTCGGCCGGCGCGGGATCAGGTTCGGGCCCGCTCGGGTCGGCCCGGCATCCGCACCGGGCGGCGGTAGGGGTAACTCCACCGTCGCCCTTGTGGGCAGCGGGATGTCGCTTCCGCGTGACCGCTTCTAGGGTCGAAAGATCGACAAAGGGAGAGTGTCATGAGCGTCCACAGTCGACGGAGTGTGCTTCGTCGCGCCGCGGTCACGGCGGGTGCGCTGGCGGCGGGAACGGCGGCAACCACCGCGGCGACCGCGGCCCCGACCGCCGATGCGACCATCGGCGGCCCGATGGTCCATGTCGGGCCAGCCGACCGGCGGTACGCGTACCTGGCCGGGCGCGGCTACAACGAGCGGTTTCTCGGCTCGCCCGACCATATCCGGCTGGTCGGCTCGACGGACGACGTGGTGCGCGCGGTGAACGACGCGGTACGTGCCGGCAAACGCGTCGCGGTGCGCAGCGGCGGGCACTGCTTCGAGAACTTCGTCGACGACCCCGCCGTGCGGATGGTCATCGACATGAGCGCCATGACCAGGGTCTCCTACGATCCGGCGCGCCGGGCGTTCGCCGTGGAGGCCGGTGCGACCCTGGGTGAGGCGTACCGGCGGCTCTTCCTGGGCTGGGGCGTGACGATCCCCGCCGGGTGGTGCCCCGAGGTGGGTGTCGGCGGCCACGTGGCCGCAGGAGGATACGGCCCCCTGTGTCGCCGTCATGGCCTGGCGGTCGACCACCTGTTCGCGGTCGAGGTGGTGGTCGTCGACGGCGCCGGCAACGCCCGCAGCGTGGTAGCGACGCGGGAGCCGACGGATCCCCACCGCGACCTGTGGTGGGCGCACACCGGCGGCGGGGGAGGATCGTTCGGCGTGGTAACCCGTTACTGGTTCCGGGATCTGCCGGAGCCGCCCGCCGAGGTGTTGTCGTTCACGCTCCAGTGGACGTGGGAGGGGCTGCACGAGCCGGCCTTCACGCGGCTCGTGCAGAACCACGGACGCTGGTTCGAACGGTACGGCGACCGGTACCCCGACCTCTACACCGAGTTTCTGTTGTTCCGCCGCCAGCAGGGCATGATCATGCTGATCGGGCAGGCATCGGGCGCCGACGCGGAGCGGGTACTCGACGAGCACGTCGCGGCGCTCGGCGACGGCGTGGGCGCTCCCACCTCTCGAACCCAGGAGCGTGGGCCCTGGCTCGCGGCGGCGCTCAAGGGCTCGGACGAAACGTTCGGGTGGCGGTTGAAGGTGAAGTCGGGATACCTGCGTCGCCCGTTCACCGACCGGCAGATCGCCGTCGCGTACCGCCATCTGACAATGGACGACCCCAACTTCGTCAGCGGCGCGGTCAGCCTCAATTCCTACGGGGGCAGGGTCAACGCGGTGGCACCGGACGCCACCGCCACCGCGCATCGCGACGCCATGCTAAAGCTCTTCTACCTGTCGGCGTGGGCGGAACCGGCGGACGACGCACGGCACCTGGCGTGGATCCGCGAGTTCTACCGCGACATGTACGCCGACACCGGCGGCGTGCCGGTCGACGGTGGCGCGTACATCGGCTACCCGGACACCGACCTCGCGGATCCGCGGTGGAACACGTCGGGCCTGCCGTGGTCCACGCTGTACTACGGCGACAACGCGGCGAGGCTGCGCGCGGCGAAGCGGCGGTGGGACCCGCGGAACGTGTTCCACCATGCGCTGACCCCGTGATCGAACGATAGCTACGCTGAGCTGTCAGGCGATGACTGAATCAAGGTCATAGATCCTGAACAACATTGCCACCCCAGCAGATCGAGCCCGGTTGCGCTCACCACGGCCCCCGGTTCGGCGTACGCCGGGCCGGGTCGACGAACCAGCATCGGGCGTGCCGGGACTGGCAGTGTCGCAGCCCCTGCCGGATACGCTCCGCCTCGGCGCGGGCGGCGCACTCGGCCCGCCGCAGGTCCTCCAGTTCGTCGGCGAGGCGGCGCAGGTAGGCGTACACCTGCTCCGGGTCGAGGCCGCGCCACCGCGAACGGAACGTGGCCGCACGGACCTGGACCGGCTGGACAGCCTGCCGGGCTGGATGGCTCGGCGTGGCCCCTCGGGCCGGTGCCGACACTTTCTCGCGTCCCACGTTGGTCCTTCCGGAAGAGGTAGGGGGTGGGCGGCGCCGAGGCGGACGGGGTCGGCCGCCGACTGTTCGGACAGCCGGCCGGAGCCCGGCATCCGCCCCGGGCCCTTTCCCACTCCCGGCCGCCGTGCCCCCACAGCGGCCGGAAGAGGCTCTAGCTGGTCGCGCCGGTCAGCCGATCGGTGTACGAGGCCAGCGCGCCGGCCGCCTCGGTCAGGCTGGCCGTCATCAGGCCGAGTTGCTCGGCAGCCTGCGACCACTGCTCGGTCACGGCGTCGGTGGAGTAGTCGGAGTCGCCCGCGTCCCGGAGCCGCTGCCCGGCGCCGCGCAGCCGGTCGGGCAGCCCGGCGATCCGTTCGGCCACCTCGGCGAACTGGGTCTGTGCCACGCCCAGCGTGCCGGCGACCTCGCCGATGCTGGTCACGTCGGCCCGGCCGAGGCGCTCGTGCAGCCGCCGGATCCCGCCACCGAGCAGTTGTTCCGCGTGATTGGCCAGGTCGAGGGCGTCCTCACCGCAGCGGCGGGCCTGCCGCAGCTCCGGATGCACCGAGCCGGCACTGGTCCGCTCCAGCAGCGCGGCCGCCGCCGCGACCGTCAGGTACGCCTCCCGCAGCTCGCCAGTGACCTGCTCCGCCGCCCACGCCGCACTCGCCTCCGGGGCATCCATCGGTACGTCCTTCGTGAGTACCTCTTCCGCCGGCATGTCCGCCGCCCGCGTCGCTTCCGGGCTCGGCGTGGTGGGGGTTGGCTCCAAGTCAGCGCTGAACATCGAAAACCTTCCGCTAGCCGCACAGTCGACGGGAACTACCTTGACTCGTGACTACAGTACTCGTCAAGAGCACTCCGCACGATGACGTACGACAAGTTGACTTGTGCCTCTTGACGGGCGCCTACGGTCGCGTTCATGCGACTGATGGGCGCGCACGAAATCCGGATGCGACTGGGTGGGATCAGCCGGCAACGCGTGTACGCCATCACGTCCCACCGGTCGTTCCCGGCGCCGATCGCCGAGTTGCAGCAGGGCAAGGTGTGGCGCGCCGCCGACGTCGAGAAGTGGATCGCGAAGCACCGCCCGGAACTGGTCGGCGAGGACGACGAGGAGCGATGACGCGAGCGCCTGCCTCCAAACCGACGTCCCGGAGATAGCCCGCCTCGGACTGTGGGCCCGTCAGGCGAAGTCTTCGCTCGTACGCCGTCCGTACGCCGCGCCGTCGAGAATTCCTCGACCCCGCCAACTGGCACCCGCACACCGCCGAAGCCGTCCCCGGATCGCGTCTCGGTACGATCGGGTCCCACACCCCTGGCCGGGAGGCGTAGACAGACATGGGCAACCCGGAACCGCCGCAGCCGCAGCAACCCAGTCCGCCGCCGGGACCGCTGCCCCCGCAGCCCGGGTACGCACCGCCACCCGTTCCGCAGCAGCCCGGATATCCGGCACCGCCGCCACCCGCGCAGCCCGGCTACGGCCAGCCGCCGCAGCAGCCACAGCCCGGCTACGGCCAGCCGCCGCAGCAGCCACAGCCCGGCTATGGACCGCCGGCCACCGGCGCTCCCCCGGGTCACGGGATGCCGCCGGTCCCGCAGCAGGGCTACCCGGCACCCCAATCCGGGTACGGCGAGCCATCCGGCTACGGACAGCCGGGATATCCGCCCCAGGCTGCCCAGCCCGGGTATCCGTACCAGGACGGCCAGCCGGTGCCGCCCGCGAAGTCGGGACCGCGTACCGGGCTGATCATCGGGATCGTGGCCGGTGGGGTGGCGCTGCTCCTGCTGCTCGTCTGCGGGGTGGGCGGCTTCGTCTGGTATCAGCAGCGCGACGACGCAAGCGGCGGGGACCTCTCCGGCGTGATCAACTATCGGCAGACGAACCCGGGTGCACTCTCGACGGACCACGTCCAGGATCCGGTGACCTATCCGATGACCCCGCCGGCCGGCGGACCGCACTTCCAGCGGTGGCAGAACTGCAACGGCGACGTCTACACCGCGCCGATCGAGGACGGCAACGCCGTACACAGCCTGGAACACGGCGCGGTATGGATCACCTTCCGGCCGGGCCTGCCCCCCTCCGAGGTGGGCAAGCTCATCGATCGGGTACGCGGGCTGTCGCACATGATGATGAGCCCGTACCCGGGGCAGTCGGCACCGATCTCGCTCCAGGCCTGGGGTTACCAGCTCGCCGTCGAGGAGGCGGACGACCCGGCGATCGGCGCCTTCATCTCGGCGTACCGGGTGACCGCCGCGATCGAGACCGGCGCGCCCTGCGGCGGCGGGATCACCACCACCCGGTAGCGACCAGCCGCCGCCCGCGAACACTTTGCCCTTGCGCTAAGTGTTCTGGCGAGCAATGCTTAGCCGCATGGCACAGTATTCGGCGGAGCTCGACGGCGTCTTCGTCGCCCTGGCCGACCCGACCCGGCGCGACGTCATCCGACGGCTCGGCCGTGGTGCGACGAGCGTCGGCGACCTCGCCCGCGAGTTCCCGATGACCCTTCCCTCGTTCATGAAGCACGTACGAACGCTTGAGGCGAACGGCCTGATCCGCACGGTCAAGTCCGGCCGGGTGCGCACCTGCGTGCTCAACCGCGACCGCCTCGCCCTCCTCGACGACTGGCTGGCCGAACAGCGCCGGATCTGGGAGGAGCGCACCGACCGCCTCGAACGGCTCGTCACCGACCCGGAGGAGAAAGAATGACCATGAACCCCGACCTTGACCTGACCCTGGGGCGGATCATCCGCGCTCCCCGTGCCGTCGTCTGGCGCGCCTGGACCGATCCGTCCCGCTTCGCGAAGTGGTGGCTTCCGGCTCCGACGCTGTGCCGGGTCGACCGCCTGGAGGTCCGGCCCGGCGGCGGCCTGGTGACCCGGATGAGCGACGACGGGGCGGAGTTCGTCCCGCACATGGACGCGAGCTTCCTCGTCGTCGACGAGCTGGAGCGGATCGTGTTCACGAACGCCATCGACAGCGAGTGGCGACCGACCCAGCCCGCCCCGGTCGCAGTGACCGCCGAGATCATCCTGGGCGATCATCCGGACGGCACCGACTACCGGATTTTGCTCCGGCACGGCGATCCTGCTGCCCGCGCTCGCCACGAGGAACTCGGCTTCGCCGAGGGCTGGGGATCGGTGACCAAACAACTCGCCGGGCTCGCCGAGGCCGAGGCGGCCCGGTAAAGACCGCTCTCACCGACGTTCGTCACCCTGGACGGATTCAGTCGGCGGCCCGGCTCGCGCTCACTCGCCGTCCCGGCCGGGTCCGGACGCCGCCCGGCGCCGCCACCGCGAACGCGCGGCCAGCCCGATCAGCACCGCAGAGACGACACCGGGGCCACAGTGGACCAGCAGCACCCCGGCCAGGCTCGGCCCACCCCAGTCCCGCTGGTACGTCGCCGGATCGGACATGTCGATCACGAACGGCTCGGCGATCGCCCGGACGATCAGGTAGAGCCCGAACAGGATCCCGACCACGGCGAGTGCCTTCTTCATGCGCTCGACCATAGGAGGAGATCACTGAAATCCGCGTCGCCCTGCGGTAGCACCGCCGCGCTCGTACCTGGGTATGACCCGCCCGCCACTCACCGCGACCCGCTGTCGTCGCGGGAGTGCCGGCTGAGCCGCGCGAGCCGGCGGGCGGCGTAGCCGAGCGCGCCGACGGCGAGTACGGCGAAGCCGGCCAGCACGCTGCCGGCCGGCAGGGTGACGGCAAGCAGCAGGCAGCCGGCCAGCCCGAGACCGGCCAGGAACCGGACCGGCAGCCGGCGGCCCGGATCCCGGCCCAGGGTCAGCGCGGCGGCATTGGTGATCGCGTAGTAGACCAGCACGGTGCAACTGGAGAAGCCGATCGCGTCCCGGACGTCGCCGAGCGCCACCAGCAGGACCACCGCACCGGCGACGGCGAGTTCGGCCCGGTGCGGCACCCGGTACGTCGGATGCACCGCGGCCAGCGCACCCGGCAGGTCACGGCGCCGGGCCATCGCCAGCGCGGTCCGACCGACCCCGGCGACCAGCGCCAGCAGCACCCCGAGCACCGCCACCGTCGCACCGGCCCGGACCAGCCAGCCCAGCGCGGAGAGCCCGGCGGCGTCCACCACCTCGGCGAGCGGTGCGGCCGAGTGCGCCAGCCGGGCCGGCCCGAGCACCGAGAGCGCGATCACAGCCAGCCCCAGATAGATCACCAGCACCATCCCGAGCGCGAGCGGTACCGCCCGGGGAATGGTGCGCTCCGGGTCGCGTACCTCCTCGCCGAGGGTGGCGATCCGGGCATATCCCGCGAAGGCGAAGAAGAGCAGCCCGGCGGCGGTGAGTACGCCGGCCCCGGCCGGCCCGCCGACGGCGTCACCGAGCCGTACCGGCCGGAACTCCCCGCCGAAGAGTCCCACCAGCGCCACCAGGGCCAGTACGCCGAGCGTCACCGCCACCAGCCACCGGGTGACCCGGGCCGTCTTCTGCACCCCGCGCAGGTTCACCCCGGTGACCGCCAGCACGGCCGCCACCGCCACCGGTCGCGCGTACCCCGGCCACAGGTACGCCCCGATGGTCAGCGCCATCGCCGCGCAGCTCGCGGTCTTGCCCACCACGAAGCCCCAGCCGGCGAGAAACCCGGCGAACGGGCCGAGCCGCTCCCGGCCGTAGACGTAGGTGCCGCCGGACTCCGGATAGCGGGCGGCGAGCCGGGCCGAACTGGTGGCGTTGCAGTAGGCGACCAGGCTGGCGACGGCCAGCGCGCCGAGCAGGCCGAACCCACTGCCGGCGGCGGCGGCCGCCGGGGCGAAGACCACGAACACCCCGGCCCCGAGCATCGACCCCAGGCCGACGACGACCGCATCGGGTACGCCCAGCCGGCGCTCCAGCTCCTGCACGACGTCGAATCTAGAGGTCGTCGGTGAACACTCCGCGTCGGTGCACCCCGCCTGGCAGGGCCGGCAGCGGTACGTCGTCCCACGGCACCCGGTCGAGCAGCCGGCCGAGGAAGAGCCCGAGCAGCAGCCCGGCGACCGAGTCGGTGATCCAGTGCCAGCCGAGGTAGGTGGTGGTGCAGAAGACGATGACCGGGGGCGCCAGCCGGATCGCGGCGTACAGGGCGGGCGGGGCGTCCGGCCGACCGAGGGTACGCAGCAGCGCGGCGAACAGCAGCGCGATCGCCGCGTACCAGACGATGGCGTTCGCCACATGCCCGGACGGGTACGCCGTGCCGCCCGCCGGGTCGCTGAACAGCTTCTCCGGGTGCGCCAACTCGAAGTTGTGCGGGTAGCCCCGGTCCAGCCACAGCTTCATCGGGCCGATGGTGAACGAGGTCAGCACGAACGCGCCGATCGGCACCAGCAGCGGCCGGACCGACCGGGTGCGCCAGCCGACCAGCGCCGCCAGGCCGAACGCGATCGGCATCAGGAACCAGCCGCCCTGACCCAGCGAGTTGAAGACCCGGGCCACCCAGTACGCCGGCTCGGGCCGGTGCGCGTCGACCCAGTCCCGGACCGCCAGGTCGAGTCCGAGCAACTGACCGGCGGCGAGCGCGGCGGTCAACGCCACCACCGCCGCGACCAGTACGCCGTCGAGCCACCAGCCGGCCGGACGGACGGGGCGCAGCCGCAGCGGTCGGCGTACCGTCGTGGTCTCCCGCATTCCGACCACGCTACCGGGCCGGCCTCGTGGAGCCGGCACAGGACGGCGGCCGCGATCGGGCGGGTCGACGATGTGTGCCCGCACACGTGAGGCGGCGCGACGCGGCCCGGACCGGCATGCTTGTTGCCGTGCGGATCACCTCGGCCCTCGTCGACCCGGCGCTGCTCGACCTTCCCTGGTCGACTCCGCTGGAGCAGTGGCCCGCCGACCAGTTGGTGGCGCTACCCCAGGGAATTTCCCGGCATGTCGTGCGATTCGTCCGGCTCGCCGGCACCGTCTACGCGGTCAAGGAGACCGGCGAACGGGTGGCCGAGCGGGAGTACGACCTGCTCCGCGCGCTGGAGCGGATCGACTTCCCCTCCGTGGAGGCGGTCGCGATCGTCGCCGACCGGCACGACGAGCGGGGTGAGCCGCTCGACCCGGTGCTGATCACCCGGCACCTCCAGTTCTCCCTCCCCTACCGGGCGCTCTTCTCGCACACGCTGCGCCCCGAGACGCTGAACCGGTTGCTCGACGCGCTGGCCGCACTGATCGTCCGGATGCACCTGACCGGCTTCTTCTGGGGCGACTGCTCGCTCTCCAACACCCTGTTCCGGCGGGACGCCGGTGCCTTCGCCGCCTATCTGGTCGACGCCGAGACCGGCGCGCTGCACGCCCGGCTCTCCAACGGGCAGCGGGAGGAGGACCTGGAGATCGCCCGGGTCAACATCTTCGGCGAGGCGCTGGACCTGGAGGCCGCCGGGCTGCTGCACCCCTCGATCGACCCGGAGGTGGTCTGCGAGGAGGTGGTCCTGCGCTACCAGCGGCTGTGGCACGAGATCACCTACGAGCAGCAGATCGAGCGGGAGGCCCGGCACGACATCGAGGGCCGGATCCGGCGACTCAACGAGCTGGGCTTCGACGTCGCCGAGGTGGCGATGTCCCTGGTGGACGGCGGGCGCTACCTGGTCCGGCCCAAGGTGGTCGACGCCGGCTACCACAGCCGCCGGCTGCTCCGGCTGACCGGGTTGGACGCCGAGGAGAACCAGGCCCGGCGACTCCTCAACGACCTGGACACCTACCGGGCGGAGAGCGACCTCACCGACGAGCAGCAGGCCGCGCACCGCTGGCTCACCGAGGTCTTCGAGCCGGTGGTCCGGGCCGTGCCGGCGCACCTGCGCGGAAAACTCGAACCGGCCGAACTCTTCGCCCAGGTCATCGAACACCGCTGGCGGCTCTCCGAGCGGGCCGGCCGGGACGTCGGGCTGGCCCCGGCCGTGCAGTCGTTCCTCGCCGACGAACTGGTGCACCGCCCCGACGAACAGGCCGTACTCGGCGTCGAGGTCGGCTGAGCGGCAGGGGCACAGCGGTCGGCTGAGCGGCAGGGGCACAGCGGTCGGCTGAGCGGCAGGGGCACAGCGGTCGGCTGAGCGGCAGGGGCACAGCGGTCGGCTGAGCGCCAGGGGCACAGCGGGCTCAGTGCGGCGGATCGGGCCGGCGGACCGGCGGCGGGTTCGGTTGGCTCCGCCGGGCGGTCCGACCCGGCTGACTCCGGGTACCCGCCCGCCCCGGCTGGCCGGACTGCTCGCCGGTGCGGTCCCGGGCCGTCGACCGGCCGGCCTGCCGGGGTACGGTCCGCCGACTGGGCCGGCTCGGATCCGACGACGACCGGCCCGCCGGTTCACCGGGTCGACCGGTCGTCCCCGCTCCCGACTCCGGTGCCGCCGGAAGCGGGGTACTCGCCTCCCTGAGCAGCCGGTTCAACCCGGCCCGCCGGACCACCACGGTCAACACGTCCCCGGGCCGGAGTTGGTGCCCCGACGGCGGGGCCCACTCGGCACGCCGCTGGCCGGCGCCGGTCAACGCGAGCACCCGGACCCACTCCGCCTGGCCGACCACCCCGAGTTCCTGCCCGGCCAGTGCCGCGCCGGAGGCGATCGGCACCTCCGCGACCAGCAGCGCGTGCCGGGCGACCGGGATGGTCGCGATCACCGCCCGGTTGAGCAGGGCCGCCGAGAACGACGGCGCGGCCAGGTAGGAGACGCTGCGGGACACCCCGATCCGGAACGTCTTCTGGATCCGCTGCGCGAAGTCGCCGTCGAAGAGCCGCAGCACCACCTGTAGGTCGCTGCGGAGCGCCCGGGCGTTCAGCGCCGCCTGGAGGTTGGTCACGTCGTCGGTGGAGACCACCACCAGTGCCTGGGCGGTGCCGACCGAGGCGTTGTCCAGGGTCTCCTCGCGGGCGGCGTCACCGACGATCAGCGGGATGTTCAGCCGGCGGGCGACCGCCGCGCCCCGGGCCTCCGGATCCTTGTCGATGGCGACCACCTCGATGCCGAGGTCGTGCAGCTGCCACATCACCCGGGTACCGACGTTGCCGAGCCCGACCACCACGACGTGCCCGCTGCGCTCACTCGGCAGCAGCCCGGCGTCCAGCGCCAGCCGGGCCTTGACGATGCCGTCCACCACGGCGGCGGTGATCAGCGGGATCAGCGCCAGCCCGGCCAGGTTCAGCACCACCTGGAGCACCTGGGCCGCCGCCCCCTTGTCGGTGTCCGGGTCTGCGCCGACGATCGTGGTCACCATGGTCAGGTAGATCGCGTTGCCGATGCTGGTGTGCTCGGCGAAGGAGAGCAGGAAGCCGAGCACCACCACCACGATCAGCACCGCGATGGTGGCCATTCCGATCTTGCGGGTGGCGAACGAGCGCAGCGCCCGGAGCAGCACCGCGATCCGGCGCCGCCGCCACCGCTGGGCGCGCAGCAGCCGCCGCCGGGTGGCCTGCTCGGTGGCCTGCCCCGCCTGGCCGACCGCCTCGGCGAGTACCAGATCGGCATCCGCCGGGTCGGCGGGCAGCACCACCGGGTGGTTCGGGTCCCGGGTGTCGGCCAGGCCGCAGACCACCTGTTCCGGCCGGACCTCCGCCCGGGGGGCGACGAAGAGGGTACGACCGCCGTGCCGGAAGTACGAGGGTGCGACCTCACCGAGCGCCGCCGCGACGAACGCGGGCGCGGCCATCGAGGCGTCGGAGAGTACGGCGCTGTTCGGGAAGAGCTGCCGGATCCCGTGCCCGAGGCTCATGTTGAACATCCGCAGCACCACCCGGAGGTCCGGCTCGACCTCCTGGGCGCAGAGCGCCGCGTGGATGTTGCCCACGTCGTCCTGGTGCAGCAGTGCCAGACCGGCCGCTCCGACCAGCCCGGCGGTCTTGAAGGTCTCCTCGTCGAGCCGATCCGACCGGATCACCCGGACGCCCCGGATCGCGCGGATGTCCGGCCCGTCCGGCCGACGGCGGTACGGCACGATCACGGTCACCCGTACGCCGCTGCCCTGCGGATCGTTGCCGAGCAGTTCGCTGACGAGGTGGACGGCGAGGGCGTCCTGGCCGCAGACCACGTAGTGCGGGCGGTGATCCCCGTTGGTGCGCAGGCCGTCCCGCAGTCGGGTCTCGAACGCGCGCCGGGCCCGGGTCCGCCAGAGATCCGCCATGCCCGGATGGTAGTCACTGTGATCAGTACGCGGGACCGTCCGGGAAGGGACGGGGCGACACAATCACCCAGCGTGTCGATGAATGGAACCGCCGGTCACGGGTAGTGCATCCGGGTGCAGACCTTCCTGCCGTACCCGGACTTCGGGCGGACCGCCCGGAGCCTGGACCCGCTGCGGCTGGGCAAGCAGCGGGTCGAGGCGATCCAGGTGCTGCGTGGCCTGGTCCGCCCCGGCTACGGCTGGCGCCACCACCCGGCGGTGAAGATGTGGGCCGGCTACGAGGAGGCGCTGGTCCGGTACGGCCTGGACATCTGTGCCGAGTGGGTCTCGACCGGCCGGGCCGACACCTGCGCCGGCACCCTGGTCGCCGACCTCGCCGCCGGCTGCGGCCTGGATCGGGTACGCCGGCAGGACGAGCTGGCCGCCGCCGGTGAGCTGCCGCCCTGGCTCGGCCGGGAGGAGATGCACCTGAGCCACCGCTCGGCACTGCTGCGCAAGGATCCGGCGCACTACGGGCCGATCTTCGGCGAGGTGCCGGAGGTGCCGTACGTCTGGCCCGCCTCCGACCGTCCACCGCGCTGCCGGCCACCGACGCCGCCAACCGGACAGTCCTGATGGGACCCTCGCCGGGGCGGGTGCGCCGCGACACCGACGCGCTGGTGGTCGGTGGCGGTGTCGCCGGGATCTCGGCGGCGGTCGTCCTCGCCGAGCGGGGTGTCCGGGTCACCGTGCTGGAGGCCCGTCCCCGGCTCGGCGGCCGGCTCGACACCCGCCCCGAGACGCTGACCGACGGCACCGTCGCACCGGTCGACCACGGCTTCCACGCCTTCTTCCGGCAGTACCACAACCTGCGGGCGATCCTGCGCCGGATCGATCCGGCGCTCACCCTGCTCCGGCCGGTACCCGGTTATCCGGTGCTGCACGCCGACTGGCCGGCCGAGGACTTCGGCCGGCTGCCGGCGAAGCCACCGTGGAGCCTGCTGGCGCTGCTCGCCCGCAGCCCGAGCCTGCGCCTGCGTGACCTGCGCCGGATGGACGGCCGGGCCGCCCTGCCGCTGCTGGCCTACCATCCGCGGCACACGTACGCCGCGCTGGACCAGACCACCGCCGAGGACCTGCTCGACGGGCTGCGGTTGCCGGACCGGGCCCGGGCGATGCTCTTCGACGTCTTCGCGCACTCGTTCTTCAACCACGAGGCGGACCTCTCCGCGGCGGAGCTGGTCGCCAACTTCCACTTCTATTTCCTCGGCAACCCGGAAGGGCTCGGCTTCGACGCACCGGACCGGGACTACGAGTCGGCGATCTGGCAACCGCTCGCCGCGCACCTGCGCCGGCACGGTGCCCGGATCCTGCTCGGGCGGCCGGCCACGGCGGTGCTGCCCGACGGCGACGGCTGGCGGCTGGAGACCGGCACCGGGGAGCGGCACCGGGCCGGGAACCTGGTGCTCGCCGTGGACCCGCCGGCCCTGACCGCGCTGCTCGCCGGCTCGCCGGAGCTGGCCGCCCGGGCACCCGTACTCGCCGCAGGAGCGGCCCGGCTCGGCGCCGGCCCGCCGTACGCGATCGCCCGGTACTGGCTGGCCGGCGACGTGGCACCGGACCGGGCGGTGTTCAGCGGGGTGTCCCGGCAACCCACCCTGGACTCGGTGACCCTCTACCACCGGCTGGAGTCGCAGGCACGCCACTGGGCCGACCGGACCGGCGGTGCGGTGGTGGAACTGCACGCGTACGCCTGCCCGGAGGGCGTGCCCGCGCCGGAGCTGGCCCGGCGGATGCACGCCGAGCTGGCCGGGCTCTGGCCGGAGGTCGCCGACCTGCCGGTACGGGACCTGCGCTGCCGGGTCGAGCGGCGGGCCCCGGCGTTCCGGCCGGGCTGCTCGGCCGACCGGCCCGGGGTGCTCACCGACGCGGACCGGCTCTATCTGGCCGGCGACGGGATCCGCACCGAGCTGCCCAGCGCGCTGCTGGAGCGGGCCGCCCTGACCGGGATGCTCGCCGCCAACCACATCCTCCGGCGGGCCGGCGCCGCCACCGAGCCGATCCGGACGATCCCCCGGCACGGCCTGCTGGCCCGCCGGGTACGCCGCGCTTAACCCGGACGCCAGCGCACTCCGCGCGTGACCGGACGTCGGTGCTCGCCGCGCTTAACCGGACGCCAGCGCACTCCGCGCGTGACCGGACGTCAGCGCTCGCCGCCGGCGGCGGCCCAGCCGACGGCGACCAGGCAGATCAGCAGCACGATGCCGCCACGGCTGGTAGCGATCCGGGTCACCGTCCACGCGGTCCTCCGGAGCCCGGGCAGGCTCGCCCTGGTCTTGCGGTAGTCCACCCAGGCCCGCCGGGCCACCGCGTACGCGGTGCCCGCGAACAGGCCGAACGCCACTCCGACCAGCAGGATGGCGACACCGGGACGTTCCACCCGGCCAGTGTCACCGGCACCGGTCGACCACCACCATCACCCGATCCGGTGACGCACAGTGATGGAGTGATCGACACCGGTCAACGGTCGGCGGGGAGCCGGCCGACGATGTGCCGGGCGATCTCGAAGGAGCTGGTCGCGGCCGGCGACGGCGCGTTCAGCACGTGCACCTGCCGATCCGCCTCGACGATGAGGAAGTCGTCCACCAGTCCCCCGTCCGGGCGTACGGCCTGGGCGCGTACGCCGGCTCCGGCGGGGGCGATGTCGGCCTCGGTCAGCTCCGGCACCAGCCGGGCCAGGCTGGCCGCGAAGCGTTTCCGGGACAGCGACCGGGTCACCTCGGTCAGCCCGTACCGGTAGTGCCGGCGGGCCAGCGCCCAGAGGCCGGAGTAGCCGACCTGCTCCCAGACGTCGCGCGGGTCGAACCGGCGCCACGAGTAGCCCTCCCGGGCGGTGGCGAGTACGGCGTTCGGGCCGGCGTGCACCGTACCGTCGATCATGCGGGTCAGGTGTACGCCGAGGAACGGGAACTGCGGGTCGGGCACCGGATAGATCAGTCCACGCACCAGCTTCCGCCGCTGGGGCACCAGTTCGTAGTATTCGCCCCGGAACGGCACGATCCGGGCCGGCGGGTCGATGCCGGCCAGTGCGGCGATCCGGTCGGCGTGCAGGCCGGCGCAGTTCACCAGCACGTCGCCGGTCACCTCGCCCGTACTCGTGCCCACCACGACGCCACCGGCCCGGCCGTGGCTCCCGGTGACCCCGTGGATTTCGGTGACCCTGGTGTTCAGGCGCAGCTCGGCACCACTGGCGGCGAGGAGTTCGGCGAGCCGCCGGCAGACCGCGCCGAAGTCGACGATCCCGGTGGAGGCGACCCGCAGCGCGGCGACGGCGGCGACGTGCGGCTCGTGTTCGGCCGCCTCGATCGCGTTGAGCAGGCTGACCGGCAGCCCGTTGGCGAGCGCCCGCTCGTGCAGCTTGTGCAGCCGGGGCAGTTCGGCCGCCTCGGCCGCGACGATCAGCTTGCCGCAGACCTCGTACGGCAGCCCCTGCTCGGCGCAGAACCGCACCATCGAGGCGCTGCCGGCCCGGCAGAGTGTCGCCTTGAGACTCCCCGGTTTGTAGTAGACCCCGGCGTGGATCACGCCCGAGTTGTGGCCGGTCTGGTGGGCGGCCCAGCCGGACTCCTTCTCCAGCACGGTCACCGTGTCCCGGGGGCGGTCGGTACGCAGCCGGTGCGCGACCGCGAGCCCGAGGATCCCGCCGCCCACGATCACGTACCTGGTCATCCGCGCTCCCCGGCCGCTGGCATCGCCAGCGATGGTATGCGCCGCACCCGGCCTGGGACGGCGTCGCGTAGTCGCCGGTCAGGGCGTGTCCCGGTACGACACTGTCGGGTTGACGACTGTCTCTTCCGTAATACGGCAAGTCACGACAAATATCAATACTAGCCCGTAGTACCCCAATTCAGAGAAGTACTCACAATAGGTAGGTTCGATGCCGACCTCTGCGCAATTACGAGCTGAATCATCGTGGGGTCGGGAGATCGTCACGCCGGAACTCGACTGGCTCGGCGACGAACTGTGCCGGCGCACCAAACGCCCCCGGGCCGCCTTCGGGGTCAAGGGCGACAACAACCACCTGCGGGGCGCCCACCGCTCCCAGGAGTGGATCCTCAAGTCCCGGTACTGCACCTCCCGGACGTACACCGTGCAGTCGGGCCTGAGCGCCGTCCAACAGCGACACGTCGCCGGAGTCGACTTCACGCCCGGCTCGGCCGGCCAGATGGTCGCGCAGTGCAAACGGCTCTACGCCGCGCTGCGCGCCGGTCAACTCGAGGAGGTACGCGAGTTCTACGGCAACGTCGACGGCGACAAGGTCGTCGACGGCTGGGACAACGTGCGGAACCGGGCCGCCAGCAGCGATTCCAGCCACCTGTGGCACTGGCACCTGACCCTCGACCGGCGCCACTGCGCCAACAGACGCGTGATGGAGCGGATCCTCGCGATCGCGCTCGGAGACCCGACGGAGGAAGACGTGGACGACGCGACGATCGACAAGATCGCAACCCGTACCAGGACCAAGGTGATGGCCGACGGCGCCATCCAGCAGTTGTTGACCCGGGTCCAGCAGTTGACCGTCAACCAGGCGGCCCTGCTAGACGCCGTCGGCCGGGACACGACCGACGAGAAGGCCATTGTCGACGGCGTACTGGCCGGGCTCGGCCAGCGCGACATCGACAGCGTCGTGGCGGCTCTGAAGTCCGCGTTCGGCGACCGAACGGCGGAACTGGCGGCGAAGTTGGGCACTCCGGCGAGCTGACGTGTGGGTGAACTGGCAAATTTCCTCCCCACCGGCGGTTTCGGAGCCGTCGGCGTCGGAGGGCTGCTCGTGACGATCGTGGCGTACCTGCTCAACGCCAACCGGGCCGATCGCAAGGAGTACCAGGAGGCGATCGACCGCGCCGAGAGGCGCGCGGACGACGCCGCACGCCGGACCGATGCCGCCGAGCAGCGCGCGGAGGGGCTGCAACAGGCCATCGACGAGGCCCGCCGGGCGCGGCGGGCCGCCGAGGACGCGCTCGCCCTCGTCGAACGCGAGTTGCACCGCTACCGCCCGAACGGTCCGGCGTGACCGCCGGGCTTGACGGCTCTCCGGAGTGACCCATGCGGATCGGCAGGCCGGATCGCCGCGAGGAGGGCGCCATGACCGAGGAGACGGAGACCTTCCGCCGCCGGATGGACCGACGCATCCGGCGCCGGCTCATCATCGTGGTGGTGGCGACCGCGCTCATCGCGGCGGTCGGCGGCTGGGCCTGGGCCCAGCTCGGCCGGCGGGCCGCCGTCGAGCAGCGCCGGGCGGCGACCGCCGTCTCCGGCGCCGAACAGCTCTGCCAGCAGGTACGCCAGCTCGGCGGCGAGTGCGTCGTCGACCCCGCCGACCTGCGCGGCGCACAGGGCCCGGCCGGTCCGGAGGGTCGACCCGGACCGCCGGGGTTGCCCGGCCGGGACGGCCGACCCGGTGATCCGGGGCCGCCCGGTGCACCCGGGCCGCCGGGCATCCCGGGTGCGGCCGGCGCGCCGGGCCCGCCGGGCGGACACGGCGAGCCCGGTGCCGCCGGCCCGGAAGGCCCCGCCGGCCCGGAAGGCCCCGCCGGCCCGGTGGGCGAACCCGGTCCGTCCGGCGAGCCCGGCCCGCCCGGCCCGATCTGCCCCACCGGTACGACCCTGGCGACGCTGCCCGTGGTGACACCCGATGGGCCACGGCAGATCGCCGCCTGCGTCGTCGACCCGACTCCACAGACTCCCGCCCCGTGACCGCCCACCACCGGCGCCCACTCCGGCCGCCGCTCCCGCGATCGGGTACGTGACGGGGCAGGACGTGCGCAGGATGCCGTCAACGGGGCGCCGCCGCTGAAGAGGCCGCGCCGCTCCGACGTGACCTGTCGGCACCTGTCCGGTAACCACCCGGTGGTAGGCGGGTAAGCCTGATCGGCAGCCCCGCTCCGCCCACGGCGGCAGACCGCGCTGCCGGATTCGCCGCACGGCGACCGAACGCCGGACGAGCTCATCGTAGGTTCCGTCCGTGGGTCTGACGGGACGGCGCGGCGTTTTGCCCGCGTGGGTGGGAGAAGGCGGCGATTCTCCAGACTGTCTGATTACCGACAAAGCCGGTGCAGCGTGACTGATAGAACGTGAGGACGTTCACGCCAGTGGATTTGTGTAGCCCCGCTCGTCTGGCGCCTTGGAGAGGTAGACCCTTTGGCACACACCTCCAAAGCAGGGGGCGGACTGGCCGACCCGGCCCCCGGGCGACGAGGGGAGCACACCACGGCACCTTTCGACACGCTGGCCGCCGGTTACGACCAGATGTACACGGGAGCATGGAGCAGAGCCGAGGACCGAGCCGTACTCGAACTCTTGGGTCAGATGACTCCGCACCGGCCTCCGAGAGTACTGGACCTCGGTTGCGGAACCGGCTTGGGATACGAGTTGACGTCGGCCGCCTTCGCCGATATCTCCTACACGGGACGGGACATTTCGACCGGCATGCTGGGCGTATTGGGAGGCAAATACCCCCACGTCAGCCTCAGTCGAGGGCCCATGGACGATCTGCACGATCTGCCTCGACGATATTTCGATCTGGTCACCGCGTTTTCCATGTCGGCGTCGTACGCCGGCGACCTGGGACGGCTGTTGACGGAGGTCGAGGCCGTACTCGCGACCGACGGATGGGTCTACCTGTCATTCCTCAACCGGACGGCGCTGCGGAGAATCATCCGCGGCAGGTGCCGGCCGACCGAGGTCTATTGGACACGCGGCGTCTCTCGTGTGGCCGACCTCGGCGCACCGACTCACACCGTCGCTCGCCGACAGATCGTCCAGTTGCTGTCGTCGGCCGGACTCCAACGAGTAGCTGTCGAGAACAGGGGAACGTTCTCCGGGGTCGTCGAGTGGCCGCCTCTGTGGCAACTCAGCACCCTCTTGGACCGGGCAGTACCGTTCCTTGGCCACACCTACGAGGTTGTCGCTAGAAAGCGGGACCAAAGATGACCCTGAAAGGACTGCCGAGACGCTTCGCTCGACTAGATCTCAACGCCCTGGACGTACTGCCGACGAATTGGACGGCCGAGCTGCTCGAAGCGGTCGAAACGCATGCGAGACCAGCGCGGCTGGACGCGAGCGACGGCAGCAGTCTGGAGCCACCCGGCACGGTGATCGAGTATGAGTTGCTCGACGGGGCCCAGGTCGCGCAGACAGTACCGTGGCTGGACCGGCTGTACCGTAACGAGTTTCTCCAATTGGCAAGCGAAACATGGGGCGGGCAACTCCTGGCCTCCGACGACATCCGGAACGGAGTCAACGTCAACATCCTTCGGGGCAGGGGAAGCAAATACGAGTGGCACGTGGACACGAATCCACTGACGGGCCTTCTCTTCGCCACGAGCCATGACCTCGAAGACGGCGGCATGCTCACTTTCAGGGGAGAGTACGACGATGCCGTCTGCGTCCCGTGCGCCGGACACCTGCTCCTCTTCGACGCGAGGGAGGCGCCGCATCGCGTGACTCCGCTCAAGCGGCGAGGAATTAGAGTGAGTGTACCGATGAACTTCTTTACTGCCGAAACGCTGGCCGAGCGTTCGCCAGCACTTGACGGCTATCTCTACAGTAGGACCAAGGTCGATTCTTGAGGTGGGAGCAGTGGTGGCTGGTTCTTTTGTTGACAAAGTAGTCGTGGTAACCGGCGCTTCGCGCGGCATCGGGGAGGGCATTCTGCGTCTCCTGGTCAAAGAGGGAGCCACCGTGATCGGTGCCTTCAACACCGGCCAGGAAGAAGCAGACAAGCTGCAGGAGGAGTTGGGGCAACGGGTACGGATGTTGCACGTCGACCTCGCGAACACCTCCAGCCTTCGAAGCTTCGCGGCCAAGGTGAAGGAAACCGGGCGGATCGACGGCCTCGTAAACAACGCCGGCGCGATCGATTTCCAGATGTGGAAGGACTTCTCTGTCGAGGAGTGGCGCGGCACCTTCGCCGTCAACGTCGATGCGGCCGTGGCCCTCACACACGCCCTGTACGAGAACATGAACACCGGCGGCTCGGTCGTGAACATCGCAAGCACGGACGGCTTCACGGGATCCTTCGGAAGTATTGCCTACTCCGCCAGCAAGGCAGCCCTGGTCAACGTGACCAAAAGCCTGGGGAATCTCCTTGCGCCAGCGGGAATCCGCGTGAACGCGGTCTGCCCGGGCTGGATCGATACGGGCATGTCCACCGATGCGTCCTACGCCGCGGCAGGCAACACGCCGCTGGGACGGAACGGAACGCCCGAGGACGTCGCCAGGACCGTGGCGTTCTTCCTGGGTCCAGACTCGGGTTATGTCACTGGATCCGCTTTGGTGGTGGACGGGGGCTACACCAATGTGGACGTCATCATGAGGCAGGAATACGTCGATCTGGAAAACGAGTCGAGTGCCCCGGGCGCTCCGGAGTGAGCGGGAGCATTTGTGCGTGGACGAAGTGTCGGAGCGTCTGGTTCTTGAACTGTTCAACGAGTCTCACGTGGCGATATGGGCCTGCGACCGCGACTTCCAGGTCGTCCTGTGGAACCGGGGCGCCGAGGAGATCTATGGATTCACATCGGAAGAGATAATCGGGCGGAACTACCTCGACATGTTCGTGGACGAGGCGGAACGTGACGCCTCGCTGGAGGACTGTCGACGGATAATCGACACGGGGCGCCGTTACAAGAACCTCCTCGCCTACGACGCCGATGCCGGCGGCCGTGTGCGCTATATGTTGACGAATTGCTTCCGAATCACCGACAGAGAGACCGGCAAGCGATTTCAGGCCGAAATTGGCGTCGAGATCAGCGACCTCGAACTCAGGAAGGACGAGCACCGTACACTGCGCGAGCTGGGCATCGCCCGGAGGGAGAGCCGAAGGTATGCGCTCGAACGCGACCGCGACGAGGCTGTCCTCCGGGTGGGCCGTATCCGGGACGAAGTCAAATACATGAGAGATCGCACCATCAGGGAACTGGACGAGTTTGTCAACAGCGCCTCCGAGCGGACCAGGAACCACGTCCAGCAACTGTATGAGCGCGAGTTTTCCAGGGTGACGACGGCCGCTAGAGCGGTCGACCTCGAGCTCGAAAACATAGAACTGCGGTGTCGGTCGGCAGAGACGGCGGAGGATTTGAGGGCCGCCCTGGAGCGGGTCGGCGACGACATCAGGGGCTGGACGGATCGCGTACGAAGTAAAGACGTGGATTGAGGTGTTGACCCGCATACGATCCCTGGGATCGATCTTCTTTGCATTCATCGGCGGCGGAGTGATCGGCACCTCGACCAACATCGTGAGTTCGGTGTTCCTGGGCGATGATCTTCCCCGTGCCTGGCCAGTACTGCTCGTCAGTTGCGGCCTCCTGCTGGCAGGCTCGGTGGTCTTCTGCAACCTGGCCGTCGCCCTATCCGAACTCGAGGTTGCGCTCGCCGCTGTTCCTCGCAGCCTCGGCAGGAGAGAACAGGAGAGCGCACGCAACGAACTCACCAGGAACTGGCGCCGCCGCGCGCACCTTCTGTTAGCCGTGAGCCTGTTCCTCACAATGGGCGGAGTACTGGCACTGCCACTGCGGCTCTACCTGGTTACGCGGCATGGATGGAGGTAGTGGGATGTTGACCTTTCCCCCGGAGTGGGAACGACACAAAGCTACTGTCGTAAGCTGGCCACGACGTCCTGAAGTGTGGGGATCCGTCCTTCCCGACGCGCGAGCCGAGTACGAGTCACTGATCAGGACCATCAGTGAGTCGGAGGAGGTGCTGTTGGTCGTTCACCCTGCTGACATGGCGTCGGTCACCTGGGCGGCGAAGCTTCCTCGCCTGGCTGTTCTCCGTCACCCGATCGACGATGGCTGGGTCAGGGACAACGGTCCACTCTTCTGCCTCGACGACGCCAGACCGGTCGCCGTGGACTTCGATTTCAACTCCTGGGGCAACCGGTTCAGGCCCAGCGATGGCGACAGAAGCCTCGGCCGCGCGGTCAGCGGGTACTTCGGCGTACGGCGGACCTGGGTGCCATGGGTTCTCGAAGGCGGAGCCGTGTCCACCAATGGATCGGGAGACCTGCTTTCCTCAGCGGAGAGTGTGCTGCACCCGAACCGGAACGGTCGGACCACCCTTGAAGAGGCCACGGGGATCCTGTCGTCCAACCTGGGAGTCGACCGTCTCATCTGGATTCCACACGGCCTGCTCGAGGACTTGAAGAACACGGACGGCCACGTAGACAACGTAGCCGTCTTCTGCGACAGCGAGACGGTACTGGTTCAATCCGCGACGGGGGACAACCCGAACTGCGAGAGACTTGCCGGGAACACCGAAGCGATCCGTTCCCAGGCCCCCGACCTGACGGTGGTGCAGTGCGACCGGCTGCCCTACGTTCGGCTCCCCGACGGATCGAACCAGCCAGCGCCGTATCTGAATTTCGTGCTGACCCGAGACTCGATCATCCTACCTACCGTGGGAAGCCAGAGTGACGCTTGGGCCCGGGGGTTCTTCCGGGAGGTGTTTCCGGGGAGAGAGGTGACCTTCACTCCCTCGTACGCACTCACCTACGGCGGAGGTGGGCCACATTGCGTCACGATGCAGGTGCCGTACTTCTAGGTCGCGTGCTCGGGGTCCGGTCCTGTGTCAGCCCGCCGCGCGGCGGTGCCCCCTGGCCGGGGAGCCGTCGGCGGCTCCCGACGCTGTTCTGCTCGGCTCGGCCGGCCGTGCCCGCAATGGCCAGCCGCACCCGTCACGGACCATGTGTCCCGCCGACGGACCCTCCGGGCGCCAGCTCGTCGCCCCGGCCGGCGTTCCGGGTCGCGCGGCTCGTGGTGGCGCCACCCGGCCGGGGTGCCGGCCCGCACGTCGGTGAGCGGCTGATGTAGTTGGAGCCCCCGGCCGGGCTCGAACCGGCGACATCTCGCTTACAAGGCGAGTGCTCTGGCCAACTGAGCTACAGGGGCGCGATGTTCGTGGTCAGCATAGCGACAGATGCCCTCCTACCATGGGCGGCACTGATTCCGATACCCGACACCGGTCGACCCCTGACGCGCTTGGTGGCGGACCATGCCCGGATGCCCGAAATGTTCGTCAGGTACATCCCAGAAATGCCGCCTCACCTTGGCATGTGAGAAAAACCCGTTTACCGTGGCGTGACGCGGATGACACCCGACGCTGCCCACGGCCGCCCGGATGCCCTCCACGGACCGGTGCGGTAGCGCGCCGGTCGCTCTTTCACTCGGATCGTCCGGCACGTTCCTGCCGGTGGAAGGAAGCGCTGCACCATGGCTACGGTTACCTACTCGAAGGCCACCCGGATCTACCCGGGTACCGAGCGCCCAGCGGTCGACCACCTCGACCTGGAGATCGGCGACGGCGAGTTCCTCGTTCTCGTCGGCCCCTCCGGCTGCGGCAAGTCCACCAGCCTCCGCATGCTCGCCGGGCTGGAAGACGTCGACGACGGCTCGATCTACATCGACACCCGGGACGTCACCCACCTGCCGCCGAAGGCCCGCGACATCGCGATGGTCTTCCAGAACTACGCGCTCTACCCGCACATGACGGTCTACGAGAACATGGCGTTCGCGCTGAAGCTCCGCAAGACCTCGAAGTCGGAGATCGACCGGCGGGTCAAGGAAGCGGCCGCCCTGCTCCAGCTGGAGGACTACCTCAGCCGCAAGCCCAAGGCGCTCTCCGGCGGTCAGCGCCAGCGGGTCGCGATGGGCCGGGCGATCGTCCGGGAGCCGCAGGTCTTCCTGATGGACGAGCCGCTGTCGAACCTGGACGCCAAGCTCCGGGTGCAGACGCGTACCCAGATCGCGACCCTGCAGGCCAAGCTCGGCGTCACCACCGTCTACGTCACGCACGACCAGGTCGAGGCGATGACCATGGGCCACCGGGTGGCGGTCATGCTGGACGGCGTGCTCCAGCAGGTCGACACCCCGCGTGAGCTCTACGACACCCCGGCCAACGTCTTCGTCGCCGGCTTCATGGGCTCCCCCGCGATGAACATCAAGACGGTGCCGCTGATCGAGAGCGGGGCGATGTTCGCCGACCTGGCCATCCCGCTGACCCGGGAGCAGGTTGCCGCGGCCAAGGCCGAGGGTGGCAACGGCAAGGTGACCGTCGGCTTCCGTCCGGAGGACTGCGACCTGGTCTCGCAGAGCGAGGGCGGCCTCGCCCTCGTCGTCGAGCTGGTCGAGGACCTCGGCTCGGACGCGAACGTCTACGGCCACGCCGCGATCGACGGCACCTCGGAGCGGTTCGTGGTGCGTACCGACCGGCGGAACATGCCGAACATGGGCGACACCGTCTACGTGAAGCCGCGTACCGGTCGGAACCACGCCTTCCACGCCGTCACCGGCAACCGGATCTGATCCCTCCGAACCAACCGCGTCGGGGGGGGGGGGGGGGGGGGGGGGCCCCCCCCCCCCCCCCCGTCCCCCCCCCCCCCCCCCCCCGGGGGGGGGGGGGGGGGCGCGGCCGGGGGGGGGGGGGGGGGGGGGGGGCGGCCCCGCCCCGCCCCCCCCCCACGACCCCGGGGGACCAGCCACCCGTCACGCGGATTCAGGGGTGCCGGGAGCGGACTGATCGAGAAGCGTCATCGGGTTTTGCCGGCACCATTCCACCGCTATCGCGGCTTTGAAGCACCGGCCCTCCGGACCGGCCCGCTCGCCACACGCCTGACACAATCCGCCGATCATCCGATGCAGCCGGATCGTTTCGACCAGGCGTGTCCAGACAACTTCGTGGGGTAGCGGCGGACCGCTCGCCGCGACGTCCAGGTGGCCGCTGAGGATCAGTGCCTCGCGCGCGTCGAGTTCCACCGCCATCCCCCTGTCTGCTCGTCGCGGTGCGCCCGGGGGTGACCGGGCGGGAGCAGACAGCTCCGCCCGGTCGCCGGGCCGACCGCGCCGCAGCGGCGGATCGGGGTAACGGCGCCTGGCGACCACGTCGCCGGGCGTCAGCCGGATCCGTTCCGCAGCGCTCTTCCGAGCAGTGTGTGGCCGCTCACGACGCCCACCCCACCCTCGATGTCCGTCGTCGGCGGGCGGGACTTCGGGGCGGCTAGAGGTGGCGGGGGGTCAGCCGGCTGACCGGCAGGTTGACCGGCCAGGGCTCGCCGGTGTCGACGGCCTCCGTCCACCGGCCCGTCTCGACGTAGATCTCCTCGACCGGGTCCAGCCGGTTGGTGTGTACGACCAGGCCGCCGTCGGTCTCGATCCGCCAGTAGTAGGGGATTCCGGCCTTGGCGTACAGGGCCGGCTTGAGGATCCGGTCCATCGACTGCGAACCCGCGGAGACGATCTCCCCGGCGAGTACCACCTCGTGTGGCTCGTACCTCGCGGTCCGGCGGGCCGCCGCGGTGGCGGTGGTGACCAGCACGTCGGGGATGAAGGATCGCCGCTGACTGATCCGCACCTCGACCGCCTGGGTGACGTCGTACCCGTCCGGGCAGCCCTCTTCGAGCGCGACCATCAGGCGGCCGGCGATGGTCTGGTGTGCCGCGGTGGGGAGGGCGACATGATCAGGACTCCGTCGAGAAGCTCGCGGCGGTGGCCGTCGTCGGGCATGGCGTCGAGGTCGTCCGTCGTCCACCCGCCGGCCGGCGGGTACGGATCGTTCAGGGCCGCGGTCATGACTTCCCTCTCGCGGATGGCGGACTTACGTCACCCGATGCCACCGTACCGCCTCAACTGGCCGGGGGTGGTCGCGCTGGAACCGCCGACACGGCAGGATAAGGCCCATGAGCGAGCGCGGCGGAGTGCTGGCATGAGCGTCCCGGGCGAGGGGTTGGCGAAAGGGCTGGCCGTCACCCTCAAGACGATGACCCGGCGCTCGCACACCCAGCAGTACCCGGACGTCGCCCCCGAGCTGCCGCCGCGATCCCGGGGCGTGATCGCGCTGCTGGAGGAGAACTGCACGGTCTGCATGCTCTGCGCCCGCGAGTGCCCGGACTGGTGCATCTACATCGACTCCCACAAGGAGGAGGTGGCGGTCCCCGGTGCGGCCCGGCCGCGCCAGCGCAACGTACTGGACCGCTTCGACATCGACTTCTCGCTCTGCATGTACTGCGGCATCTGCATCGAGGTCTGCCCGTTCGACGCGCTCTACTGGTCGCCGGAGTTCGAGTACGCCGAGTACGACATCCGGGATCTGCTGCACGACAAGGAGCACCTCGGGGAGTGGATGGCGACCGTGCCGCCGCCACCCGCGCACGACCCGAACGGCGAGCCGGCCAAGGAGGAGGCCGCCGCGCGCAAGGCCGCCGCCCCGGGTGCGGCCGGGGACCGCGCGGCCGGTCCGGCGGTACGCACCCGTCGCCCGGCCCGCCCGGCACCGACCCGCCCCGCCCCCGACCCGCCTGCCTCCGCCCCGCCCGCGGCTGACCGGACGACCTCCGGCTCCCCGGTCGACGAGGAGCCGCCGTGAGCGCCGTCGACGTGCTGATGCTGGCCCTCGGGGCGGTGGCGGTCGGGTCCGGGGTACTCGTGGTCTCCACCCGGCACCTGGTCCGGGCCGGGCTCTACCTGGTGGCCTGCCTCGGTGCGGTCGCCGGGCTCTATCTGGTACTCACCGCCGAGCTGGTGGCCTGGGTGCAGTTGCTCATCTACGTCGGCGCGGTGGTGGTGCTGCTGCTCTTCGCGGTGATGCTGACCCGGGCGCCGATCGGTGCCGCCGACGACCTGGACCGGCCCGGCTGGCCGGCCGCGCTGATCGGCGGCGGGACCGGGCTGGGCCTGGCCGCGCTGCTGGTCGACGCGTACCGGTGGTCCACGGTGGAGCTGCCGGAGGCCGGTACGGCGGAACGGATCGGCACCGAGATCTTCCGCTCCTGGGTGCTCCCGTTCGAGGTGCTCTCGGTGCTGCTCCTCTCCGCTCTGGTCGGAGCGATCGCGATCAGCGTACGGATTCCGGGGCGGCGCCAGTGAGGCCCGCCATCCCGTACGTCGTCGCCGCCCTCCTCTTCGGCCTGGGCGTCTACGGCGTGCTCCGCCGCCGCAACGCCGTACTGGTGCTGATGGCCGTCGAGCTGATGCTCAACGCCGTCAACCTGCTGCTGGTCACCGCCGACGCCGCCCCGCTGCACGCGGCACTGGGCCACCCGGCCCCGGGCGTCGACGGTGCCCCGCCGCTGCCGCTCACCGGGCAGGCGTTCACGCTCTTCGTCATCGTGATCGCCGCCGCCGAGGTGGGAGTGGGGCTGGCGATCGTGCTCCAGCTCTACCGGCTGCGCGGCACGGTCGCCATCGACGACGTACGCCTCGACGCGCACATCCCGGACGCCGGGCCGCAGGCGATCGTGGCGGCTCCGGCGCTGACCGGGTCGGGGCCGACGACACGGGCGACGACGACAGGTGCGGCGGGACAGGCACCGGGAGCGGATCGATGACCGCCGCACAGACGCTCGCCGCGCTGCTGCCGGCCGTACCCTTCGGAGTGGCCCTGGTCGGGCTGTTGCTGCCGCAGCGGTCCCGGGCCGGCGCGGCGGCGCTCGGCATCGGCGGTGCGGCGGTGGCGCTGGCGGCGGCGGTCGGGCTGGTCTTCGCGCTCGACGGCCGGGGCACCGAGGCGAGCGCCGAGTGGGTCGACTTCGGCGGGCTGCCGGTCACCCTCACCCTCCGGCTGGACCCGGCCGCCGCCCTGGTCGCGATCGCCGTCGCGGCGGTCGCGCTGGCGGTGCAGGTCTACTCGGTCGGCTACCTGCACGACGACGACCGGTACGCCCCCTACGCCGCCCAGGTCAGCCTCTTCACCGCCGCGATGCTGCTGGTGGTGGTGGCCGGTGACCTGATCATGCTGCTGGTCGGCTGGGAGGTGATGGGCATCTGCTCCTACCTGCTCATCGCCCACGACCGCCGGCTGCCGGAGGCGCCCGCCGCCGCCGTGAAGGCGTTCCTGGTCACCCGGGTCGGTGACGTCGGCTTCCTGCTCGGCATCGTGATCCTCGGCGTGCGGGCCGGCAGCTTCCGGATCACCGACGTGCTGGCCCACGACTTCGATTCCGGCACGCTGACCGCCGCCTGCCTGCTGCTGCTCGCCGGGGTGGCCGGGAAGAGCGCCCAGTTCCCGCTGCACACCTGGCTGCCGGACGCGATGGCCGGCCCGACCCCGATCTCGGCGCTGATCCACGCCGCGACGATGGTGGCGGCCGGGATCTACGCGGTGACCCGGCTCTTCCCGCTCTTCGAGCGGGCCCCGGTCGCGCTCGCCGTACTCGGCGTGATGGCCGCGGTCACCCTGCTGCTCGGTGCGCTCGCCGCCACCGCGCAGGACGACATCAAGCGGGTACTCGCCTGGTCGACGGTCTCGCAGCTCGGCTACATGGCCGGGGCGCTGGCGGTCGGCTCGCCACCGGCGGCGCTCTTCCACCTGCTCAGCCACGCCGCCTTCAAGGCGCTGCTCTTCCTGGCCGCCGGTGCGGTGATCCATGCCGTCGGCAGCAACCTGATGTCCGCGATGGGCGGGTTGCGCCGGCCGATGCCGGTGACCTTCTGGTGCACGGCGATCGGGCTGGCCGCACTGGCCGGGGTGCCGCCGCTGGCCGGCTTCTGGAGCAAGGACGGGATCCTGGTCGTCGCCGAGCGGGCGGCCCTGCACCATGCCGGCCCGACCGCCGCCTGGGTGGGCTGGCTGGTCTGGCTCGCCGGGCTGGTCGGGGTCGGGCTGACCGCCTGGTACGCCACCCGGCTGCTGCTGCGCACCTTCCTCGGCACCTCCCGGGCGCAGACCCATCCGGTCGACACCCCGGCCGCGCACGCCAGCCCGGCGTCGGCGATCGACGCACCGGCCGGATCCCCCGCGCACACCCCGGCCGGCCCGCCGCACGATCCGCCCGGGCTGCTGCGCTGGCCGGTGATCCTGCTCGCGGTGCCGAGCGTGGTGCTCGGACTGGCGGTCTTCGTCACCCCGTTCCGGGACGCGCTGGCGCTGGACGAGACCCACCTGGACAGCTTCGTGATCATCCCGGTGGCGTTGCTGGTGGCCGGTGCCGGCCTCGCCTGGTGGCGCTGGCGGGCCGACCCGGCCGCCGACCCGGCGACCGGACCGGGTCCGCTGCGCCCGGCCTTCGCCCGGGCCTTCTGGCTCGACGAGGTCCAGCACGCCCTGGTCGTACGGCCGGTGCGGGCGCTCGGCCGGCTGGCCCGGCGCGGCGACGAGGGGCTGGTGGACGGGGCGGTCGAGGGGACCGGCCGGGGGACCAGCGGACTCGGCGGCGGGATGGAGCTGCTGCACCGGGCCGGGATGCCCCGGGCGGTGGTGGCGGTGCTCGGCGGTGCCCTGCTGCTCGGCCTCGCCGCCGTACTGGCCCTCGGGGGGACGACGTGACCCTCGGCGGGATCGGCCTGGTCGCCACGCTGGCGGTGCCGGCGCTCGGTGCGGCGGTGCTCGCCGTGCTGCCGGGCCGGTTCGACCGGGCCGCCCGGATCACCGGTACGGCCTTCGCCGCGGTGACCCTGGTGCTGGCCGCGCTGCTGGCGGTCGGCGCCACCGACACCTGGGTGGTCTACCAGCCGGAGGGTGCCGGTGCGCCCGGGATCCGACCGTGGCACGAACTGGACCTGACCTGGGTGCCCGGCCTCGACCTGCGGTTCCAGCTCGGCGTCGACGGGGTCTCCTATCCACTGGTGGTGCTGACCGCGCTGCTGACCCTGCTCTGCTGCGCGTACACCTGGTGGCGGGTGCCGGCACCGGGCCGGGGCCGCAGCCTCGTCGCGCTGCTGCTGGTGGTCGAGGTCGGCATCCTCGGCACCTTCCTCGCCCTCGACCTGGTGCTCTTCTTCCTCTTCTTCGAGGTCGTGCTCCTGCCGATGTACGCGATCATCGCGGTCTGGGGTGGCGAGGACCGGCAGCACGCGGCCCGGAAGTTCGCCCTCTACACCCTCTTCGGCTCGGTACTGCTGCTGGTCGGCGTCTTCACCGTGGTCACCGCCGCCGGCACCGCCGACCTGACCGAGCTGACCGGCGGTGCGGGACTGTCCCGGGGCACCCAGATCGCCGCGTTCATCCTGCTGGCGATCGCGTTCGCGGTGAAGAGCCCGCTCTGGCCGCTGCACTCCTGGCTGCCGGACGCGCACACCCAGGCGCCGACGGTCGGCAGCGTGATCCTGGCCGGCGTACTGCTGAAGATGGGCACGTACGGGCTGATCCGGGTGGCGGTCGGGGTGGCGCCGGAGGGGGCCCGGGCGGCAGCCGGGGTGCTCGGGGTGCTGGCGGTGGCGGCGATCATCGTCGGCTCGCTGGTCTGCCTGGCACAGAGCGAGCTGAAGCGGCTGATCGCCTATTCGAGCGTCGGGCACATGGGGTTCGTGCTGCTCGGCATCGCCACGCTGACCGCCACCGGCATCCAGGCGGCGCTGATCGGCAACATCGCGCACGGCGTCATCACCGGCCTGCTCTTCTTCCTCGCCGGGGCGGTGAAGGACCGGGCACACACCGGGGCGCTGGCCGAGCTGGGCGGGCTGCGCGAGAGTACGCCCCGGCTCGCCGGGCTGCTCGGCTTCGCCGCCATCGCCTCGCTCGGGCTGCCCGGCCTGGCCGGTTTCTGGGGCGAGGCCTTCGCGGTGGTGGCCGCCTGGCGGGTGGGCGGTCCACTCTGGACCACACTGGCCGTGCTGGCCGCGCTCGGCGGCGCGCTGACGGCGGCGTACCTGCTGCGGCTGCTGCGCCGGGTCACGCACGGGCCGGCCAACCCCAACGTGCTGACCCTGACGCCGGGACTGCACGGTGCCGAGCTGCTCGCCTGGGGGCCGCTGGTGCTGCTCGCCCTCGCCATCGGGCTCGCCCCGACCCTGGTGCTCGGCTACGCCGAGGTGCCGGTCGGGGCACTACTGGAGGCGATCCGATGAGCCGCGATCAGCGGGCCGGGCGGTGGGCGCCGTGATCCAGAGCGTGGACAACGTGGCGCTGCTGCCGGCGTACCTGGCGGCCGGCACCGCCGTACTCGTGCTCCTGACCGACCTGCTGATCGGCCGGCGCGGCGCGACGGTGGCCGTCTTCGCGGCCGGGGCCGCCGCCACCGCGCTCGGCGCGGTGCTGGTCGGTGCCGCCGGATCCCGGGGCACGTTCTGCGCCGGGACCGACTGCTCCTATCTGGCGAACGGCCGGGCGGCGCTGGTCGGCTGCCTCTTCGCGCTGCTCACCCTCGGGGTGCTGGCGCTCTCCGCCCCGCTGCTGCGCTCCGGGCAGGTGCCGCCGGGGGAGTACTGCTTCCTGCTCGCCTGCTCGATGACCGGCGGCGTGGTACTCGGCGCGGCCGGCGACCTGATCACCCTGGTCGTCGCCCTGGAGACGCTGACCCTGCCGCTCTACGTGCTGGTCGGGCTCCGGCACCGCAGCGTCGCCGGTGCCGAGGCGGCGCTGACCTTCTTCGTGGTCAGCGTGGTGGCCACCGCGATCACCCTGCTCGGCGCCGCGCTGCTCTACGCGGTCACCGGGGCGGTGCACCTGAGCCGGCTCGACGCGGTCTTCACGGCGGAGGCGAACCGGCCGGTCCCGCTCGGCGGCGACTTCCCGACCGGCCCGGCGCTGCTGAGCCTGCCGCTGACCGTGGTCGCGGTGGCGCTGATCGTGCTCGGGCTGGCTTTCAAGGTGGCGGCGGTGCCGTTCCACGCCTGGGCGCCGGCCACCTACGACGGCGCCCCGGTGCCGGTCGCTGCCTACCTGTCGACCGCCTCCAAGCTCGGCGGGGTGGTCGCGCTGCTCGCGGTCACCGCCGCCGCCCTGCCGGCCCGGCTGACCGGTCCGCTGCTGGCCGTGGTGGCGGTGCTGACCATGACGGTCGGCAACCTGGTGGCGCTCCGGCAGCGCCGGATGGTCCGGCTGCTGGCCTGGTCGTCGGTGGCCCAGGCGGGCTACATCGTCGCCCCGCTCGGCGCGCTGGCGCTGTCGTCGGGGCGGAGCGCGGAGGCGATCGACACGGCGGTGGCGGCCGCGGTGGCGTACACGGTCTTCTTCGTGGTGCTGGAGCTGGCCGCGTTCGGCGCGGTGGTGGCGCTGCGGCCGGCGGTCGCCGACGGTGGCGAGATCGCGGACTACCGGGGCGCGGCCCGGCGCCGGCCCTGGGTCGGGGCGGCGTTCGTGCTGGCCCTGGTCGGGCTCGCCGGCCTGCCGCCCGGACTGGCCGGGCTCTTCGCCAAGGTCACCGTCGTGCGCTCGCTGCTTGCCGGGGAGGCCGGCTGGCTCGCCGTGGTGGTGGCGCTGAACGCCGTGGTCGGGCTCGCCTACTACGTACGGGTCGCCGCCACCCTCTACGCTCCGGAGCCGGCCGCCGAGCGGGCCGGTGACGCCGCCGCCGCGCCGGTGGTGGCCGCCGCCGATCCGGGTGCGCCGGCCGCTTCCGGTGACGGCAGTCCGGTGCCGGCCGCCGAGCCGGCCCGTCCGGCCTGGGCGGTTGTCGCCGCACTGGCCCTGGCGACCCTGGTCGCGATCGTCGTCGGGTTCGCCCCGCAACTGATCCTGGACGTCGCCGCACTGTGAGATTTGCCGCCTCGGGCGGCTGTTGGGGCCCTTTCTCAGGTAACTCACAGTCATATCCGGATTGTTGAGAGGGTATCCCGGTGTTGGACCGGTCAGCGGGTCCACCGGCCCGCGCACCGAAGGAGTTATCGTGCATAGCCATCACAACCGGCTCAAGACAGCCGCGCTTCTTGGCCTGCTCACCGCTCTCATCCTCGGCGTCGGTTACTGGTTCGGCGGCAGCGGCGGTCTGGTGATCGCCGTACTGGTCTCGCTGGGCATGAACGCCGCCAGCTACTTCTGGTCGGACAAGCTCGCGTTGCGCGCGATGCGGGCCCAACCGGTCACCGAGGCCGAATTCCCGGCGCTCTACCAGATGGTCCGGGAGCTGGCGACCGAGGCGAAGCAGCCGATGCCCCGGTTGTACGTCAGCCCGACGATGCAGCCGAACGCGTTCGCGACGGGGCGTAACCCGCAGAACGCGGCGGTCGCCGTGACCCAGGGCATCACGCAGATCCTGGACTACCGGGAGTTGCGGGGCGTCATCGGTCACGAGCTGTCCCACGTCTACAACCGGGACATCCTGATCTCCAGTGTGGCGGCCGGCCTGGCCGGCATCATCACCATGCTGGCCAACATCGCCTGGTTCATCCCGCTGGGCGGCGGGGACGACGAGGACTCGCCGAACCCGGCCGTACTGCTGCTGACGCTGATCCTCGGCCCGATCGCGGCCACCCTGATCCAGCTCGCCATCAGCCGTAACCGGGAGTTCCAGGCGGACGCCTCGGGTGCCGCGCTGACCCGGGACCCGCTGGCACTGGCCAGCGCGCTTCGCAAGATCCACGCTGGTACGAAGGCGCTGCCGCTGCCGGCCGACAACCGGCTGACCAGCACCGCCCACCTGATGATCGACAACCCGTTCCGGGGCGGCGGTGTGGCGAGCCTCTTCTCCACCCACCCGAAGATGGAGGAGCGGGTACGCCGCCTGGAGCAGATGGCGCGCACCGACGTCGGCCCGGTCCAGTACCAGCGCTGACGTCTCCGGCCCGCAGGCCAGTAGTCGACCGGCCCCGGCTCCCCGTGACGGGGGTCGGGGCCGGTTCGTCGTGCCTGCCCCAGGTACCGATGCGGACAAGATCGTGACTTCGCACTAATCGGGTTCATCGCGTCGGTCGGTCGCGTTAGTGTCGGAACGTCTTCCAGTCGTTACCTGCGACGACCAGTCGTTAGCTGCGACGACCTACCTGCGACGACCCGAGGGGGTTCTGACCCGTGACCGCGCTGCGGCAGTACCTGGGAGTGTGGCGCATTCCCGGCGCGCCGATGCTGTTGATCGCCGGCATAGTCGGCCGGCTCGGCATCGGCATGACCCCGCTGGCGCTGCTGCTCGTCGTCGAGCAGGTCACCGACCGGTACTCCCTGGCCGCCGTGGCCGGCGGGGTGTACGCGCTCGCCGGTGCGGCGCTCAGCCCGGTCGCCGGCCGGATCGCCGACCGGGTCGGGCCGAGCCCGGTACTGCTGGTCACCGCCGTGGCCCACCCGGTGGCGCTGGTCGGGCTGCTGCTCGCCAGCCGCGCCGGCTCGGACGCGCTCGCACTGATCTTCACCGCCTCGGCGGTGGCCGGCGCGACGTACCCGCCGCTGACCGCCGCGATCCGGGGCGCCTGGAACGACCTCACCGACCCCGCCTCCGGCCGGTACGCCCTGCGCAACACCGCGCTCGCCGCCGAGACCACCCTCTTCGAGGTGGTCTTCGTGGTCGGCCCGCTGCTGGTCGCCGCCTTCGTACTGCTGGCCGACGCGGCGGCAGCGCTGCTCGGGGCAGCCGTGGTGACCCTGGTCGGCACGATGACGGTGGCGCTCGGCCGGGTGATGCGCGGCTGGCGGCCACACCCCCGGGACAGCCACGCCAAGGGACTCGGCCCGCTGCGGGTCGGCGGCTTCCCGGCGCTGCTCTTCTGCGTCGCCGGCCTCGGCATCGCGTTCGGCGCCGCCGGGGTGGCAGTGCCGGCGTACGCCTCCGCGCACGACCCGGCCAACGCGGAGAGCGTCGCCGGAGTGCTGCTGGCGATGTGGGGGACGGGCAGCGCGCTCGGCGGCCTCTGGTTCGGCACCCGCAAGCCGGCCCGGAACGCCGCCCGCCAGTTCGGGCAGCTCCTCGGCCTGCTCGCCGCCACCTTCGTGGTCTTCGCGGTGATGCCCAGCCCGATCGCGCTCGGCGTGGCACTGGTGTTCGGCGGGGCCACCATCGCTCCCGCGCTGACCGTGGAGAACACCATGGTCGGCCGGATCTCCCCGGTGAGCATGCTGAACGAGTCGTACACCTGGGTGGTCACCGTGGCGGTCGGGGCCAGCGCTGCCGGCGGCGCCGTGGCCGGGGTACTGGCCGACCAGGTCGGCGTACCGTGGGCCTTCATCTTCGCCGGGCTGGCGGTGGCGGCCGCCGCGGTGGTCGCGGCGCTACCCACCGGCTCGATCGCCCGCGCCGAAGCCCAGGCCGAGGTACGCCTGGAGCAGGCGCTCGCCACCGAGAGCTGAGGAGTCCCGGCCGGTCAGAGGCGCTAGCGAAGCGGGTGCCTAGCACCGGGAGTGCGTGTTCAGGGGCTTGTGCACAGGGCGGCGGGTCATCCACAGCTCGGCTTTCTGCCCTGGTGTCGCGGCGACGACCCGGGGCAGGCTGCCGGGCAGGCTGTCGTCGTCCCTGGCGCCACACCGACCACCGACCATGGTGGTGGCCGGCGGAGTTGGGTCTGACCGGCGGCATCCAGCCAGGAAGCAGCCCGGGCATGGACCCGTCGGGTGCCGAGTTCTTCGAGTAGTTCAGCAGGTCGCGGGTGGGATGCTCTGCTCGTACTGGAAGACGTTGTAGGGGTCGTACTTGCCCTTGATCCTGCGCAGCCGGTCGAAGTTGGACCCCCAGTAGGCGGTCTCCCACTCCGACATCCCGATGTTCGGCACGTTGACGTAGGCGCCGCGCACGTAGGGGCGCAGTGCCTGGCTGAACTCGGCGATCCAGGTCTGCGCGACCGGGGTGGTGGCGTCGCCGCTGTCCGGCTCTCCACGGGTACCCCAGCCGACGCCGGGCTCGGAGTAGAAGAGCGCGTCGCGGTGCGGGAACGCCGAACCGCCGGGCGGTGCGGTCCTCTGCGCCCCCGTGCCGAAGGCCTGGGTGAAGAAGTTGCTGTCGTCGGACGGTGCGTTCTCCATGAACGCCCGGATGATGCTGATCGCCTCTGTCGGGAACGGTTCGGAGGTGAACTGCGAGAAGAACTTCCAGTTGGCCGGTTCGTCCTCGGTCGGTATCTGGAACGCGGTGTATATCTCGCCCCAGCCCCCGATCTGCACGCTGACCTCGGGGTTGCCGACCGAGAGGACCGGTTCCAGCAGCGCCTTCACCCCGGCATCCGACCCTTCGGTGAGCACCCCGAACAGCAGGATCTGGGATTTGTGGATTTCGAGCTGCGTTCCGAGGCGGAAGTCGGCGAGCGGTGCCGTGCGCTGCCAGGTGTCGAAGACCCCGTGCAGGTCGTCGAGGCCCTCCCAGGTCGCCTGTAGGTATGCCACCCGCCTCAGCGGAGTCACCTTGTATGTGAGCGAGGTGACGATCCCGAAGTTGCCGTTGCCCGCTCCACGCAGCGCCCAGAGCAGGTCCGGATTGTGCCTCCGGTCCACCTCGATCGCCTTCGCGCCGTCGGCCCCCGAAGCGATGACGATCTCCGCTCCGATCAGGTTGTCGCAGGCCATGCCGAGGTAGCGGGTGAGGAAGCCGAAGCCGCCGCCGAGGGTGGCGCCGGAGAGGCCGACACTTCCCTCGGTCCCGGTCGTCACCGCGAGGTCCTGCTGCCCCAGCGCGGTCACCGCCTCCAACTGGTTGAGGCCGGCGCCGACTGTCGCGGTGCGGTTCGCGGTGTCGATCCGGGTCGACTTGAGCTCGCTCACGTCGATCACGATGCCGTTGTCCACGTTGGACCAGCCCTCAAGGCTGTGCCGGCCACTCCGTATCCGCAGCGCGACGTCGTTCTGTCGCGCCCAGGTGAGGGCGTTGACCACGTCCTGGGTCTCCTGGGCGAAGACGATGACCAGCGGATAGCGGACGAAAAGCTCGTCCCAGCCGAGGCTCGCCTCGGCGTATCCGGGGTCCTCGGGACGGACGATGCGGCCGGTGAGTTGCGCGGGCGTGCTCTTCGTTTCGAAGGACGTACCCGAGCCGTCGTTGGCGTGGCTCGGAGTGCCCCCGGCCATGACGCCCGGGAGCACGACCGCCCCGGCGCCGACGGCCGCCGTCGCCTTGAGCAGGTCGCGACGAGAAAGGTCGTGCATGGTCCGCATCCTCTCGATCGGGTACGCCAGCATCGAGGAGGGACCGTTCCCCTCCGCATGGCGTGTAACCGACGGTATTACGAGAGGCTTGTCCGGATATCTGAAACTTTGTCTCGAAACTCGGCCGGGTGACCCGGAACTACCCTTCCGGGCGGATCAGGCATCGTGGTCCGGGTGGCCTGGTAGCCGCCCTAAGCCCAGGTCGGGGGCCAGGCGGTGCCGCAGGGAGTCGGGTCGGTCGTCGTCACCGGGCCGTCGTGGGTCGATCGTTATCGACCGACGACGACCGACGGTGACGACAAAAGGCCCCGTGCCCCCGCGGCGGGGTGTTCCCAACCC